>JAMPEW010000044.1 GCA_023664775.1 Clostridium sp. | reverse complement strand
CACTGATATACCGCCTGTATTTTTATGGAACATCCCTGCGTACCATATCCAAAGAGGATGATGTTCCCTTATCAACCCTGCATTACAGGCACAAAAGGATTTTGAAAAGACTGAAGGATATTTTATGTAACACAGACAACGGATAATGTGTGAACAGCTTTTCCACAAAAGGAATCGTTTTCTGTGCTTTTGTTCTGATACTAGGATGTGCAGATGGGAATAAAGCAAGGGCTGTCGCATCGAAGATATTTATATCACAATATAAATACTCTTACTACGACAGCCCCTTAAAAATTGTTCCCAAACAACACCTGCTAAGATTTTTCATCAATACCCCATAACTTCATAAGCTGTATATTCATAATCAAAGTGATAACCCAATTTTTCTGCCAGTGCAACAGACCAACGGTTTTGTGCGTCCCAGCTTGGATATAGTCCACGCTCTAAACATTCCAGTATCAGCTTTGCACCGCACGCAGTTGCCAAGCCTTGCCTTCGGTACTCTTTTTTCGTATCTATTTCAATTTCAATACCTCCCTCAAAGCTGCTATACGAGGATGCACCTGAAACAGGCACGCCATTTTTCATTGCAACGACACCAAGCCCAAGCTTCCTGTATTCTTCATAATCGGTATATTGGGATATAAAATCCCTGCTCCACGCCTGATGCCTGCAATAGTCAAACAGTTCTTTATCTATCAGCCGCAAAGCAAAGTCCTCATTTACGTTTTCTATAAAAGCGTTCAGCTTCTCCTTATCAAACACATTCGGTTCTTTCTTTATGGCAAACCTGCTTACCTTTTTTGCTTTTTTTCCATATGCGGCTTCAATGAGAGGAAACCACTCCGATGACAATGCGGTCATTATCATAAACTCCTGCCGACACCACTTGGGCTTGTATAACACCAGTTCGATACTTGGCGTCCCTGCAAAAAAACAAAAATCTCCCAAAATAGCCATTGCAGATTGCGGGTTATCCGGCGAGTCCGCATACAAATGTCCCATAACGCCCTGAATACACGACCAAACCATGGTTTCCTTGCACGTTGCAAATATATCTTTTATTTCTTTTGTTCCAGTAACCTCGTATATCATAGCTGTATTTCTTTCTTCCAATCATTCGATATGTCATGCTTGTACATCTTTTTATTCCCTTATAAATGCTTTGTCATTCTCTGTGGCTCCGTCCTCATCAGACAAATACCGCTCCACCCTCATGTGTAAGTCATACTTTTCCCTAAGCCTTGTAATTTGCTCCATCATAGGCGAAGCATGGTGTACATCTAAAGAATGCTGGTTTTCCCAACTGTCAATCAAAAGCACCGTTTCATTATCTTCCATCGGAAAGAAATACTCATATCGTATATTTCCTGTCTCTGCATGAATATTACGGACAATGCCTGACGATACCATTTCCTCTGCAAACCTTCTTGCATTTCCATTTTGCCCTGTATAATAAATATTTATCGTGACAGCCATTTTGTTATTTACCTCCGTCAAAATTTTTATATTTTCTATCTGCATATATTATAGATAATATACTATCAATACAAACTGGAAGTTGTAAATTACCTTTTTATAACGAAATTCAAATAACCGTTAATGGTATGAATTATAAAAAATACCGAAGCGGTTCCGACTAATAAATAATTGCTTTTCCATAATCCGAAAAACAAGTAGTACAACGGAACAACCGCAAACTGGCTTATTACAATCAACCAGCTATATTGAAAACCAAGGTAATAAAAAGCCCAACCTATAAAATTTATCAGTATCATTAAAACAGTTATTGTAAAAAAGGCTTTTTCTTTGTATGTAGCTATTGAAAAGAATTCATCGTTATCTTTAACAATTAACATTAACAAAATCATAGACAACATACCAAATATACCCTGTGTTTTTTCTATCCAGGGAATTTCATTCGACATATTCATTATAGGATTAGATTTTATCTTTATTAGTGGCATAATCATATACGGAATTTCCTGAATAACAAATGCAATCATTCCCGCAAAAGAAATTCCTAAATAATAATTCCTAAACAAATGAAAAAACTTTACCATATACTTCTCCATCCATAAATTCCGATTTTTCTATTTCCCTACAAACGAGAATTTATAATTACTTGCTTTTACCGAATCCATTAAACCATACCCTATTTTCAAATGGTTTTTTTGCTGTTTGATGTATATCTTCGTCAGGTTTTCCCACAGGTAAAATACATACAACCTTGTATTCGTCGGGTATACCCATATGTTTAGCAATCATTCCAGCTATATCGTCATCATCGGTAATATGTCCTTCATACCAACAACTCTCGTATCCAAGTGCCTTAATCGCTAACAGCATATTTTCAATAGCTGCACTATAATCCTGAACATTAAAGCATTTATCCCTATATGCAAATATTTTTTGTGTAAGAACTATAATAAATGCAGGTGCTGTTTCAGCGATTGGAGGCTCAATCAAGGATTTTATTTCATTTAACAGTTTTATATCATCGACTGCCATAAATGATGTCGTTTGCTTATTACACCCAGACGGTGCATACGTTCCTGCTTCGAGTATTTTTACTAAATCAGTTTTTGGAATGGGAGTGTTTTTATATTTTCCACGATAACTTGTTCTGTTTCTGATTATATCTAATATATCCATACTATTCTCCTGTAACTCTCAATTTACCGATTTAATTATATACTATTTTCTATTATCCTACAATTACATTACTAAGTTTAAATCAATTGACTTTTTTGTTCTTAGGATAACCAATAAAAAAGATGTCATAAAAAGCCCAATCTGTCACAGTTGTATTTTCAAGCTCCACAACTCTTTGGTCAGAATTATCATGCTCCACTGAAACGCAACTATCATTATTCCTACAACCAAGGGCATCACTGCTATATTTAATTAGAACAAAGCGTCTTTGACGCTGCAGTTCGCATCCTAGCAGGATTTTCAATCCTGCCTTATAAGGAAGTTCGGAGAACTTTCTTATATAAAAAAAAATCGAGACTTCATAAAAAGTCCCGATTCGTTAATCAGTTATTATCTTTTCGCTATAGCCTTCTCTTATTGTAGTTTTTTATTTTAGCTTACCATAAGCTTCATCGTCCACAGGCTCCAGCCACTCGTTTGAACCCTCCACAGCAGGAACCTCAATGGCAAGATGGGAAAACCAACTGTCAGGTGCCGCTCCGTGCCAGTGCTTTACCCCCACAGGGATATTTACAACATCCCCAGGGTGAAGCTCCTGTGCTTCCTTGCCCCACTCCTGATAGTAGCCGCGTCCTGCAATGCAGACTAATATTTGTCCGCCGCCGCTTTTTGCATTGTGGATATGCCAGTTGTTTCGGCATTTCGGCTCGAAGGTTACATTGAATATGCCAACCTGCTCCGTAGAAACAGGCGACAGATAGCTTTGTCCAATAAAATATTTTGCAAATCCGTCATTCGGCTGACCGATTGGAAACAGCATTGAATTTTCATGGGCTGTTTTTGCGTCCTCGGCATTCTCGCCCTCATTCCATATGTCTTTCGCCATCCTAAATACAGCCCATGCCTTCGGCCAGCCTGCATAAAAGGCTGCATGTGTAACAATTTCTGCAATTTCTTCCCTTGTAATGCCGTTTGCCTTTGCCGACATAAGATGATACCGAAAGGACTCATCTGTAAGTCCCTGTGCCATTAAAGCGACTACTGTGACAAGGCTTCTGTCACGCAGGGAAAGCTTATCCTCCCTGCTCCAAACCTCGCCAAAAAGCACGTCATCATTTAACTGCGCAAACTTAGGTGCAAATTCACCTAACTGATTTCTTCCTGCCGTCTGTTTTACTGCCATAACATTTCCTCCTCATATTATAAATTCCGTGACAAGCTTATAGGTATTTTTAACAGCAAAGCCCACCCCAAGGCGTACACATACTGCACATAAGATAATCCATGCAGGGTCCTCCGCACATTGATGTACCATAAACATTTGGCATGCCATATCCCATACCCTGATTGGCATACCACTGACCGCCGCCCTGTATCCGCTGTTTAACAGCCTGATACTCTAAATTATTTGGTTCCATGCCAATTGCCCTGTTTATATGCTCAAGTGCCAAAGCCTTGTTGCTAATTCCATAATTTGCCACTGCACTTAAATAATACCACCTTGCAGTTCTGTCCGGTATGTCATTTAATGTTCTTACAGCCTCGTGAAACATACCATTTATGATAAAATTCTGTGCCGCTGCCATATGCGTTTCATCTGACGAGCTTCCACCACCTTCATTTCTTGCACGATTAAATCCACCACCAAAACCATTGAAGCTGCCCGAACCATATGACGTGTTTTTGCTCATAATGCTTTTGTATGCTTCCTGAACCTCTTTAAATTTCTCCTCTGCCTGCTCCTTGTGGGGATTATTGATATTTGCATCAGGATGATATTTTCTGCTTAGCCTTCTATATGCTTTTTTCACCTCATCATCTGAGGCCCCGGGTCTTACGCCCAATACTTCATAAGGATTTCTCATTTCGTCTCCTAAAAATCTCGTAATATTTTACCCATATGCCTGAATAAATAATGTTTCTTACTATATCCACATCTTTTACAATAGGGAGCATTTCAAATGCCTGCGCCGCATCTGCTGCCTCCATAAGCAAAAGCTCTTTAACATAACCGTCAAAATCTGCATTTGTCTCATGTACGTCTATAAAGGAATTAAAATTACCCTTTTTTATATCCTGCTCTAAATCATCATAGGCATCAAGGATATAAATATATTTTCCAAGATGATAACCAATATGATACAACTCTTTCCAAAATGTGTCAAAACGGCAATCTGCCCGCTTATTGCAAAAAACGGTCCCCAGCAATCCACCGAAGCAGGCGGACAAGGCATCAATATTGCACGTTTCTTTATTTTCACTCTCATAGGAACCAAGCTTTTTCAGGTTTTCCCGTATGGCTTGTGCCTGAACGGGATATTTTTTGCATATCCCTCTGACGTGTTTCCTCGACACAGCACTGTAGGTAAGACGCGCAAAATTTTTATCATCCTGCCAGTCATCAAGACACTTATAATACGACAACAAAAGACACATATCCGCCGCATAATCTATCATATCATTTGAAAAATAAAAATGCTTTCTTACAGGGTGAACCATACAGTACCTTGACCGTCTTGTTGTTTCAGGCTCGTAAAGCGCAGACAAAAGAATTGCCAAAAATGTAACATCGTAGCTTAGAGAAAGCCCGCTCACAATCCCATACCGCTCCTTCAGTGAATTGCACACACCACAATAATATTCTCTATATTTTTCATAATCCTTTAATTTTAGCTCTGCCTTATTTGCAATAATGTACCCAAACATCTAAACATGTACTCCAATCAGCTTTTCCTCACAAATTCCTTACTGCACTTCGGACAGGTAATTGATATTTTCCCCTTGCCACGAGGGATTTTAATCCTCTGTCTGCAGGAAGGGCAATGATAGATATGATGCGTTTTCCGTAACCGCATATAACCCTTTTCCCTGCTAATGCGTGTTCGTATTTTAAATGTTTTTTTCAGGTACATGGTATTCTCATCGCTTCTTTTTACAATGTTCCTTGAAAACATACGGAAATATAAATATACAAGCAAGCCAAACACAACAATGCTGATTATGGGATTTTTTATAAAAATATTTATAATCATCAGGAAAACGGAAAAGCCTGCCAAAAACATGCCAAGCTGATCAACACCATATCTCCCTCGCATAAAGTGCATCATCTTTTCTCTCATACCATTACCCTTTCTACAAACAAGCCATTTCAAGCACTATCAGAGTGCCGCAGCCTCTTATACTGACACAGCTTCAACGGCACTTTGGACAAATCACGCCAATAAAAAACACGATATAAAAATATATTTCACATTTTTAAATATTTTTTATATCGTGTCAAGCATATTCACAATTATTTCAAATTTATTTTACTCCTGTTCCTCCCTGCCGTCCCGAAATGCCCGAAGCTTCTCCCTGATAATGGCAGGATTGTCCCCAGCCTGAATTGATAAAACGCCCTCTGTCACAATTTCCATAATAAGATTTTCCTGATCACTGCTTTTTTGCAGTTTCCTAGACAGTGGAATACAGACCCAATTGGCAAGTATTGAGCCATACAGGGTTGTGATAAGGGCAAGTGCCATACCTGCACCAATGCTGTTTGGGTCGTCTCCCATAACATGCATCATATTAATAAGACCAAGCAGCGTTCCAACCATGCCCCATGCAGGAGCATATGAGCCTAAATCCTTCCAAAACTGTATTCTTTTTTGGTTTCTTTCCTCACAGTGAAACCGCTCTGTCTCCATAATATCCTTCACAAGCTCAGGGTCAGTCCCATCAACGATAAGCCTGATTCCCGTTCTCATTAAATCATTTTCAATTTCTGATGTCTGCTCCTCCAAGGATAACAGACCATCCTTTCTTGAGAGATTTGCCAGTTCTATAATTTGACCACATAGCTCATCAATATCATATTCGCCTTTCTTGAAAGCATAAAAAAAGCATCTTAAACCGTCTATGTAGTCCTGAAAGGAATCCGAAGTTATCATAACCGCAAAAAATGCACCGCCAAATGTAATAATTGCCGAGGGACCATGAATAAACCGTGGCAAGGTCTGTATTCCACCATTGCTTACAATTCCATACATAATCATGGTAGCACATAACAAAAAACCCGTAATTGCAGCAAAATTTTTCTTTCCCATACCTATTCCTCCACATGGTAAACGTCAGCCCATACATCAAAGGTCTGACACATTTCCCAGCTCGTCAATTTTAACCTTGAGCCTTGCTCGGACAGGAAGCAGCACCATAGAAAAAAATACCCCATACAGCAGGCTTAAAACCATGACTGCCATATCAGAGCCGATAAGCTCGACAGTAGAAAGCTCATGCAGCAATGCCACAGAGTAAAACAGCACAGAAAAAATGCTGATGTAAATGGATGTTTTCATTGCAAGCAAAACAGCATTATACGCTCTTTTCAGCTTATCCAAGGCTGCATTATCATTGTCAGCAACGCCTTTAAACGCCAAAGGAAATGCCCGGAAAAAATCCCGAAAAAGCCCTGATACGGCAAGAAATAATATGACGACAATAAATAAAACCAATGCTGTTGCATAATCAAGACAATATATTATTTTTACACCGACTTGCGCCAGTGAAACAATCACGATGCCTAAAATAACAAGGATGGCTGCGATATAACCTAGTACATACTGTAAGGTTTTCTTTCCACTTTGCTTATTTTCCCTGATAAGCTCTATTATATTTTCCTCTGCCTTATTGGAATAATGTTCATCGGAAAGCCGCTCACCTGACAAAAGCTCATTTACATTTATATTAAGCGCCTCACAAAGAGGCATCATAAGCCCCACCTCAGGCATTCCCTTACCACATTCCCACTTTGAAATTGTCCTGTCACTAATTTCAAGCTTTTCCGCAAGCTGCTTTTGCGTAAGGTTTTGTTCCTTCCTCATATCATAGATAAATTTGCCTGTCTTAACCTGATCCATACTGATTCCTCCTTTAAAAATCCAACGACTATTCTTAAGTTTTTTCTCACTTCAATTCTGCCTTTTCAAAAATAATTCCGGCAGCCACAAATGCCAAAAGGGACGTAATAATCATAACGCCAAGATACATAATAGGTGAAAATCCATCTCCCCATAACGCAAGCTGTCCAATCTGATATGTATATGTATACTTTAAAACCGGCAGCAGCTTTTCTTTAAAATTTGATTCCAGCGAGGATAGTAAATATATAATTCCTATTCCTACGCCAATCGTTGCAACCGCCTTTTTCATTACCATGGAAACAAGCAGCATGACAGCTCCCATTGTAATACATCCTATCATTCCACACAGTAACATTCCAAAAAACTCTGCATTAAATTCCATTCCATATCCATTTCCTATGGTTATAACAATCGTCGTTATCATTATATATGTTAAATAAAGTAAAGACAAACCACACAAAAATACAAACGACTTTGAGATAAATATCCTTCTACGAGAATACCCACTCAACAAGCTCATACCGAATGTTCTGTCTGAAAACTCATTACATATAAAGAATGCCGAAAAAAGATATCCGATTATGGCGTGATGAAACGTATAAGTAATTGCCAAAAGGAGCATTTTATGCCCCGTCGCATCGGCACCAGCCATTAGTAAAAAGACACTGCTGCATAAGGATGCTAAATTACACAGAAAAAGGACCCGAAATCCGAAAGATTTTGACAGCTTAAACCATTCTGCTTTTATTAGATTTCTCATACTCTCTCCCCCTTTATTAATGACATATAATACGTTTCCAGTCCATTCGCCCTAACCTTTATTTCTTTTACACTCACATTGCCTGTAACAAGCGCTTCCGTGATTGCACCCGTGTCGCCTGAAAAACCATACAAATATATTTTGTGCTCCGTAACCATTTTCAGTTCATTCTGCGGAAACCTTCGCTGTAATATTACCATTGCTTTTTTTGCATCATCAACAAATATACTCAAGCAGTTCCTGCATTTTTCTTCAAGCTCCTCTGCCGCAATCTGTTCCAGCATTTTTCCTTTGTGAATAAACCCATAACAGGTTGCAAGCTGGTTCAGTTCGCTTAAAAGATGGCTGGAAATCAAAATGGTAATCCCATGCTCTTGATTCAGTCTTTTCAATGTTTCTCTAAGTTCTATCATTCCCTCTGGATCCAATCCATTCACAGGTTCATCCAAAACAAGGAATTTCTTTTTTCCCATTAAAGCCATAGCCAAACCCATACGCTGCTTCATCCCGAATGAAAAATCCTTGACCTTTTTCATTCCCACATCTGCTAATCCGACTATTTTCAAAGCCTCCATAATACAATTTGTTCCCACAGTACCTTGTTGCAAACGAAGCACCTCTAAATTATCTCTTGCCGTCATATTCAAATACAGTGCCGGCATTTCAATCAAAGCCCCAATCTGCCTTCTCTGTGCGCATACTTCTTTCTCACCACCTTCCCCAAAAAGCTCAATCTCTCCACTGGTTTGCTTTATTCTTCCTGATAAAATACGCATCAATGTCGTTTTTCCCGCACCATTTCCCCCAACAAATCCGTAAATACTGCCACGTGGAATATCCATACTAAATTTGTTTAGTGCAACGGTTTTTCCATATTGCTTCACAATATGCCGTGCCGTAAATATTATTTCAGACATATTTTCCTCCTGTTCTCCGACATACGCCTTAGTTATCACAACAGCCAACGCATGCCTTAATCACCAAAGACCTGCTTGGCAGCTTCTTTATTGCCATCATATCACATCGCCCCAAAAAAGAAATGTATGCTCCGTGGAAAACTAAAAAAGAAACTCCACGCACCGTGGAATTTCTTTCATTATCCCAATATTATTAATATTTTTAGAAATCATGTGCTTTTTCTACTATGTTGTTCAGCCACACGCCCTTTTTCACAAAAATAAAGCCCACGAAGCATTTAATCAAATCCAGACTTTTCTCAATAATTTTTAAGCGATTGCCCTGCCGAAAATTTTAAAAATGGTTGTTTTTATTTATTAAATTAAGTATAATATTTACATTTATTATATATTAAAGCAACGTATGTTAGAATGTCAGCTGATAAGGAGAATCAAAAAGCAATGAGTGAAAAAAATATACTGAAAAAAAATTGGTTTACTATTGTTATTTTGCTTGTTTTTATTTGTGTAGTTATATATTGTACGAATATCATCCATAATGTCCTATTGGAAAATACCAATGAAATGGGACTATCAATAGTAAAAAATTTTACACTTTTAGAGGAGCAAAGTATCAATACATATGATGAAGTTTTGAATATTTGTACGAATTATATTGCAAGCCGTGAAAATTCCGGTATTTCTATAGAAGAGTTCAGAAATAGTTTTTATCCCTTTATAGACGGACTTGACCAAATATATGGCAAAGAATATATTCAAATTTATGGAAAAGTATTTAATGGAACGGAATCAATATCAAACAATCCGGAAATTGAGGCTATAAAAAATTATGATATTACAAATACAGAATGGTATCAAGGTGCAGCTGCGGCAGACGGAAAGACTTATATTTCTACTGTATATACAGATTCAATAAGCGGACTTCCGGTAATAACTATGTGTAAAATGATTCCGGAAACCAAAAGTTTTTTAGCTATTGATATTAACAGTAACTATTTTGATATTGATAATCGTAATATAACTCTTCCGAATGAAGCTTGTTACTATTTGATTGATAAGAGAGGAAAACTGATTTATTATCTCTCTTCCTATGATTTTAATTTAGATGAATTTCAAAAATTAGTAGATAATTATAAAGCAAATGATATTTGCGATACACCAGACCATATAGCAGAGAATATTAAAGATTCTGACGGCATTGAACGAAATGTATTTTTTCATCACGCAGATAATGGCTGGATAGGTATATTGACGATACCTAGAAATGAAATTCTTTCCGGTTCTAATATTATTCGAAATATTAGTTTTGTTTTAGTTGGTTTTAGTATGATTTTGATAATTTTACAATTTGTTCAAAAATATAGAAATGAAAAAAAAGAAGAAAACTATCTTATGTATCAGAAAGCTATGAATAGTACTTTACACGCATATAGGGCAGTTTATTATGTTGATGCAAAAAAAGAAACTCTTGATACAGTTTATCCTCTTGGCAAGGACGGAAAACCTCGTCACTGTACTTATGAAGAAGAAAGACAAGATCGTTTTAAATATGGCGTTATAGCAGAAGAACATGCTGAACAAATGTTTCGTTTTTTGGATCTGTCTTATATAAAAAAGGAACTTTCCGAAAAGGATTATATCGAACTTCAGTTTAAACGAAGAAACTTTGACGTCAATAAGAGAGTGAATTATGGGGAAGAGTATGAATGGTGTTCTGTTGCTGTTGCAATAGCAGAAAGAAAAGATAAAGAAGTGCTGACTTTTAGTATGTCAATTCGTAATATCAATGATGTTATGAAAAGGGAAGAAGAACAAAACCAAATGCTTGCATTAGCTACAGAACGTGCAGAAGCGGCAAGCCGTGCAAAAAGTGATTTTCTGTCAAGAATGAGTCACGATATCCGTACGCCTATGAATGCTATTTTAGGTATGACAGCCATTGCCGCTATGCACATTGATGAAAAAAACCGTGTTGCAGATGCTCTTGACAAGATTACAATTTCCGGCAAGCACCTGTTGGGATTGATTAATGAAGTGCTGGATATGAGCAGAATTGAAAGCGGCAGAGTAAGCTTGACAGAAGAATGTTTTAATCTGTCTGATACAATTGAAAATGTTTTGACCGTTTTCTATTCACAAATTAAGGCGAAAGGGCTGGAACTGAATGCCAGTATTGCAGAATTGGAGCACGAAAATGTAATTGGAGATGAGCAGCATTTACAGCAGATTTTTATGAATATTATGGGAAATGCTGTTAAATTTACTCCTTCAGGCGGAAGTATCAGCATACATATTGAGGAAAAACCGTCCAATATCAAAGACAATGGATGTTATGAATTTATCTTTGAGGATACTGGAATAGGTATGGAACAGGATTATATTAAAACGATTTTTGAACCGTTTTCACGTGCGTCTAATTCAATCGGAAATAAAATAGAGGGAACAGGTCTTGGTATGTCAATTGCGGTCAATATTGCCCGTATGATGAACGGTGATATAAAAGTAGAAAGTACATTGGGAAAAGGCTCAAAATTTACCGTTATAGTTCATTTAAAGCTGGATAATATTGCAGAAGAAGATACTGCAGCATTTGTTTCACTTGCGGCTTTGGTAATAGATGATGAAAAAGAGGCTTGTGAAAGTGCGTGCGAAATTTTGAGAAGTATTGGTATGAATGCGGAATATGTACTTGACGGCGGCAGTGCTGTAAAACGTCTTATGGAGGCAAAGAATGAAGAAAATGCATTTTCTGTAGTAATTCTTGACTGGAAGATGCCGGAAAAAGACGGTCTGGAAACGGCAAAAGAGATAAGAAAAACGATAGGCAGTCAAATTCCTATTATTATTCTATCCGCATATGATTGGTCAGATGTAGAGGACGATGCAGCAGAAGCAGGAATAAACGCCTTTATAAGTAAACCTATGTTTAAATCAAGATTAATTAAAGTATTGAAAGATGTGCTTGGTCAGGACAGCAAAAAAGAAAATTCTGAGCTTGATACATTCAAACAGCAAAATTTTACAGGCAAAAGGGTATTGCTTGTAGAGGATAATGAAATCAATATCGAAGTAGCACGAGAAATTTTAAGTGTTGTGGGAATACAAGTAGAAACGGCATTAAATGGAAAAATTGCTGTTGACCGTATGTTAGAAACAAATCCGAATTATTATGATTTGATTTTTATGGATATTCAGATGCCGATTATGAACGGATATGATGCAGCTAAAGCTATTCGATTATCTGAAAGAGAGGATTTAAAAAATATTCCAATTGTGGCTATGACGGCAGACGCTTTTTCTGATGATATCAGAAAGGCAAAGGAAGCAGGTATGAATGACCATATTTCTAAGCCGATAGATGTTAAAAAATTGAAAGAGGCTTTGCAAAGATGGATAACAACTTGAAAATGATACCTTAATCAGGAAAACACAGATTGCACAGGCTTTTACCTTTTTCTTCTCTTATACTTTCTCTTTCGTCTTGCCTTTTGACCGTTCGCTATCCTATAAGCGTTTATTCTTTCTGCAATGGAATTGTAGTCTCTTTCAAAAAGCATTGCGCACATCTGATTTTTCAGTAAATCATGTGGAATTTTATCATATACCTTATCAATTACAAACTGCTTGCTTTTTTCCTTATATTTCGGCATATTGTTCAATTCCTGAATATCTGCAAGCTCAGGTCTCCACATAAATGTAAGCTGCTGTTTTATGTCAACCTCAGGTACATGTTCTGCCTTCCTGTACATATAAAAGTCAGGCTTGCCGTCAATCTCATCTATCGTAATAATCCCCCACCACTCTGGCACATGCTCCGTAATATGATGCGCATGGCTTGAGCCTACTGCTACAATATTATAATCAAAAAATGTATCATAATCCTGAACCTGTCTTTTAAGCCTTGCGTATGTATCTGCATCACTTTTTATCTCAACACCAAAAAAGGCATTCTCTGTTATCATAACAATGTCTGCCCTTGACTTACCCATATTCTTTTCCTCTAAAATACGCACTCTGCCAAAGCTTTCCTCAAGAAACTCAAACAGAGGCTCACGTATATCCTTATCGTAAAGCATTTTGTAAAAGCCCCTTTTCCATATGCAAAAAAAAATCACGTCAAAATTTGCACTATGATTATACAACAAAAAAGAAACGAAAGCAAACGTAGTTATCTCCAAGAACCAAACTCCCACTTGACACATTTAGTCATTCTATATAAAATAAGTTAAAAATAATTATTAAGGAGATGATTTTAAAACGTGGACCCCATAGCGCAATTAGTTATTCTTGTGATATTACTCATTCTTTCCGGATTTTTTTCATCCGCAGAAACCGCACTTACAACTGTAAATAAATTAAAGCTGAGAACCCTCTCCGAGGAGGGCAAAAAACGTGCCACAAAGGTTCTTGCCGTAACGGAAAACTCCGGCAAGCTGCTCAGCACAATACTTATTGGCAATAATATTGTAAACATATCCGCCTCAGCACTTGCTACAACACTTTGCACAGAGGTATTTGGAAGCAAATTTATCGGAGTATCAACCGGAATACTTACAATATTGGTGCTTATTTTTGGTGAAATCACGCCAAAAACCCTTGCAACAAAATATTCCGTACAAATGTCCATGATATTCGTATATCCAATTTGGATACTTATGATTATACTGACTCCTGCCGTATGGCTTTTAAATATTATTACGGGTGTCATTTTCAAAATACTTCATGTAGATACCTCTGACAAGGGCGATGCCATGACAGAGTCGGAGCTTAGAACGATTTTTGACGTAAGCCACGAGGACGGCGTGCTTGAGACCTCCGAAAAATTTATGATTTCAAATGTTGTTGATTTTGGCGATGCCTTATCAAAGGATATTATGATACCACGTGCCGATGTTGTATTTGCAGATATAAATTCTACATATGAGGAGCTTGTTTCCAAATTTTCCAAAGAAACATACTCCCGTATACCAATCTATGAGGACTCCAAGGATAATGTTGTGGGACTTCTCTATATTAAGGATTTGTTTTTCTATAAGGAAAAGCATGGTACTGAAACCTTTGACGCAAGAAATGTACTCAGAAAACCACTCTTTGTATATGAATATCAGAAAACAAGCCAAATATTTGCCGATATGAAAACCTCATCCGTTACAATGGCAGTTGTCCTTGATGAGTATGGTGTTACGTCCGGTATTATTACAATGGAGGATTTGATAGAGGAAATCGTTGGTGAAATTAGGGACGAATATGATACGGACGAGGCAGATTACATTAAGGTAATATCTGAAAATGTATATGATATAGACGCATCAATCAAGCTGAACGACTTAAATGACGCTTTGGACATAAAGCTTGCCTCGGAGGATTATGACTCGCTTGCAGGCTTTGTTATCGAATTATTGGACAAGCTGCCCGATGAGGGAGATGACGCAAAATATAAAAATTTAGACTTCAAGGTTACCAAGGTAAACAGAAACCGTGTCGAAAGGATTACCCTTTCCATAGAGCCTGAGAAAAAAAATGATGCTAAAGAAGAAGGGGCTGTCGTTTCTTAGTACGGCATCCCCTTCTTTTTATCTTTTATTCTTTTTATCCCTTATCCTTTTTATCCTTCGGCGGCTTTGCCGCATTTTTAGGCTGTCCCTTCTGATTGGATTTTGGACTTTCCTTCTGATTTTCTTTTTCCTGCTCCTCAGACATTTCATCAATAATATGCTCCATAAGCTTTTTCTTCATGAAAATATCATATCCTAGCAGGGAAAGGAAATTAAGCTTTTTAATATATGGGTCGTCCGTCTCCTCAAAGGATTTTTCCGAAAGCTCAAACGCTTTTACCACACTGCTTTCAACATTGAAATACTGGTACTTTTCAAGGTTATACAATCTTGTATATATATCCTCTAAGCTGCGGCTCGCCTTATCATTGCCATAGTAATTTTCAATCAGCGGCTTCAGCATAACCTGTATGTCATTGATACAAATTACATTTTTCAGATAATAAATATATATCAGAAGAATAATGTGCTCCTTTGAATACCTTTTTTTGTCAGGCGGTGGAAGCAGGTCATTCTTTGTGTAATTATTTATCATTGTCTTAGTCAGGGTTTTATCTTCATCCGTACGCTTATTTTGTTCCAGGTGTTTATCCATAAAGGTTGTGACCTGATCCATATAAAGCTCTATTGACGGAATATCATCGGGACGGATATACCCTAATTTAATCCATTCCCGAATTTGTTTCTTTAAGTTTTCTTTACCATTGTCCATAAAACACACTCCCTGTACAGGCTGTAATATAAGCCTTATGAGACATTATATAGTATTGAAAACCATATGTAAAGGAATAACAGACTTTATTTGACTAAATTGCATAATCGTCAACTAACTAAAGCCTTTACCATATCAAGCTGTTGAACGCTCCTTGCCATTCCGTCCTCGCCAAGATACATTCCCGATTTTCTTATCTGTGCATTGTGGCTGTTATCCTCATCCGACTTTAAGGAGTATTCGGTCGCTATATTTCCAAGGAATATCGCTCCCACATTTGCCTCCTTTAAATTCATCAGCTTATCATTTCCAGCATCATCCTTCTGCCACACGGACAGCTTGCTGTATATGGAATCATTTTCATCTATCCAGCCGTTTCCATCCTCATCATAAGCAGAAAGCTCGGCAAAGCCATTTCCTGTTCTTGCTCCAAAAAGCTCTGTGCCATCATTGATTTTTCCATCACCGTTTTTATCGTATGCAAGAAATGCCGAACCCTTTGAAAGCATGGAAATATTATCAATGCTTCCGTCCCCGTCAATGTCAAATTTCCATTTTTGGTCGCTTACTCCCACTGGTGAAGAACCAAGGCTTATGACAAGGGGATCCGTCATAATTGCAACGGTATCTTTTTTAATACTCTCCGTCTGCTCCACATATTCCCTTGACATTTCAAGGGACATATCAAACTCAATTTCCCTGCCGTCAGCAGTTTTTACAATTCCCTTTGTCTTAAATTCCAGAGATTCTGACTCCTGATATGTGTACTCGCTGTATGTTGTTCTGTCCCACACGCTGACATTTCCGCCCGATGACAGATTTAAAATACCGTTATCACTGCTGTCCCAAAAGCTGCCAAAAAAGCCTCTTGAAATAACACTTGCAAGCCTTTTTCTCATATCCTCCAAAAAGCTTCTTAACTGCATATCAAGCTTGCTTCTTAATTCATCCGGAGTAGGAAGATAGGACGTTTTTCCTTTTATTTCATCTCCCGGCAGCCTGCCATAGCTATTGTAGGTCGGCATATCATTTCCAAATCTGCTGCTTCCTTTAAGCGTTCTCTGATACGTGGAATTAAAGCTTTGTCCGCTGAACCTTTTTTCCCCTGTATGAGGGTTATTCATAACAGAAACATCCTTACTCCCATAACTGATGGTTTTTGTTGTTTTTGCCGCCATAGAAACGGCACTTGAGTTAATAATCATACATTCCCTCCTCATTATTGAACGCTGCCGCAGCCTAATTTTACTTAGAAAGACGACAGCCTATGCCACATGACATGTCACGGGCAAATTTTCTTAACTCGGTCTACTCAGGGCTTATGTACTTATTCACACTAACTATATCGGCATTAAAAAAAGACACATTAACGAATTATGGTAAACTCGTCGTGTCCAGTTACGAAAATAAGGAGGCTGCCACAGCAAGGATTTAAGGCACTTATAAAATTACACTGACAAGCCTCTTTTATTTTGTATTTTTATGGTTGCCGGCTATCTTTAGCATATTGATATTTTGCCTGTTCTATTATGTGGGGCACGGACTGTTGTCTGAGTGCACAGCCTTATGCTGACAAACGGTATGTGTATTTTGAATTGCAACTTTTTAAGACCGCAAGAATACCTCAC
>JAMPEW010000043.1 GCA_023664775.1 Clostridium sp. | reverse complement strand
TACATATGAAGATGGAGCGTGAGGAAGCATTTGAGGATGGACGTGCAGAGGGAATTGAACAAGGCTTAGAACGAGGCATGGAGCAGGGGTTGGAGCAAGGTGAAACGAAAAAACTGATAAATTTGATTTGTCGTAAATTAAGAAAATCAAAAGAAGCAGATGTTATTTCTGATGAGCTTGAGGAGGACTTTGCCGTTATATCAGAAATATGTAAAGCCGCTGAGGATTTTGCCCCTGATTATAATGAGGAGCTTGTATATGAAGCCTATCAGAAGCAGTGCATGATAGTTTAAGAAGTGGTATGTCTCAAAAATCAGGGAATATAATGAGGATATATATGCCCCTTGAAGAAGCTGTCGCACTAGCTTAGTGCGACAGCCTCATTATGATGACACTATACAAAAAATTTTCTCTGACAATATACAAACATTCGTTGTTAAGATAAAGTTTTTGTAGAAAAAAACAGATAAAGGAAAGAGCAGACATTCATTAAAAAAGTTGATAAAAATATGCGATATGGTATAATATGTGTAAACGCATATTATACTTTGTGAAAGTACATCGTAAATAGTGCATCACCAATCTTTGATTAATCGGTACAGTAATTGAAGAAGGTACTTATATGAAAACTAATTATAAGCCACAATATACGATTACAGTGGCACCTTTAAAAACTAGAGAAATATTTGTAGAAGAAAATGGTCGATTATATACGGAAGAAGCCATTAAACTGACCAATGATATACGAAAACAAATTCAAAAAGATAAAGAAAACGGTCGATTATATACGGAAGAAGAAGCTGTTAAACTGACTGATGATATAAACGATATTGTATAACATCTGCCTGCAAAAACAGAGTTTTACCCTTGGCTGTTACAGGATAAATGGAGGTGTCAGCAAATGAGAAATAATAAAATTATTCTTACAATCATGCTTATTTTTATGATGTTCCTGTCATCTTGTACGACTGCTAGTTCAGATACAGGAGAAAACAGCTCGGAGGTTATCAATACGGACGAGGCTTCTGATATTGATGAAACGATTGGTACTGTTGAGGCTGTTGACACGGACGAAGCTTCTGATACTTCGGATCTAATACCAGCAACAAGGGAGTATTTTGAAACTGTTAATAAGAATTATGGACTGGCAAGCCTTACTAAGGAAATAGGAGAGCCTACTCGTGTAACAGGCTCTGGAATGTTATATTTTGAATGGGATTTAATGGATAGATCGACAGCCAAAGTTGCCTTTTCAAGCGACAGCAAAATATGGCTCATTTTTATTACATCGGGTGAGTCGCAAGAATTAATATATAATCGTTCCGAGGAAGGCGACGATAATACGGAAATGCAATCCACTGAGGAAGGCTCATCCGAGGACGACCTTTCGGAGACACAGACGCCTAACAATAATACGTCTCAAGCAACAGGAAGTACGACCAACAATAACGTACGTATCATACATGGCACATATGACAGGAAGTATCGCTGGTAATCACGCATCTCAGACAATACAAACGGCAGAAGCTACGAACAGCAATAATACATCTGACATAGCACAACCAACAGAAAGTACGACCAATAATAATGCATCATACATGGCACATATGACAGGAAGTATAGCGGGCAACCACGCATCACAGACAATACAAACGGCAGAAGCTACGGACGATAACAATACAACTGACAATAATACGTCACAAACAGCAGAAAGTACAACCAACAATACTACATCACAAGCCACTGGAAATAATGCGACCAACAATAATACATCTCAAGCAACAGGAAACACGACCAACAATAATACATCTCAAGCAACAGGAAACTCATCCTACAGTAACCCATCGCAGACACCGAGTACAACAGAACAGGCAGGCGGAAATCAGGGAAACGGTAATAGTGGCAGTACGCACCAGCATACATGGGAGGCACAGTATCAGACCGTCCACCATGATGAAGCGGGGCATTATGTAACTGTATATAAAGAAGCGTATGATGAACCGATTTATGAGACACATTATGTTTGCAATTACTGCGGGCTGGATATTACGGCATCAGGACAGAGCGTGGTTGAACATTGTATACCTTGTGGCTATCCTTTGTCAGAAGATGACCTACGCTATGTACCGGGAATAATTACGACTTCAGGCTCCAGCTACGGCACCAAAGATATTCAAGTCGGCACCATTCACCACGAAGCAGTCACCGAAGAAAAATGGATGGTAGACAAAAAAGCATATGATGAAAAGGTATTCGACGGATATAAGTGTACGACCTGTGGAGCAACCAAAAAATAACAGCATATGCTTTTATTTTACATTCTTTCAGGGCACGCAATTCCAAGAAGTCCCATTGCTTCCTTTATTGTTTCCTTTGTTATATATACAAGCATTGCGCGGGCATGCTTCACATTTTCTTCTGCCACATTTATTCTCGTGGAGTTATAAAATTTATTAAATGCCTGTGAAACATTTACTGCAAATCTTGCAACGACTGACGGCTCATATTTTTCCGCAGCGTCTGCGACAATTTTAGGGAATTTTGATATTTCCTTTAAAAGTGCCAGTGCGTCAGGGTCATCTAATATGTTGTAATCAATTTCATCGTCAAGACTAAAATTATCCAATTTACGGATAATGCTTGCGCACCTTGCATATGTGTATTGTACATATGGTCCTGTTTCCCCATCAAAATTAAGAAGCTTCTCCCATTTGAATGATACATCCTTAATTCTTTGGTTATATAAATCATTAAATAAAACAGCGCCCACACCAATTTTCTTTGCTGTTTCCTCTTTATCCTCCAAGTCAGGATTTTTCTCCTCGATGATTTCCTTTATTTTAGAAACTGCCTCAAGCAGAATATCCTCTGCATATATGATGTTTCCGCTTCTTGTGGAAAGCTTTGCTCCGTCAAGGCTTACAAGTCCGTATGGAATATGAACAAGCTCCTCCTTTGCCCATTCATTGCCAAGCAGCTCTATAACCTTAAACACCTGTGCAAAATGAAGCTTCTGCTCCTGTCCTGTTACATAAAGACACTTACAAAACTGATAGGTTTCCTTACGATAAAATATGGCTGCCAAATCTCTTGTTGCATATATGGAGCTGCCGTCATTTTTCAGTATGAGACATGGCGCCATGTTATACGCATCAAGGTTTACAATCATAGCCCCATCACTTTCGGTAAGAAGCTTTGCAGATTTCAATTTATTTACAACAGCCTCGGTTTTATCCCTGTAAAAGCTTTCGCCGAGATAATAGTCAAAATCCATGCCAAGGAGGTCATAGGTTCTCTTGTATTCAACAAGGCTTATATCCTTAAACCACTGCCAAATTTTAAGTGCCTCCTCATCTCCGTTTTCCATTTTATTAAACCACGCCCTTGCTTCATCATTAAGCGCAGGATTTTTGTCAGCCTCCTCGTGAAACCTCACATAAAGCTTCATAAGCTCGGCAACGCCGTCTGTCTTTACGGCATCCTCATTGCCCCATGCCTTATATGCAACGATAAGCTTTCCAAACTGGGTTCCCCAATCGCCAAGATGATTAATTCTCACAACCTTGTAACCAAGCTTGCTGTATATCTTATATAGGGAATTTCCGATAATTGTAGTCCTAAGATGTCCTACATGAAAATTTTTCGCCACGTTAGGAGAGGAGTAGTCGATACAAATTACTTTTCCGTTTCCTTCCTCTGAGCTGCCAAAATTTTTGTCAAGCGCAGCCTCAAGCATACTTTTAATATACAAATCCTTCTTTACAAAAAAATTGATATATGCGCCTTGCGTTTCTATTTTTTCTAATATTTCCTGACTGCCAATCTTATTTTTTATATCCTCTGCAATTATCTGAGGCGCCTTTCTCATTGTCTTTGCAAGCGAAAAGCATGGAAAAGCAAAATCTCCAAGCTCTGCCTTAGGTGGTATTTCTATCAAATTTGTTATTTCAGAAGACGACATGCCTTCAATATTTTTTTCTAATATTTCTACGATTTTATTTTTCATAATATTTATCTGCCGAATATTGCCTTCGGCAGAATTACTCCTTTCAATATTTATCCTGATTAAATTGGAAAGCTGAAGGTAACCTCCGTACCGTTCATGGCTTCCCCTGTTATATTAAGCCTTCCTCCCAAAAGATATATGATTTCATTTGCCCGATGCAGACTGCTGTACCACGGGCTTAAAGTCATATATTCTGAGTTAATTCCAATGCCGTTATCCTTAATTTTTACATTAACCACATTTGGCGTTACCTCAACCGAAAACTGTATTTTACTTGCCCCGGAATGTTTATTTATGTTGTCAAAAAATATATCAAGCAGCCGAAATAAATTGATTGCAAACACAGGAGGCAGCGTAAGCTCATGGTCTGCACATTCGAGGGTTGCTTCAAGCTCATACCCGTTGTTTCTTTCCCTCTGCCTGTCAATAAAATCATTCAGCTCCACCCATATGGCTTTTGTTATCTCTGAGCCTTTGTTCAGCCTTTCATTTATATCATCTACCGATTCCTCAATCTGACGGGATTTAGACAAAATATCCTTAATTGTAAGCTTTGCCCGTTCCGTGTCCGTTCCTATCAGATAGGATAACATTTCAAGCTTATGATTTAAGTTAATCACGCCATCCTTGACATTTCTTTCCAAAAGCGTGGAGTAGAAGGTTTTGTCAAATGCATCCTGCATCAATATATTGTACCCATGATTTTCCTTTTTGCCTTCTTCTCTCGTAAACTCAAAATTATCCTCTGCGTCTTCCCTGTCAATATTGACTCCAAGCTCAAAAACCAAATCGGAAATGGCTTCGTCTGCACCACTTAAAAGCTCAAGCCTCCTTTTTAATATCTTGAGGGAGCTGTCAAGCATTCTGATTTTAATGTCCAAGGAGGATCTTACCTCCTCCAAATCCTTTATTTGATTATCAATGATTTTCCCTTTAATATTTCCACCGTCATCTGTTACAACAGGCGTAAATGCACTTTTCTTGGAGCTTGTTTTAAATGCATAAATATCCTTGGTTTTCTCCAGCTCATCTATCTTAACGTCAACCTCAAAAATCTGCGTTTTAAGATTTTGGATATTTTCAAGCTCAGCGATAAAGCTATCGTTAAAATAATCCAGCATTTCCCTGTTTGCTTTCTTTATTATTTTAAGATTATTCTTACGATTATTATCCATAGTATCCCCCTATATTGCACATCAATATTGACAACAGTTACTTAATTATCCTATAAAATACAAAAAAAAACAAGGGAATATTTTATGAGATTTACCATGACAGCCCCAACCACATAAATGTCAATTGTTAATTTTGACATTTGACAGCCCTCAACCACGAAAAACCCCTAGCAATAATATTTATATAATGCTAAAATATTGCCCGTACCAACAGTCGGCAGGGAAAATGAACCAAGCCACAGTATCTACAAATCGTGTGTCTCAGTCCTTGGAGAGGGACTATAAACACTACTACTTTATAATAGAGGGAAACAGGCAGATTATGAGATTAAGAAACGTGAAGGGTGCAAGAGAAGCCATCGCTGCAAACCAGTTTGTAATACATAATGAGGAAGAAGCAAAGGGCAGGTGGCGTGAGCTTTTTGGAAATACAAATCCAATCCATATAGAAATCGGCATGGGGAAGGGGCAGTTCATAATGGAGCTTGCAAAATTAAACCCTGACATAAATTACATAGGAATAGAAAAATTTTCAAGCGTATTAATTCGTGCCATTGAAAAGCAGGAGGAGCAGAAGCTTCCAAATCTTAGGTTTGTACGAATGGACGCAGAAAATATTGAAGCTGTTTTTGATAATGCCGAGGTAGATTACATTTACCTTAATTTTTCCGACCCATGGCCGAAGGACAGACATGCGAAAAGACGGCTTACCTCCGTACAGTTTCTAAACAGGTATGTAAACATTTTATCCAAAAATGGAGGTCTTACATTTAAAACCGACAATCGGGAGCTTTTTGATTTTTCCTTAGAGCAGATTAAGCTTTCCGGCTGGCAGCTTGTAAACGTAACCTATGACCTTCATCATTCAGAGCTTTGCGAAGGCAATATTATGACAGAGTATGAAAAAAGATTTTCTGATATGGGAAACCCGATATGCCGTATGGTATGCACGCCGTAACATAACCCGCATATAATAGGTAATAATACTATTAGGAAGCTTTCTTTATGGGTAAAAAGAATTTATCATATAAAATTAAATCCTCTTTATATGGCTGCCGCAGCCTTAATCACGATATTAATACATTTATATGCAATATTCAGGAGTTAAAATGCATACTAAATAGGCACTGTTGTAATAATAAATGTAATATTTGCAATAGAAATTGTTGTAATCCCTGCTGCAATAACCGTGACAGCTCTTGCAAGCGCTGTAAAAGCTCCTATAAAATAAAGCGTCCTTGATAGCTGTGGTTCCCATCTTAACAGGCTTCAGGGGAACAATTTGTCCCCATAACTCCGTCTGCTTGGAAGACAGCCCATGACATATGTCTATAGGAAATCAAAGGAATTTTCTATAACGTGAAAAAGGCAGTTTTCAAGTCATCCTATAATAAAATTTATGCTTGACAAGACAGAATGAAAAAAAATGTAAAAAACACTTGCATTTATAATATTGTTGTTATATAATCTTTTTTGTTCTAGGGAACACACAATGTACACAATTTTATACGGGCCGCTAGCTCATTTGGTAGAGCACCTGACTCTTAATCAGGGTGTGCGGGGTTCGAGCCCCCGGCGGCCCACTCCTAAAAGCATCGGTTTTGCAGACTTAGAGCTGCGGGGTCGGTGTTTTTTTTGCCCTTCGTTATAGTTCCCTGTTCATCAAAATTATCAATTTAGGAGCAGTGCATGATATTTGAACGCTTACTTGAAAATGAAAATACAGCTATATATTTTAATGAATGGACAACGTACAGGCAGGCTGTTACTTCCTATATAATGGAAAGCATCGTAACGGATACCCATATGTCCGCCTGCAAAAAAACTGACAAAGCTACACTTGCCATTTGGGGAGCGGGGCAGTGCAGCGACATTGATATTTCTTTGTTATCCAATTACTTTAATCTTGTTCTTATCGACTGTGAACAGGAAAAAATAAATGAGGCACGTTCAAAATACATAAAGAGTACCTCATGTATCTGTATGGATATTCCTTTTTGGCATATTAATCATGATACATATGAATTATTTGAGGCAATGCTTATTGACGCTTTACCTGTTGATGCTATTGTCCAATTTATAGATGAATGTACCAGCAATCAGCCTATCCTAAAATATGACACGCTGCCAAAATTTGATTACAGCATAGCTGTTGGGTTATCCAGCCAGCTCTGCTCCCGTTTTATTGCCCTATTATCAAATTATAAGGACAACTATAATGACAATGAGCTTCATTTCCTATATCATTACTTTTCTTCATTAAATACTGCTGCTGTGAAAGCCATGCTGGAAGCACTTAAAAAAATGACCCGAGCGCTTATGATTATTGGTTATGAAATAAAAGCCTACAATAATGATTTTACAGCGGCGCAGCAGGATTTGAGCCTTTTTTCAAAATTTCTTCACGGTGACGGGCGTTCCTTTAATGACCCGCTTATGAAATCATCTGTTTCCGGAAATGACGTTCTCCAAAAGGAATTACATTCATTCGTCTGTGCCACAAATAAATATGTTCTGTCATCACAGAATTTCTTTATTTGGAATTTCAACAAATACAAACAGTACCTCATGCACCTTGTAAGCATATCGTCGCTAAACTAACCTTTAAACTTCCACAAATTTCTTGAAGATACAACATTATTATGATATTATGTTTATATAACGCAAACTAAACTTTTAGGAGGATTTATTATGAATTGTACAGTGTGCGGAGCAATGATTCCGGATGGACAGACTACGTGTCCTTCATGTGGAAATCCAGTTGCTACAAACAATAGCAGTCAACCTGTTCAGCCAATGGGTGGTTTCGCTCAGCCCGTTCAGCCAGGTCAGCCAATGGGCGGCTATCAGCAGCCTGTTCAGCCAGGTCAGCCAATGGGCGGCTATCAGCAGCCTGTTCAGCCAAATCAGCCGATGGGCGGTTATCAGCAGCCTGTTCAGCCGATGGGCGGTTATCAGCAGGGTCAACCAATGGGCGGCTATCAGCAGCCTGTTCAGCCAATGGGCGGCTATCAGCAGGGTCAACCGATGGGTGGCTATCAGCAGCCAATGAACGGTTACGGTCAACCGATGGGTGGTTCATCATTTAATTTTAACGGATTTGCCAACAGCCTGAAGGGACAGGCAGGCAGCATGAAGCTTTTAGCTCTCATTGGTGGTTTATTTATTACCTTGGCACCGTTTTTTAATTGGTATTCGGCAAAAGTAAAATACGATGGTGAAAAGACTACAGAACATCATAATTTGTTTGGTCTTGATACTGCTTTCTTTACAATAACAGCCCTAATTATGATATTGTGTGGTGTTGTGCTCATTGCAGAAGCATTAAAAGACAATATTCCTGCTGTACAATCCATTCTTAATAAAAACCAGTATATGCAGTATGTTGGACTTGGTTTAGTGGTACTTGTTCTTCTATTTTGGTTTTTGGCATTTTTCAATGGCGATTTGAAAGCTATCATTGAGAGTGAGAAAGAGTCTCTTGATTTTATAAGGGAGTGGGTTGGTGATGATGTTAAAGGGCATGTAAATCATGGCTTTGGACCTATTCTTTCCATGATTGGCATTGTTTGTTCAGCATTCCCTCG
Organism: Clostridium sp.; assembly: GCA_023664775.1. Classification (GTDB taxonomy): domain Bacteria; phylum Bacillota; class Clostridia; order Lachnospirales; family Lachnospiraceae; genus Coprococcus_C. Next base: position 9,375 of record JAMPEW010000043.1, on the reverse strand, counting down.
TGTTATGCAGCTTCTTAAAAAGACAAATTACTAAGAATTTAACTTATCTTATCAGAAAGTTTAAAGACCTTTCTAATAAGGAAATAAAAATGGGCTGTTTCGGCAGCCCATTTTTTGTTTTGCCACAAGCATTTTTGTCAACTCATATAAAAAGACACATGGTTTATATTTTATTATTCATGTGCCTTTTCACTTGTTATTTTTAAATTAATTTTTTAATACTTATGCCAACTGCATAATCTCAAATTCAATTTCTTTCAGTTCCTCCAATGACAATATCGGCAAATAACGTGCAATTTTTTCAAGAGGCTCTCTGTCCATAATCATTCTTTTCGCTGTTTCCCTTGCGCTTTCCTGTGCTGCTTCATAACGCTCGCTCTTAATAAACGATTTCATTATCTGTTCCTCATCAAATAAACTCATCATAATTGTCACAACCTCCTTTTCCCTTTCAAGCAAATATTCCCTTAAAATATTTCTATCTTTGCATATTCTGATTGTCTCCGTAACTGCCTCTCTTGTCATTCCATACTGTTTTGTCTGCTCGTTAAAAACTTTACAGAAAATAATGTACTGATTAATGATGTCATCTTTATCACTTTCGTAGATAACCTTTGCTTTTACTTCAATATCTATCTTTGCACCGTCAAAAAATTCTTCCGACAAAGATATTATATCAGGTTTTCACCCTTTATTTCCTGTGAAAATCACATAAAGTTCAGGCTTCGGCATTTTCACTTTCTTACTTTTATAATAGTTTTGGCTGGTACGCTGGAAATATTCGTGATAACTTTGTGCCAAATATAACAAAACTCTTACTAAAATATTCATTGTCCACGTAGACTGTGCTTCAACAAGTATCATTAGCTTGTTGCCCACAATAAAACCTAAATCATTATACAAATTGTCGGTCAACACATTTTCTATCGTTACATCAGTCAATGAGTCCTCTGTCGCTGTGGTATCTTCTGGGTGAAGCGTTTTATACAGCTTTAACAGATAACTCTTATTTTGAAAAAGGTCAAGGAATACACTATTTTTTGCGGTACGTTTTGCTACAATTTCCTGTATTTGTCTTGTATCGTCCTGCACCTTATCACCTCAGCTCCTTAAAATCTATGCTGCCTAATCTTATGTAACAGAAAGTAAATACAGTTTATTTCTGTCACACTTTAATTATACAGAAAAGTGTTCATGTTTACAATAAAATTCACATTAATATTGATTAACAATTTTTTTACAGTTTATAATTACTTTCGGCAGCCCATTTTTTGTTTGTCTATATTGTAAATATTTTCAAATAAGTGTAAAATAGCCTTTAAGAGTATCATGTAACAAAAAACTATCCATTTAGGAGGCTGATATATGCTGTGTAAGAATTGTGGAAAAGAAATTAAAGAAGGCATGGACTATTGCATGGAGTGTGGCGCGCCTATAGAGGAGCCTGCCGTAATTACGCTGACAAAGGAGCAGCTAAAAGCACCAAAAAAGAAGGCTGAGCCTGTCGCCGCCACGGGACCTTTTTTCGACTTATCAGGATTTGTAAACAACCTTAAATCGTCCGTAAGCATGCTGCTTGCTTTTATTGGCGCTATTTTACTTTACCTTTCCTCCTTTTCTACATGGCTTTGGGAGCAGCTTTTCGACCAAAAGAAATCTGCAAATATATTTGACTTAGGAAATAAATCAGGGGAAATGTATATTGGAAAAGCGAGCTTTTTAATTTTGGGAATTATTATACTTATAACAGGGCTGCTTATGCTCATTATGTCTGCCGACTCCTATATAAGACCACTCAAGTCATTTGGTAATTCAGAAGTAAAACGTACTATTTTAAAATGTGTTCCCATAATAATAAGTATTATTATATTTATACTGATTTGGAAAAATAATCTGTATGAACAAGCTTACAACAATATTAAAAATCAAATCGATTTTGCAAAAAGTATAGGGTCAAGTTCAAATTATACAGGCGGCAGGGGAGTAGGTCCCATTTTATATATTTGTGGAGTTGCTCTTTATACCTTATCAGTTTTATTTGAGAAAAAGGATAATTAAATATGACAAATACAGATAATAACAGCCAAGGCTTCGATAATCAGAGCTATAATAACCAAAGCTTTAATAGTCAAGGCTACAATAACCAAAGCTTTAATAGTCAAGATTACAATAACCAAAACTATAATAGTCAAGATTACAATAACCAAAACTATAATAGTCAAGATTACAACAGCCAAGGCTTTAATAACCAAAGCTTCAATAGTCAAGATTACAACAACCAAAGCTTTAATAGTCAAGATTACAACAGCCAAGGCTTCGATAATCAAGGCTTTAATAACCAAAGCTATACTAATCAGGGCTATAACGGTCAGGATTATTCTAATCAAAGCCTCAACAATCAAGACTACAACAATCAAAATTATAACTTGCAGGGTTACGACAAGCAAAGCCTCAATCATCAAGACTATAACTTACAGGGTTACGACAAGCAAAATCACGGGAATGGCAGCTTTACTATACCATATGACAATACTACAATTTCAACGAAAAACAATTCCCACATTTTGAACCCAAGCACCATTTTGGGGCTTCTGTCATCCATATTTTTGACCTTAGGACTTTTGTTGCCTGCAATGGATTTTTCTCATTTTCACGAGGAGGTTGACATACAATACAATCTCATAAAAATATGTAAAAATGTAGGACTATTATCAAGCATGTGGACGGGAATACCTTATGGAATTATAATTGGCATTATCGGAATTTTTTTACTTTCCTTTGTAAAAATACCCGTGCTTAAAGTTATACCTTGCCTTTTGATAACTGCAATGGTTATCCTTATGGCAGCCGATATTGGAAATATTATCGAATGGGTTACTAATACGCTGGATAAATTTTATAAAAACAATGATATTATGATTAACTTTTCAGAAATAATAAAAAGCTTTTTATCCGGCATATATTTTCTTGCTGCCGGTATCATACTTGGTTTTATAAGCTGCTTCTTTAAAGCGCCTGAATAAAAGAAGAAAGCCACATTGAAACATCGGAACATAAAGTAATGGCATTTTCTATAAAACAAAAAGGGCTGTCACTAAGACAACCCTTTTTGCTTTTGTACAGCTTGTGTAAATAAATTACCTCTTCTTAAACACCATGTCTACACCCGATGCACTAAGAGTAATCGTCTTTTCACTGCTGTCATATGTGCCAGTAATTTCCTGACTGCCATCTTCAATGGTAACGGAATTTCCGCTGAACGTAATCTTTGCAGATCCGCTTCCTTCTACTCCCATATCAGCCATGTCTGCTGAAAGAATACACTTGCTTCCCTTAACAGTAAGCGTCATATCAAGCTTCTGTCCTGACAATGCTTCAAACTCCTCTGCTGAGTAAGTAAATCCAAAAGCAGAAACCGCTGAAAGCTCATAAGTACCATTGTACTTTCCACCCTTCAATACTACAACAACCGCAAGAACTGCAATTACAGCAATAACTGCTACAACTGCTATGATTGCTCCTACCTTACTTTTCTTAGCAGGTGCTGCTGTTACACCAGTTGGTGCTCCTGAAAATAATGCATCATTCACTCCCCCTCCTGATTGCTGAGCATCAACTGCATTTCCGCAAGCGGCACACCATGTTGAGCCTTCTGGTAACTCTGCTCCACAATTTGGACAATTCATAAATTGAAACCTCTCTTTCATCTCTAAAGTTTATAAATAACAAAAAAGATTGTAACATAAATACGTAAAATTGTATAGTGGTAAAGCCAAAAATGTTTTAGCTTATAACCTTGTCCTCAATCTCCTTCACTATATCTGAAATAAATTTATCGGTATCCATGCTTCCCATGTCGCCGTCCTTGCCTCGCTTTCTGACAGATACAGTTCCTGACTCCTCCTCATTTGCACCAATGATAAGCATATACGGAAGCTTCTGAAGTCTTGCCTCCCTGATTTTATAGCCAATCTTTTCTGCCCGGGCATCCATAGTAACACGCACGCCTGCTTTTTTTAGCTTATCGACTACCTTTGCAGCATATTCATGGTGCTTGTCTGATATAGGAAGCACACGTACCTGCTCAGGTGCCAGCCATGTAGGAAATGCGCCTGCATATTTTTCAATCAGCCATGCAAGGGTTCTCTCATAACAGCCCATCGATGTTCTGTGTATAATATATGGACGTTTTTTCTCGCCGTCCCTGTCAATGAAATACATATCAAACTGCTCGGCAATTGCACAATCAAGCTGAATTGTTATCATTGTATCTTCCTTGCCATAAACATTCTTTGCCTGAATATCAATCTTCGGTCCGTAAAATGCCGCCTCTCCATCCGCCTCGGTAAATGGGACATTTTCATCCTGTAAAATCTTACGCAGGGCATCCTGTGTTGACTCCCAGTATTCCTCATCACCAAGATATTTTTCCTTGTTTGCAGGATCCCACTTTGACAATCTGTAGGTTACGTCCTCTGCAACTCCAAGCGTCCTTAAACAGTACATTGCAAGATCAAGGCATCCCTTTAATTCCTCCTCTGCCTGATCAGGACGGATAATCAAATGCCCCTCTGATATTGTAAACTGACGTACTCTTGTAAGTCCATGCATTTCACCTGAATCCTCATTTCTGAAAAGAGTTGAGGTTTCACCATATCTGCATGGCAGGTCACGATAGGATTTTTGACTTGCCTTGTAAACATAATACTGGAAAGGACATGTCATAGGACGAAGTGCATATACCTCCTTGTCAGTTTCCTCATCTCCAAGTACAAACATTCCTTCCTTATAATGATCCCAATGCCCTGATATTTTATACAAATCACTCTTTGCCATGAGAGGCGTTTTTGTTCTCATATAACCACGGCGTTCCTCCTCATCCTCAATCCATCTCTGGAGCGTCTGAATAACCTGAACACCCTTCGGCATGATAAGAGGAAGTCCCTGACCGATAACATCAACCGTAGTAAAAAGCTCAAGCTCACGTCCAAGCTTATTGTGGTCACGAAGCTTAATGTTTTCAAGAAATTCCAGTCTTTCCTCAAGGTCTGCCTTCTTTGTATATGCCGTTCCATATATTCTTGTAAGCATTTTATTATCTGAGTTTCCTCTCCAGTATGCGCCTGATGACGAGGTAAGCTTAAAATATTTTACAGCCTTGGTATTCATAATATGAGGACCTGCACAAAGATCAGTAAAATCTCCCTGTGTATAAAAGCTTATAACGGCATCCTCCGGAAGATCATTGATAAGCTCGACCTTGTACGGCTCATCCTTTTCCTCCATAAGCTTTATCGCCTCTGCCCTTGGAAGCGTAAATGATGTAATGTCATCCCCCTGCTTTACAAGCTTTTTCATTTCCGCCTCAATTTTATCAAGGTCCTCCCTTGTAAGTGACGGCATGTCAAAATCATAATAAAATCCATTGTCAATCGCAGGTCCTATCGTACATTTTGCATCGGGATAAAGATGCTTTACAGCCTGTGCAAGAATGTGGCTTGCAGTATGCCAAAATGTTTTCTTTCCTGCATCATCATTAAATGTAAGAATGTTTAAATTTACATCCTTGTCTATAACGGTTCTAAGGTCAACAACCTCACCGTCAACCTCGCCTGCACATGCAACCCTTGCAAGTCCCTCGCTTATATCAGAGGCTATGTCTATCACTGACATAGGCTGCTGATATTCCTTTGAAGAACCATCCTTTAAAGTAATAATCATTTCGTTTTCTCCTCCTAATTGAAATAAAAAAGTCCCCGGCATACACTGTATGCCAGGGACGATATATCGCGGTTCCACCCTGGTTCTGAAATGGCTATTTCATATCCACGTCAGCACCTCATTAAGATTGTAACGTAATCAACGGCTTATATTTTGTATAAGCAGCTCCGAGGTAGTTTTGGGATAAGCGTAATTTGAATTTTCTTTCAGCAGCTTGAAAATTCTCTCTGTTAATCCGTTTTTATCTTACTCGTCTCATCATAGCTGTTACAATATTAATTTGTTTTTTATAAAACTATATTAATTTTAAAATTACAAATATAAAATGTCAAGAATATATTTTTATTTCCAGCATTTCACTTTACAAAATCCCGATTTGTATATATTTTCCTGAAACATGCTAATTTATTCCGTCAATTTCTTCCTTACACCTTTTCCCGTATGCAAGAAGCTCACGAAGCTTCACCGCATCATTATTTTCCATTGCCTCTTTGTATTCATTCATTGATTTTATGAATACATCAATTTCATGTAAAAGGTGTTCCTTATTTTCAAGGAAAAGCTCTGTCCACATGTCCTCATTCAGCCATGCAACTCTCGTCAAATCCTTATAGCTTCCCGCTGAGAAGCCTACATGCTCCCTTGCAGTAGGACTTTTTACATAAGCATTTGAAACAACGTGTGCCATCTGTGACGTAAATGCAATCATGGCATCATGCTTGTCAGCAGAGCATACGGTAAACTTTCCAAACCTGATTGGTGAAAGAAGCTGCTTTGCCTTATTAATCACAGCCTCATCCTCCATGCTTTCAGGAACAAGCACCATTGATGCTCCGTCATACATTGTTTTTGTGCTGTATTCCAAGCCCGAAAAATGTCGTCCCGCCATAGGATGTCCGCCTACAAAGATAAAGCCATATTCCCTTGCAATAGGAAAGCATTGCCTGCACACATCACCCTTTATTCCACAACAGTCAATAACAAAGGTTCTCTTATCAATGTACGGCGCCATTTTCCTGATATACTCTATGGCGGCGTTTGGATAAAGCGCAACTAATATTAAATCGCACTGTCCAATATTTGCATCTGAAAGTGCACCGTCTATAATTTTCTGCCTATATGCATCATCCATAACTGCATTGTCAATGTCAAAGCCAAGACATTTATGCTCATCATTATCTGAAAATGCCTTTGCAAATGAGCCACCGATAAGTCCAAGTCCGACTATTCCAACCGTCATTTAAACACCTCTTTAAAAGTTAAATTACTGTTTTTTGAGATAAACAACAACCTTGCGGTATGGCTCATCACCCTCGCTCCTTGTGGCAACATATCTATCGTTCTGAAGGGCAGAATGTATAATTCTTCTCTCATAAGGATTCATAGGCTCAAGTGTGAATGACCTTCTTGTTCTCTTAACCTTAAATGCAATATTTTTAGCAAGATTTTCAAGGGTATCCCTTCTTCTTGAACGGTAATTTTCCGTGTCAAGCTTAACTCTTATATATGACTCACTCTTTTTATTGACATACAGGCTTATAAGATATTGAAGTGAATCTAATGTCTGTCCACGCTTTCCTATTAAAATTCCCATATTAGGACCTGAAACATCAATATTCATATTAGAATTTTCTTCATCATAATCTATATTGACCTCAGCCTCAATATCCATGACACGGAACAGATTATTTAAGTATTCATATATGTCATCAACAAATGATTCCTTCTTTTTAGCTTTAATAACCGCAGGCTTAGAGCCTATTCCCAAAAATCCGCTTGTTCCTTTTTCAACAACCTCATAGTCAAGCTCTGTGCTTGCAACTCCAAATTCCATTGATGCCGCAGTTATGGCTTCATCAACTGTCTTACCCTTAAACTCTTTATATTCCATTATTTTTTCCTCCATAATTCAATAAAAGAAATACATTATTTGTTATCATTATTATTGTTATTATATCTCTGCATAACATTTGCCTTTGCCGCAAGGCTTCCTTCTCTGTATTTCTTTACCTCTCCGTTATTACTCATCGTACTTGACGTATAATTCTTTAAGCTCGTAGAAGAAACTTTGGAAGTAGGCTGGGCGCTTTGACCTTCCGTTTGTCCGTACGCAGCCTCCTGCATTCTTTCCATAAATGATTTCTTTCCCGCAGCCTTTCTCTTTTCATTTTTAATTGCAGCCTTTTCCTTACATTTTTCAACTATTCTTTCCATATCACAATGCTTAAAATAAATATTGATGCAAAGCGTAGTTAAAAAGCTGATAAGTGAACCTGTTGCCCAGTAAAGTCCCACACCTGCCGGAACACTTACACAGACAATAAATGACATGATAGGGAAAAAGTACATCATAAAATTCATTGTCTTCATTGTAGCCTGCTGTGTAGGGTCATCGCTTTTCTGCTGTGGCGTAACCTTCATGCTCAAAAACTGAAACAATGTTGAAAGTACAGGTATTGCAAAGGCAGCAGTCAGCGCAAAGCCCGGAACCTTTGACAAATCTATACCACCAATGAAATTATATGAATTTCTTATATGCTCGGCATTATTGTTTATTGCATTTACAATTTCTGCATTTCCCGCAAAAATGCCAGTCAGCTTGTCCCATGCCTCCGAAGGCAGCTTCGCAAGTACATCAATAAATGTATCAATATTATTAGCATCAAACGAAACTCTTGTTAAAAGATTTGCATATTCCTCGGATTTTTGTAAATCCTGAAATTTCGTCACCGCAGCAGGATCTGCCTTTATTGCATTTGCAATAGGACTGTAATAGTCATAAATTCTGTGAACATAGGCAGGTACATTTTGTATGACATTATAAAGAGCAAGGAATATAGGCATCTGAATCAGTGATGTAAGACAGCCTCCCGTCATTCCTACTCCATATTTGTTTTGGATTTCCCTTACCTCATTTTGTTGTCTTAAAAGGGAATCCTGATCTTTTTTCCCCCTATATTTCTTCGTAACCTTATTGATTTCAGGCTGAATATAATTCATTACCTTTGTTGATTTATTCTGCTTAATCAAAGAAGGAAGCAGACATAATCTTATTAACAGTGTAAAAAGTATAATTGATACGCCAATACTGGCTATTCCCATATTGGACATCAATTCATAGATGGCATTTAATATAATTCCCAAAAGCTTTGCAATTGGCTTTATAATAAATCCGCCTTGCTGTGTTAAAATCATAATTTCCTCCAATTATGGAACAGGATCATATCCTCCCTTTGAAAATGGATTGCACCTTAAAATTCTCCATACTGCAAGCCTTGTTCCCTTGAAAAAACCATATTTTTCATATGCCTCAAGCGCATAGGCTGAACAGGTAGGCGTATATTTACAGCACCCATGTCCTATATAATGGGAGAGGTATTTTCTATAAAACTTAATTAAAGCAATACAAATTTTTTTCATTCAATCACTTTCTTTTCTTACTATGTCAAGCTTTGTTCATCTGACACAATTTTTAATCATTAACAATAATATGATGCAGCTTAGATAAATGCAAAAAAGAGCTTTCTATCTCATGGTACGATTTATCCTTTGCCGCAGCTCTTGCTACAACTACTATATCATATCCCTGCTTCAATCTTTCCTTATTAAGTCTATAGCTTTCTCTTATCAATCTTGTTATACGATGCCTGACCA
>JAMPEW010000042.1 GCA_023664775.1 Clostridium sp. | reverse complement strand
TCACCTCCGATATGGCAGGCACGCCGCCAAGTGCTTCATAGGAGGGATGATACGTTCTTTTATAAGGCAGTGAATATACCCTGTCCATCTCATGCTCCGTAAGGGGTGCCGCAGGCTTATTCTGAACGACATACATGTGGTCATTATATTTTTCCACAAGTGTTTTTGCAGTATAGTGGTCTGTATTTTCATACTGTATTTTAAAGCTTTTTGCATAGCTTAGCTTATCAGCCTTTAGCTCATCATAGGAAGGAAGCTCTATATAATCATAGGCATTTTCCAAGCTTGTTGTCCGATATGCTGTTCCCTCAACAAAGCATATATCCTTTGCCCCGATGCCGCTGTCAAGGGCTTCTGCAATCTCAACAATCGCTTTTTCCCCCATTCCGTAAATCAGTATATCAGCCTGAGAATCAATAAGCACGGAATGTTTTATGTGATTAGACCAATAATCATAGTGTGCAAGCCTTCTTAAGCTTGCCTCAATTCCCCCTATAATGATAGGTATATCCTTGTATTTTCTTCTAATAAGATTACAGTACACCACAGTCGCATAATCAGGCCTTTTCCCCATTATCCCGCCCGGAGTGTAGGAATCATGCTCCCTTTTTCTTTTAGATACTGAATAGTGATTTACCATGGAATCCATGTTTCCGGCAGATACAAGATATGCGAGACGCGGTCTGCCGTATATATCTATGCTTGCAGGATTTTTCCAGTCCGGCTGTGATATGATTGCAACCTTATAACCGTATAACTCCAATATGCGGCTTATGATTGCATGTCCAAAGGAAGAATGGTCAACGTACGCATCCCCTATGACATAAACAAAGTCGGGCTGCTCCCATCCTTTCATCTCCATTTCCTCCCTATTTAAAGGGAGAAATCCATCATCATACTCATAATCAAATTTATCCATATGCTTCTCCGTAAAATGCAAACTGCTTTTGTCATTGTCTCATGTTGATATATTTTAATTACCCTGCCGTATGCATTTAATTTTCCCGCAGCCTTACATACTTTCTTGCAGTTCCCGCTCCCTTTGCCACAAGCAGCTCAGGCGATTCAATTTTAGCCGCCTTTACGCCAAGTCTTTCATCAAAGAGCTTGTCGATTCCGTATATCTTGCTTCCCCCGCCGGTTAAAATAATACCTGTTTCCGAAATATCGCTTGCAAGCTCAGGCGGCGTTACCTCAAGCACACGCTTAACGGCATCAACAATCTGCTCTGTTGCTTCTGAAACTGCCTCCATGATTTCTGAGGATTTAACCTGAAGCTTCGTGGGAAGTCCCCTTACAAGCTCCTTCCCCTTTGCATATCCAACCGCATCCTTCTGTCTTGGATAGACCGAGCCTATTTCCAGCTTCAGTATCTCCGCTGAAACATCGCCTAGCAGTATGTTATGTCGTTTTCTCAGATACCTGATAATTGCCTCGTCAAAATCCTCTCCGCCAACCTTTATGGACGTCTCATTTTTTATTCCACCTCTTGAAATGACGGCAATGTCCGTCGTACCACCGCCGATGTCAACAATCATATAGCCCTTGGCAGTATCAACATCCACTCCTGCACCTATGGCTGCCGCAAAGGGTTCTTCAAGTATGTAGACCTCCTTTGCCCCCGTTCTGTAAACCGCATCCTCCACAGCTCTAATCTGAACAGGCGTTATACCGCTTGGAACACAGACGCATATATTTGGCCTTCCCCATATTTTCCTCTTTTGCATGGCATTTCTCACAAAAAGCTTTAACATACGCTCCGTAAGTGTATAATTAGATATGACGCCATTCCTGATAGGCCGTACAACCTCTATGCCCTCAGGTGTTTTCCCCATCATTTTTTTAGCCTTATTGCCAACGGCAAGTATCTTTTTGCTTCTAGGCTCAAATGCAATTACTGATGGCTGGTTTACGACAATCCCCCTGTCCTTCATATAAATAACCGTATTTGAAGTGCCTAAATCTATTCCTATGTCTATATTTATCAATGCTTTTTCCTCTATTCGTAAAATAATCCGCCGACTGCTTCACACAAGCATTTTTTGAACTCTCCACAGAACAAAGTACCTTCGTCACTCTTTATGCTGCCACAGCTTTAATGGCATTTTGGGAGAATCCTGCCTAATTAAGAAGTCGGTGCCATAAATAATTATAAGCACCGACTATCATTTTTTCAATATATTATTTAAAATCTTCAGCTAGTAAATATTTCTTGGAAATACCCTTCTGCTTTTCTCTGTCCTCACATTTAAGGAGCGCATCATCAACCGTTTTAAGCATTCTGTCAATGTTACCGCTTTCCATCGCCATCAGAAGGCTTCGGAGTGTTCCGTCTATGTCGTCTGACTTAAAGCCTCTCTGTGAGACATAACCCTTTGCAATTGCAATCATGTCTGCCGTAGAAATTCCAAGCATATTCACGCTGTACTTAAATGTGCCGTTTTCAGGCTTTGCACTGTCCATGAGTCTGTCAATGGAACCTGACTCGCCTGTAAGTATAATTACAATATTATTTTGTTCAGGGCTTGAAAGCTTTATAAGCTCATTCAGCCTGTCTGCTGCTATAAGACCTGCATTCTCAACAACAAGGCATCCATCCTTAAGCTTCGTCATTGCATCTGCAAGCTTAACCTTATTAAGTGCAGCAGCCTTTATTTTTGCAATTGTCTTAGCCTTACAGATTGCCATGTCATAGAAGCTTCTTGCAAAATCCTCTCCTACGCTTGTAAGACCAAAGCCGTGCTCACCCTTAAGTATTACATTTCTTGACTCCTTCGGATTGTTTGCAATACTGTTAAATGTATCAATAATCGGAGCGGATATGCTGTCTACCTTTGTATATTTCTCAAGGTAATATGCTGCCATCGGAAGCTTTCCGTCCTCTGACGGCATAGTAAGGTCAAGCTTAATATTATCAGCTTCCTCCGCCGCCTTCAAGGCTTCTTCCTCTGCCTTCTTGGCAGCCTCGAGAATCTTCGCAGCCTCCTCGGCTTTCTTGCGGGCAGCCTCCTCAGCTTTCTTTGTTTCTTCTTCTAACTTCTTACGGGCTTCCTCATCAGCCTTACGCTTCGCTTCCTCGTCAGCCTTTCGCTTTGCTTCCTCGTCAGCCTTACGTTTTGCTTCCTCTGCTTCAGCAGCTTTCTTAGCTTCTTCCTCTGCCTTACGCTTTGCTTCCTCCTCGGCTCTCTTAGCTTCTTCCTCTGCTGCCTTTCTTGCATTTTCCTCTGCCTGCTTACGAGCCTCCTCTGCCGCCTTCAAGGCTTCTTCCTCTGCCTTCTTGGCTGCCTCAAGGATTTTCATTGCCTCCTCTGCCTTCTTGCGGGCAGCCTCGGCTGCTTTCTTGGCTTCCTCCTCAGCTTTCTTCTTTGCCTCAGCCTCAGCTTTCTTCTTTGCCTCGGCTTCAGCTTTCCTCTTCGCTTCCTCCTCGGCCTTACGTTTTGCTTCTTCCTCAGCCTTGCGCTTTGCTTCCTCCTCAGCTTTCTTCTTTGCTTCCTCCTCAGCCTTGCGCTTTGCTTCCTCCTCAGCCTTCTTCTTTGCTTCTTCCTCTATACGTTTTCTGCTTTCCTCTGCCTGTTTTGCAGCTTCTTCCTCTGCCTTTTTAGCCTCCTCAAGGATTTTCGCAGCCTCCTCGGCTTTCTTGCGGGCTTCCTCCGCTGCCTTTAATGCCTTATCCTTTGCTTTGGCTCTTGCTTCTTCCTCTGCTTTCTTACGAGCCTCCTCTGCTGCCTTCTTGCGGGCTTCCTCTGCTGCTTTCTTACGGGCTTCCTCCGCCTCCTTCATTGCAGCGTCCTTTTCAGCCCTCTTACGTGCTTCTTCCTCTGCCCTTTGCTTTGCGGCAGCCTCAGCAATTCTTCTTTCACGCTCAGCAGCCTTTCTTTCAGCCTCCTCAAGCTTAGCCTTTTTACGTGCTTCCTCTTCTGCCTTTTTCTTTGCTTCTTCCTCGGCTTTTCTTGCAGCCTCAGCTTCTGCTTTCTTACGAGCCTCCTCTGCTGCCTTTGCAGCAGGATCCTCCTTTTTAGCCGCCTCATCGCCATAGTTTGCAAACTTCGACAGTTCTGCTCCCAAAGCATCGTCATCGTCATTATCTATGTCGTACATGCTCTTGACATCATTTGTCGCCGTCTTTCTGTTAGGCACAATGTTAATCTCATCTTCGCCATTTTTCACACCGGACTTTGGCGCTTCTGCCGTCTGCCAATTTGTTCCGTTGGAAATTACAGTCGTATCTCCATCCTTTACAAATGTTGTCGTATCATCCTTTTCACTGTCATCAGCTATAACTGTTACGCTTCCGTCACCGCCGGTAAGCTTTGTAGGCTGAAGTCTTGCCTTTTGTTCTCTTAAATAGCTGTCGTCCTTTGATGGAGCAGCAGTGCTTCCTGTCATTTTCAGCTTAGGCGCTTCCTCAGCTTTTGGTTTAGCTTCCTCTTTCTTAGCGGTCTCGTCTGCGCCTGCAATTTTTAGCTTACCTGTAGAAGACTTAGCTTCAGCACCATCAGAGCCTGTATTAAGCTTTAATCCAAGTCCTCCTGACGATTTAGCTGAACCTTCAGTACTGTCGGCTTTTGCTCCTCCAAGTCCACCTGTTCCTACCCCGCCGAGCGTCTTTCCTGATTTATCAGGTTGGATACCGACACTCATTCCAAGCGAGGACTCCTCTGCCTTATCTGCAGCATTCTTCTTTTCTTCTGCCTTGACAGCTTCTTCCTTTTTCGGTGCTGCATCAGCCTTGCTTTCTTCCTTGCTTTCTGCCTCTACAGCTTCCGGCTCGGCTTCTGCTGCCGGAGTTTCCTCCTCAAGCTCAATACCTAACTCAGCCGCATGCTTTTTCCTCTTTTTCTCCTCGATTTTAGCAAGATCTTCGGCTGACAAGGTCTTATACTTCGGCTTTCCATCCTCAGATTTATTTGTTGTAACAGCTTTTCCGGATAACTGCGCATTTTCCTGCTCTTTTTTATTTTTTGCAGCCTTTGCAGCCTTCTCCTTTTCAACCTGTGCCCTTACAGCAGCAATCAATGCTTCTCTTTGATCAATAGCCACTTATTTTGCCTCCTTTCAGTAACCCTACCGTCAAGAACTATCTATGTTCTTTTATTTTTCTTAAAATTTCTCTTTTTTCAGAACTTATTTTCAAGGATGCCTTTAATGCATCTCTGGAAGCGGTATTATTTATCGGATTATCGGGCTTATGAATCGCCTTCTCAACTTGTTGCTTCGGTGTTACACTTCCATAGTCAATGCCTAATGATGCAAGCAGTGCTTCCGCTTCCTTTTGCATCTGTTCTTCCTTCAAAAGATTTGCCTGCAGCTTATCCTGAGCCTTCTCCATAATTTCATCGAAATTATTTTCCACCTCTACAACATGATACTCAGGGAACAAATCCGTCTTAAATACAGGAAAATCAAGATTGCTTTTCTTTGAAGCTATATCAACAAGCAAATCTGTTTTTTGAGATGTTGGCTCTATCTCAGCTTCGTATTCCGTTTCAGGTTTTTCCTGCCTTGCTTCAGCTTCATATACCGTTTCAGCTACTTCCTGCCTTGCTTCAGCTTCATATACCGTTTCAGCTACTTCCTGCCTTGCTTCGGCTTCGTATACCGTTTCAGTTGCTTTTGGCTCTATCTCAGCTTCATATACTGTTTCAAATTCTTCCTGCTCTGCTTCTTGTTGAATGTCAGGCTCAGAATATGATTTTGTTTCCTCAACCTCAAATGTCTGCTGCTCATCTGCCTGCAAAGGAGCTTCCTCTGTATGAGCTACTTCTTTCTCTGTCTTTTCCTCAAACTCAAAATCAAATTCGAAATCAGCATCTTCATTCAAATTAATGCTTTCATCCTTGGCAGGGGCAGCACTTTCTTCCTCGGCAGGGGCAGTGTTTTCCTCTATCTTAGACTCATTTTTCTCTGTTTCATCCTTACGATCAAACTCAAAGTCAAATTCAAAATCATCTTCCTCAACATCAGCTTCGGAAGCGATTTCCATTTCTTCTTCCACGTCAGCCTCGGAAACAGTTTCTATTTCTTCTTCCGCATCGGTTTCGGAAACAGTTTCCACTTCTTCTTCCACGTCAGCCTCGGAAACAGTTTCTATTTCTTCTTCCACGTCAGCCTCGGAAACAGTTTCTATTTCTTCTTCCACGTCAGCCTCGGAAACAGTTTCTATTTCTTCTTCGTCAGTTTCGGAAGCGATTTCCATTTCTTCTTCCACGTCAGTTTCGGAAACAGTTTCCATTTCTTCTTCCACATCAATCTCAAAAAGAATTTCCGTTTCTTCCTCAGCCTCGGCAGTGGTTTCTATTTCTTCGTCATCCTCCACGGACATTGAACCAAATTCGTCATCCTCTATAACGCTAAAGTCATCAGCTTCCTCATCTTCATCCTCATCAATAATAATGTCTGCGGCTTCAAACACATATTCCATCTTTTTCTTTGAAAAGAATTTTTCCGTCTCACTCTTTTCAGAATCCGTATTATCAGATGTATTGTTATAATCAGCTTCACCATTTAAGTCATCAATCGTATCTGCCTCAGCGGCAAAGCCATCATTTTCCTCATCCACTGAAATAACCAAATCACTTCGGGCTTCTTTTTCTTTTACATGTAACTCCGACATATCTGTCTCTCCGTCATCAAGTGTATCTTGCTCCCAATCATCTTGAGATTTGTCGTCATCAGCATAACCTTCTTCAGGCTGACTATCGTCCTCCTGTTCCGGTTCATCATTTAATAAAACTTCTTCTATATTAAACTTATATTTTTTTGTCTGTTTCTCATTATCATTATTTTCAGTTTCAGAAACTGACTCTATTTCAGATGTTGCCGTTTCAGTTTCTGCCTCCGCTTTCGTATCACTGTCTGTATCAGCAACAACTTCAACATCAGAAGCTTCGTCAGATTTCGGCTCCGAATTTTCAGATACTTCTGTCTTTTCGGTTTTCTCTACTTTCGTAGCTTCTTCAATTTTTTCAGTTTCCTCCATTTTCGCAGTTTCTTCAACTTTTTCGGTTTCCTCTATTTCTTCAACTGCTTCTGCTTTTTCAGTTTCCTCTGTTTTCACAGTTTCTTCTGCCGTTTCGGTTTTCTCCGTTTCTGCAGTTTCTCTTGTTTTTTCAGTTTCTTCCGGCTTATCCTTGCCTTCTTCACCAGCCTGCTCTACGGTTATCTCCTCGGTCAAATCCTCATCAGCCGGCTTAGATTTTTTAAACAGCTTCTTAAACAAGCCTGTTTTCTTATTATCTGAATTTGAAGCTTCATCGCCCGAAGCCTCAGATTCCTCATTCGCCATTCTTTCTTTTTCTTCAAGCTCACGTTCCTGCTTCTCATGCTCCTTAATCAGCTTTTTCATTTTACGTTTTGAAAGCTCCTCGACTCCCTCGCCGACTTCCTCAAACATAATCGTAATTTCTGCTTCCTTCGGATGTATTCTCAACTCATCTTCTTCTATGAGCTTTAATTCCTGCTCCCTGACTTCGCTTTCATCTGCATCATTATCCTCAACCCACTCTTTCGCATATGTGTAAATGAGGGAATCTGCCTCCAAATCGCCTGCAGCTATTTTACCGATACAGTCAGAATGCTCACTGTTTTTATATGTGGCGCAGTATACGTCAGAAAGTGCTTCAGCATCACTTTTACGTCCAAGCTTTATCAACAGTAAATACGTAATAAAGCTCCAGTCATAATCCATGCTGTGCATATAAGAAGCTTCCAAATATTCAACCAGCTTTTCCGCTGGTTCTCCATGCGCATTGTCATACATATATTTTGCCTGTTTGGTTTCGACACTGTCATCGGAACCAAACAGGTAAATATCATAGTATTTTTTTGCCAGCTCCTCATGTCCCATATTCAAATGGAGCTCAAGCAATGAAAATATAACTCTTTTAGATTCGGGTGCAAGCCTGTGTGCCATAACAAGAACCCTTCTTGCATCCTTGTAGCGGCCGGCATGAGAATAAATATCTCCACAAAGCCTGAGGAATTGAGGGTTGAGCGACTTACTCAAATCCTGACTATCGACAATTTCAAGAGCAAGACTATATTCCCTTGCATTAGCCAATTCCTTTATCTTGTTCACACTAGCCATAGAAAGCCCTGCGCCCATGCCGTTCACCTCAAAAAAATATAGTTTTAGTTTATCACACAGTCCTTTGTTTTACAACAATTAATGCCCCTCAAATACCTTCTCAACCTTCTCAATAACTGTATCCTTCATGTTGCCACGGGTTTTCTCATATTGAAGTCCCGACTCCATAATTTCAAGAAGCTCCATTCTATACTGTGTATCAATCTCCTTTATGTACTCCATAAGGACATCCTTAATTTCCATAACAAATTCTTTCGTCTGCATCTTGGCAATCATCTCATCAGGATTAAATCTTGAAACAGCCGTCTTCATATCATCCTGCTTACGTGCACATACAACACACTCCTCTGAGCCTGCCTCATTTACATATCCACAGTTACATGTCCAAGTCATGCCATCAGACTTATACTTCTCAACGGCATCAATACCTCTCTTTTCCTTGAGAGCCTCAAGTCTGTGAAGCGGCATTGAAACATTGACAGGTACATCATTGCAGGCAAATACGCCTCTGCTTGTGACATATTTTGATATTGTAACCTTTGAGTCCTTTATCAAAAGTATATCCTTTGCAGGCAGCTTACATTCAATATCATTTGCCCTTATCTGAGTTACATTGCCTTTTTCAAATACAAAATCAAGGTTCTTAAGCAACAGCTTTTCCTCATAAAGATTAGTAAGCTCAATGTCAACTCTTACAGCCTTTATGTCGTCCATGTTGTAGTTAAAAAA
Organism: Clostridium sp.; assembly: GCA_023664775.1. Taxonomy (GTDB): domain Bacteria; phylum Bacillota; class Clostridia; order Lachnospirales; family Lachnospiraceae; genus Coprococcus_C. The sequence goes on along the minus strand of JAMPEW010000042.1, from coordinate 12,379 downwards.
TTCAGTAGCGATAGTAACATTTTTGCTGTCGCCTGACAGTATTACCTTTACAGGTCTTGGCACAAGTCTGTTATAGTAGTTGCTTACATAAAGCTCTTTTACTATCTTTTTCTCAGCCTCTGCTTTTTTCTTTAATGTAACCGCTGTTCCTGATGCAATTGTACCTACTGAATAGTTTGCGAACTGAGTATAGTTAAACTCTGCGCCAATAATGGCATCTGCGCCCTTTGCCAGTGCAAGCTTTTTAAGCTTTTGCATGGCAACCTCGTTTGCCTGTTCAAGCTTGCTCGTGAGCTTGTCGCTCTCTGCGTCAGAGACCTCCGTAACGCTCGCTGCAATACCCTTAAAGAAATTAGAACCAAGTACTGTTTGTCCTGCTACAAAGCCAAGGTACTCCTCGATGTCATAGCCCTCAAAGCCTGAGCCGGACGTAATCATAATCTCACTCATCTTTAAACCCTCCACTTAAAAAAATTCGAATAAATATAGAAAAAATTATATCATATTCCAAAGACGATTGAAAGTGTTTTTGTATAAATTATTACATTTTGAATTTACTTTTTGTGCATTTATGACACAATCACTAAAATTCCAAGGGATTACTGTTTTCATACTTATAATAATAGAACTCCAAGCTGAAATATGTATGCTCCTCACTGTCCCCGATTATCCGCCAGTCAGGAAGCTTATCCAAATTTGGAAAATATGTATCTGCCTCATAATTATAGTCAATTTTTGTCACATGGGCATATTTGCAGTACGGTAAAAGCATTTCATAAACCATGCCTCCGCCTACAACAAATATCTGTCTGTCCCTGTACCTTTTAAGCACCTCAAAAAGCTGTTCCTTAGAATTTACAACAGTGCCATCCTTTACCTTAAAATCAGGATTTTCAGAAAGTATAATATTATCCCGTCCTGCAAGCGGCAGTCCATTTGGGAAGCCTGCTAAGGTTTTTCGTCCAAGCACGATTACATTTCCCATGGTAACCTGTCTGAAAAATTTGTGGTCCTCCGGTATGGAAACCAGTAGATTTCCTTTGTTTCCAATCGCCCAGTTATTATCAACAGCAACAATTAAATCCATTTTTTTCTCCTTCATCATTGAACGCCGCAGCATCTAAATTAAACTTTTAAAATAGCAACGGATATAGTTTCAACCTTGCAGCAGTTTCAATGTCTGCATGTCCTCTTACTTTTATTAAATAGCAACAGGTATATTTTCAACCTGTGGACCTGTCTCATAGTTTTTGATGCTGAAATCATCAAGGGTAAATTTATAAAAATCCTTTACGTCAGGGTTCATGGAAAATTCCGGCGCCGGATATGTTTTTCTCGTAATAAGCTCCTTTACAATAGGAATGTGTCTGTCATATATATGTGCGTCTGCAATGACATGAACAAGCTCACCCACTTCAAAGCCCGTAACCTGTGCCATCATATGCACAAGCACGGCATATTGAACAACATTCCAGTTATTTGCCGTAAGCACATCCTGTGAACGCTGGTTTAATATGGCATTAAGCTTATTTCCCGTAACATTAAACGTGACGCTGTAGGCACACGGATAAAGATTCATCTCCGATAGGTCCTGATGCACATATATATTCGTCATAATACGGCGGCTAAAGGGATTATGCTTCAAATCATATATGACCCTGTCAACCTGATCCATCATGCCTTCCTTGTACCTGTGCTTTACGCCAAGCTGATACCCATATGCCTTTCCGATTGAGCCATTCTCATCCGCCCATGCATCCCATATATGACTTTTTAAATCATTTACATTGTTTGATTTTTTCTGCCATATCCACAAAAGCTCATCTATTGCAGATTTTATATATGTTCTTCTTAAGGTTATTGCAGGAAATTCCTTGGAAAGGTCGTATCTATTCACAACTCCAAATCTTTTGATTGTATATGCATACGTTCCATCCTCCCACTTCGGACGGACCTTTTCCCCCTCCGTACTATAGCCGTTGTTAATAATATCATTACACATATCAATAAATAGGTTGTCTGCCTTGCTCATTTTATTCCTCCGACAATTTTATAAATTAAGTATATACAAAATAAAAAAATGTGATATAATGTCTGAAAACAGCCATTATATTATGTGCTTTAAGGTTTATCCCTTTCTGATAATTCAAAAGGTTCAACCGCATTCAAAATTTTCCTAATAATTTTAAATCATACAATGAAAGCGAGGTATATTATGCAGGTAAAATCATTTGCTGAAGTCCTAAAAGGAAAAAGAGAAGAATTTGGATACAAACAATGTGAGGTCGCAGAGATGCTGTATTTGTCCAGTTCAACATACAGCCATTACGAAGCGGGAACACGGCTTCCGACCATAGAAAACTTAATAAAAATATCCGCTCTTTACAATATGAATCCACTGGAGCTTCTTTATATGTTTGCTCCTGAGGATATCAAATCAAATAGTGAAACATATTTTAATTTCATAAGACATGGTAAATATGCCCTGTCAACAAAAGAGCTGCATCTCCTGTCCGATTTTAACATGCTAAGCAATGACCAGCAAAATGCAATCATCAATATGACTAAGCTGTTAAAAAGAAGTAACCTACCGCATTAATCAAACCTTTTCATCTACATTATTTCCAACAAGCAAGTCGCCAAATGCTTCGTCAGCATTCTTATCATATGGATTTGATTTTGAATACTTTATCTGGGTTGTTGTCGTTCCTCCTGCAATATATGTCGTGCCACACTCAGGACACACTGCCATTTTAAGCGCAACCGATGCACTGATAAGCTTTGCCCCCGGCTTGCTGCCCTTTGCAATGGCATTGGCAACATGCTCCCTCTCATGTGCGCTTACCTTGGCATAGGATTCCTCAGGCTTTATATTGCCCGGTGTTTTAAAGGAAACATCAGCCTCATTGGAGCCATCCACATATTTTCTGTTCTTGCATGTCTGACATTCAGTAGACTTTACCTTGGAGGAGCTGTCTACCGTATTATCAGTATTGACAGGCGTCACCCTGTCCACCATGCTTACGGGCACAGTGTAATTGTTACTCATACCACCTATGTACATAAAACAGCCTCCTTTCTAAAATCCATTCTATATCATATATGTTATTGTACTACAATATAACTTCGTCTACAAGCTATTTTTTCTTCTGTCAGCCTCATTTTTGCTATATACACATCCACAATAATTCTGTCTGTACAGTCCATATTCTTTCGATAATTGTATAGACCGTGCGTACCCATTTTTCTTTTTAAAATCACTGTAAAGGTAGTCAATTCCAAGCTCATCGGAAAGCCTCATGCCGATTTCATTCAGCCACTCTGCATTTTTATGCGGACTTATGGAAAGCGTTGTAGTAAATAAATCATATTTGTGCTCCAAGGCATATATGGCAGTTTCCCTAAGCCTAAGCTCATAACACTTATAACATCTTATTCCCCGTTCCGGCTCATTTTCCAGATTTTTGGATAGTTCAATAAATTTTTCCGGATTGTACGCACCCTCAAGAACCACAACATTTTTGGCAAAGGGTGCTTCCCCTACAAAGCGCTTCAGCTCCCCTATTCTTTTTTCATATTCCTCCCGTATTGTGATATTGGGATTGTAAAAAAAAGCCGTTATGCTATACTTGGAATATAGGTATTCCAAAACATAAGAGCTGCACGGAGCACAACACACATGCAGCAGTAATTTTTGTTGATTTTGTATACCCATTTGTTTTTCTTAACCCTTTCTTGTCAATTTGAACAATCAGTTTTATTAAAAACTGCTGATTTAAAATACAATTTAGTCACTTTTAACAATTGACATTGTAAAATTTATACAATATACTATTAGTAAATAAACAATTATAATAATTATAGCGATTTGATTATATATTATCAAGTGGATTTATGTAGCTTTTTAAGAGGAGGAATATCAGATGACAGTTGATCAGGCCGTTAAGAAATTCAAATTGGAGCCCCTTAATGTATACACTGCAAAGGCTAAGGCTAAAGAGCTTAACGTAGATGAAGTTCTTTATATGAATGTGCAAAAAAACAAGTATTCATACATCGTAAAAGACGGTGCACGTGGATTTATGCTCTATCAGGATGAAAAGAGCTTATATACCAAAATGTACAAAGGACTTAAGATGACACCGTTAGAACCGTAGTATTATTTTTTTTCATACCTTTTTTCTCCAAGCCGGACGAAAGTCCGGCTATTTTTATTCCAATATAAAACGCTGTATCATATATGTCATATATACACAAAGAAGTCCCATAACGCCCCATACAAATGTATAGGGAAGGCAGACCTGCCCCATTATATTTCCTGCTACCCTTGAATAGTCCCAAACCTCCAAATGAAAAACAACATTTACAATAAGTCCCGTGACAAACTCCAGGGTTGTTATGATAAGCGCTGACGCAGCCATTATCTTTACAATGAAAAAACGGCTTTTTCCATATAAAAAGCGAAGTCCAATCTGCCCAACAAAAAGAAAGCAAAAGCCGCCGCATATTATCATGGAATAATGGGAGTACCCCCGAAACATAATTTCCATATAAAAATATGCAATTCCTCCCGTCAGCCACAACAGAAAATACTGTTGGAATTTTACAAGAATTTCAGAAACCACATCATCGTTTTTTATCATATTATTTTACCTGAACATGAAATATTGCCACATGAAAGCCTTGTTTATATAAAACATCAATACAGTCTATGGTCATTTATATTTTTACAAAAAAATACCGGCTTTATTCAAAGCCGGCATCATAAGTTTACTTTATTTTTTAACTTTCAATTTTACTTTTGTAGTATACCTTTACGTGCTCTAACGCCTTGTCTGTAAGCTCAACAATCGCTACAGTCTGTTTCCCTCTTTTATCGTTAATCATAAAGGCATACCATCTGTCCTTGTTCTCCTCCCTGCTTGTCGTAATATTTTTTACAACAAGGGATTTGTTAATATCAAGCTCGTTTTTAAGCTTATCGCTTTCATATGGAAGCACCCTTGTAACGTGGTCTGCATCAAAGGAAAAAAACTCTTTTCTTTTTACCAAGTTGTATATGATTGCACTGTCAAAATCGCCATTTGTAAAAATATATTCAAACTGCGAATGTAGCTTCTTGCTCGTAAGACTTCCGAGAAAGCATCCAATTGCGATAACCAGCGCCCCGTACGATACACCTACTGCAGCAAAGACGCCAATTCCCACAAGTGCAATTATAAATGACAGCACAAAGGGCAGCAGCTCTGTAAAGGTTCTTTTTCTTCTTATTACCTGTTCAATATAATCGTCCATAAAAACTCCTAAGCAAAAGACTCGTCAATCGCTTTGGCAGCCTTTTTTCCGGCTCCCATGGCAAGTATAACGGTAGCAGCACCGGTAACGACATCACCGCCTGCATAAACATTTTTTCTTGTACTCTCATTTGTATCTTCGTTTACGATTATTCCGCCCCACTTCTCAGTTTCAAGTCCTTTTGTAGTCTGTCTTATCAGAGGGTTCGGTGACTGTCCGATTGCAATTACAACCGTCTCAACATCTATAATCTTATTGGAGCCCTCAATCGGCTCCGGTCTTCTTCTGCCTGATGCGTCAGGCTCGCCAAGCTTTTGTTCAACAACCTCTATTCCCTTAACCCAGCCGTCATCACCATGTATTTTAACAGGATTATTCAGGAGCTTAAATATTACGCCCTCCTCCTTGGCATGCTCAACCTCTTCCTTCCTTGCAGGTACTTCCTCCTCACCACGTCTATATACTATGTATACCTCCTCGGCTCCAAGTCGCTTTGCAGTTCTGGCCGCATCCATTGCAACATTTCCCGCACCTACAACTGCCACTCTCTTTCCTATCTTTACAGGTGTAGGAACCTCACCCTTCTTATATCCCTTCATAAGGTTTACTCTTGTAAGAAATTCATTTGCAGAATATACGCCCAAAAGGTTTTCACCCGGTATTCTAAGGAAATTAGGAAGTCCTGCTCCCGTTCCAAGAAATACGGCGTCATAGCCCTTCTCAAATAAATCATCAACCGTAATTGAACGACCAACCACAACATTTGTCTCTATTCTGACACCTAAGTCAGTTACATTTTCAAGCTCCTTTGCCACAAGTGACTTCGGAAGCCTAAACTCAGGAATGCCATAGCTTAAAACGCCGCCTGCCTTGTGAAGTGCCTCAAATATCGTAACCTCATAGCCCTTCCTTGCAAGCTCTCCTGCACATGTAATTCCGGCAGGTCCCGACCCTACGACAGCTACACGCCTGCCGTTTGGCTTAATATCATAGGACGGCTTTGTCCCATGCTGCATATGGTAATCGGCAACAAATCTCTCAAGTCTTCCGATTGAAACCGGCTCACCCTTGATTCCTCTTACACACTTACCCTCACACTGATTTTCCTGCGGACACACTCTGCCGCATATTGCAGGAAGTGCATTTTCACTTGTGATTATCTCGTAAGCCTTTTCAAAATCACCTGCTGCTACCTGCTCTATAAATCCCGGTATCGGTACATTTACAGGACAGCCTGTCATACAAGGCTTGTTCTTACAGTTGATACATCTTGATGCTTCCTCCATTGCCATCTCAGCAGTGTAGCCTGTGGCAACCTCATCAAAGTTTTTATTTCTTACATCCGGCTCCTGCTGTGGCATCGGAACCTTATTCGGACTCATATTTGCCATAATTTTATCTCCTCTATTTTTTATACCCATACAATCCTTATCCGCAGGGTAAAATTATAATCTCATCATACATTCATGTTCTTCTTCCTTAAAGAAGGACTGTCTCCGCATACACTCATCGAAATCTACAAGGAAGCCGTCAAAGTCCGGTCCGTCAACACATGCAAATTTTGTCTCTCCACCAACGGTAACCCTGCATCCGCCGCACATTCCCGTTCCGTCAATCATAATAGGGTTAAGCGATACAGCCGTATGTAAATCAAACTGCTTTGTGACGGCTACAACATTTTTCATCATGATAAGTGGTCCGATTGCTATCGCATGGTCGTATTTTTCTCCTGACTCAATAAGCTCCTGAAGCTTATTTGTAACAAAGCCCTTTCCACCAAGAGAGCCGTCATCCGTCATAATGTAGACGTTCTTACAGAATTTCTGAAATTTCTCTGCAAGTATTACAAACTCTGCTGAACGACCGCCTATGATTACGTCTACGCTGACTCCCTCCTCAGAGAGCTTTTTCAGCTGTGGATAAAGTGGCGCTGCTCCTACTCCTCCCGCAATTCCTATCACTCGACTCCATTTGTCAGCCTCAAACGGTGCAGGCTGTCCTAACGGTCCCACAAAATCGCAGAAAGAATCTCCCTCCTCAAGCTTTTCCATGAGCTTTGTGGAATATCCAACAACCTGAAAAATGATTGTTACGCTGTTTTTATCTCTGTCAAAGTCAGCTATTGTAAGCGGTATTCTCTCTCCGTCCTCGTCAACTCTGACAATAACAAACTGTCCTGCCTCACAACGTGCAGACACATAAGGTGCCTCCACATCCATCAAGATAACAGCCTGATTCAACACTTCTTTTTTTAAAATTTTGTACATGAGATTATCCCCCATTCAACTTCAAATGTATTTGCACACGCAAAATCTTTATGATTTTAACATATTTTTTTATAAATTCATAGACCTTTGTATCATTTTATCAAAATTTGGCATATAAACCTATTATCTAGGGTTCAGACGGACACCCCTTACAGCCTTCACAATTTCTACAGCTTGTGTTCTCTGCCATGACATCCATGCTCATTCTGTAATCAAAATTATTTACCGTTTCCAAAAGACATACAGCTTGTGCACTTATACCCTGTCCCTGTCCTGTAAAGCCTAACTTTTCCTCAGTTGTCGCCTTTATATTCACCTGTGTAATATCTATGCTAAGGGCATTTGCAATATTTTCCCTCATATTCTGAATATAAGGACTAAGCTTTGGATTTTGTGCAATAACGGTAGCATCAATATTTGATATAAGCATATTTTCTTTGTCAATCAGCCTTCCAACCTTACAGAGAAGCTGAACGCTGTCCGCATTCCGATAGCTTTCATCCGTATCCGGAAAATGCCTTCCTATATCTCCAAGGGCAGCGGCTCCAAGAAGCGAATCCATTATGGCATGTACAAGAACATCCGCATCCGAGTGTCCAAGCAGCCCCTTTTCATATGGTATTTCAACGCCGCCTAATATAAGCTTTCTGTCTGTCACAAGCTTATGAACATCATATCCCATTCCAACGCGCATGTTTAACCCTCCATTTAATTTTGTTGATATAGTATCATGTCGCCTTCGGCTCCATGTATTTTTTCGCATTATAGGGCTTTTTGTGCAAGCACAAAGCCCTGCAATGCTCATATTATCACATCTAAAAATATGCCTCAAGAAGAATTGTAGGAAAATATGTGTTTACTGATTTCATTTTTCATTGTAAAATAAAATTAGTCTTTTGTATTTTAGACATATTTTATACATTAAGGAGGATTACTATATGGCACGTTCTATGGGCGGCGGCGGAAGCCGTGGCGGTGGCGGCGGAAGCAGGAGTTCAGGCAGCAGAAGTTCAAGCAGCCGAGGCAGCTCAGGCGGAAGCCGCTCAATGGGATCAAGCAGAAGCGGTACAAGCCGCGCCTTTGGTTCAGGTCACTCGGGGGGAAGCGCAGCGAGAGGCACAGGAAGAAGCTACAGTGGACAGACATCAAGCGGCAATCCAATGATGGGCGGTGGAAGCAGACCACAAGGCGGACATTATGGAGGAAATCATGGAGGATACCACAATCCACCACCACCTCCACCACCAAGGAGACATTACTATGGATATGGAAGAAGACGTTATTACTATGACGGTCCTAACCGTGTATATGTAAATAACTATTCCGGCTCATCCGGTTCATCGGCAGGCTGCTCCAGCATTTTCGCAGGACTTATTCTTCTTATTATTGTATTTTCTGCTTTGGGCTCGATGCGCTCATACAGACATACATACAATGATTACTATAATAATAAGGCGCCAAGCTATTCGGACAGCTATTCCAATATCGAACGTGAGAAGTTTACGGGCAAGGTAAATGTAAACGGATTTTACAGTGACCCTGACGGTCTTTTGTACGACGATGAACATTCCGTGATGGAAAATGGTTTGCGGCATTTCTACAACACCACAGGCGTTTGTGCCTATGTGTATCTTGTAGAAGAATTAGACCCTGGTGTTGACGGTATTGAAGAAGCATCCGCTCTTTATGATGAGCTTTTCGATGACGAGGGGCATATCCTTTTGCTTTATGACTATCATAATGCATATATGTATGATGCATGCGGCTATGAAATCGCAGGCACAATTGACAGCGAGGCTGTTGATATATTGTACGATTATATCGAAGCCCAGTGGTCAAAGGAAAGCGACAATCTCGGTGCCATATTCGGAGGCGGCTGTGCAATGGCGGCTGACAGAATCATGCATAAGGAAAAGACCTTTGCAGAAAAATATAAGGGCATTATCATAGCCCTCATAGTAGGCATCGTTGTAATTGTTGTTGTTTCCATTCTGTTTAAGTGGTGGAAAAAACGTACAGCGCAGAAGAACAAGGAGCAGGAGGATTTGGAAAGAACCTTAAATACTCCTTTGGAAACCTTCAGTGATTCCATGTCTGATTTACAGCAGAAATATGACGACACATCAAGTAATCAGCAATAAAAGAGGCTGCCGCACTTATGGATAGCAAAGGCTGCTATATGTGCATAACCCACCTCGGATGCAGTGGTACGAAGAATTGCCTGTACGGATAGATATACAGTAACAAAAAACCGTTTGAAGACGTCGGCACTTGAGCTGGTGCAGGGAATGTCTTATACAGGTAACCAAAACACGCTTTCGCTCGTCTCCGACGTAACGGTACTAAAAATTGCCGGTCTAGGCTATCCCTATATAAAAAGGAGTTGCTGGGACCGGCAATTTAAGTACCGACATCTCCAAACGGTTTTGGTTGCCCGTATAAACATTCTCATGCACCAACTCTTAGTACCGTTACGTCGGAGATGAGCGAAAGCGTGTTTTTTGTTACTGTATCATCTAATCCGTACAAGGCAATTCAAGTACCCAAATATACAAATGGGGTTACGCACATATAGCAGCCTGTGCTGTCTGTAAGTGCGGCAGCCCTTTATATTCTTCCATTGAGCAGTAAATTAATCAGGTAATCAATTCCCGAATCAATTGCATCCCCCGTTCCGATTTCTCCTTCTTTCTGATTCATAATGTTTTCATTATAAAAATCAATATGGTAATTTCCAAATTTCTTGTTATAAACCTTGCCGCATACTATGTCAGATGAGGCATCATCGATTCTTCCAAAGGCAGCGTCTATCTTCTTTTCACTAGATACTACTGCCTCGCAGCTATCGTTCATATAAAGAACGATACTTTCATTTCCAGCCTCGCCACATAGATACGCTTTACAGAATTTATTTTCTACGGTTCTTGTTGTTTTGATATTATTTTCAATGCTTACAAGCGTGTTGCCGGAAGCATCGGTAATGTCTATCCTGCCCTTTCCCTTAAGCATAATGATACGGTTGTATGGCTTTTGAATGTCAGGATTGTAGCCAAGCTGTGACAAATCTCCCTTATAGTCGATGATTCCGTCATCACAGCAATAAATATGAATATCCTTTGGATTTTGCTTTATATTAAGCTTGACGGTCTGCCCGTCTCCAAGATGAATGCTGTTATCCTTAAGGGTAAGCCTGCTTATATCATCTATTCCAAAATTTCTTAGGATGATATAGCTTTCCTCTCCTCCATCATACAGATACGTTGTGGAGTTTTTATATTTGTCAATAATGTATGTATCCTTTCCAAGTCCGCCATCCAATATATTGGTACCATCTCCTGCAATCAGCACATCGTCAGCAGTATATCCATATAATTTATCGTTGCCGTTGCCGCCATACATTACGGCAGATACTGCAAAGGAAGAATTTACGCCAATTTCATCGTACGCTCTCATGACGGAACCCTTCTTCGATGCCAGCATAACCCTGCCGTTCTTCAATGCCCCAAGTGACGCTGCAATTAAATCTTCTTTATTGGACTGATATTCCTCCACTCCAAAGCAACCGGGCAGCGAGACATCAGAAAAGCTCTCCATTCCCGCCTCAATAATATTTTTTGTTATATCAATGGTAACCGGCTTATCAGGTGCATACGTGTAGGTCTGTCCTTCCTTTACACATTTGTCCGTGAAAAAAAGCTTTGCCCCATCATGTCCAAGGGTGGACCATATAATATGGGACGCTCCCGTTGAATATTTTGGTATGGCAGTATTTTCTGACATTTTATCCAAATTAGTTTCCCTGTCCAGCTGATACATAGTGTCCGCATTTGTATGCTGTATCATATCAGCAACAAGATAGCCTGTATCGTCTGTGTAGTTGCAAAACGGCATATCCTCCACGCCAGAAAACTTATCAATATCAAGGAAGTTATAATAATATACAAGGTCAATTACGTGTCCACAGGCACCGTCAAAGGAATAACCGTAACAGCCTGTTATGATTGACGCATTTGTCACAAGCGCCCCTCCAAGAGAATGTCCCGTAAAGGTGATAGTCCGGTTTTTCCCCTCTGCATTCAGGGAGGAAACAAAATCGGAATATGCACTTATGGAATCGTCAAACTGTAATGACAGCTGATTGAGAAGCGCAAATTTAAAATCGGTTCCTGTCCAGTCATTGCTTTCATCCAATGGAAAGGAATCCGTAAACATCTCACTTCCCCGAAAGGCAAGTATGCCATGATTGCCGTCCACAAATGCAGCCGCATAAAAGCCCGATTCAGAATTATAATTGTATACCTTATATATGGTAAATTCTCCAATAAATTTGTTATACAGATTGTTGTATTTTATCCCTGAATCCGTCCATATTTCCTTATCGTATAAGGCATCGTTGGCATCAATGTATTCACGTACGCTTTTTCCCTCAAATTCGTCAATATCATCATAAATAAGCTTTGCCAAGAGAAAATGCAGAAATTCCTCCTGCTCTGCATCATCACCCTCAAAATAAAGCTCCTGCTCCTGATAGATTTTATCCGGCGCATCCTCCACAGTTCTATTTACTTTTGCATTGCATGTCTGAGAATAAGCCGCAGTGGAAATAAAAAACAGCAATGTTAAAACACTTATCAACCTTTTTTTCATCAAACACCTGCTTTCTGCAGATTACGCCTAGAGCAAATGTGCCCTCAGCTCATCTCCGCTTAATTTTGACAAATACGCCGGGGCAATATCAAATACAGTCTTGCAGCCTGTCACACCCTCACAGCTTAATCTGTATGCCGCCCTTGCATATGCAACGATAACCGATGCCG
>JAMPEW010000041.1 GCA_023664775.1 Clostridium sp. | reverse complement strand
GCTTCAGGGAGGAGCTGGAGGTGCTTCTTGGAGTGTTTGATGAAATACTTACCAAGGATAATTTGTTTTAAGATAAAGTAACCCTTAAGACAGAAAATGAAGAAGGAACGAATATTCAGGGTATTGTTTGGGATAGACGTTAGGGGTGAATAGAGAGCTTCAAGTTTTGTGTAAACTCAAAAAACTGATATAAGCTTTATGAATAGTTATTTAAGGGCAGAGCCAACGTTTATTGGTTCTGCCCTTACTTTGCATTATACAGGGATTTTTTTGCATATCAATAGAAACTATCTCAAAGGCTCTGTTTGCTTTACTTATATTACATTGGAAATCATATGTCTTGCATATGCATTTAGCATATCTAAATCCTTCAGGAAGGAGTCGCACAGCTCAATAAAGGTTTCCTTGTCTTTCAGGCTTTTTTTGTAGCCTGACATAATTCCATCGTTTATCTGCGTTATGTAGTGACCGTAATGCTTCAGATAGCAGGTTTCCTTTTTTGCGCTTATCCTGTAATTTTTATCAACGTATGCAGCAACACTTTTGTGGACAGCCATATCCTCGGCAGGAAGATAGAAATAATCCTTATAGTCATCAAAAAAGAATTTAAGCTCATCTGTTACAATAGGGACATTTAAGGTCATTTCATTTTGATTTCCCGTGATGATAATGTCATTTTTTCCGATGCTTACTCTTTTTGGAATGTTGTATTCAAGTGTAATGGAAAATAACAGCCTGTTTTCCTTTACGGACATTTTCGTAACTGTAAAACAGCCTGCCTTTAGCTTTGTGTATGACAAAAGCGAACAGCAGTATAAAAGTCCCTCTAAGTCCTCGTAATTGTGCTGTATCAGAAGCTGTTTTTCAGCTTCGTTTTTTGTTGACAGATATTTATTGTATACCTTTATTAAATCTCCGCCTGAGTATTTATCCAGCCTGTTTATGTCTAAAAACCGTTCAAGGGATTTCTGCTTTAAGTTGTCAATATGAAATAATTTTTTGTAAGGCTTCATTTTCTTGTATAAATCTATGCTTTCAATATCCGAAAATGAGTATTCCATGGAATATTTTTCAAGCTTGCTGTTTAAGTAGGGAATGTCAAAGCCGTCGCCGTTATAATTTATGAGAAACCTGTAGTTTTTTATAAATTCCATAAAGGCTTGGATAATTTCCTGTTCAGATTTGCCGTCATCGTTAAACCACTGGCGGATTTTCCATTTTCCCTCATCAAGAAAACAGCAGCCGATAAAATAGAGTGTGGTTGCGGCTGCCGCAAAGCCCGTTGTTTCTATATCAAATAAACAGGTATCATGCACATCATAATAGTTGTCGAGAACAATGTATTTGCTTTCCCTAACGTCATTTGTGATTATCTGCATATGTAATCCTCCTTTGCTTTGCGGACCCGTCCTAAAATTCTCGGCTTGGTCGACATGCCTTAGGATATATTTTATCATAGATTAATGGATATAACTATCTAAATTTTTGTGCTGTGGGAAATGCTGTAAGTAAAATTGTAAATACAGGTATTGCAGGAGGCGGCAGGAAGAAATTTCGATAGAAATATGATTGTGAGTATGGTATTCTATTAGAAAAATAAATTAAAGTATAAGAAGGAAAGGTTATGGCTAATCCGTGGGAAGAAATTTCATTATCTGATTATGAAAATCACATGAAATTAGATTCTGTTATGCAATTACAGAATATGAATCAAATGATGAAAGGACAGTTCAATGCTTATCCGGTAAATTCTGTTATGATTTTAGGAGTTGCCGGAGGAAATGGTTTGGAACATATTGATAAGAACAAATATCGAAAAGTATATGGAATTGATATTAACACTGAATATTTAAAAGCAGTTGAAGAAAGGTATGCAGATATTTCCGATATACTGGAATGTATACAAGTAAACCTGATGAAAGAAACAAATAAACTTCCAAACGCTGAATTATTGGTTGCCAATTTGTTAATTGAGTATATTGGATATGATTGTTTTCAAAAGGCAGTTGAACAAGTACAGCCGAAATATGTTTCATGTATTATTCAGATAAATATAGATGATAGCTGGGTATCTGATTCACCATATATTCATGCATTTGATGACCTTGATAAAGTACATTGCCAATTGGAAGAAAATTCATTGATTCAGACTTTAAATAGTATTGGATATAAACTAATAATACAGATGGAAAAATCATTACCCAATGGAAAGAAATTAGTCCAATTAGACTTTGACCGTTAAATTAAAATTTGTAAAGGGAAGTGTAGTAAGAGATGAAGAATGATAATGCATTGTTTTATACATGTAGTTTGATTGAGTATATTGGAAGGCGACAGAAACAGAGACGGTCGGCTGTGGTTAAGTATTTAGGGAAAGACATCATTAAACGAATTTATAATTATGCAGATATTTTTCATTGTGAGCCTATAGAGAAAGTAGCAGATGATTTTATCCAAAATGTAAATATACCAATGGATGAATTTGACAATGTGGGAAAGTGCAGGTATGAAGTCCCTGATTATTGGACAATAGGGGAGGTGTACGAAAGATTGATTGAAGATATGGCAAAAAATTCAGATAAAAATATCATTGATTGGACAATGGAAGTATATTTATCGTGGATTGACAGTGCTATATCAAATTACAATACTGATTTTTATTATCAGCCACGAGAATATATTTTTGAGTGTTATAAAGAAGGAAGAATTTGTGCATAAAAAGATTAATATAAAATAACACCGTAAAGGCACATGGAACAGTAAAATGTAACCATGTGCTTTTTTAATTATGTGCACAGGAGGAAGAAGTTTGATGTGAAGAAGTTTGATGTGAATTTTATTGTAAATAAGGGTATTTTTTTGTATAATTGAAGTGTGGCAGGAGTAAACTGTATTTACTTTCCGTCATATAAGATTAGCCAATATTGATTTTAAGGAACAGAGGTGATAAAGTGCAGGACGATACAAAGCAGACACAGGAAATAAGAGCAAAACGTACCGCAAAAAACAGTGTGTTTTTAGACCTTTTCCAAGATAAAAAGAATTTACTTGCATTATATCAGACATTACACCCTGAAGATACAGACACAACAGAGGATTCACTGGATATTGTTACTATAGACAATGTTCTGACAGATAATTTATATAATGATTTGGGTATTATGGTAGGCAACGACAGATTGTTATTGCTGTTAGAGGCACAATCCACTTGGACAGTAAACATTTTAGTTAGAATTTTACTGTATTTGGCACAGAGCTACCATGAATATTTTGAGAGAACGAGTCAAAGCCTATATAGGAGTAAGAAAGTAACCATGCCGAAGCCTGAGTTATACGTGATATACACAGGCGACCAAGGCAGAAAACCTGACATAATATTGTTGTCGCAAGAATTTTTTGACGGTGCGGATATTGATATTGAGATTAAAGCAAAAGTCATATATGAGAGCGATAAGGATAACATAATTAATGAGTACATTGTTTTTTGCAAGGTGTTTAACGAGCAGGTAAAAGAGCATGGAATGACAAAACAGGCAATAACAGAAACAATACGTATCTGCAAGGACAGGAATATCTTAAAACGGTATTTAAGCGGTAAGGAAAAGGAGGTAGTAACGATTATGATGAGCTTATTTGATGAGGAACAGATAATGAAAACTTATGCAAAGGATATGGCAAAAGAAGCCGCAAAGGAAAATGCGAAGGAAAACGCAATTACAATGCTGAAAAATGGAAGGATTACTGTAGAAGAAATACCAAGCTTTTTCCCTAAATTAACATTAGAAGATGTGAAAGAGATTGAAGCTGCGGTTATACAGTTGGCATAACTGATAATTTAATATCAAAGTAACCAAAAAGGCACATGGAACAGTAAAATGTAACCATGTGCCTTTTTATTTTGGTAAGCTGCAACAGAGATTGCAAATTATAGAAAAATTTTAATTAAAAATAGTTGACAATTGAAGCAGCAGGTAATATAATGCACAACATAAACAAGTCAAACATACTATTCCTAGTAACAATATGGGAATTAGGAAGGAGATAAGCATATGAAAAGAACAAATTTATTCATGACAATGTACATGTGTTGTTGCCGAACTGTAAAAGTAAATACAGTTTCCTTTTCGTATGCACATTGTACGTAACCGATAACGCTGAATATGCGGTTGCCATTTGTGTCATGGCAGCCGCTTTTTTACTTTATAGGAAATTCCTCTGAATTTCCTATAGGCAGGATTAAAAATCCTGCTAAGATACGAACTGCAGTGCCAAAGGCACTTTGTTCTTTTATAGGAAAAGAGGTGAGCAAATGCCGGAGATTGAACTTTTACATATCAGCAAATCCTTTCAGACAAAGGAGGGAAGCGTTCAGGCATTAAAGGATGTGAATTTATCCATAGAGACAGGAGACATATATGGCATTATCGGTATGTCGGGTGCAGGTAAAAGTACATTGGTACGATGTATGAATTATTTGGAAATTCCATCGGAGGGCGTAGTGAAGCTTCAGGGTGAGGAGCTTGCAAAGTTATCGGACAGACAGCTTAGAAAGAAAAGGGAAAAGGCAGGAATGATATTTCAGCATTTCAATCTGCTGATGCAAAAGAATGTGCTTAGCAATATTTGCTTTCCACTGTTAATTCAGGGTACATCCAAAGGTGATTCAGAAAAACGGGCAATGGAGCTGTTGGAGATGGTTGGCATGACGGATAAGGCAAAGGCATTCCCATCACAACTGTCAGGCGGGCAAAAGCAGAGAGTTGCAATCGCAAGGGCACTTGCCAGCGAACCAAAGATTTTACTTTGTGATGAGGCAACCAGTGCATTAGACCCACAAACAACATCCGCCATCTTAGAGCTGCTGAAAAAGATAAACCGCGAACTGGGAATTACAATCGTTGTAATTACGCATCAGATGTCAGTTGTGCGGCAGATTTGCAACAAGGTTGCTATTATGAAGGAAGGGCAGATTGTTGAAACGGGCAACACACTTGATATTTTCAGTCATCCGAAGTCTGAGGTTGCAAGGGAGCTGCTTCGGACGGATGTAGATGTTCAGGCAGAGAAAAAAGTGCTTTGGGAAGTAGATAATATCAAAGGCGGAAGCAGACTAAGAATTGTATATTCTGCAAATTCCGCATTTGAGCCTGTAATTGCAAATATGATACTCAAATTTAATGAGCCCGTAAACATACTGAAGGCAGCTACAAGAAATGTAGGTGGTGTGGCAAAGGGTGAAATGATATTGGAGCTTTTAAAAACATCAGAGAAGAAAAATGAAATGATAACTTATCTGAAGGAGCGGAATATAGAAATAGAGGAGCTTGACGGAAGGGAGGAAGTGTAGATGTGGACAGAACAAATCATTTCCATGACAGGAAAGGGAATTTTGGAAACGCTCTATATGACCGTAGTATCGACAGGATTGGGTTATGCTTTTGGACTTCCCATGGGAGTGCTGCTCTGTATAACGGATAAGGATGGTTTGAAGCCAAATCAGGTAGTATACAAAATATTGGACGTCATCGCAAATGTGGTACGCAGTATACCATTTTTGATTTTACTGATTTTGTTAATACCATTTACAAGATTCCTTTTGGGAAAAAGCTATGGGTCTACGGCAACGATTGTGCCGCTGGTGGCTGCAGCTACACCCTTTATCGCCAGAATGGTGGAATCTTCTTTAAAGGAGGTGGACGCAGGTGTTGTGGAGGCTGCCAAATCAATGGGAGCAGGAACCTTTACCATTATTACGAAGGTTTTACTGGTGGAGGGCAGAACTTCGCTGATTACGGGAGTGACAATTGCAATTGGAACCATACTTGGCTACTCCGCCATGGCGGGGACAGTCGGAGGCGGCGGGCTTGGCGATATAGCAGTCCGCTATGGATATTACAGATATCAGACAGATATTATGCTTGTTACAGTTATTTTACTGGTCTTATTGGTGCAAATATTTCAAACGGTTGGCATGTTCATCGCAAATCGTATGGATAAGCGTAGATAGGAACAGAGAATATAAAAAAATAAAAGAAAAGAGGAGAACAGTATGAAAAAAATATGGAAGAAAATTTTAACAGTTTCACTTATTGGTGCACTATTGACGGGTGTGCTGGCAGGATGCGGAAAATCTGAGGATGACAAAAAAATCAAGATTGCAGCTTCCGCAACACCACATGCAGAGATTTTGGAGAAGGCAAAGCCGCTGTTAGAGGAAAAGGGTTACACACTGGAGATTACGGTTTTTGATGATTATGTTCAGCCGAACCTTGTTGTGGAAAGTGATGAGTTTGACGCAAATTACTTCCAGCATATTCCTTATTTGGATGATTTCAACAAGGAAAATGAAACCCATCTTGTTAATGCAGGCGGTATTCATTACGAGCCATTCGGTATTTATCCGGGAACAAAGAAAAGCTTAAGTGATATTGCAGACGGCGATACAATAGCCGTTCCAAATGATACGACAAATGAGGCAAGAGCATTACTGTTACTTCAGGATAATGGCATTATTACCCTGAAGGATGGTGTGGGACTTGAGGCTACAGTAAATGATATTGTGGAAAATCCTCATAATGTCAAAATTGTGGAGCTTGAGGCGGCACAGGTGGCAAGAGTTGTTGACGAAACGTCTTATGTAGTGCTAAACGGTAACTATGCACTTGAAGCAGGCTTTTCCGTAAAGAAGGATGCTATTGCATATGAGCTGTCAGATTCGGAAGCAGCCCAAACCTATGTTAATGTAATTGCCGTAAAGGAAGGCAACGAGAATGATAAGAAAATCAAAGCATTAATTGAGGTATTAACATCCGATGACATTACGAATTATATTAATGAAACCTACGATGGGGCTGTTGTGCCATTCAAGTAAACTATTTGTAAAAGGATATAAGAGGGTTATACATAATGCTGCATATTGAATTTGATGCTGTAAAAGAGCGTATTTTGGAAGGATGCTTTGGACTGGAAAAGGAAAGCCTGAGGATAAAAAAAGATGGCACGTTATCCCACTCGCTGCATCCGTTTCCAAACGATACACATATCGTAAAGGATTTTTGTGAAAATCAGACAGAAATTAATACATCGGTGCATAACAGTGCAAAAGAAGCGATTGAGGAGTTGGAATTTCATAACAGGCGTATTTATGAAAGCTTAAAGGCACTTTCGGAAAGAGAGTACCTATGGCCGTTTTCCAATCCACCGTATATTCAAAATGAAAGTGATATACCTGTTGCAGTTTTTGAAGGCATCGAGGTGTCGAAAACTGCATACAGGGAATACCTGTCCGCCAAATATGGAAAATACAAAATGACCTTTTCAGGTATTCACGTAAATTATTCATTTTCTGAGGAGCTGCTAAAAGCAGATTACAAACACCAGGAGGGGCTTGCTTATCAGGAATTTAAAAACACATTTTATCTGGAGCTTGCACAGAAACTGGCAATGTATGGATGGCTGCTTGTGGCAGTGACTGCGGCAAGTCCGGTTTTGGACAGCTCATTTGTGGAAAAAGGTATTTACGGTCAGGACGTATTTACAGGGATGGCGTCGGTCAGATGTGGAGAGATGGGATATTGGAATGAGTTTGCCCCCATTTTCGATTACCGGGATATTTCCGCATATGCAGGCAGCATACAAAAATACGTGGATATGGGACTCTTGAAAGCCGCTTCGGAATTGTATTATCCGATACGGTTAAAGCCGAAGGGAGAAAATAATTTAGAGTCGCTATGTAAAAACGGTGTCAATCATATCGAGCTTAGAATGTTTGATTTAAACCCGCTTGTAAGTACAGGCGTAGATGAAAGGGATATTATCTTTGCACAGCTTTTAATGGTTTGGCTTGCATCGACGCCCAATCAGCCGCTCAGTGAAAAAGACCAGATTCAGGCAGTGCAGAATTTCAAAAACGCAGCACGTTATGATTTAAAGACAGTCAATATATTGACGCCGAAGGGAGAAACATATTCGGTCGCTGACGCAGCGTTAAAGGTAATCGGCATAATGAGAGAATTCTTTAATAGACTTTCATTAGATGTTGATGAAATCCTGCAGTTTGAGTATAAGAAATTCACGGATGCAGAAAACAGATATGCGTGGAAAATAAGAAAACAATTCGGAGACGGATATGTGAAAAAGGGACTGGAGCTTGTAAAGGAAAGGCAGGGAAAATAAATGTGTGAATTGTTTGGCGTAAGCTCCTGCAATAAGCTTGAATTAAATGATTTGCTTCGGGAATTTTTTTCCCACAGCGTAAATCACCCAAATGGATGGGGAATGGCTTTCTTTTACGGAAATGCAGTATCCTTGGAAAAACAGCCTGAAGCGGCATATAAAAGCTCCTATCTGAAGCAAAGGCTGCAATTTAAGATAGAGGCGGATAACATGGTAGCACATATAAGGCTTGCTACGCGTGGAAATCTCAATTATGAAAACACGCATCCATTTGTAATGAGAGACAGCAGTAACAGGACATGGACATTGGCACATAACGGAACAATTTTTGATTGTGACCGATTGAACCCGTTTGTACATAGCCAGCAGGGGCAGACTGACAGCGAGAGGATTTTGGCATATATGATATGCCGGATGAATTTGGAGTATGAGAAGAAAAAAGAGCTGTCAGGAAAGGAACGGTTTGACCTGATTGATGAAATTCTTGGCGAAATAACTGCGGAAAACAAGGTAAATCTTTTGCTGTTTGATGGAGAATTTATGTATGCACATACAAATTATCAAAATAGCTTATACAGATGCCAAAGAAATGATGCAGTTGTAATATCAACGGTTCCCCTTGATTACCATGAATGGGAGCCTATGCCGATGAATACGTTGGTTGCTTATCAGGATGGAAGACAGGTATACGTGGGAACAAACCATAAAAATGAGTTTTTCGAGACGGAAGAAAAAATGCGGCTGTTGTTTTTGGATTTTGCTAATTTATAACGAAAATCTGCAAAACGGTTGACAAGAGAAATGTGTATCATTATAATGTAACAGAATAACCTATAAATCCTATTTAAAAAGTAGGTAAAGAATGACGTGGACATGACAAAAGCGTACCTTGCATGATTAGTCTTTATTGTACAACGGATGTCTAAGAAAGCAGAGCTTTGTTTATGAGAAAAAATTTAAATTTAGGAGGTAAGTATTATGAGTCAGATTAAAGAAAGTGCACTGGAGTTAATTGGAGGAACTCCGATACTGAAATTAAACAGATATGCAAAGAAGGCAGGGGTTGTGGATGCTTCCATTCTTGCAAAATTGGAATATCTGAATCCTGCGGGCTCCGTAAAGGACCGTATTGCATTAGCAATGATTGAGGATGCGGAAAAGAAAGGCTTGTTAAAGGAAGGTGCTACGATTATTGAGCCGACAAGCGGAAATACTGGAATTGGTCTTGCAGCGGTTGCGGCAGCAAAGGGATATAAGGCAATCCTGACATTACCTGATACCATGAGCGTGGAAAGAAGAAATCTTTTAAAGGCATATGGTGCGAAACTTGTACTTACGGAGGGTGCCAAGGGAATGAAGGGAGCCATTGCCAAGGCTGAGGAGCTTTCTAAGGAAATTGATGGAGCAATAATCTTAGGTCAGTTTGTGAATCCTGCAAACCCTGCAATTCATAAGGAAACAACAGGACCGGAAATTTGGGAGCAGACAGATGGAAAGGTTGATATTTTCATTGCAGGTGTAGGAACAGGCGGAACTATCACAGGTGTAGGCGAATACTTAAAGGAAAAGAACCCGAATGTGAAAATCGTGGCAGTTGAGCCTGCAGGAAGCCCTGTTTTGTCAAAGGGTACGCCTGGTGCACATAAGATTCAGGGAATCGGTGCAGGCTTTGTGCCTGATGTACTGAATACAAAGGTGTATGACGAAATTATCACAATCGAAAATGAAGATGCATTTGCAGAGGGCAGAGCGTTTGCCGTAAGCGAAGGAATTTTGGTCGGCATATCCTCCGGAGCGGCACTGAAAGCGGCAACGATTCTTGCGGGCAGACCTGAAAATAAGGGAAAGACAATTGTCGCATTGCTTCCTGACTCAGGAGACAGGTATTTATCTACACCGTTGTTTAGCGATAATTAAAATGTAAAAGTTTAAAAAAATAACAGAAAACCAGAGGCTCTGTTAAAAAAAATTAACGAGCCTTTGGCTTTTTACGTGAAAGCTGCGATAATTGGCGGCATTGTCCGAATTTATTGGGCACATGGCTTATGGAAAAGGAGATTTTATGGTTATATCAACAAAAGGAAAATATGCAATAAAGCTGATGCTTGATTTGGCAATATACAACAATGGAGAGCCTGTAAGACTGAAGGATATTGCAAAAAGGCAAGACATATCTGAGAAGTATCTGGAACAAATTGTTGCCGTATTGCATAAAGCAGCGCTGGTAACAAGCATCAGGGGAGCACATGGAGGATATGTGTTAAAATATAAGCCTGAGGAATATACGGTCGGACAAATTTTAAAAACCGTGGAAGGGGATATATCACCAACAGATTGTGTAGGCATAAATGGAATTGCCTGTGAAAACAAGGGTACATGTGTCAGCTTTCGGGTGTGGGAAAAACTGGATATGGCTATCAATGAAGTATTGGAAGGAATTACATTGGGGGATATGCTGGAATGGCAAAATGAACTTTTAACCGACCAATATGTAATTTGATATGCAGTATTTCCGGTGGCAAAGCCGCCGAGACAGAAGTCAGCCCATGAGTTCTCGATTTACAAAGTAAATCGGAACATATGCTGAAAGCAAATTTGGAATGGGTTGACGTTCAAATATTGTGAGGTAAAGGAATGAAGAATCAGAAAACAGTGGTTGTGGGTATGTCCGGTGGCGTGGATTCGTCCGTGGCTGCTTATTTATTAAAGGAGCAGGGCTATCATGTAATCGGCGTGACAATGCAGATTTGGCAGGATGAGGAGCAGCAAAAGCAAAAGCTGGAAGGCGGCTGCTGCGGGCTTAGTGCCGTTTGGGACGCAAGGAGAGTGGCAGATGTATTAGACATTCCACATTATGTGATGAATTTTAAGCAAGAGTTTAAAACAAATGTCATTGATTATTTTATACGGGAATATCAGGCCGGGCGTACGCCAAATCCATGTATTGCCTGTAACCGATATGTAAAATGGGAATCACTGCTGCAGCGAAGCATGGAAATCGGAGCAGATTATATTGCAACAGGACATTATGCAAAAATATGTCAGCTGGAAAATGGACGCTATGCCATCGAAAAATCGGTAACGGTCCAAAAGGATCAGAGCTATGCCTTGTATAATCTGACGCAGGAACAGCTTTCACGGACGTTGATGCCCATAGGCGGGTATACAAAAGAGAAAGTACGGGAAATCGCAAATGAAATAGGGCTTTCCGTAGCACAAAAGCCGGATAGCATGGAGATATGCTTTGTGCCGGATGGCGATTACGCATCCTATATAGAGGAAACCACAGGCGTAAAATCAGAGGCAGGTAATTTTGTAGATACACAAGGATGTGTACTAGGGACACATCGTGGAATTATCCACTATACAGTCGGGCAGCGGAAAGGGCTCGGTTTGTCCCTCGGTTATCCTGCATTTGTGATTGAAATTAAGCCGCATACGAATGAAGTCGTAATTGGGAAATTAGAGGATAATTTGTCAGAAAAGGTGTATATATCCCATGTGAATTGTATGTCGGAGACTGATTTATCAGAAAATAAAACCTATTTGGGGAAGATACGCTATAATCACAAGGGCGCTGAATGTACGGTGCGTCAGGTGGAAACCGATACGTATGAATGTATTTTTTCTAAGCCGCAGAGGGCAGTGACCCCGGGACAGGCATTGGTATTATATGATGGGGATTTTGTAGCAGGCGGAGGGACAATCCTGTAAAAATGTCACGGTTTTGCTTCATGTTATCGTAATATTTATGCTGCAATAACTGCAAAACTTACCTTAAACTTTTCTTCGGGAATAAAAATGCTTGTTTTTTTCAATTCATATGTTATAATTTTAAACAAGATATTTCGTTACGGAGGAATGAATATGATACAACCAATCGATATCAAAACCCATAAATTTAAAAAAGGTATTTTAGGTTATAAGTCGGCTGATGTTGATAGCTTTATAGATACGGTATATAGAGCTTATGAGGAAATTTTCAAGGAAAATGAAAAGCTTTCAAATGACTTGGAAAAGCTGAATGCATCACTTCAGGACAACCGTTTGAAAATGTTTGAGCTGGAAAATCGGGTTCAAAATTCAGAAAATGTTTCATCCTATGATAATTCTGAGGCAAAGAAGCAGGCTGACCAGATAATTAAAAATGCTGAGAAGGCAGCCGCAGATATTATTGCCAATGCCAAGAAGGAAAGCGCAAAGTATGAGGAAGCGCCAAAGCCTAAGTTTGAGGAGAAAAAGGTTGAGCCTGTTAAGGAAGAACCGAAGGAGTCGGCATCATCAAGATTCTTTAAGAAGGCTGAGGAGGAGGTTCATGCAGCGGCTGCAAGCAGTGCAAGCTCTGGCATGGATGACGATGATGATGAAGTATTCGTAGGCGAGATTGAGGAGGCACGTAAGGGCGATAGAATGATGATCGGCGACGGCGAGGAAGAAGAGGACATGGATTTCGAATTCTTATAAGATATATTACATAGGGGCTGTCGCACTAAGAATTTGCATACAATAATTTATGAAAACTGTCCTTCATTGAGCGAAGGTGCATTTTATTATTGTATGAGAGTTCTTAGTGTGGCAACCCTTTTTTAGGAGAAGAAAATGATTTCATACATAAAAGGCACGGTAAAATACTTGAGCAGCGAGGAGGTTATCGTTGAAAGAGACGGGATTGGCTTTGGTATTTTGACAAGCCAAAATGTAATAAATAAGCTGCGTATTGATGATGCTGTCACGTTATTTACCTACATGCATGTCCGTGAGGATGATATAAGCCTTTTCGGTTTTTTGTCGCAGGACGAAAAAAATATATTTAAGCAGCTTATCTCCATAAGCGGGATTGGTCCTAAGGGAGCGCTTGCTATTTTGTCAACGCTTTCCATTGATGAGCTTAGAATAGCTGTTTTGTCGGAGGATTATAAGGCAATTGCAAAGGCGAACGGTATCGGCACAAAGACAGCGCAGCGGGTTGTAATAGATTTAAAGGACAAGCTTAAATTAGAGGACATTCTTCCTGACGCGGAAGGCTTCGTACAGGAGGATGGCGTTGGAAACGATAATATGGCAGAGGCAGCCCTTGCGCTTACAAGTCTTGGATATTCAAACCTTGAGGCATTAAGGGCACTGAAAAAGGTTAAAAATAATGAGAATATGTCAGTTGAGGAGCTTTTAAAGGCAGCCTTAAAATTTATGTCTTAAGATATGTCCTAAGGGGTACCAGCGAAGCTGGTGGATTCCTTAGGACACGGCTCCGTGCGAAGCATGGAGTATTTATAATATTGAATTGGATTCCTTAGGACCCAAGCTCCGTGCGAAGCATGGGGTATTTTATAAAATCGAAGGTACACATAAAAAATGGAACGTATCATAAGCACGGAGATAATCTCCGAGGATGAGAAAATT
Organism: Clostridium sp.; assembly: GCA_023664775.1. Classification (GTDB taxonomy): domain Bacteria; phylum Bacillota; class Clostridia; order Lachnospirales; family Lachnospiraceae; genus Coprococcus_C. The sequence goes on along the minus strand of JAMPEW010000041.1, from coordinate 9,433 downwards.
GAACAGGGCTTGCGGCCGCAAATGCTGACGGGATATATCGGACAAAAAAAAGCCAAGGATAATTTAAGGGTTTTTATAGAGGCTGCAAAAAAAAGAAAGGAAGCCTTAGACCATGTTTTGCTGTATGGTCCACCCGGACTTGGAAAGACAACCCTTGCGGGGATTGTGGCAAATGAAATGGGGGTAAACATTAAAATAACCTCAGGTCCTGCCATAGAAAAACCGGGAGAGCTTGCGGCAATTTTGAATAACCTATCGGAGCATGATGTTCTTTTTATAGATGAAATACACCGTCTCAACAGGCAGGTTGAGGAGATTTTATATCCTGCCATGGAGGATTTTGCCATTGATATTGTAATCGGTAAGGGGGCGGCAGCAAGGTCAATCAGACTTGACTTGCCACATTTTACACTGATAGGGGCGACAACAAGGGCAGGCATGCTTACGGCTCCCCTGCGTGACAGATTCGGTGTAGTAAACCGTCTTGAATTTTACAATGTGACTGAGCTTATGGAAATTATACTTAGGTCGGCATCTGTTTTGGGCGTAGGCATAGATGATGAGGGAGCACTTGAGATTGCAAAGCGTTCAAGAGGAACACCGAGACTTGCAAACAGGCTGTTAAAACGTGTCAGGGATTTTGCACAGGTTGAGCATGACGGAGCAATCGATTATCATATTGCAAAAACAGCCTTGGACAGATTAGAGGTGGATTCCTTTGGTCTTGACAACACCGACAGAAATATTCTTGAGACCATGATACATAAGTTTTCAGGAGGTCCTGTCGGGTTAGATACCTTGGCTGCGGCTATTGGTGAGGATTCTGGCACTATTGAGGATGTATATGAACCATATCTTATAAAAAATGGGTTTATTAATAGGACGCCTCGTGGTAGAATGGTTACAGAGCTTTGTTATAAGCATTTTGGTTTAGAAATGCTGATGAACGATTAATAAACGAAGGAGAATATAAAAATGGCAAATAAGGTTGATATTCCTGTAGTAATAAACAATAAGGTTTATACTTTAAGCGGATATGAGGGCGAAGATTATCTTCAGAATGTTGCAACATATATAAATAGCAAAATTTCAGAGTGCAAGGCATCAGACCAGTACAGAAGAATGAATACGGAATATCAGGGCGTGCTGCTTGCGCTTAATATTGCCGATGATTATTTCAAGGCAAAAAACAAGGCTGACAGCATGGTTTCTGAGGATGGCAATAAGGAGCAGCAGCTTTACGACCTCAGGCATGAGGTGATTGAGGCACAGATTAAGCATGAGTCTGCACTGAAAATGATTGAGGAATACAAGGAGCAGATAAATGCTCTGCAGCGTAAAATAATACAGCTTGAAGCCGAAAAAGGAAGAAATGATTAATAGATTAAAATTTCCCGAAATACTTGCACCATGCGGGTCATATGAGATACTTGAGGCTGCCGTACATGCAGGAGCATCTGCCTGTTATGTAGGCGGCCATAAATTTGGTGCAAGGGCATATGCCGAAAACTTCGATAACGACTCTATACTCAGGGCAATAGAATTCACGCATCTTCATGGATGCAGGCTTTATCTTACCGTAAATACGCTTTTTAAAGACAATGAAATAAATATGCTTTATGATTATCTGCTTCCCCTTTACAAGCATGGATTGGATGCGGTAATTGTGCAGGATTTTGGTGTATTTATGTTTATAAGGAGGCAGTTCCCTGACATAAAAATTCATTGCAGCACTCAGATGAACATAACCTCCGTTTACGGCGCCGCGCTTATGAAGCGGCAGGGCGCATCACGGATTGTTGCCGCAAGGGAATTGTCACTTGAACGGATAAAGGAAATAAAGTCGGAGCTTGACATTGAAATAGAAGCCTTTGTACACGGGGCAATGTGTTATTCCTACAGCGGACAGTGTCTGATGAGCTCCTTTGCAGGCACGAGAAGCGGAAACAGGGGAAGATGTGCGCAGCCGTGCAGAAAAAAATACAATGGTGAATATCTCTTATCCATGAAGGATATGTGTACATTGGAACATATCCCTGCACTGATTGAAGCAGGCATAGATTCCTTTAAAATTGAAGGCAGAATGAAAAATGAATATTACGCTGCCTCCGCAGTAAGCGCATACAGGGAATTAGCGCATGACTATATAAATGGAGCATTCAGCGTAAAAAAAGCAAATGACCTGAAATTTAAGCTCGCAAACATATACAACAGAGGTGGATTTTGCGGCGGATATTTTTTTACACATAATGCAGCGGATATGATTGCAAAAAAACGCCCGAATCATCAGGGCGTGCCTATCGGCAGGCTTGTTGCGGCAGGAGAAGGAAAAGCAGCTATCAGGCTTACCCAAAAGCTGTATCGGCAGGATGTGCTTGAGGTATTGCTTACAGACGATACCATGCTCAATCTCACATCGGGCATATGCGGCGAGGCTGGCGAGGTGGCTGCCTTAAATGCACCGAGAACAAAGGAGATTGTAAGGGGACAGATTGTTTACCGCACAAAATCAAGGCATTTTGAGGAGGAAATAGCTAGTGCCGAAGCAGTTAAAATGCCTTTAAAGGGCTGTCTTGAGGCAAGGCTTGGCAGCAATATATCCTTTACCGTAACATGCAGTATCAATGGAGCTTGTTTTTCGGGAAAAGCAGATGGAGCTGTGGCAGAGAAATCCGTGAAGCATGGTGCAGATGCTGCTGCCATAAGGGAAAAGCTTTCCCAAGTCGGAAATACGGACTATTACTTTGAAGCGATAGAGCTTCATGTGGACGATAATGCCTTTGTTCCCCATGGCATGTTAAAGCAACTGAGGAGAGAGGCGATAAGCAAGCTGGAGGCTGACATAATTTCGTCCTGCTATAGGGAAACAGTTGAAAGCGAAAATGCCTGCGTCAGGGAGGAAGCTGCTGATACAAATGGGAACTGTAATACAGCATGTGTGCGTGATGCAGCGGCATACGATAATCTCCATGTGAGCGTGCTCACATACGAACAGCTTTGTACCGTAATTAAATTCGACCATGTAAAGGCTGTCTATATGGATATTTATTTATTCGGGAATCCTATGGTAAAAGCACTGATAGACAGTGGAAGTCTCGGCGATAAAAAAATATATTTATGTCTGCCTGACGTGGTGGAAAATAACTTTGAAATTACCAAATATTTGCCAAATTCCGATATAAGTGGTATATATATAAAAAATGTTGATGGTCTGGCTTCAGTGCTTACGCTTGACAAAGCGCTTCTTCACAGACTTGATTTGGTGCTCGCGCCATCGGTTTATGCATATAACAAGCTGTCAAAGTCCTTTCTTATGTCGCTGTATGACAGGCTTGGCATGGAGCTTCCCATGGAGCTTAATAAAAATGAGCTTGAGGCTCTTGCGGAAGGTATGCCTGCACATAATTACGGGATTGTCATGTATGGGCATACAAGGGTTATGCTGAGTAATCAGTGTATCAAGAAAACAACGGACAAATGTGACCATAAGGCAGATATTACAAAAATAACCGATGAGGCGGGAAATACATTTTTTTGTTACAGCGACTGCATGGGCTGTACAAACAGGATATACAACAGGGATGCCCTTACTCTTTTTGGGAGGCTTGACCCTGACACGCTTAAAAGGCTCAAGGTAAACCGGCTAAGGCTTGATTTTACGATTGAGGATGAGAAAAGGGTAGGTCAGGTGCTTGATTATGCGGCAGACTTTTTAAAAAAAGGAAAAAGCAATAAAAAATTAGATGTTTCAATTACAACAGGTCATTTAAACAGAGGAGTAGAATAAACATGATTAATTTAATTTGTGAGGTATCAAAATATCTATGCCTTTTATTTATGGTACTTTATACGGTTAAATGCTTTTCCATAATGTCCTCAAAGGACGAGGAGGAAAACAATTCGGCTTTGAATAAGCAGATTGTTTATGTTTTTCTCATACATTTTTTCTGCTTTTTAATATTATATTTAAGGCTGCAACAGGTAAAGATACTTGTATTTTACGGCGTCCAGATATTTGTCGCCATATTTTACATGGTAATTTTCCATTCCATTTACAAGGAGTCCTCAAGGCTTTTGACAAATAATATGGCTTTTTTGCTTTTAGTCGGATATATCATTCTGACACGGCTTAATTTTTCACTTGCCGTAAAGCAGTTTATTCTTGCCACAGTGGGACTTTTTATTACCTCATTTATCCCTATCATAATCGTAAGGTGGAAAAAGCTTAAGGATATGGGAACACTGTACGGCGTTGTGGGAATTTTATTTTTGCTCACTGTTTTTATTCCCGGCATCGGTGTCGAGCAGTACGGCTCAAGAAACTGGATTAGGATAGGAAGCCTGTCGCTTCAGCCGATGGAATTTGTAAAAATTTTGTTTGTATTTTTTGTCGCCTGTATGCTTGTTCGGGCAAATACCATTCAGGATTTATTTATAAATGCAATCATATCCGCAGGCTTTATGGGCGTGCTTGTGCTTGAAAAGGATTTGGGCGCGGCAGTTATATTTTATATCACCTATGTTTTTCTTGTATATCTTGCCACCTCAAGACCGATATTCCTTGTCGGTGGAGTTTCCCTCGGCGTAGGTGCGGTTCTTGCAGCATATATGCTTTTTAAGGACAGCCTTTTTGCGCACGTTATGGTCAGGGTGGAGGCGTGGCGTGACCCGTTTGCACATATTGACACAGGCGGCTATCAGGTGTCCCAGTCCCTTTTTGCCATAGGAACAGGGGGCTATACCGGCTCGGGTCTTACGCTTGGAAAGGCGGGCACAATTCCCGTAAGTGAAAGTGATTTCATTTTTTCAGCGATATGCGAGGAGATGGGTGTTATATTCGGACTTTGCCTGATACTTGTTATTATCAGCATTTTCTTATCCTTTGTAAATGTTGCAATGAAGTGCAGAAAGCCGTTTTACAAATATGCGGCATTTGGCTTTGCAACAATATATATCATCCAGTCGCTTTTGAATTTGGGCGGCGTAACAAAGTTTATCCCTTCCACAGGCGTTACGCTTCCACTTATAAGCTACGGTGTAAGCTCAGTTATCAGCACGCTTATTATATTCTCTATTGTTCAGGGAATATGCATAATAAATAATAAAGAGGCAGCAAAATATGAAAAAGAAAAAGCAAGAATCAGGGCAAATGCCGCTGAGCCCCGAAGAAGAATTCCTCAATAAGGAAAAGGAGCGGGCAAAAAACAATCAAATAAAAAACCGTCCCATACTTGTTATAACCTATATGATGGTTTTTGTCTTTCTGCTTTTGTTTGGATATATTATATATTTCATGCAGTTTAAGGCGGAAAGCATTATTGCCAATTCAAGAAATATAAGACAGGATTCCTTTGCCGATGTTGTTGAGCGGGGGGACATCATAACAAGCGACGGCGTCGTTATCGCCACAAGCACTACGGATGAGGAGGGCAACACGACAAGAAGCTATCCGTATTCCAATATGTTTGCACATCTTGTAGGCTATGACAGCTACGGAAAATCAGGACTGGAACTACAGGGCAACTTTTATATGCTGCGCTCACACATTAATATATTTGAGCGTATTTACCGTGAGCTTAAGGAGGAAAAGAACAGGGGAGATAATTTGATTACAACGGTGGACTATAAGCTTCAAAGTACAGCCTACAATGCACTTGGAAGCTGTAACGGCGCTGTTGTTGTCATCGAGCCTGATTCGGGAAGAATACTTGCAATGGTATCAAAGCCTGATTTTGACCCTAACAATATTGACTGGGTATGGGAATATTTAAAGACGGAGGAGGGTGCGGAAAGCACTATACTTTTAAATCGGGCAACGCAGGGACAGTATGCACCGGGTTCAACCTTCAAGGTTGTGACCCTGCTGGAATTTATCAGGGAAAATCCTGACAGCTATTTGGATTATACCTATGATTGCAGTGGAAGCGATATTTATACGGGTGTACACATTTCCTGTATCGGAGGCAGCGTACACGGAAGCCAGACGCTGAAGGATTCCCTTGCCAATTCCTGCAACACGTCATTTGCCAATATTGGAAGCACGCTTGATTTTGGTGAGTTTAGGGAGACAGCAGAGGAGCTTTTGTTTAACAGTGAGCTGCCCTTTGACGGAGAGTATGCAAGATCCTCATTTGTTATAAACGCTTCAAGCGCTGACGACCAAATGCCGCAGACTGCAATTGGTCAGGGTGACACAAAAATAACGCCCCTCCATAATGCCATGATTGCAGCAGCAATTGCAAATGGCGGGGTTCTCATGAAGCCATATCTGATACAGGCAATAGAAAATGATGACGGCGCAACAATTAAAAAATTTTCCAGCAAATCCTACGGCAGCCTTATGACAAGCGAGGAGGCAGACATTCTCATTGACAATATGAAAGCCGTATGTGATTATGGTTCAGGCGCAAGATATTTTTCAGGGCTTAGCTACGATGTAGCAGGCAAAACCGGTACTGCGGAGTATGATGATGAAGGCAACTGTAATTCATGGTTCATCGGATTTTCCAATCCTGATAACCCTGATATTGTTGTGAGCGTAATTGTTGAGGATTATCAGATTTACGGAGTATCGGGCGCATGGGTTGCAAAGCAAATCTTTGACGCATATTACCAGTAATAAGAATAAAAAATCTTGATAATATAAAAGCTTTAAGTTATAATGTGGTTGTTTTTATAAAATAGAGTACAAATGAACAAAGAACCATGAAAATAAAAACCTTAAAATCTTTATTTTATTTTTATTATAAAATTAACAGCATAATATACGGAAAAAGTAAAACCATAATTGAACTTAGTGACAGCTATAGAGAAGTACAAGAAATAAAGAGGAAGAAGCTTCACTAAGAAGGAAGGAATGATTACTATGAAGAAGTTTATACTTACAATGGCAGTTATGGCGATGACAGTTGGTTTTACTGGGTGTACCGAGGAAAAACAGAGCGAGGCTGAGGTTACTACAGAAGCAGTAGCTACGACTGAAGCTACAGAAGAAACAACGACTGAGGCGACGACAGAAGCTTTAGCAACAACCGAGGCGGAAGTAGAGGCAATGACAACAGAGTCTGTCAGCACAAAGCCAGCAGGGACAACGAGCACGACAAGTACTAAGCCGCAGCAGAGTACGACAACACAGACTACACAAGCTCCTGCTCCGGTTCAGACTACTACACAGGCACCTTCTACAACAGAAGCACCGGCACCTGCAACTACACAGCATCAACACACTTGGGCTACAAGGACTAAGGTAGTTAAGGAAGCATGGACAGAGATAGTTGAGCATCCGGCAGTGACTCACACAGAGAGGCATAATGTATGTTCAATGTGTGGTTTTGTGGATCGAATCGATGGTGATATATTTGCACATCAAGACCAATACCAAACTACTGACGTATCTCATGCAATTTGTGGGTATCATTCGGCTACGATAACTATAACAGACCAGGCGGCATGGACAGAAACAATAGAGCATCCAGCAGAGACCAAGACAGTAGAGTACTGCACAGGATGTGGAATAGAGAAATAAACTTCTAGAGCCTAAGAACCCTAGGAGTTTTTTGCTGGGTGAAACCAGTAAAAATAAAGCGTCATGGTAGAATAGCACACAACCATGACGCTTTTTCATGAGGACTCGGACTCAATGCGTAATGCGATTGGTGTATCCCTATGTCCTCTACACTAAATCTATAGTGTTAAAATAATAATTATGTACTAAAAGTACATGGTAATAAAGGCAGTTACTAATTTGACAGTAATGTCAAATAATATGATACCTGCTATTATGGTGTTTTTTATGGTTTTAAGAATCTCATGCATATCATTCATAGTAACACCCCCTTTCTAAGCATATAGCTTAAAAGGGTTACTAAAATTGTTACCTTTAGTATCTCTATTGTTATGATAACATAGTAGTTTTTTTGTGGTGCCAAGCCTCTAGAGCCTAAAAACTCTAGGGGTGATTTATGATATATGAGTTGCTGTAAATTGTTCCCAGTAGCGATTTTCAGCTAATAGGGTGTTTTCGTTATCAAGTGCCCATCGGGTTACCGAGACATTATATTCAAACGAGTCACGTAATACTCTGTGTTTGTAACTTGTACGTTTTGGTTCCCTGGTAATTGTGAGATACAACGACTCAAACTTAGATAAAAAATCTTTAAGCTCTTTCATATGAGTGATTAATAGTGGGTTTCTAGGGTTGCTATTAAAAATTTTGTTTAATTCATTTTCGATATAAGCTTGCGTATTTTTGATAACCTGAAGATATGTTTTTGATGAATCCCTTGATTTAATGCATCTTTGCAAGACTTTATGTCTTTCATTTATGTAGAGCCCTTGCAGAGTTTTTACATCGTTAAGAGATTCAAATGGTAACAAGAGATTTTTAACGCTTTGGGATATGCGTTTGTGGAAATTTTGTCCATAACTGTACCGCAAATTATCGCAAAACGTTCGAGCTTCGCACCAATCCTTTAAATTAAGGGCATCGATAATATAATCGTCATAATGATTTATTGCTGCATTTGTATCCATAATAAAACCTCCCATTTGGATAGGAGATAGTATACGTCTATGATAATTGTTATAGTTAAAGTAGCTACCTCCTATTATAGTTTACATCATCTAGTGCTTCTTTTGCTTAAGCGTACAATAGGTTGTGTGATGTGTCAATAGTTTTTACAAACGTTTCTATAGAAATAAAGAAATATATTGCATTATATATAATCTTGTGTTATCATCTCTTTAAAGCATAAATCTTTCTATTCTGTTTTGGGGCAATTACCTCATCAAAAAATCAGAAAAATTCGGAACTTCGATGCTTTGAGTTCATTACATTACAATTTTAGCAGAGGGGTTGTCCGTATTTGGAAGGATAGTGTATGCAGATGTTTTACTAGGGATTTTATTGTGGTACGAGCAAAATTCTAGTACAAACGAAATCTTGCTGCATGTGGAAATTCATACAAGCAAAATTCCAGTAAGACAGATTTTGGAAACCTCCTGCGACATTCGGTTAAAGGAGGAAACCATATGAAAAACAATGAAAAATCGAAACACGGAACAAAACAGGAACAAGGCATGAAGCAAAAGCTGCTCACATGGGAGCAGTGGCAGGAGCTTACAGGCGTACAGGCTGTGATATGGGAATACAGAGATACGGTGTTCCGTATGCTCCTCAGGGATAAGAGAAAGCTACTTGCACTTTACAATGGCGTAAACGGAACAAATTACGATAACCCTGACGACTTGGAGATTGTCACGCTTGAAAATGCCATTTACATGAGCTGTAAAAATGACGTTGCCTGCGTCATAGATTTTACCCTTGACATGTACGAACAGCAGTCTACGGTAAACCCCAATATGCCATTTCGCTATCTTCGGTATGTTTCAAGGGTATTTGAAAAGCTTACGATACATGATAATATTTATTCAA
>JAMPEW010000040.1:17031-23149 GCA_023664775.1 Clostridium sp. | reverse complement strand
AACAAGGAAAATGTTGCTGCATATGTAGCATCTGTTGCAAAGGCACAGGGATGCAAGCTTGCAGTTAAGAAATTTGTCCGTTTTGAGACAGGTGAAGGTCTTGAGAAGAAAAATGAGGACTTCGCAGCAGAGGTTGCAGCCCAGTTAGGATAATCTGCAAAGCAGACGGAAATGCAGGTCATTTTAAAGGGAAATGTAAGCAATCCAAAATACAATAAAATGGTTGATTTGAATCACCTTAAAACCGCCGGGAACAGGCATGTTTCCGGTGGTTTTTTGTATATAGGAAATATGTGAAAACATACCAATTGACAATATAACAAAATATCGTTATAATTTTGTTATAGAATTAGGAGGTGATGGTATGCCAACAATTAAATCAAGTGCAGAACTCCGTAATGATTATAATGGAATTTCTAATTTTTGCCACACATATAATGAACCAATTTTTATTACAAAAAATGGTAAAGGAGATTTGGCTGTTATGAGTATTGAAGCTTATGAGCAGCTTACAGCAAGATTTGAATTATACGATATGCTGAAGGAAGGAATCGAAGATGTAAGGAATGGAGAGACTCGTCCTTTTGCAGAAGCAATCGCAGATATAAGGAGCAGGAAAAAAGGATGAGCCATACGATTCATATCACTAAAACCGCAGAACGTGATTTGGTTCGTGCTCGTGATTACATTGAGTTTGTACTGAAGAATCCTACAGCATCGGAACACTTATTAGATGTGGCTGAAAAGGAGATATCTGCTTTGTCAGTTTTTCCAGAGTCTGGAGTACTTGTGGATGATCCCGTATTAAATGAATGGGGAGTGCGTTTTGTTACAGTAAATAATTATATTGCCTTTTACATTATTGAGGGAAATATAGTGCATATTGTCCGTTTCCTTTATGGAAAGAGTGATTGGATTACAATTTTAAAGACCGGATATAACATTGAATAAAAAATTAAGTTTATAGAGTACAGAGTATGAAGCCGATAAAAACATAAACAACGGGCAAAATGCATAAAAACTAGCTTTGTTGAGTTTTGCGCATGGCTGATTTTATAATAGGGGCGAGGGAATAAAAAGTGCATGACTATGGAGTTATGATAACGGGTATTATCGCATTTGCATGGGTACTTTTGTCTGATATGTTAGATGATAGGATTCGAAAAGGAATTTCGATTGCTGTAGGAATAATAGGATTTATTTTATCGCTGCTTTGGGTAAGAGGAGGAATGATTTTCGTTACCCTATTAGGCATGTTTTTTATTAGTGCTTTTTGGGTTGTACATAAAAACAGGGGGAAAAAGGATATTACGTTTGAGGATATTAAAAATTCAGATTTATATACCTTACTGTTTTGTTTGGGAGACCTTGCAATTTATTTGGCTATAAAGTTTTACATTATGAAATAAGCAGAAAGTCAAATCATTAAAAGCCAATATCTAAAATGTTTTTTTTGAATGCATTGCAGCAATGTATTTCAGATAAAATACAAGCATAATAAAAATAGAGAGTATGAGAGGAAATGCTTATCATGATTTGTAAATATTGTGGAAACGAAGTTCCTGGTGATTCAATCACTTGCTTTGTGTGTGGAAATGTAGTTGAAGCTAAAAATAATGTATCTGCAAATCGGAAGAACCCAAAATTGAGAAACGAAGATGTACCGGAATTTAAAAGGCTGCTGCGCAATAATATTATTGCCTTGGTTATATGTGTTGTGTTGTATATTTTTATGTTTATCTATTGGAATCCTATCATCACAATTATGTTAGCTGCTTTTACAATTGTGATAGGCATGAAGGAAATCAGTTATTTATGTATGATGATAAAACAGGGTAATAAAAACTCAAATAGCAGTATGACTGATTCCATGAAGAAGTATGCGGCATGGAGAACGGTTATATTGAGTGAAGATATTGCTGTAAAGGAAAGTGACCAGTTTGAAGCATTATTCCCTAATACGATGGACTTTTTTATGATAAGAAGATTTCCCGTTGATGTGATTCACAAATTTATTGATGACGAAAATATTATAGAGATGGCAGAAGAAGAAAAAATAGCGATACCGTCTCTTGTTAAGGCAGAGGGAAAAGTATATATTATAAATGCGGTATGTAATTATAATGATGGTGGAGTAAATGTTATTTTTTATGATTTTATTACAAAAAAATTCTGTTCCAGAAGAATAAGTGACAAGACATTTCCACGGACAAGAGAAAAGATACAGCAGTGGGATTTTTTTCAAATTATGGTTACAGAAAAAAAGAATATGCTTTCTGTTATGGGGATTTATCCTATGGGGCATATGACTAGTTTGACACAAATTGTAGAAGCTTGTTAAACTGAATTAGACAGAACCCAAAGAGAACAAACAGCAAATAAATAAAATATTCGGTGCAAAATCAGGGAACAAAAATGAATTCTACACGAATTCTTGAAATTAAGGAATAAATATGTCATAATATGTTATATGTGAGTATTACTTTTTTTGCCTGCAATATACGGTAATGGAAAGGGGTTAATATGAAAGCGGAGGAGCTTTGGGATAATTATGGGATTTCAGATTATCACCGTTTGCAGTATATGGGTGATAATGTTGATGATGTTTTATTTCTTTTACTAAAAAATATACATGTAGGCGTAGGCTTGTTTGAGGTTGGCGATATGGTTACGGCGCTGTATCTCAATGAAGCCTTTTTTACGTCTATCGGATATACGGAAGAAGAATATTTGGAGCATACAACAGACATTTATTCGACGCTTATGCCTGAAGATGTGGAGGAGTTCCGGGAATGTATTATGTCCCACGCGTCAAAGGGGGAAAATATAGATTATGTTGTGAGAGGCTTCAGAAAAGACGGAAGCATAGGCTGGTTTGATGTAAGCGGTGTAATGCTTGAAAATAAAATAGGCGAAAGTCCTATTTATCTTGCTGTTATATCGGATATTTCCGATAAGAAGGACAATGAAAATAAAATGAATGAGCTTAAAGAGGCAAACGAGCAGGTGATGCTGCTCAAGGAGCGTTACAAAATACTTGAGGGAACTGCACAGGGACTTTTATTTGAATATTATCCAAAGAAGGATACTATGATATTTTCCTACAATTTTCCTGATAATAAAAAACGCAGGGAAATTCCGAATTATAGTGAATACAGTAGACATTCGCCGATTGTACACAGCAGCTATATCGAGGTGTTCCGTGAGGCGCTTCTTACGGCATGCAATGAGGAGGTTGAGGACAGCCTTGAATATCTTTCCTCCATATCGGGCGGAGGATACCGCTGGCATAAGACATTTTATAAGAGTGTTGTGGGTGCTGACGGCAGCATTACCAGTGTAATCGGAAGAATCAGAGACATACATGAAGAAAAAATGGAGCAGGAAAAGCTTAATTATAAGGCAGATATGGATGGACTGACCAATCTCTACCGCAAGGAGGTTGCCTTTGATAAAATGCAGGAATACATTGATGAGGCACCGGCAGGAGAATTTTATCTTACAATTCTTGATTTGGATGATTTTAAGGAGATTAATGACAAATACGGACATCAGTATGGAGATACTGTTTTAAAGAAAATGGCTTCGAACCTGATACGTGTTTTTGGAGAAAATAGCATTATCGGAAGATTTGGCGGCGACGAGTTTATTGTACTTACAAAGGCATTGACAAGCTTTGAGGTATTAAATGGACTTGAAGCCTTGAAGCTGGGTTCACAATTTTGTGCAGGTGTTGTCCGCTGCAAGTCAGGGGAAAACATAAGGGACTGCTTTGACCGGGCAGACCATGCCATGTATGAGATGAAGCATAAGGAAAAGAACGGTATTTTTTTCAGTGAATAATTTATGGACTGCCGCAGTCAGGATATACGGGTAAGGTGCTATCCTCATTGCGGCAGCTTTTTTCTTGTCTTATTGGGAAATTCATCTGAATTTCCTATCGGCAGGATTAAAAATCCTGTCAGGATATGGAATTGCAGTGCAAAGTTATCTTGCTCCTATAAAGGGACTAATGCTCCTATGAAGCCTGCTAAGATGTAAGCTGCAATGCCGAATACATTTGTTCTATAGGAAATGGAGAAGCAATATGTCAGATATTTTTTCAAGAACCGGACTTTTAATGGGTGAGGATAACTTAAAAAAGCTGAAAAACTCTAAGGTTGCCCTGTTTGGAATCGGCGGTGTTGGCGGGTATGCGGCAGAAGCGCTTGCAAGGTGCGGCATTGGCTCTTTTTTGCTGGTTGATAATGATGTAATTTCCATGTCAAATATAAACAGGCAGATTATAGCATTGCATCAAACGGTGGGAAAGTATAAGGTTGATGTTATGAAGGAAAGGATTTTAGACATAAATCCTGACGCTTGCGTTATGGTGTCAAAGAGCTTTTTTCTCCCTGAAAATTCGGGGGAAATTGATTTATCGGGATATTCTTATCTTGTTGATGCCGTAGATACCGTAAGTGCAAAAATAGAAATTGTGTTGCAGGCGGAAAAGTACAAGCTTCCTGTCATAAGCAGCATGGGTACGGGAAATAAGCTTGACCCATCCCTGTTACAGATTGCCGATATCTATGATACTTCCGTATGCCCGCTTGCAAGAGTTATGAGGCATGAGCTGAAAAAACGGGGAATAAAAAAGCTGAAATGTGTGTATTCTACGGAAAAGCCCATAAAGCCTGATGAGAGTCAGATGAATTTGGCAGCCGAGGGAACTTTAAAAAGGCAGATACCGGGCAGCGTTGCATTTGTGCCATCTGTTGCGGGTCTTTTGATGGCTGGCGAGGTTGTCCGTGATTTATGTGGGTGATATATATCATTAAAAAATATTTGAAAAAAACATATACAATAAATGTGAATTTTTTTTATTTAGGCAATTGCGAAACTCTGTTTTATAATAACGTAAGTTGGAGAAAATATACATGTTCATAAGCAGGGCGTTAAGCGCAAGCGTGCGCTGCCTATGAACATGTATATTTTCGACAACGTATATTAATAAAATGTTAGTTTCGCAATTACCTATGTCTTAAAATTTGTGTGAGGAGACTTCAAATGTACGATTTAATCATTATTGGCAGCGGACCGGCGGGGCTTTCTGCTGCTGTTTATGCAATGAGAGCAAAGCTTAATGTATTGATTATAGAAAGGGAGGCATATAGCGGCGGACAGATTGTCAATACGGAACGTGTTGACAATTATCTTGGCATGTATGGCACAAGCGGCTTTGACCTTGCCAATGCCTTTAAGGGACATGCCAATTCCCTTGGGGCACAGTTTATGTCAGGACTTGTCAAAGAGCTTGTGGACGCAGGAACGCATAAAACCGTATGTCTTTCGGATGGCAGAACATTAGATGCAAGGGCAGTGCTGATTGCGACAGGCGCAAGACATAAAACGCTTGGCGTTCGGGGAGAAGAAAAATATAAGGGTATGGGAGTGTCCTATTGTGCAACCTGTGACGGTGCATTTTACAGGGGGAAAACGACAGCATGTGTCGGAGGTGGAAATGTGGCGCTGGAGGATGCGCTTTATCTTTCCAAGCTGTGTGATACGGTTTACCTGATTCATCGGAGAGAGGAGCTTCGGGCTTCCATGGATGTCCAAGAAAAGGTTAAGGCAAAAGAGAACATTATATTTATGCCATATTATGTAGTGACTGAAATTTGTGGCAGCGATGCTTTGTCAGAGGTGGTAATAAAAAATAATAAGACGGAGGAGGAAAAGCGTCTTGCTGTGTCAGGGGTATTTATCGCTGTGGGAATGGAGCCGGAAACCGACTTTGCAAAGGGTTTGGTGGAAATGGACGAAAAGGGTTATATTATTGCCGATGAAAGCTGTCTGACAAGCTGTGACGGTATCTTTGCAGCAGGAGATGTGAGAACCAAGGAGGTACGGCAGGTTGTAACAGCGGTTGCAGACGGAGCCTGCGCCCTCCATTTTATTGAGGCATTTCTTAATAGCAGCTTATAACTATAAACATTTTGTAAACTTTTCGTAAATGGCTTGACCTTAGTGGAATGAATGATATAAAATTATGTGGGTGTTATAAAATTTACTTATAATGAAAGGCATAATCAATGAAGGTATACAAAAGCTATATAGGCAGGCAATTGCTTCTCAT
>JAMPEW010000040.1:0-16931 GCA_023664775.1 Clostridium sp. | reverse complement strand
TATATAATGTTAAGCTGGATGATACAAAGGATTTTTTGAAAAGCTCAATTGCTGCTTTGGAATTTAACTACGATTTTACCTCCTTTAGCAATAGTGAATTTTATGAGGATGAAGCCGGGAGTGTTTATTTTAGGGGAGACAGGGTTTCCGATAAATATGACATTGTAGATATGTCCAAGGACTTTACGGGTGCAGAGGTATCATTATTCTATGAGAATAAGAGAATTGCCACAACCATTATGAGATCAGATGGAAGCCGTTTTACAAAGACGACAGCCGACGAGGTCTGGAACAATTATTGTTCAAAGGGCAACAATTATTTTGATACCGAGGTTATCATCAATGGTGAGGAGTATTTCGGATATTATATGCCGATTGTGAGCAATGAGGGTCTGGCTGTAGGAATGCTGTTTGCCGGATTGCCAAGCGCAACCGTACATAATACCATTCATGAAATGAATCAAAATGCAGTTATGATTTGTGCTTTTTTGTGTATTGTCGTGATTGTGATTGCAGTGCTTCAGACGAATAAGGTTCTCAAGGTTTTAAATAGTGTCCTTGGATATATGTCTGATATTAATAACGAGAATTTCAAGCATGACATGTCAAAGAATGTCATAAACAGGAATGATGAATTTGGACGCATTGGAAGGCAGCTTGTCGAGATGAACGACTCACTGCAAAGCTCCGTGGAAAATGATATGCTTACGGGACTTTATAACAGACGTGTAGCAATGAAAAAGCTGGATGAATATGTTGTGTGGGCAAACGAAAAAAAGGATGATACATTTACATTTGCAATATGCGATATTGACCATTTTAAGGATGTGAATGATACATACGGACATAGCTGCGGTGACTTGGTGCTCAAGGCTGTTGCAAACGTGCTGCTTCAGGTTGATGAGCAGGAGGGCTTCGTTGCAAGATGGGGCGGTGAAGAATTTATTATCGTACTGAAAAAGCCTGTTCAGGAAGCGATTGTGGATATCAATAAAATTGCGGATGAAATCAGAAATATCAAGATAAATTATGAGGATAATATTGTGAGCATTACCATGACATTTGGTATTGCCGGGTACATACCGCCTCAGAAAATTGATCTTACAATATCAACTGCCGACAAGCTTCTGTATAAAGGAAAAGAGAACGGCAGGGACAAGGTTGTATTTTGAAATAAAACGCATATTATGTATAGTGGGGCGCAAAGAGGATTACGCTGCATGGTTGAAAGCGCAGATGCCAAATGCAGCAGTCCCCGCATTGAAATGACAGGATATAAAGGTTGTGCTATATGAATGGTTATAGAAATGATATATATAATAAGCGTGGTAAGCTTCATTTTATTGTTCAGGCATTTGTTTTCTTTGCGTTAATCATTTGCTTATACAGTCCTGCCGCATACGCTAAGGAGGCTTCCTTTGAAATGAGAGCCTGCTGGATTTCCTATCTTGATATTGAAATTTATTTAAGAGATTTAAGCGAGGAGGCTTTTGTAAGCCGTCTCAATGATATGTATGACAATGTTATCGGCAATAACATGAATACCGTTATCGTTCATGTAAGAGCCATGGGGGATGCAATGTACCCCTCCGATTATTTTCCATGGTCTACCTATATTTCAAGTGACAGAAGCGCACCGTCTTACGACCCGCTCTCCCTCATGGTGGAGCTTGCACATGAAAAGGGGCTTCGGTTTGAAGCGTGGATTAATCCGTACAGACTTTCCCACAATGATACGACCACAAACAGCTTTAAGGCTACAAAATATTACGAGCTGTTTAAGCGGTACACAATTGAATATACAAATTCGGCAGAGCAGACCTGTCTTGCACTGGACCCATCAAAGGAGGAGGCAAGACAGCTTATTTTATGCGGCGTCTGCGAGGTTGTAGACAACTATGACGTGGACGGTATTCATTTTGATGATTATTTTTATGTTTCGGGGATGGCTGACGGCTTATCTGAGGAAGCGAAAATGGAAAATGTCAATCAGCTTGTTTACGCAGCCTATTACAATATAAAATGTCTCGATCAGGATTGTACCTTCGGCATAAGTCCTGCGGGCAACATTTCCTATACAATGTCCCAGGGGACGGATATTGAAACGTGGCTTTCAAATGATGGATATGTCGATTATATTATGCCGCAAATCTATTGGACGGACAATTATAATACGGATGAGGGCGAGTATCAGATGTTTTCCGAAAGGTGCAGGCAGTGGATGGAGTATAATAAGGCGGACGTGACATTTTACGTCGGGCTTGCGCTTTATAGGGCAGGGGAGCAGTCAGATACGGATATGGGCTGGACAATGCATGATAACAATATTGCGGCCCAGTATTGTATTGCCTATAGCATGGGCTATGAAGGCTTTGCAATGTTTCGGTATGAATGGCTTGAGAAGGAAATCTCCCGCACTGAGCTTTATAATTTTAATTTGTATGTGGAAAGCGGCATTGTGTCTGTTGGACGTTTGAAAAATTTGTTATAAATATTTGTAATTCCTAAGTGGATAAGGCTAAAATTTGCTGTTGTTTATCAAAAGAAAAAATGATAAAATCAACTTAACATGTGTAGAATGCTCTTATGGAGGGTTATTGTATGACAACACTTAAATTTGATTTTAATATGGCAGAAATGGAAAAGAGAGGATATACGGTTGATAGGTTTATGAAGCCTATCAGGGAACGATTGGCAGAGGATGGAATAACTGAAATCGAAACACTTGTTTTTGCAGGCGAGGGAGAACATTGTACGGGGGCTTTTCTGACGCTGGTGTGTGATATGGACGAGGAAAGTACAGAATACCTATTCTTGTTAAACAGCCTTGTTTTGAATATAGATGGAGACTTTCAGGAGGATGCAATTGAAGAAATGAGAGAATTCCATGCGGAAAGGGAGGTCAGGATTGCCTGAAAATAATTCAAAAGCGGTCATTAATTTTGATGTTGATACAAAGCTATGTGAAAAAATACTTGGGAAAAATTACAGAGATATTTATAATAAAATAAAAAGATTTTTATTGAAAGAAGGTTTTAGTAATCTTCAGGGCAGCATGTATGTAAGTAAAAATAATATGTCTTTATATAAAGCTGCAAAAATATATTCACTATTAATAAAAAAATATCCGTACATACCATATTGCGTCAGGAGTGTAAAATTATCGGAAATGAAGGTTTCTGCTTATCTAGACAGATATAACAAATATAATGGAAAAACAAATGGTTTAGAACAGATATATAATCCCGAATATAATAAAGATTTGAAAAATTGAAGTTATATAAAAAAAACACTTGCAAAATTTGGTTTAAGTGTTATAATATAACAGACTTAGATATTGACACTACAGAGTGGGTTTTTACGAACCCGCTCTTTATTTTTCAGATAATGATGGAAAGGTGGCTTTGCATGAAAAAAACGGAAATTGAACAGCATTGCACGGAGCTTGTAACGCCCATAATAAAAGATGGGGATTTTGAGCTTGTGGATGTTGAATATGTTAAGGAGGGGGCAGACTTTTATTTAAGGGTTTATGCAGACAAGCCGGGTGGAATTACAATAGACGACTGTGTTTTGATAAGCCGCGCGCTTGAGGAACGGCTTGACGCCAAGGACAAAATAAAGGACGCTTACATATTAGAGGTAAGCTCACCGGGACTTACAAGACCGTTAAAAAAGGAAAAGGACTTTGCAAGAAGCATTGGGAAGCTTGTGGATGTAAAGCTTTACAGGCAGGTAAATAACAGTAAGGAGCTTACAGGCGTGCTTATGGCCTACAATGAAGAAGAAGTGCAGCTTATGCTTGATCATGCGGACGCCCATGAGGAGCTTACAATAAACAGGAAAGACATTTCCATGATAAGATTAGCATTTGTATAACAAATTAAATTAGGAGGATAAAAAATGTCAGAGATAATTGACGCTTTAAATCAATTGGAAAAGGAAAAGAACATAAGCAAAGAGGTTATAATGGATGCAATTGAGAAATCTCTTGTTTCAGCATGTGAAAAGGATTTTGGAAAGGATGCCGTTATTGATGTATCAATGGACAGAATCACAGGCGACATTTCCGTATTCCAAAAGAAGCTTGTTGTTTCCGAGGTTGAAAATGATACGGCGGAAATATCCCTTACAAAGGCGCTTGCAATGGATGAAAATGCAAAGCTTGGGGATGAAATTTCAATTGAGGTTCACTCAAAGGAATTTGGAAGAATTGCTGCCCAAAAGGCAAGAAGCATTATTGTCCAGGCAATAAAGGAAGGCGAAAGGGACGCTGTATTTGAGCAGTTTGCATGTAAGGAAAAGGATATCATCACAGGTGTTGTACAAAGATATGTAGGCAATAATCTCAGCATAAGCCTTGATGAAAGAACCGATACCGTATTAAATGAGAATGAGCAGGTTGCGGGAGAGACATATAAAATTGGAGAGCGGATTAAGCTTTATGTTGTTGAGGTTAAAAAGACGAACAAGGGCTTTCGAATCCTTGTTTCAAGAACCCATCCTGAGCTTGTAAAGAGGCTTTTTGAAAAAGAGGTAAGTGAGGTTGCCGATGGAACCGTAGAGATAAAGAGCATTGCAAGGGAGGCAGGCTCACGTTCTAAGATTGCAGTGTGGTCCAATGATGCAAATGTGGACCCTGTAGGCGCCTGCGTGGGACTGAACGGCACGAGAGTAAACAATATCGTGGATGACCTGAAGGGAGAAAAGATTGATATTATAACGTGGGATGAGGATCCTGCCGTATTTATCGAAAATGCGCTTAGTCCGTCAAAGGTTGTGTCGGTAAAGGTTGATGTCGAAAAGAAAAGTGCAAGCGTCATTGTGCCTGATTACCAGCTTTCGCTTGCCATTGGCAAAAAGGGACAAAATGCGTGTCTTGCCGCAAGGCTTACCGGCTACAAGATAGACATTAAGAGCGTAAGCCAGGCCAAGGAGCTTGGCATGGAATTTGATTATGATGACGGCTATGACGGCGAATTTGAGGAATATGATGATGAGTATGACGGCGGATATGACGACAGTGAATATGGGGAGTAGGCTATATGGCTAAAAAAATACCGCAGAGGCAGTGCTTAGGCTGCAGACAGATGAAGCCTAAGAACGAGCTTGTGAGAATAATCAGAACGCCGCTTGACGAAATCAAGCTTGATGTTACAGGTAAAATGAATGGGCGGGGGGCATATATATGCCGCGAAAAAACCTGCCTTGACAAGGCAGTAAAATCGAAGGCTGTTGACAGGGCGCTGAACATGGAGGTGCCTGAGGAAATATACCTTAGCATAGGCAGGGAGTTGATATAAATTGAACAATGAGGAAAAAAAAGCATTATCACTTCTTTCACTTGCGGCAAAGGCAGGTAAGGTTGTGAGCGGAGGCTTTATGACGGAAAACTCTATTGTAGACGGGAGTGCGCATTTTGTCATCATTGCCTCAGATGCTTCAAAAAACACGCAAAAGAAATTTACGAATAAATGTCATTACTATAATGTGCCTTGTAAAGTATTTGTAGATAGTGACACGCTTGGAAGACATATCGGTAAACAGCCGAGAACTACAGTTGCCGTGACTGACCGGGGTCTTGCCAGACAAATAACCAGCAGGCTTTGCAGTAATGAAGATATGGAGGTGTAATCTATGAGAGTACACGAGTTAGCGAAACAGTTGTCAGGAGAATTAGGAAAACCAATAGCAAGCAGCGAGCTTCTTGTAAAATTGGCAAAGAAAAAGGAGGGTCTCAAGCCGCAGAGCAGCATAAGCGATGACCTGATACAATATATAAGGGATATTTATAGCAAGGATGCAGGCAGTAAAGCCGTACAAAATGCAGAGACAAAAACAGAACCAAAGATAGAACCAAAGGCAGAGAAAAAGGTAAAAAAGGCCCCTGCTCCAAAAAAGGAGGCTGAAAAAAAGCCTGCTGTAGAGAAAAAGGAAGCTGCAAAGGGGGCAAAGCCTAATGATAAGGTGGAGAAACCACAGCAGGGCAAGCAGCAAGGGAAACCACAGCAGCCGAAGCAGCAGGGTAAGCCACAACAGCCAAAGCAGCAGGGCAAGCAACAACAAGGAAAGCCACAGGGAAAGCAACAGCAGGGAAAACCGCAAAATGGGGCAAAGCCGCAACAGCATGAGGCACCGCATCCGAAGAAGCAGGAGCCGGTTGAGCCTGTCATAAAAACAGTGGTGCTTCCTGAGGTGCTTACGGTGGGCGAGCTTGCAGATAAGATAAAGGTGCCTGTTGCACAGCTTATCAAAAAGCTGTTTATGGCAGGAAAACTGTTAAACGTAAATTCAGAGCTTGATTTTGATGCAGCAGGGGATATTGCCCTTGAATATAATTACATTGCAGAGCTTGAGGAGCAGGTTGATGTTATTGAGGAGCTTCTCAAGGAGGATGAGGAGGATGAAGCCCTTATGACCCCGCGTCCGCCTGTCGTCTGCGTTATGGGTCACGTTGATCATGGTAAAACCTCGCTTCTTGACGCAATCAGAAATTCTGCTGTCATAGAGGACGAGGCAGGTGGAATTACACAGCATATCGGTGCGTCTGTTGTATCGATAAACAAGCAGAAGATTACATTTCTTGATACGCCTGGACACGAAGCGTTTACGGCAATGAGAATGAGGGGCGCACAGTCAACGGATATTGCAATCCTTGTTGTAGCTGCTGACGACGGCGTCATGCCGCAGACGGTAGAGGCAATCAACCATGCAAAGGCGGCAGGGATAGAAATTATTGTTGCCATAAATAAAATTGACAAGGAAAGCGCCAACATTGAGAGGGTTAAGCAGGAGCTTATGGAATATGAGCTTGTTCCTGAGGATTGGGGCGGCTCAACAATATTTTGTCCTGTATCAGCCCATACAAAGGAGGGTATTGATAACCTTCTTGAGATGATTATTCTCACCGCAGAAATACTTGAGCTCAAGGCAAATAAAAAGCGTAAGGCAAGAGGAATTGTCATTGAGGCACAGCTTGACAAGGGACGTGGCTCGGTTGCTACGGTTCTTGTACAAAAGGGTACGCTGCATGTGGGAGACTGCGTTGCAATGGGTGACGTACATGGTAAGGTAAGAGCCATGTTTGACGATAAGCACAGACGTGTGAAGGAGGCTTATCCTTCCATGCCTGTTGAGATTCTTGGTCTTAACGGTGTGCCACAGTCAGGTGAAATATTTATGGCAGTTAATACTGAGAAGGAAGCAAGACAGATATCCGATGCATTTATAAACAGAAGCAAGGAGCGGCTGATTGCAGATACGAAGTCAAGAATGTCCCTTGACGACCTTTACACGAAGATTCAGGAGGGCAATGTCAAGGATCTGAACCTTATTATTAAGGCGGACGTGCAGGGCTCTGTTGAGGCGGTAAAGGCAAGCCTTTTAAAGCTTTCAAATGAGGAGGTTGCCGTTAAATGCATCCACTCAGGCGTGGGCGCAATCAATGAGTCTGACGTTACCCTTGCCTCGGCATCCAATGCAATCATTATCGGATTTAACATAAGACCTGACAATCAGGCAAAGGAAATTGCAGACAGAGAAAAAGTTGACATCAGACTGTACAGAGTTATTTATAATGCCATAGAGGATATTGAATCGGCAATGAAGGGTATGCTCGACCCTATTTTCGAGGAGAAAATTATCGGTCACGCAGAGGTAAGACAGACCTACAAGGCTTCAGGCGTAGGTACGATTGCCGGCTCATACGTGCTTGACGGCTATATTTCAAGAAACTGTACAGTAAGAATTTCCCGTGAGGGTGAGCAGATATTTGAGGGTTCTCTTGCGTCGCTTAAAAGATTTAAGGATGACGTCAAGGAGGTTAAGAGCGGCTTTGAATGTGGTATTGTTATAGAAAATTATAATGACATAAAGGAAGAAGACGTGATAGAGGCTTACATCATGCAGGAGGTTCCAAGACAGTAGTTCAATATATTAGGAGCAGCTATGAAAAAGACAAGTCATAAAAATGAAAGAGTAAATGTTGAGGTTCAGAAGGAGCTCAGCCAAATTATAAGCATGGAGATAAAGGATCCCCGCATCAGTCCCATGACAGTAATTACAGGTGTAAATGTAACAAAGGATTTAAAATACTGTAAGGTATTTGTAAGCGTTTTAGGAGACGAGGAGGCTGTTATGAATACGATAGAAGGACTGAAAAGCGCAGCGGGCTATATCAGGAGAGCACTTGCAAAAAACCTGAATTTAAGAAATACGCCTGAGCTTACATTTGTTGCAGATAATTCCATTGAATATGGAATAGAAATGTCAAAGAAAATTGACGAGGTGATAGCGAAGGACGAAGAATCATAGATTACCGTACATACGGTGATAAAAAGGATGCAGGTTATTTATGAATAAGGAATTATTTTTTAAAAAGATTGAGGCTGCTGATACAATTGCAGTTGTAGGTCATATAAGGCCTGACGGCGACTGTGTCGGCTCCTGCCTTGGATTTTACAATTATATAGCTGAAAATTATCCGCATAAAACCATTGTTGTATATTTGGAGGAAATAGCGCCAAAATTCAGATTTCTCAAGGGTGCCTGCAATATCGTGCACGAGAGCTGCGATACGGTATATGACCTTGCCGTGTCTCTTGATTGCGGGGACACTGACAGGCATGGCGCTTTTGCGCCGGTATTCCAAAATGCAAGGGACACTGCCTGCTTAGACCACCACAGGAGCAATCAGGGCTTTGGAGATTATTTTTATTGCGACCCTGATGCATCATCAACCTGTGAAATCATATACAGGCATATGGACAGGGCGCTTATATCGAGAGAGTGCGCAGAATGCTTATATCTTGGCATTGTCCATGATACAGGCGTGTTCAAATATCCGTCCACAAGCAAAAAGACAATGGAGATTGCAGGAACGCTTATTGCAAAGGGGGCACGTTCCCAGTATATTATAGATGAAACCTTTTACAAGGTTACATATGTACAAAATAAGCTTACGGGGGAAGCACTGCTTGGCAGCGGCCTTGGGCTTGACGGCAAGGTTATATTTACGTGCATCACAAAGGAGCTTTTTGACAAGTATGGGGCAACAAAGGATGATACTGACGGCATCATTGACAAGCTCCGTGTTACGGAGGGCGTGGAGGTCGCCATATTTGCGTATCAGCTTTCGGAGGAGGTTTTCAAATACAGCCTTCGTTCCGTATCGTATGTTGACGTGAGCAAAATTGCCGTTTCCTATGGCGGAGGCGGTCATATCAGGGCAGCAGGCTTTGAGGCGGCAGGTCCGTATGAGGAGGTTTTAAGCCGCATCATTGACATGGTGGCAATGCAGTTATGATAGATGGAATTTTAAATGTATATAAGGAGAAAGGTTACACCTCCTTTGATGTTGTAGCAAAATTAAGAGGCATATTGAAGCAGAAAAAAATAGGGCATACGGGAACCCTTGACCCTATGGCAGAGGGTGTTTTGCCTATATGTCTTGGAAAAGCGACAAAGCTTTCGGGCATGCTTTTGGAGAGCGATAAGCAGTACGAGGCTGTTATGCTTCTCGGCTATGATACGGACACGGAGGATGTAATGGGCAAGGTTTTAGCTGTAGGCGCTTCTGATTACCCGGACAGGGAGATAACAAGCGTCATAGAAAGCTTTGTGGGAGAATATGAGCAGCTTCCACCCATGTATTCAGCCATAAAGATTGGCGGCAAAAAGCTGTATGAATATGCAAGGGCAGGCGAAGCTGTGGAGCGCACGCCAAGGCACGTGGAAATATATTCCATAGATGATATAAGCATATATGAGCTTGATGCCTCGGCAGCAGACCTTGGCAGTGAATTTGTTATCCCAAATGATGGAAGCTATAAATGTATTTCCATGATGGTACACTGCTCAAAGGGCACATACATAAGAAGCCTGTGCAGGGATATTGGAAAAAAGCTTGGAAGCTATGGCACGCTTATGGCTTTGAAAAGAAAAGAAGCGCATGGGAATAAAATAGAGGATGCGATTACCCTTGATACAATAAAAGCCTTGTATGATAAGGGCGGGCTGATGCAGTATATAATGCCGATTGACTCGCTGCTTTTGGATTATGTAAGGGCTGATATCAGGGAAGAATTTAAAAACAGCCTTTTGAACGGCAATCAGCTTTCAGACACGTTTTTTGAAAAGTCTGATACGGACAGGGAACATGCCGTCAGGGTATATTATGACGGCACGCTGTATGGGTTATATCAATATGAAAAAGGAACAGGCATGTTTAAGCCTGTAAAAATGTTTTTGTAATGTGCGAAATGCATGGCAACAAGAGGTAAACACGCTTGAAGATAACAGCTTACGATAAATTAAAATTGGAACATTCGGCAGTTGCTCTTGGCAAATTTGAGGGGCTGCATAAGGGACATATGCTTTTGCTTGACAAAATTGCAGCGCTTTCAGATGAAAATAAATTTGCAAGTGTGGTATTGACTGTAAATGTTCCTTCTGATAAAGTTATTCATATACCGAGAGAACGATTTTCCATATTGGAAAATGCAGGCATACAGATAGCCGCCGAGTGCGAGTTTTCCCCTGCGTTTGCAAAAATGCCGCCGGAGGATTTTGTAAAAAAAATTCTTGTGGACAGGCTTGGAGCAAAATATGTAGTTGTGGGTGAGGATTTTCGGTTTGGCTGTAAAAGAAGCGGCGACGTAAATACATTAAGAAGGCTTGGAGAACAGCTTGGCTTTTCTGTCATTGCATTTGAAAAGCTTATGATAGATAATATTACCGTAAGCTCCTCCCTTATCAGGACATTGATTGAGCAGGGGGATATGGAACGGGTATCTCTGTATATGGGAAGGGAGTATTCCATATCGGGAACGGTAACCCGCGGCAAAATGCTGGGCAGGGAGCTTGGGTTTCCCACGGCTAATATCATACCTGCGAAGGATAAGCTGCTTCCTGCTGACGGAGTATATTGTTCCTCTGTATGCATTGACAATGTGATATACAAAGCCATAACAAATATAGGTCAAAATCCTACGACAGACACAGACAAGGTTACACGTGTCGAAACCCATATCATAAATTATTCCGGAGATTTATATGGGCGGGATTTAACAGTAAGCATAAAAAGCTTTCTGCGCGGCGAAATAAAATTCAACAGCATAAATGAGCTAAAAAACCAGCTTGAAAAAGACAAACAAAAAGCTATGCATCAGTAGCTCAGTGGATAGAGCAATGGCCTCCGGAGCCATGTGCGGAGGTTCGATTCCTCTCTGGTGCAGTATGTCATAAGGGGGACCATGCGAAGCATGGTGGATACCTTATGACCGACCCACGAAGCAAGGGGACCATGCAAAGCATGGTGGATGCCTTATGACCGACCCACGAAGTAAGGGGGACCATGCAAAGCATGGTGGATGCCTTATGACCGACCCATGAAGTAAAGGGGGACCATTGTGAGCAAACAAAAGAAAAAGAATAAGGGAATTGCAGGCATGGCATTATTTCTTGGCTGGCTTGTTTTTATATTGCTTGCACTTATTTTTTATTTTTATTTCAGTGATGGGTTTCTCTCCTTTGCAAAAAAATGGAAAAATAATAAGGCAGCGTCAGGCACATTAAAGGTTTCGGAGGGCATGTATGAGGTAAATGCCTACCCTGAAATCAATGCACTGATTGCGGCATATCTTGAGGCTGAGGCGGCATGTGACAGAGAGGTGCTCGTTACGCTTGTCACAAGGTCTGACGAATTTTCCGATATGGCAAAATATATTGAGAAGGCAAAGCTGATTGTAGGATATGAAAATATAATCTGCTACACCCTTCAGATACAGGGCAATGAGGATAAAATTGTATGTGTCGTTGCCAACATGAAAATGTCTGAGGAAAGTAAAATAAAATGCAGTCCGCTGAATGTAAATTGTTATTATGTAAAAAAGACGGACGACGGTTATCTGATTGATAACCGCGGGGATGACGCTGAGATTCAGGCATGTATTGATGCGGCATATAAAAATTCATACATACAGGAGTTATATAAAAGCGTCAATGACGACATAGAGGCTTGTGTGCAAAGTGATGAGGAATTTGCAAGGCTTTACAACAAAATACAGGAAAACGGACAGTAAAGGGATTGTGATGTACAGTCCCTTTTACATAGTGGCAGCATATAAAATGGCTCAGTGTCCCAAATAAGGAGTTTTGCAGCTTTTAAGCATAAATGGCAGATAAGAGGATTTAAAGCATGAGTGATGAACAGGGTATCAGATTGAATAAATATTTAAGCGAGGCAGGTATTTGTTCCAGGAGACAGGCAGATACTATCATAGAGCGTGGCGAGGTTACAATTGACGGAGCGGCCGCCACCTTGGGAAGCAGGGTATTTCCTGACAGCAGGGTATGCTACAGGGGAAAGCCTGTAAGACCGGTTACAAAAAAGGTCATATATGCATACAACAAGCCGTTTGGACTTGTATGTACCTCAAAGGAGGCGGATAAGGACAGCATATTCCACCATATTGATTTTCCTGAAAGGGTAAATTATGTCGGAAGGCTTGACAAGGATTCCAGCGGGCTTTTGCTTCTTACAAATGACGGGGAGCTTGCAAATAAAATACAAAAGTCGGTAAACAATCACGAAAAGGAATATTTGGTCCGTGTAAATAAGGATTTGACGGAGGAATTTCTGGAAAAAATGGCAGGCGGAGTGCCGATTCTTGACACTGTTACAAAAAAGTGCCGTGTTATAAAAACGGGCAGCAGAACATTTAAAATTGTACTGACCCAAGGATTAAACAGACAGATAAGACGAATGTGCGAGGCACTTGAATACAGGGTTGTCCATCTGAAACGTGTCAGGGTAATGAATGTGGTGCTAGGCAACCTGAAGCCCGGTGAGTATAGAAGGGTCACAGGCGAGGAGGAGCTTAGGCTGCGTAAGGCATTGGAAAAGGATTGATAGGGGGCAGGTTATGAATAAAACAGATAGAATCAAAGAGCTTGTGCATAGTTTAAATGAGGCATCAAAGGCATACTACCAGCAGGACAGGGAGATTATGAGCAATTTGGAGTATGACAGGCTTTATGACGAGCTTGTGGCGCTTGAAAACGAGACGGGCATCAGGCTTTCGGGAAGTCCCACTGCAAAGGTAGGCTATGAGATACTCAGTGAGCTTCCAAAGGAGGCACATGCGGCCCCGATGCTTTCCCTTGACAAGACAAAGAGCGTGGAGGATTTGGGAGAGTGGCTTGGCGATAAAAAGGGCGTATTATCGTGGAAGCTGGATGGGCTTACGGTTGTGCTTACCTATGAAAACGGAGCGCTTGTAAAAGCTGTTACAAGAGGAAATGGAGAGGTAGGAGAGGTCATAACAAATAATGCAAGGGTATTTGTCAATATCCCTTCCAAAATTCCATATACGGAAACGCTTATTATCAGGGGCGAGGCTGTTATAACCTATTCGGAATTTAATAAAATAAACGCTGCAATAGAGGATGCGGATGCAAAATACAAAAATCCGAGAAACTTATGCAGCGGAAGCGTAAGACAGCTTAACAATGAGGTAACTGCAAACCGCAACGTAAGATTTTATGCATTTAATATGCTGGATATATCGGATGAAACGATTAACAACTCAATGACGGGAAGGTTTGATTTCCTTGCGGGGCTTGGCTTTGACGTGGTGTGGCATATGACGGTCACAAGGGACAGCATAGGAGATGCTGTAAGGCTTTTTGCAGATAAGATTACTGAAAATGATGTGCCGTCAGACGGGCTTGTGCTTTCCTATGATGATGTTGTCTACGGAAGAAGTCTTGGCGTAACCTCGAAATTTCCAAGAGACTCCATTGCTTTTAAGTGGGCGGACGAGGAGGCAGAGACAGAGCTTCTTGAGATTGAATGGAGCCCGTCGAGAACAGGGCTGATTAATCCCGTCGCCATATTTAAGCCGGTATTTCTTGAAGGAACCTCAGTCAGCCGTGCAAGCATACACAACGTAAGCATTGTAAAGCAGCTTGCCCTTGGAATCGGTGATACAATAAAGGTATACAAGGCAAATATGATTATTCCGCAGATAAGTGAAAATCTTACGAGAAGTGGGAAGCTTGTAATACCGGACATTTGTCCTGCCTGTGGAAAAGAGGCAGTGATAAAAAATGAAAATCAGGTGGAGACGCTTTACTGTCCAAACCCGTCCTGCCCTGCAAAGCAGATAAAGCTGTTTACGCATTTTGTATCAAGAAATGCGATGAATATTGAAGGGCTTTCCGAGCAGACCCTTGAGAAATTTATTGAAAGGGGCTTTATCACGGACTTCAAGGACATATATAAACTGGAGCGTTTTCGTGACGATATAGTTACTATGGAGGGCTTTGGTGAAAAATCCTACGAAAATATGATAAGCTCCATTGACGCATCGAGAAATACTACCTTTTACCGTGTCCTTTATGGAATTGGCATCATAAACGTTGGAAATGCAACGGCAAAGCTTATTTGCAGGCATTTTAAAAATAACATCGAGGATATTATAAATGCTGACGTGGAGGAGCTTACGGAGATAAAAGACATCGGCGGTGTGATTGCGGAAGGCATTGTTGCATATTTTGCAGATGAAGCCAACGTAAAAAGCCTCAGGGAGCTTTTGGCAGAGCTTACTATTGTTGAGGAGGAAAATAATACCCCGCAGGATTTGGAGGGCAAAACCTTCGTTATAACCGGTTCCCTGAATACATTTGCCAACAGGGATGAATTAAAGAAGCTGATTGAGGACAGAGGCGGAAAGGTTGCAGGAAGCGTCTCTGCTAAGACGTCATATCTTATCAATAATGATGTCACATCGGGTTCTTCTAAGAACAAGAAGGCAAAGTCTTTAGGTGTGCCGATTATATCCGAGGAGGATTTTCTTAATATGAACTAGGACTTAATACACAGAGGAAAGGATGATAAATATGCCTATAAGGATTGACAACGATTTGCCGGTAAAGAAAATACTTGAACAGGAAAATATATTTGTGATGGACGAAAATCGTGCCATGCGTCAGGATATTCGTCCGCTTGACATTCTCATTTTAAATTTGATGCCCTTGAAGGAGGATGCGGAGCTTCAGCTTTTAAGAAGCCTCTCAAACACACCCATACAGGTAAATATTTCATTTATCAGGACGGTATCACATGAGGCAAAGCATGCGTCCCAGTCACATCTTGAACGGTTTTACACGGATTTTGACAGTATAAAACACAGAAAATGGGACGGTCTGATTATTACGGGAGCGCCTGTTGAGACTATGGAATTTGAGGAGGTTGAATACTGGGACGAGCTGACACAGATTATGGACTGGTCAAAGGACAATGTCACATCAACGCTTCACATATGCTGGGGTGCGCAGGCAGGTCTTTACTACAGATACGGTGTTTCAAAAATACGGCTTGAGAAGAAATTATCAGGCGTGTACAAGCATTATACATTTCATAAGAGAACGCCCCTGGTGCGTGGCTTTGACGATTCATTTCTTGTTCCCCAGTCAAGGTATACAGGCGTGGATAAGGAAGCCATTGTAAACAATCCACTCCTTGAAATTGTTGCGGAATCAAAAATAACGGGACCATACCTTATCATAGCAGAGGAAGGAAAAAACATATTTGTGACGGGACACCCTGAATATGATACCCTGACATTGGATCAGGAGTACAAACGGGATTTGGCGAAGGGGATAAACCCTGACATTCCTGTTAATTATTACCCTGACGATAACCCTGATAATAAGCCGATTAAGTCATGGAGATGCCATGCAAATACGCTTTATACAAATTGGTTGAATTATTACGTGTATCAGGTTACGCCTTTTGAATTGTAGGTACGAATTATTTTAAGAAGGGGATGTAGTATGTATTCTGTAACTAAAAGGATAAAACAAGTTAAACAACCAATGGGAGGATATATTAAACCGTCTGATTTTAATATTATTAAAATTGATGATGGATTGATATTGAACGAAAGCGAGAATGTCCATGCTACGGTTATAGGAATGGCAGTTGACTATCTTACAAGATTTTGTATGGGTACGCCAGTTAAAGAGGCTTTCAGAATTTCTATTCAAGGTGCAGAATTGGCAGAAATAATGTTTAAACAATCGGGTGCTTTGAAAAAGATTGAGGGCTTATTGTCCGAAATAAAAGGACTTGATGAAAAATCAATTATAAACGCTTGTAAAATGGTAACTTATGATGTTTGGCGTAGAAACCCTATAGGTGCAATAATGGCAAAAGGTGCAGACGAAACAAACCCCGATACCGATACCGTCAAAAACATAGAAATAATGGTTAAGAGAAGTGTTGAATTTTTTAAGAAATATGGACCAATAACCACAGATGGATTTACTTTTGAGGGTGGATATACTGATACTGTTTCTTCGGGAGATGGAGATTTCTTAACAAAAGATACCCTATGGGATTTTAAGGTATCGAAAAGCAAGCCCAACAAAGACCATACATTGCAGTTGCTTATGTATTACATTATGGGAAATCACTCTATCCATGAGGAATTTAAGGAAATAAAGAAATTGGGTATTTTCAATCCGAGACTTAATATAGTTTATTTGCTTGAAATATCCGATATACCGAAAGCGGTATTAGAAGAAGTCGAAAAAGATGTAATAGGATATTGACTGACTCCTATTTTCATATGTTTCTATAGAAAAAAATATATTGCATTATATATAATCTTATGTTATCATCTTATTAAAGCATAAATCTTTCAATTCTGTTTTGGGGCAGATGCCTCATCAAAAAATCAGAAAAATTCGGAACTTCGATGCTTTGAGTTCACTACATTACAATTTAAGCAGAGGGGTTGTCCGTATTTGAGAAGGATGCTGTATGCAGACGGTTTGCTGGGGATTTTATTTTAGTACAAGAATAATTCCAGCAAAACAGATTTGGGTAACCTCCTGCGGTATTTAGTTAAAGGAGGAAACCGATT
>JAMPEW010000003.1 GCA_023664775.1 Clostridium sp. | reverse complement strand
TTTAACCATACTAGCTGAAATAGCTGCCATCTATATAGTCCTCCTAACTAAATTAAACATTAATCAATATTATGAATTGTAGAACAAAGCGTCTTTGACGCTGCAGTTCGTATCTTAGCAGGATTTTTAATCCTGCCTTATAAGGAAATTCAAAGAATTTTCTTATAAAGGAACAAAGCGTCTTTGACGCTGCAGTTCGTATCTTAGCAGGATTTTTAATCCTGCCTTATAAGGAAATTCAAAGAATTTTCTTATAAAGGAACAAAGCGTCTTTGACGCTGCAGTTCGTATCTTAGCAGGCTCCACAAGGAGCGTGCCTATAGGAAATTCAAAGGAATAAAGTGCCTTCAACACTCTTTATACTGCCAAATGACACTTTGGACGAAGCAATTTATGCCTCCTCAGCAGCTTCCTCCTCGGCATCAGCCTCCATGGACTCTGCCTCCTCAGGCGTCATTGCATCTGCACCCTGGTTAGCCTCAATAACAGCGTCTGCCATCTTAGAAACAATAAGCTTAACTGCTCTGATTGCATCGTCATTTCCAGGAATTACATAATCAAGCTCCTCAGGATCACAGTTTGTATCTGCAATACCAACAAGCGGAATGCCAAGTGCATGAGCCTCCTGCACACAATTCTTTTCCTTGCGTGGATCAACTACAAATATCATGTCAGGAATTGTCTTCATATCCTTGATACCGCCAAGGTTTCTCTCAAGCTTGTCCATCTCTTTTTTAATCTCAATAACTTCCTTCTTCGGAAGCACGTCAAATGTACCGTCAGCCTCCATAGCTTCGTACTTTCTTAATGTTTCAATTCTTGTCTGAATTGTCTTAAAGTTTGTGAGCATGCCGCCTAACCATCTTTGGTTTACATAATACATGCCACATCTTTCTGCCTCAGCCTTTACAGAATCCTGCGCCTGCTTCTTTGTACCTACAAAAAGCACCTTGCCGCCGTCAGCAACACAGTCAAGTACAGCCTTGTATGCCTCGTCAACCTTTACGACTGACTTCTGTAAGTCGATGATGTAAATTCCGTTACGCTCAGTATAAATATACTCAGCCATCTTAGGATTCCATCTTCTTGTCTGATGTCCGAAATGAACACCTGCCTCTAATAACTGTTTCATTGAAATAACGCTCATACTATACCTCCTTGGTTTTAACTTCTGTGAGCTTCAAAATTAATCCCCTGCCAGTGTTACCTGTAACGGAGTAACTTATAGAAACCACCGGCGTTTCAGTGGCACCCTTCTACTTATCCACCCACATGTTTTTTCACACAAAGTCGATTATAGCATAAAAAAAAAGTGCCCGCAAGCACTTTTTTTATAGGAAATTACTCCGAATTACCTTACCTTCTACTCTTTTACAAGGAGCTTTGCAATGTCCTCATATGACATATTGCTGTTAAACTCCTGTGACTTAATGCGTATCTGTGTTGCATATCCGTTTCTGATAAGATAGGAGTCAAAATCTGATGCGTTATCTATGATGCCTGCATCCTTGAGCAAAACAGCAACCTCATAGGAACCCATACCGGAGCGTACCGTTATCGTCGCCTTGGTATACTCTGTATCTATGGCAGCCTGCTCCGTAGTCGTAGCTGCTTCCGTTGTAGTTGCTTCCGTAGTCGCCGCTGTCGTCGGCTGTTCTGTTGACGCAGCTTCCTCCGTATCCTCAGTTGACGCAGCTTCCGTGGTCGCCTCGGTCGTCGGCATCTTGGTTGTCGGCTCATCGGTTGCAGTTTCGGAGCCTGTATCACTTACAATTGGAATTTCCTCCGTTGTCACCATACCAAGAGCTTCAGCCTTTTCCATTATCTCCTTATCGCTCATTTTATACGAGCCATTTGTCATATATGCCGCCAGCATTATAATTGCCGTAAACACAATTCCGGCTCCAAGTCCTCTTAAAAAATATTTAAAATTCATTACTCATGCTCTCCTTGGTATAAATCTACAACAAGCTTAACCTCACCGACTCCAAGTCCTAAATGCTTGGCAATTTCAAGAATGCTAAGACCCGATTTGTGCATTTCAAGAATTATATCCTTGCTGTTGCTGTCCATCGCATTTACGGCTTCCTCCAAATTCTCCTCATCAAGAAGGCTGTCATCCAGCTCCTTTATTTCCTCCTCAAGCTCCTGGTTTTCCCTGTTTGGCATAACAGTCAGGTTATTTCTTTCCACAAAGGTCTCAACTTCCTTCCTGTATTCATCAACCATATTTGCCGTTGTCATGATTTCCTTCTGCTTATCGGAAAGCATGCTGTACAAAAATACAACCTCATTATGATTTTTTGAGATTTCATCATTTACTGTTACAGCATAGTCTCCAAGTGCCAAGGTTTTCTCATTCACAATTTCTGCAAACTGGTATTCCACCTCGTCAAGCTTGCGGTCAACAGCCTCATACATAAAATCATTAATCAGCTTTGAAATTTTTTCCTTCTGCTCCTCCGTAAGCTCATCCGGAATCTCTATAGGTCCTTCGTCCTCCACAGCCTGCTTCTCAAATTTACTGGCAAATGCATAGCTTACAAATATGAAAGCCAGCCCAATTATAATTAGTACAATAACAACCGATGACATTTTTTTCTCCTATCGTATCTTAATTTATATTTTTATATCGAAATTAATTCTTGTAACTGCCTGCTGTTCCTTTTCTTCCTTTTCACCATCCTTCTTTTTTTTCTTGTTGGTGTAAAGGTTGACATATTTATTGCGGCCTTCCTCTCTTGCGTCATGATGCTGCTCATAAAAAACGGCTTCATCCTTTTTCACAACAGTTTCGTAGCTCTGCCGTTCCTCCTCCTTCACCTGTGCCTGGGCATTTGCAGTCTGAAGGGTACTTTGTGCATCATTATTTTGCTGTATCGAGGCAATCGGCATTGAATTTTGCGTTGCAATTATCGGCGATATCATATCAACCATCCCTTTCTGTTGAACATCATGCTATACTATAACACACTAGGTTTAATATCTCCATCTACTATTTTATATATGCAATGTGCATCCCTGTCCTTGACATGATAAACCTGACTTGATATATTTACGCATGCGCCACGGAAAGCATATCCATACACCTTTACGGTGCCTTTCCTTCCAAATTCAAGCTGCTGTCTTAACTTGCTTAAATTTTCGTCATTTTCCGTCTTTTCAGCAACAAGCGACTTGAGCTGACCGCTATAGGTCTTAATCTGCTTTAACTTTTCAGGCGGCAGGGTCACTCCGCTTTTTACCTTGCGCTTATACACATCCAAATATGTTTTTATTTCATCAATCTGCTGTCCTAAATCGTCGCCTGCAATCACTCTTGCCTTTATCTGATCCAGCAGTCCCGGATTTACGCCTACCTTTATGATAGTCTGCGTCTCCATCTTATTGCCGATGGTATTTACCTCAAGCGTAGTTTCACACTTAACCTCGCCGCCAACGATAAAGCCCTTTCTTCCGCTTACGATTATCTTACCGCCGGATTCAACGGTACTGTGCAGAATGGAGCCCGAAATAACATTGCCTCCGGCTTTTACCTGTGTGCTTTCAAAAAATTGTGCACAAATATCTCCGCCTGCCTTCAGGGTACCCTTTCCCATTCCCTGAACGCCTCTTTTTATGACAATGTTTCCGCCTGCTGAAACCTCAGCAGCCTCAACGACGCCGTTAATCTGTACATTACCCTTTGCCTTTACCGAAAAGCCTGACTTTACGGCTCCGTTTACAAGGACATTTCCCTCATACTCAATATTACCTGTTGAAACGTCCACGTCCGCAGCAACAGTATATGTATCCTCAACAAAGACCGTATCATCCGTAAGGGCAACGTCGCCGTCAACATCACTTACAATCTCCGTCTTATCTTCATTGATGGTTATATTTCTTCCATACTTTAAAAACAAAACCTTTGGCTTATTTGATGCCACATCAACGCCAAAAACGTCCTTTCCCTTTATGCCTTCAGCATGGGGCGTAAGCTTTGCAAGTAAATCTCCCTTTTTTACCTTTGTAAAGATATTAAGGTTGTGGAAATCAACACTGCCATCCTCCAAAACCTTTGGTTTTGCAAGCGGTCTTGTATTGAAAAAATATTCAATCTTTGAATCCTTTGCAGGCGTAGGCTTTGTACCCCTTGCAATCGGAATGTCAAGGCAGTACTGACGTGCGGCAACAAATATATCGAGCACCTTTGTCACAATTCCGTGCTTGATATTATTGTGCTCTAATTCTCCGAGAATTTCCCGCTTATCCATAAGCTTTCCGTCTGTGGACGGCGGATAAAAGCGGATGTATGCCGTCATTCTGTCCTCTGAAACCGTAACCTTTGCACTTTCATCAAAAGGCTCAATCTTTGTGTCGGACACCTTCATCATGGACGGCTTTTCCTTTGTAGCATCAATCATTTCACGTATTTTCTTGATTTCAAAGCCATAACAGCCCCTGCTGTCAAGAAATTCCGTAATCTCCTTTGTTTCCAAAGTTTTTCCATCACTGACCGGCGGATAGATAACTAAATATGTTCCATCCTCTTTCATTTCAATTTTAAAAAAAGAATTTTTATACTTCAAATACGATCTCCTATCCCATTAATACGGCAAAATTATCGCCTAAAAATGTTTTCATTTTCTTTAGTGCCTTTGAGTGAAGCTGTGAAACCCTTGATTCGGATACGGACATTGCCCTGCTTATCTCCTTTAAGGTAAGCTCCTCATAATAATATAGCAAAACAACTGTCTTTTCCTTTTCCGTAAGGGCTTCGAGAGCCTCTGTAAGCGACTTTTTAATTTCCTTTTCCATCACTACATTTTCAGGCTCTATTCTCATGTATGCAGGATTTCCCGAAGACTTGACCTCATTGCCCTGCTCCAAAAAATCCTCCAGCGAGGACACGTTTGATATATTTGTCTGTCCAAGCCATGAGGAATACTCCTCCTCTGTTATGCTAAGCTCTCTTGCAATATCTTCATCTGTATAATTTGGTCCCTTGTCTGCCTCAAGCTTTTTTATGGCGGCATCTATCGCCTTCTGCTTTTGTCTTACAGATCTCGGTATCCAGTCCAGCTTTCGTATCTGGTCAAGAATGGCACCTCTGATTCTGAGACTTGCATAGGTTTCAAATTTTATGCCCTTCCCGTAATCAAACTTATCAATTGCATCGATAAGACCAAAAATACCGTAGCTTACCAAGTCCTCATATTCAACATTTGAGCCAAGGTAAATGCTTAACCTTCCTGCTACGACCTTAACAAGCGGCACATATTCAATTATAATCTGCTCTCGTATAACACTGGTTTTGGAATGACTATACTCAATCCATAACCGTTCCTTATTATCCAATACGGCCATGTTACACCCCTTTTACTAATTATCCTCCGCAGCATCCTCTACAGGCTCCTCGTCCTCAGAAGCCTCATTTTCCTCAACAACTTCCTTTTTTGCACCCATACCTGCAATTTTATCTATCAGGTAAATGGCAGAGGAAGAAATCACATAAAAAACTACAATAACTGCAAGCAATATGAGCAATGACTGCATCAAATCCCTTTTATACTTCAGATTCAATATCATTGTAATAAGTGCAGCCAAAAGAACGACGAAAGCTCTTGCATATTTATATTTCTCTTTCTTATCCAATTTAAGACAA
This sequence comes from Clostridium sp., assembly GCA_023664775.1. Classification (GTDB taxonomy): domain Bacteria; phylum Bacillota; class Clostridia; order Lachnospirales; family Lachnospiraceae; genus Coprococcus_C. The sequence continues at coordinate 128,148 of JAMPEW010000003.1, read as the reverse complement.
CCTCTGTTCTTATATAATTTTAGAGTCCCTACCCACATTTGTTATGGTAAGCTCGCAGGTTTCCGGATTAAATACGATTGTTCTTCCGTAATTAAGCCCCGTATCCTCAGCCACAATTGCAATGCCGAGGGATCTCAATTTACTTTTAACCGCCATTACATTTTTATCGCCTATGGAGCCAAGGTCTGATGTGCCTGAGTTAAAGGCGAACATTTTAGCTCCTCCTGCTATTTTTGCTTTTAAGGAAAATCTGCTGATACCCATAGCCTGTAACTGTGCAACAAGTGCATCTATTCCCGTGTCAGCAAATTTCAACTTGTTTTGGTTTTGTTTTATCTTTGTACTGTCAGGAAGCATGATGTGAACTAATCCCGCAACTTTAGCAGCTCTGTCATATAAAACGATTCCTACACAGGAACCTAAACCAAGAGTTGTTATTGTATCTGGTGCTTTACAAATCTTCATATCAGCTATCCCGACTATAATCGAGCTAGCCATTAGAGCCAACACCTCCTATTCCCAAATTATTTAAAAATGTATCATATGAGGTCGTTTCCGAAACCATCATAATGTAACCATTTATCTCATATTCTCCAACCTTAAAATGAGAATTAATCAGCAGTGCCTTATCGCTTACTCTTGCAAAATGTATACAAGGCACGCTTAAAATGGAGCCTGCCATGTCCACACAAAGGGACGGCTGCCCATATCTTATTTTCATGCCTGAAAGCATCTCAAGGGAGCCTGAATAAGAGCCTATGAGTATGTTTGCAATTTCGGCAATTGATGACAGCCCCATCTCGGATTGCCAGTCAAGCTCCGTACCCATAAGTGACCTTACCAAATGCCTTGCGTCATCCATGCCCATAACAAATAATATCATGGCCTGCATATCGCCCTCAACCATACTGAGTACCCCTACCACAGTTTGGTCAGGTCCGCCTAAAATGTTCTCCAGCTCATTAAAATCATATATGTCCACCTGAGGAGGAGACATGGTAAGCTCTGCTGAAAGCATGGTAGATAGTGACGTTGCAGCGTTTCCTGCTCCAATATTTCCAATCTCGGCAAGGGCATTTTTTACAACGTCAGAGATTTCTTCCTTTGCTTGATCCATTTCATCACCACCTTATCATTCATTATCAATATCAGAAACCAAACCGCTTATATTAATAAGCGAAATAAGCGTGTCATTGTACTTGCCAACACCGGTAAGATATGTCCTTGAGTCATCCGAGGTAAGCTTTTCAATCTCCTCCTCGTCAAGGGTTACAACCTCCCGTACCTCGTCAACTAAAACGCCTATCTTGGCATTTTCAGCCTTGATGATTAGGATACGTGTTTTTCCCGTGTTTTCAACATCCTCAAGCTCAAACTTTCTTCTCATGCTCATAACGGGTATAATCTCGCCACGGAGATTGATTACGCCGAGGAAATATGACTGCGAGTGCGGTACTCTCGTTATCGGCTGCAATCTTACAATGTTGTCTATATAAGAAATATCTATGCCGTATTGCTCACTGTCAAATCTTAAAATAATATATTGCTTTCTGTTTGCATTTACCTGATTGTTATCCATACGGCACCTCCTAAACTAAAGTATTTGAATCAATGATAAGGGCTACGTCACCATTTCCTAAAATGGTTGCGCCGCTAATCAGCTTTGGAACGTGTATAAACTTACCAAGCGGCTTTATAACGATTTCCTGCTGTCCGATAAGCTTACTGATAACAAGCCCTGCCTGCTTGTCACCCTTCTTTACAATGACAACAACAAGTCCCTCATCATCGGAATCCTCATCTCCTGTCTCGTTGTCAGGAACATCAAGCACCTCGTTTAACCTTACAAGAGGAATTACCTGTCCACGAAGGTTTATTACCTCCTTTGTATGTACATACTTTATATCCTCAGGAAGTATCTCCTCAAGGGTTACGATTGAATTTAACGGCAGCGCATATTTTTCTCCGCACACATCAACCATAAGCGCCTGAATAATTGCCAGCGTCAGTGGAAGCCTTACAATAAATGTCGTTCCTTCGCCGAGCTTTGATGCAACCTCCACATCTCCGCCAAGACCCTCTATTTTATTCTTTACAACGTCAAGTCCTACGCCACGTCCCGAAACGTCCGATATTTTCTCGGCAGTCGAAAATGCCGGCTGGAACAGAAGGTCAACCGCCTCCTTCTCAGACATATATTCTGCCTGCTCCTCGGTTATCGCTCCCTTATCAATCGCCTTTTGTTTTATTTTTTCAACATCAATTCCGGCTCCATCGTCCGAAACCTCAATTGTAACATTATTTCCATCCTGATATGCATCAAGACGTATCGTTCCAATCTGCGGCTTGCCAATTCTTAATCTGTCTATGGTAGACTCAAGACCATGGTCCGCTGCATTTCTAAGCATGTGCATAAGCGGGTCGCCGATTTCATCGATAACCGTCCTGTCTAACTCTGTATCCTCACCTGTCATAATAAGCTCCATTTCCTTGTTGAGCTTTTTAGACAAATCCCTTATCATTCTTGGGAAACGGTTTACAACACTCTCAATAGGAACCATTCGGGTTTTCATGACAGATTCGTGAAGGTTTGTGGTAATACGCTCCAAATATTCGATCTGTTCGTTGAACTTCTGGTCATTTGCAGCCGCAACGCCTGAAACCGAAACAAGTCCATTTTTTGCAATAATAAGCTCCGACACGAGATTCATCAAATCATCAAGCTTCTCAATATCAACTCTTACCGAGCGGTTCACGACAGGCTTTCCGGCAGCCTTTGCAGGCGCCGCCTTCTTTTCTTCCTTCTTCTCGCTTGCCGCAGGCTTTGGTGCTTCCTCTGCCTTATTTTTCGGCTCCTCACTCTTAGGCGCTGTCTCCGTGACAGTATCAGGAATTTCGTATTCCTCAATGACTGCCTCCTCGATTTCAGACACATTTTCAATTGTCTTTTTTATTTCATCCAAAGACTTTTCCGATACGATAAACATGGAAAAATCCTGCTCAAATTTCTCGTCCTCAATATCCTGGGCACTCGGATGGGATTTAATAACCTCACCCTTTTCCTCAACGCCCTTAAACACTAAAAATGCCCTCGCAGCCTTCAAAAGACAGGACTCCTGAATGTATACGGTAACCGCATATACATGCATTCCCTTTTCCTTTGCCTCAAGCATGGCATTTTTTTCAAAATCTGCGATAGGAACACTCCGGAATTTGCATTTGTCTCCGTCCGTCGCCGGTGTATCAGATGCCTTTTCAGGCTCTGCCTCCTTCTTTTTTTCCTGGGCAGGCGCCGCATCCGTGCTTTCCTCAAGGGCATCATTCAGAAGCCCAATCAGCTCCTCATTGTCCTCAGTACCCTCGTCGGCAGATTCAATTATATTTGTAAGATACCCCTCGATTGCATCAAGGCATTTGAATACAATATCAACCATGTCAGCATTTACATTCAGCTTACCATTTCTGATTTCAGAAAAAACATTTTCCATATCATGGGTCAATCTCTGCATTCTCTTAAAGCCCATTGTACCGGCCATACCCTTCAGGGAATGTGCCGCCCTAAATATTTCATTTACGGTATCAATGTTTTCAGGCTCAGCTTCAAGAATCAGCACCTGATCATTCAATGTCTGTAAATGCTCTTTTGTTTCGTCAATAAAAATCTCAAGATATTGACTTAAATCCATTAACGTACACCCACTTTCTTCGTAATAGTATCTGCAATCTCGTTTAAGTCGCACACATAATCCGTCAAGCCCTTCTCGTATATGGCTCTTGGCATCCCGTACACTGTACTTGACTCCTCATCCTGCGCTATTACATATATTTTTTTAGTTTCAGATAATTTTGCGATGCCCTTTGTTCCGTCAGCACCCATTCCCGTCAACACCACGCAGATTATCTCGTCATATACGGTATCACACAGACTGTAATACATAATATTTCCAAATGGCTTTAAGCCGCCCACAGGAGCAGAATCATCAAATACAATCTTATGATTTTTTCCACTCGGTACAACCGTAAGATGCTTGCCGCCCTTTGCCAAGTAGCAGGTACCCTTTTGCAAGGTATCTCCCTCCTCTGCTTCCTTCACCGTTATATGGCTTAAATCATTAAGCCTTGCGGCAAGAGAAGCGGTAAAGCCGGCCGGCATATGCTGGACAAGCACGATGGGCGCATCAATATTTGCAGGAAGCTTTGGAATAACGCTCTGCAATGCCTTCGGACCCCCTGTGGAGCAGACAATGGCAACAAGCTTATTGCCTGTTTTGACGTCAAGGGTTGGTTTTTGGTTTGCCGCCGTAATCCTTTGCTTTTTCTCATTGGCAAAGACCCGTTCCCTGTCCGCCGTATGCCTGACTCTTTTTTCCTTCAGGCTGACTGCCATGGCAAGCGCTTTGTATATCCTGTCCTCAAAGAAATCGTCATCCTTATGGCCTGACGGTTTTTTTATAAACTCAATGGCGCCAAGCTCAAGTGCCGTGATTGTATCCTTCGAATCATCACTGGAGCTGAAAATAACCACAGGAATATCAATATGCTTCTCATGCAAAGCCCTTAAAAATTCAAGTCCGGTCATCTTTGGCATATTAAGGTCGCATATTATAACATCCAAATCATGATTTTTCGCTATAAAATCAAGTCCCTCAAGACCATTGCATGCTGTATATGACACACTGTATTTATTTGTCTTACTGATTATATCAGAAAGCACCCTTCTCATAAGTGCAGAGTCATCAATTATTAAAACTTTTTTCATATTATCCTAGTCTCGATTCCTTTGCCCGATTAATTCTCTCGTTTTCAAATATGTATCTTATAATCTTATCCCTGTCCTCCTGCGCAATTTTCATAAATTCAAGCCTCTGCTCATAAAGGTTTGTCTGATTATTCATAATTGTACTGCTTAAAATTCTCGCAAACAGATTAAATCGTATAATCTCTCCAACCATGCCTATCTCAAATTTTATTTTTACAAGCTCATTTTTTTCAAGGTGTGCCTTCTGCACCAGCCTGACTCCACCACCGCTTATATCAAGTATTTTAGCCGGCTGCCACTCAAGCTCATCCTCGGAAACATCGATATCCTCGTAAACACCCGTCTCATATTCCATATCCGACACAACCCGAAGCGACGCAGGCAGGGCACACTTATATCTGTAAAATTCCCTTCTTTGTACCTTTTCCGGTTCCCCGAGCATAAATATCTCAAGGAAAAAGAGGTTGCCGCTTTTATATCTTGAGGTAATTAAAACATTACACTGCAAAAGCCCCTTTGTCGTATAAAAGCATGCTGAAAATTTCTCATCAACAGGCAACGGAACAATTTTACCGTCATAAATCGGCATTGCAATCTGAAGCGTATCCTCAGAAAGGGTATCGTATACCTTACTGACATATACCTTTTTATTTTTATCATTTTTTATAATCTGCTCTAACTGCACCAATTCAATTTTGTTTCCAACAGCAATAACCATATACTTATACCCTCACACACTTATTTTATTTTTTTTCTTTTCGATTTAATAAAGTTAAGGAAAACTCTTGCAATCCCCTCTTTTTTTTCATATTCGTCCCTGTCGTCGAGAAACAGCTTATCAGCAATCTCGGCTATCGCCTTTGATGCAGGCGACATCGGATAAGCCGAAACAACCGGCTTTTGCTCAATGACGGCATAGGACGCATTTTTATCCTGAGGCACAAACCCCATGTATTTTAAATCGATATTTAAAAACTTAGATGAAACCGTATTTATCTTATTGAATACCTCAATGCCCTCGTTCTCGCTTGAAGCTCTGTTTACAACAACATTTATCGTCTTAAACAGCGGGTCAAATTTGTCCTTTCTTCTAAGCACCTTAAGCAGGGAATAAGAGTCCGTGATGGATGTAGGCTCAGGCGTCACAACAAGAACAACCTCTGGAGCAACAAGCACAAACTCCATAACGGAATCTGTAATTCCTGCGCCTGTATCAATAATAACAATATCATACATCTTATCCAATTGTACCATCTTTGATATTAACAATTTAATACTGTCGTTGTCAAGTGTTGCCAGCTCAGAAACACCCGAACCGCCGGAAATAAATCCAATATTTTCAGGTCCCTGCGTTATGATGTCCTCCATAGACATATTATTGTGTATCAAATCAAGCAGATTGTACTTTGGCCTTATGCCTAACATGACCTCAACATTGGCAAGACCGAAATCGGCGTCAAATACAACTACCTTCTTCCCTTTTCTTGCAAACTCCATCGCTGCATTGACGGAAAAGCTTGTTTTTCCCACTCCGCCTTTGCCGCTTGTCACAACGATAACCTTTGCGTTTGAATTGCCATATTCAATATCCGTAAGCTGCTTGTTGTCCTCGTTCCCCATAAGCTGTCTGAGTTTTGATGCCTGATCCATTTATTCCGCACCTCCCAACAGTTTTTTTGCAATCACCTGTGAGTTCAATGCGCCAATATCCTCAGGCACGTTCTGTCCCCATGTAACGTAGGATAAGCTTTTCCCTGTATCAAGCTTAAGATTTAGTATGTTTCCCAAGCCTCTTGTTTCATCCAGCTTTGTAAATACAAGCTTATAGTCAAACAAATCACCATATACATCGGCAATGCTTTTTAAATCACTGTACTTTGTTGTTGCACTCACTACTAATAATATTTCACAATCGTATTCCTTAACACTGCCAATGATAGAATCTAAATCATTTTTCTGTTCTTTGTTTTTGTGCGACCTGCCTGCCGTATCTACAAATATCAAATCACAATCCTTGTACTTTTCCACAAGCTTTCTCATTTCCTCAGGCGTGTACACAACCTCCATCGGGGTATTTAAAATATTTGCGTAGGTTTTTATCTGCTCTATGGCGGCAATCCTATAGGTATCAAGTGAGAACATGGCTATATCAAGCTTCTGCTCCAGCTTAAATTTTGAGGCAAGCTTTGCCATTGTAGTTGTCTTTCCAACGCCGGTATTTCCGACAAAGAAAACAATTTTCGGTTTGTTTTCCGAGCATTTAACTAATTCAACCTCACCAAGCTTTAAAACTATCTTTTGGTAAATGTATGCAAGCAGGCTGTCAATCGGCTGGCTTTCGCTTTGGTTTTCAAGCTCGTTAATGATGGCGTCCGCATATTTTTCCTTTACCTCATTTTCAATGAGCTGATTTCTGATAAGGTCTAATGCCTTTGGCTTTTGTTCCTCCGTCTTCTCCTCCTCAGGCTTCTTATCTTCAGACTCCTCCTGCTTCTCCTTCTTCTCAGGCTCAGCCTTTGGCGCTGCAAGCTGCTGTTCCAAAAGCTTCGCAATGTTGTTTATCTTTTCCTCTATGGCATTTTGCGTTTCAACAGCGTACTCACTCTCTGACGAGGCAAACACATCATCGCCAAATTTGTAAGGTGTCTCCTCCACAGCCTTTGCAAACTGCTTCTTGGCAGCCTCCTTTTTCTCTGACGCATTTTCGTCAATTGCGGCAGTAAGCTCCACTCTCGGTTTTTTAAACAGGCTGAAAATTCCCTTTGGCTTTATTGTCTTTATATTCATTACAATAGCGTCAGGACCAAGCTCCTCCTTCGCCATAAGCGTTGCTTCTTTTTCTGTCTGTGCCTGAAATTTCTTAATTATCATCTATCGTCACCACTCCCACGGATTTAAGCTCTATGTCGGAATCAATCTCGTTGTATGAAATAACTATTAAATCCTTAAAATAATCGTTTGTAAGCTTCTTAAAATACATTCTCACAATCGGAGATGTAATAATAATTGGTGATTGTCCCTTATTCTCAAGCTTTTGTATCTCCGCTTCCGTTGCGGCAAGTATCTGTTTTGTAATTGCAGGGTCAAGGGATATGTATGCGCCCTGCTCCGTCTGCTTAATGGAGCTCATAATCATCTGCTCCACCTTCGGGTCGAGTGTTACAACCGTTGTTGTCTCGCTGTCGCCAAAATACTTGTTTGATATGGCTCTCTTTAAGGACTGGCGCACATACTCAGTCAGTATGTCAGTGTCACGGCTTGTTGCCGCATAATCTGCAAGTGTTTCAAATATTGTTACAAGGTCCCTGATTGAGATGCCCTCTTTTAAGAGATTTTGCAACACCTTTTGAATATCGCCTACGCCTAAAAGCTTCGGTACAAGCTCATCAACAAGGGTCTTGTTCGTCTCTTTGATGTTGTCAATGAGATTTTGTACATCCTGTCTGTTAAGCAGCTCGTCAAGATGCTCCTTTATAATCTCCGTAAGGTGCGTCGCAATAATGGACGGCGGGTCAACTACAGTATATCCAAGCGACTCTGCCCGCTCTCTCTGAGATTCCGTAATCCACATTGCTTCAAGGTGGAATGCCGGCTCAAAGGTAGGAATACCCGTTATCTCATCCTCAACATAGCCCGGGTTCATTGCCATATAGTGGTCGAACAGTATCTCGCCCTCGCTGACCTGTATTCCCTTAATCTTTATAATATATTGATTCGGGTTAAGCTGTATGTTATCCCGAAGTCTTATAATCGGCACGACAGCACCTAACTCAAGGGCAATCTGTCTTCTTATCATGACAACCCTGTCAAGCAAATCTCCTCCCTGATTTACGTCAGCTAATGGTATTATACCATAACCAAACTCAAGTTCAATAGGGTCAACCTGAAGCAGTGAATTAACATTTTCATGCCGTCTTACCTCATCTGCCTGGATTTCCTCCTCCTCAACCTCCTCCTTTATGGCTGCCTCCTCCTGGCTTCCACGTATGGCGAAGGAAAGAATGATAAAAAGAACGCCGTAAGCGCCGCAGAACAAAAGGTTAAGGGGCGTCATGGCACCAAGAATAATCATGGTAATTCCAACCATAAGGAGAACCTTCGGAATGGAAAAAAGCTGTCCGATCAGTATATCTCCTATATTTTCCTCCTTTGACGCCTTCGTGACAAGAATACCTGTGGAAAGCGAGATAAGCATGGACGGTATCTGTGAAACAAGTCCGTCACCGATTGTCAGTATAACAAATTTGTCAAGCGCCTCATTCATGGAAAGACCCATGGACGTCATTCCGATGATAAGTCCGCCCACAATATTGATAAGCGTAATGATAAGACCTGCGGTAGCGTCTCCCTTAACGTATTTTGAGGCACCATCCATGGCTCCGAAAAATGCCGATTCTGCCTGTATTTTTTCTCTCCTTACAATAGCCTCCTGGTCAGTGATTGCACCTGTGTTAAGGTCTGCGTCAATCGCCATCTGTTTGCCGGGCATGGCGTCTAATGTAAATCTTGCCGTTACCTCTGATACTCTCTCAGAACCCTTATTGATAACAAGCATCTGGACGATGATAAGCACAATGAAAACAATGGCGCCGATAACAAGATTTCCTCCTCCTACGAAGGAACCAAAAACCTGTACCACCTGTCCCGGATCTCCCGTAGATAAAATCAGTCTTGTGGAAGATACGTTTAAGGAAATTCTGAATATGGTTGTAAAAAGAAGCAGTGTCGGAAAGCCCGACATATTCAGCGTCTCTGACGTAAAAAGGCAGTTAAATACGATAACAAGCGACATGGAAACATTAAAAAGGATAAGCACGTCAAGAAGTCCGGAGGGAATAGGAATAATAAGGAATATAACTGCCGCTAACAGATATACACCGAGAAATAAATCATTTCGTCTCATATTCCTTTGTACCTCCTTTCTCGTAATACTCTATAGTTATTACTCCACACTTCGTGCGGAGCCGTGTCCTAAGGAATCCCCCGGCTTCGCCGGTACCCCCTTAGGACTTAGCTTGCTTTATTTTTTATTCCATAAACGTAAGCAAGAATTTCTGCCACCGACTGATAAAGCTCAGGCGGTATTTCCCTTCCAATGTCAACATTGGAATACAGCATCCTCGCAAGTGGTTTATTTTCCACAATCTCCACGCCATTTTCCTTGGCAAGATCTCTTATCTTAAAGGCAAGATAATCTGCTCCCTTTGCCGTAACGACAGGTGCATCACTTACCGTATTGTCATATTTTAGTGCGACTGCAAAATGTGTAGGGTTTGTTATTACAACATCTGCCTCAGGAATGCTCTGCATCATACGCCTTCTTGACGCCTGCTGCATTCTCTGCCTCTGCTGGCTCTTTACCTTTGGATCTCCCTCCTGGTTTTTATATTCATCCTTGACCTCCTGCTTTGTCATTTTAATATCCTGCTTGTGCTTCCATCTCTGAAATATGTAATCAGCAAAGCTTAGTACAATATAGACTAAGGATATTTTAATTCCAAGCTCCATGACAAGGTCAAACAAAATACCAAGACAATCCTTTATGTTCAAGGTGTACAGCGATAAAATAATGCCTACATTGTCCTTTACAACCGAGTATGCTATGGCAGCAAACAATGTTATCTTAAAAATGGACATAAGCAGCTCAAACAATGCCTGCTTTGAAAACATACGCTTAAATCCGCTTATGGGATTCATTTTATTAAACTTCGGCTTCAGCGGCTTTGTCGTTACCATCCATTTAATCTGAGCCTTCTGTGACATAAAGGAAACAATAAATGCCACCAGCAAAAAGGGAAGCGCTGTAATCAGCAGATATATGACGGCATCAAGCAAAATCTGCCATGCAGTTACAGAGTTAAAGTCATCCTTTGGATAGATTGACATTTCCCTCCAAAAGGAGAAAAAAACGCCCTGCATCCGCTCGCCCAAAAAACCTATAAAAATTCTAAGACATAGAAAAAGCGCCAAAAGTGAAAACGCAGATGAAATCTCTTTACTTTTAGCTACCTGTCCTTCCTTACGTGTATCCTCAATTTTTTTTGCCGTCGGTTCCTCCGTTTTTTCACCGCCCTGTCCATCCTGGGCAAAAAACTGGAGATTATATTTTATGCCGGAGCCGTATAACTCCATATCAAAAGCCTCCAATCAGAGAATTAACCATTGTCTGCATTCTATCCATCAGAATATTTGTTATTCCCGGGATAAAAACAATAACGATTGTAAGCGCTAACATTCCTATCATAACCTTCATCTGCATTCCTATGGCAAACATATTCATCTGCGGCGAGCTCTTTGTCAAAACTCCCAAAATTACGTTTAACATTGTCATAGAAATAAAGATTGGCATGGCAATCATAAAGCCAATATTGTAATATTGTATAATAAAATCAAGCACGGTTACATAGAGCCTATCAAAGCTTGCATTTACCTGACCCACGGGAATAATGTCAAAGGTCTGGGCTATGGCTTTTATAATGTAATGGTGCATTCCCGTTATTAGGATGATGACATAGATAAGCTTATCATAAAGCTCTGCCGTAATCGTAACCATCGCCCCCGTACTTGGGTCAAAGTTGGTGGACATGGTAAAGCCGATTTCCCTATCAATAAATTCGCCTGCAAGAATAAGGGTTGACATGACAAGCCTTGCAACAAACCCAAGGGATAACCCAACTGCCGCTTCCTTAATAACAAGCATGGAATAGCCAAGCACCGAGGAATAAACGGGAAGCGCGATATCCTTTGCGGAAAAAATGGTCAGGGAAATACATGCTGCAATCAGTACCCGAAGCCTTGCATTTACACTTCTGTGTCCAAAAAGCGGAGCAACTGCAGTAAAGGCGCCCGTCCTTACTACCACAAGCAAAAATGATTCTAATGTTAAGGTTGATATCGTCAAATCCACAACATACTACCTCACAAATTCTCCAAATCTGCTGTACAAATCCTGAATAAATGAAAGAATATTCGTCAATATCCAGTCACCACATATAATTAACGTCAAAAAAATGGAAAGCATCTTTGGCACAAAGGTCAAGGTCTGCTCCTGTATGGACGTAACAGTCTGAAAAATACTGATTACAAGTCCAACAATAAGAGACACAAGCAGCATCGGCGCACTGCACTTTAACACAAGCCATATAGCCTGAACTGCTACATCCATAACGTCGCCTGTCGTCACAATTTATCACCTCGTATCCTACTTAAAAATGTCAGAAGTTAAAGGACGAAACGAGCTGTCCTATCACTAAATTCCAACCGTCAGCAAGAATAAACAAAAGTATCTTAAACGGCATGGATATTGTCGTAGGCGGCAGCATCATCATACCCATTGCCATGAGCACCGACGCCACAACCATGTCGATAACAATAAAAGGTATATATATCAAAAAGCCGATTATAAATGCGGCTCTAAGCTCGCTTATAATAAATGCCGGGATGACAACGGAAATGGGAATATCATTCACGCTTTCAACCGTTCCCATGTCAGCGATATCCATAAACAGCCGAAGATCCTCCTGCCTTACCTGTCTGAGCATAAACTCCCTTACCGGCTGTATACATCTGTCTATTGCTTCCTCCTGGCTGATTTCATCTGCCGTAAGCGGGTCAATCGCCTCCGTCTTTACCTGAGAGAAAACCGGACTCATAATAAATAATGTCAAAAATAATGAGAGCCCTATCAATACATTATTTGGCGGCGACGATTGCGTTCCTATTGCAGTCCTTAAAAAATGAAGAACGACAATAATTCTCGTAAAGGACGTCACCATAACTAATATTGACGGAGCTATTGAAATTATTGTAATAACCAATAAAATCTGCAAGGTACCTGAAAGAGTTGTCGAATCAGAGTTGGTATCAAGCGTAAGCCCTACTGAAACGCCGTCATCATCGTCAAATTCCTCATCCATGCCCTCCTCAGCATCGGTTTCCGGGGTAATACCCGTAGCATATGAAGTTGTGCCAGAAAATATAACAACTATAGCAATGAAAAAAAGTATTACATATTTGCAAAGTTTTTTATATTTCATCCTAAAACCCACTTTATCTGTCTTATTTCGTATCCTGATTTTTATTATCAGCCTCTGATTTTGTCTTAAACTGTGCCAGAACATCCTTAAAGCTCTTTTTAGGATTATCTACATCATGAAAGCCCTCCACATCCCGGGGAGTATAATCGGACAGCTTGTCAATAAGCGTAACATTGTCCTTTCCTACTCCCAATGCATAATATGAGCCATCAATCTCCACAACAACCAAAAATTTATTGTTACCGAGACTCATGGACTCAACTATTTTTAAGTTTGTTCTCCCACTCAAAGAATTTTTGTGAAATCCGGCAACAAGCTTCGTACCATAATACGCCAAAACAAGTATAATAATAAAAATAAGAATAAGCTTTATTGTCTGCCAGACAACACCAATTCCCATACTATTGGTAAGAAAAATGGACACGATTAACCAACTACCTTTTTAACAGCTTCAAGAACTCTATCAGGCTGGAACGGCTTAACAATAAAGTCTCTTGCTCCTGACTGTATAGCCTCAATAACCATGGCCTGCTGTCCCATTGCAGAACACATTACAACACTCGCATTCGGATCATTGGCCTTAATCTGCTTCAATGCCTGTATACCGTCCATCTCAGGCATCGTGATATCCATAAGTACAAGATCCGGCTTTGTCTCGGCATATTTCTCAACAGCCTTTGCACCATTTTCTGCCTCTCCTGCGACATTGTAGCCATTCTTTACTAAGATATCCTTAATCATCATTCTCATAAAAGCTGCATCATCACATATAAGTATACTTTTTGCCATAATTTATTCTCCTTTTACATTTTTTCCTTAATAATTTCCGTGATTCTGATACCGAAGCTTTCTTCGATAACAACTACCTCACCCTTTGCGACAAGCTTTTGATTTACCATTACATCTATGGCTTCACCTGCAAGCTTATCTAACTCAATGATTGTACCCGGAGAAAAATCAAGAATTTCTTTTATTGATTTTCTTGTTCTTCCTAATACAACGGAAACCTCCAAAGGTACATCCATTATTAAATCTATGTTCTCCTGCTGTAAGGCAGGATTAACAAACGAATTAAATGCCTGGAACTGAACGTTTTGTACATTCACATCCTGCTGTGGCATCATCGGCATTCCCATCATTGGCGCCCCTGACATCGGTGCACCCATCATTGGCATTCCCATCATCGGCTGCTGCATACCCTGCATCTGCGGCTGTGGCTGTGGCTGCGCCATTGCCGGTTGAGGCTGTGGTTGTGGCTGCGGTGGTGGTGTAGGAGCCGGTGCTGCCGCTGGTGGCGGTGGTGCTGCCTGTGAAGCTCCATCCCCTTCATCTGCACTAAATATGTTATATAACTCCTTGGCAAAATCAATCGGGTAGAGCTGCATAATCGTACTGTCAACCAAATCGCCTATGGTCATTCTAAATGTAACCTCAACGAAATCACTGGTAAGAAATACATCTACCTTCGATGTATCAATATCTCCTGCCATGTCCACCAAATCTGCCTCAGGAGGACTGATATCTATTTTACGATTTAACATGGAGGAAAGGGAGGTTGCCGCCGAACCCATCATCTGGTTCATGGCCTCACAGATTGCACTAAAGTGAAGCTCGGAAAGCTCGGCTGACGGGTTTAGTCCATCCCCACCCATCATCAAATCAGTTATTATCTTAACATCATCTTCCTTAAGTATCAATACATTGTTTCCATCAATACCCTCACGATAGAAAATATTTATGAAAACACAAGGCTTCTCATAATTTGAAGTCAAATTTTCCCAATTGTTGATTTTAACAACAGGGGTTGTTATAAGTACCTTTTGGTTTACTAAGGAATAAAGAGTTGTTGCCGCCGTACCCATACATATATTGGATATTTCACCGATGGCATCTTTTTCTTCATCTGCAAGTGTTACGCCATTACTTCCAGCAGCGCTGTCATCAGACGCTCCGCCAAGCAATGCATTAATCTCCTCCTGAGATAACATACCGTCCATCTCTTTTATTCCTCCTCTCTGATTATTTCTGTAACTTTAACTGCATATTTCTTTTCCGATGAGCCCGGTAACGCTTTAAATTTTACAATATTACCCACGTAAACATCAAGCTCATCTTCAACTTTTTTATTTAATTTTATAATATCACCAACCTGAAGGTTGATAAAATCCATAACCATTATGGTGCTCGTTCCAAGCTCCGCTGAAATTGGTATCTGCGCCTTGTTAATCACCGCTTCAATAAACTCAGAATAACTCTGCTCATCTCTTGCCTGCATCGTTGAGAACCAGTACTTGGTATTCAGCTTATCCATAATATCTTCCAGTGTTATATACGGGAGACATACATTCATAAGTCCCTCAACACCGCCGATATTAATGTTGATTGTCACAATGGCAATCATCTCGGAAGGCGATATAATCTGTGCAAACTGCGAATTTGTCTCTATCCTTTCCAGATATGGCGCAATTTCAATAACATTCTTCCACGGTTCCCTGAGCAAATCAATAATAATATTAAAAATCCTTTCGAGAACGGAAAGCTCTATCTCTGAAAAGTCTCTCATTTTGTCAAGAGGTTCTCCAAACCCGCCAAGCATTCTGTCAATAATTGCATAACCTATATTTGTTGCAATCTCCATAATAATGTTGCCCTTCATCGGCGACATATTGACAACTCCAAGAAGCACCGGATTAGAAAGGGCATTTGAAAACTCAGAATACGTTACCGCCTCCGAGTTCATAACCTCAACCTGTACATTCTTTCTAAAATATGCAGGAAGGTTGCTGCTTAGAAGTCGCCCAAAATGCTCAAATATAATCTCCAGGGTTCTAAGGTGTTCCTTCGAAAACTTAGCCGGTCTTGAAAAGTCGTACTCCTTGACCTTTACAGTCGGTGTTTCCTCTATATCTCCAACATCCAGTTCACCAGAGCTTAATTGCTTTAACAGGTTATCTATTTCATTTTGTGAGAGTACGTCTGCCACACATCTCACCTCCTAAGCTCATAGTGTCTACTGTGCTACCCAATCATAAAATTCAACGGAATAAATACATTCTGTATTAAAATATTCCTTAAATTCTGCAAGCAGCTTTTCCTTTATCTCACTTTGTACATTTACATCAATAACCTGACTATATGTATATTGTCCTACAACGCTTCTCGTCATGTCATATACAGAAGACGTAGATTCGGAAAGTGTAGTATTTACCTTTTCATAATCCTTCGCAGTCTTATCCAACTTTAATGTAAGACCATACTTGAGTGCATGAATTTCACCATCATCCGATATAAGGTTAATCGGGCTTGCTGTCTCAAGCTGGAAGCTAACAAGGTTGTTCACATCCACCTTTCCTGCCGAAGCAGCGCTCTGCGATGTAAGCTCTAAGTCAAGCACCTCGGATATGTCTCCGATCAGCTTGTTTGTCTTAGCCGCCGACGGCATAAAGACAAAGAATAAAATAATGTTAAAAACAAGGTTTATAATACTTATTGCTAAAATAAGTACGGTTATAAGATTTTTTTTCATTATGTGACTCCCTTCAGCTTTTAATCTACTCTGAATTTTGGCTGTTATATATCTTGATGCATACCCGCCTGTTCTTCGCCCTGCCTTCCTCTGTTGCATTGGAGGCGATTGGCTTGCTTTCCCCGTATCCTGCAATCTTCATGTTTGACTCAATAAAATTTTCCTGAGCTATAATATATTCATATACGTTTCTTGCCCTCTCGGTAGAAAGCTGCCTGTTGTTTTCAAAGGCGGAGGATGATACAGGTACATTGTCCGTATGCCCTTCAATCTCAATTATACAATACTTGTACTTGGTAAGTATACTGGCAATTTTCTGTAAAAACAGCTTTTGATCATCTCTTATCTGGGCGCTTCCCGACTCAAACAGAATCGACCCCTCCAAATCCAGTTCCACGTACTGTTCATTATAATCAATATTGATCATAGTGTCTATTCTGTAGGATTCAGCGAGCTGTACAATTTCCTCGTACATCTCCTCGGATTGTGCCTCTCCTCGTGCCTCGTATTCCTCTTTCAGCTCCTGGTCGGAAAGCTTCTCAGCATCAGAAGAAGATGATACGCTTTCTTCACCTGTCGTTCCCTCAATGTTTTTACCTGCTTCCGTCATAATACTGTAAACATCAGGAATCTGTGTCACACCTCCCGACATCATATCTCCGTTTACAAGAGATACATTTCCATCCTCCATGACCGTAAAGGAAATATTGTCAAAGGATGCGGCAATTTTTTGTATCTTGCCCTCGTCCATCGTCGAGCTTGCAAACAAAAGCACGAAGAAGCAGAGCAAAAGGTTCATAAGGTCACTGAATGTCGCCATCCATGCCGGCGAGCCTTCCTCAGCCGGCGGGTCTTTTCTCTTAGCCATTAGCCGGTTCCTCCTCACTCATTGCCTTTCTCTCACCAGGAGAAAGGAAGGATTTGAGCTTTTCTTCTATAACTCTAGGGTTTTCTCCTGCCTGTATGGATAAAATACCCTCAATCATTACCTCTTTCAGTTTTATTTCCGTATCATTCAGCGCTCCAAGCTTCGTTGAAACCGGTGTACAAATCCAGTTTGCAAGCACGGAACCATATAATGTAGTAACGAGCGCAACAGCCATGTTCGGTCCGATGGAGTCAGGATCCGACAAGTCCTTAAGCATGTTAATAAGACCTATAAGCGTACCAATCATACCCCATGCAGGTCCCATGGCGCCAAGGCCTTTCCAAAATTGTATGTTAGCCTGATGGCGGGCGTCTACATTTACAAGCTCTGCCTCAAGTATGCTTCTTACAAGCTCCGGGTCAGTACCGTCCACGATAAGCATAACGCCCTTCTTCATAAATTCATCTTCAAGATTGTTTGCAGATTCCTCAAGCGCTAAAAGTCCCTCTCGTCTTGCAAGATTTGACAATTCAATAATAGACTTAATCGTATCGCCCTCGCTCTGTTTTGGCATTTTAAATATAAGCAAAAATGATTTCAGTCCTGCCAGAAAGCTCTTTATATGGCTGGCAGCAAACATTGCACCGAAGGCTCCACCGAATGTAATAAGCGCAGACGGTGGGTCAAGGAAGGAGCTAAGGGCACCCATTCCTTTCTCGTTTGTGATACCGAAAATCATAAGCACAAACGCTAAAATAAGACCTATTATGGAAGCTAAATCCACTTTATCTCACCTCTATCCAACCGCATTTATCATATGCGTTTTCTTTTTGTATTCTATTACTAGATTTGTAACGTCTTCCGTTTTTTCCGTCACAATAAATTTTTTACCGCTTACCAGTGTAATAACGGTATCCGGCGTCTCGTCAACAGTTTCTATATGTTCAGCATTTATAGTAATTTTTGTTCCGTTAAGCCTTGTAACCTCAATCATACCAGCACCTGCCCTTCCAAATAAAAACCAACAAAAAACGCCGTATTATTTATGTATAAATTTTTAACATAAAAGATTATAGCACATTTGTTTTTTCATGTCTACAAAAAAACAAGAGACTGTCGCAATATTTTTTTACTGCGACAGACTCTTATATCAATTTAAAATTGTGTATGGAAAACCTTATCTCTTAAGGTTTACAAGCTCCTCAAGCATAGTATCTGAGGTTGTAATAATACGTGAATTTGCCTGGAAACCTCTTTGCGTTGTAATCATATCCGTAAACTCTCTTGACAAATCAGTATTTGACATCTCAAGAACGCCCTGTGCCATGGAACCGCCATCCTCGTCAACAGCAACACCAATTCCGTCAAACTCACCTGAGTTTTGTGTTGCAACATACATGCTGTCACCGACAGCCTCAAGTGCCATAGGGTTTACAAAGTTTGCAACTGCAATCTGTCCCATAAGCCTTGTCTCGCCGTTGCTGTATACTCCAAACAGCTTTCCTGACGTATCAATGTTCACATCCTCAAGTGCACCCATTGCACGTCCGCCGCCCTCTGAGTTCGTTGAGCCTCTGACAGCCTTTGCCGTACAGGTTCCATCTGATTCATACATCGTAAGTCCGTGGAAGTCAACATTGATGCCTTGTACAGCTTCACCGTTTATCACTGACTGGAATACATTTCCCTTGTCACTGCCCTGAAGTGGCGTTATCTGTAAAAGCACGCTGTCCTGTCCTGCCGCTCCTACATACTCAAATTTACCGCCGTCAGGATTAAACTTAATCTGGACAGAATTGCCGCCGCCTATTGTTGCTGCATATCCACCTTCCGTAACACCAGGAGTTGAAGCGTCGTCTCCACCCATGATCTCAATGTTGTTGCTATCCTTGATTGACATAAGCTGAAGGTTGTAAAGGGATTTATCAGCCTGATCCTCATCTAAGGTAAGCTTAAACTTAACTGTATAATTAAATCCAAGGTTATCATATATGTTAAGTGACATTACATGACCGTCAACCGATGTAAGGTTTACATCCGTAAAGTCAATATTTCCCTTCATATGTGCCTCTGACGTCATCTCAGGAGCAGAAGTCTTATTTTCCAATGATTCAGGATAAAGTGCAGAAACCGTGTCCTTCTTAATGTTGTTTGGATTTTCCGGGTCAACCTGCCAGCCCATAACCTGATATCCGTTGCTTGTAACAAGACAGCCCGCACCGTCAACAGTGAAGTTACCAACCTTTGTAAATCTTGGAGAGCCTCCACGGGAAACAATGAAAAAGCTTGCTCCGTTCAGCATAAGGTCATACGGATTATTTGTACTCTGTGCAGCACCGTTATCCGTCATGTTCGTCTGGATTGAGGAAACCTTTGTACCAAGACCGATCTGATTTGGGTTTACACCTCCTGTTGTAGGAGTTGCGCCTGTTGCGTTTGAGGACGTTTGATACAGAATGTCCCTGAAAAGTGTTGAGGATGATTTGAATCCTATTGTATTTACGTTTGCGATATTATTACCTATTACATCCATCTTTGTCTGGTGTGTCCTAAGACCTGCTACACCAGAATAAAGTGATCTCATCATAATTGTTGACCTCCATTCATGTTGTATCCCTTCAGTCAATCCGGGATTTTAAGCCTCCTTGCTTTCGCTTTGGTCCGGCTTTAAACTATAACTGCTCCATCAATATTTGTAAAAACATTACTATCCTCGGTCTGTTCCAGTGCCGTGACAACAGTATTGTTTTTTACATTGACAATAAATGCAAGATTATCCATCATAACAAGAGATTCGTTTATACTTTTCTCTCTCGCCTGCCCCACACCCTGATTCAGCCTGTTAAGCTGTGTGTCGGACAATGTTATGTTCCTGCTCTCCAAACGCTTGTTGGCATGCTTTGAAAATTTGACTTCGCCGCTGTCAAGTGTTTTTCTTTCAAGCACCTCCCTGAAGCTTAAGCCCTCGCTTGTCTTATCCTCGCTGGTACGGGCTTCATTTTGAAGGTACATGCCTGCCGCCTGTTCAATTGAAAGGAGTCTGGTATTTAATTTATTCATACAAATCTCCTTTCCCAAAACTACTCAGCCTTATTTTCTGTGTTGGTCTTATTCTCTGTAGTCTTGTCATCCTTGCCTGTTGCAGAATCATTATCTTCTTTATCTGCTTCCTCCTGTGCCTTCTTAGCCTGCTCCTGAAGAAACAGGAAATAGTCGTAATCAACGACGGAATCCAAATCCTCAGCAGGATAGTAGGTGTCGTCGATTGATAAAAGCACCTCTCCGTTTTTCACAGTTGCGTATTCAACAAGTCCGCTTATCTGTTTCAGCTCGCCCTTTGAATCAGTTGTGTTCATGATAACGTACTCGCCTACAAGATTAAGCGCATTGCCCTTCTCAAGCGTTTCGCTTATGTTCATCGTTGCCTCCAATGATGAATACTGTGCAAGCTGTGACATATACTCTGTGCTGTCTCCCGGATTAAGCGGATCCTGATACTGCATCTGCGTTACAAGAAGCTGTAAAAATGCATCCTTATCAAGGTCTGATCCGGATTTTTCCTTCGTGTTAGCGGACTTTATGTACTCGTTTGATTTTTTTACTATGCCGCTTACTGCTGCGTCTGCCATTTTGCATCCTCCTTTTTTATAATCATTTATGTTAAGCCATGTAGCTTACCGTATTACCCTGAGCCTGCATCAGCTCCTGCTCAAGCTGCTTATCATCCTCAAGCTCCTCGTCTGAAAAGCCGTCTGATATAGTTTTGCCTGCTCTGTCTGCATTTTGTCCCTTTGGACTTCCCTGCTGTTCCTTGCCGTTTCCGAAAAATTCATATGTGGCAACCATTACCTCAACTGCTTCCACCTTAAGTCCCTGATTATCAAGCGTTTCCCTAAGCGTTGCCATGCTTGCTTCCACCGCATGTCTTGCAGCTTCATTTTCGGTTACGATCTGTGCCTGCATAATTCCATTTCTTGTGGATACGCTTATCTGTACCTTTCCAAGATGCTCCGGATTAAGCTGAAGCTCAAGTGAGGTTGTTTCCCTGGACATGTTTACCTTTATCTCGTCTATAATCTGCCTTACGATGTCTGCCTCTGAAACACTCTCGGTAAAGCTGTCTAACGGATTTACCATATCTGCGTCTGAGATACTTTCTAATGCCTGATTGAGATTGTTCAGTATGTCCGCCTTTGCGTCCTGCCTGTCTGAGTGGCTTTCACTGCCTGCACTGTCATTTTTCCACGCTTCACTTACAGTGCTTCGTACAGCTTCCTCATGCTCAGTAGTGATGGTAACCCTTGGCTCCTCTGCCTCCTCATGTCTGCTTATGGTAACCTTCGCCTCAGGAACCGTATCTTCAGCCAAAGCGTCGTCCTGCTCCAGTACCGGAACGTCCTCCTTTAAGAAAACCTGTGCTTCATCCTCCAAATTGGCAAGCACCTTATCTGCATTGGCAGCAAATGCTTCTACATCCACACTTGATATATCGAACTTTTCCATCAAATTATCAAGTAGGTTTGATGCAGTTTTTAACAAATCATTCAAATTCTCGTTAATAAGGGCATCTACGCTTGTTGCATCATTTGCCTGCAAAATGAAATCGGTTAAATTGGATTTTACCATTAAATCGGAAATATGATATCCGGTTTGGGCAAGCAGCTTGTCAAGCTCCTCCTCATCAATGCCAAGTAAATCCTTAATGATGTCGGTAAGCTCGGATATTACCTCCAAAGCAAGCGCCTCAGTGTCATCCTCCACATCTGCCTCGCCGGTCTCGGCTGTTTTTGCTCCCTTTGTCTCCTCGGAAGCCGTTACCTTTGTGCCTGACGCTTCCTTGACGGCATCCGTACCTGCATTATTCTTTACAGGCTCCTTGTCCGTTGCTTTTTTCGGCTCATCCTTTGCTCCTGCATTTGTTTTAACATCTGTCTTATTAATATCTGCAACTCCTGACACATCTGTTTTTCCGTCAGTGGATTTTACCACATCCTTCTTGTCAGTGCCATTCATGGAAGCTGCACTCATAATAAGAGAAGAAAATGCATCTGCCGCAGTCTCGTCCTTTTCCTTCGCCTTTGCCTTAGGGCCGGGCTTTGTGCCAAAAGGACTAATTCCTGTTGTTGTAATAGCCATTTTTTGTCTCCTTTCCTTGGAATGCCAGCCCATTCATAAAAAAGCTTTTTGTAAAAGGCTGACTACCCATATATTTAAGTAGTATAAGTCTCTTTAAGGAAGAAGCTTCTTGGTAACAAGAGCCGCAAACTCGGGATCCATCTCAGCAAGCACCTTGCCTCTTGCGCTTGAACTCATATTATTCATAATAAGTGCAACCGTATCAAGGTCGTTATTCATGCTTTCGAGAATCGCAGCCGCATCCTTGGCATCCATGCTCTCATATGCACTCGCCAAATCAAGAATTTCCTGATCGACCTGCTGTGCCTCAATAATCTCCCTGTAAACCTGTTCTGCATATTCTGCATCCAGAGTATTATACCACTCTATATATGTATCGGTATCTGGAGCCGATTCTCCATAGACCACTTCGTCATAAAATTCTTTTTTTTCTTGTTCAAATTCCGTCTGGCTGCTCTCAAACTCTGCAAGGCGTGTACATTCTGCCTCCAATTCTGCAACTCTATCATTCAAGGAAACAATTTCCGCATCCTTGCTTCCAATTGCAGCATCAAGCACGCTGATTTGGTTTAACGCCTTTTCCAGCGTATCATATGGATAGTCGCTCTCAATGGCAACCTCCTCATCCGATGGTGGCGGCAGTATTTCCTTTATGACAGGCACATCCTTAAACACCGGTCTAAGGACATTACTTCCAAAGCCCCCCACATCACACTTTATCAGCAGTGCCATCACTGAAAAAAATGTTGTAAGTGCCAAAATAAGTATTATTACGCCTGCAATCTTAGAGCCTCCGCTCTCCCCGTCCCTGTTTTTGTCCTTCTTAGCCATTTATCATTCCTCCGTTTGTCCCTTACTGTTAAACTGGTAGCTTACTACCTCATCCGTTTCCTTGCCCTCCTGCGCACCAAGCTCCACAAGGAACTCCTCAAACTTCTTTTCCTTCAGCTTTTCATGCATTTTTCTTTCCTGCATAAGCCCGTTTAGCTTTTGTCTTGCCTTTTCAAGCTCCCTGCTTTTTATCCGTACAACCTCAAGCTGCGCGGCAATCATCTCGTCCATTACGTCTACGGCATTGCCGCACTCGTCAATCCTTAGAAAATCCAGCTTTCCTGAAACAGCCTCCGAATATTCAAGCATGTACCCTTTTCTCCTGTCCCGCAAAGCGTTAAGCTTTTCCTCCTCAACGCTAAGCGCAGCCTGTGCATTGGCGTACTCCTGCTTTGCAACATCCTCAAGCTGCAATTTTATATCAAGAATATTTTGCATCGAGTAAAAAAATTTAGCCATAGCATCACCCTAGTTATTCAAAAATCTCTTTCAGCATGACAAGCTCGTCATCCAATAAAAATTTACTGTCAACGTCCTGCATCAGATATTCATTTACTTTTCCAATTTTTGAAATGGCATAATCAATGTCAGGGTTTGAGCCTGATTTGTATGCGCCTATATTTATCAAATCCTCCGCATCATTGTAGGTGGCAAGCACATTTTTAAGCTTTCCCGCAACTGCTTTATGCTCCTTGTCTGCAATAGAGCTCATACACCTTGATATGCTTTGCAGGATATCGATTGCAGGATAATGATTTTTATGTCCAAGCTTTCTTGATAAAATAATATGTCCGTCCAAAATTCCTCTTGCCGTGTCTGTAATCGGCTCATTGAAATCATCGCCGTCAACAAGAACGGTATACAGCCCCGTTATGGAGCCTTGGTATGTATTTCCTGCCCGCTCCAAAAGCTTCGGCAGCTCAGCATATACCGATGGCGGATACCCCCTCGTTACAGGCGGCTCGCCTGAAGCAAGTCCTATCTCCCGCTGTGCCATGGAAAAACGGGTCAGGGAATCCATCATAAGAAGCACATCCTTACCCTGATCCCTGAAAAATTCCGCAATTGCCGTAGCCGTTTTTGCAGCTTTATTTCTTATGAGGGCAGGCTTATCCGAGGTAGCTACAACAAGCACTGACCTTGCAAGTCCTTCCTCCCCCAAATCTCTTTCTATAAATTCTCCAACCTCACGTCCACGCTCCCCAATCAGGGCTATTACGTTGATGTCTGCCTTTGTATTTCTTGCAAACATGCCAAGCAGCGTACTTTTTCCAACACCGCTTCCTGCAAAAATTCCTATTCTCTGCCCCTTTCCTATGGTAAGAAGCCCGTCTACTGCCTTTACACCAAGGGGAAGCACCTCAGATATAAGCTTTCTTTTTAAAGGGTCAGGTGGCGGCGCATCAATCGGATATGCATTATCACACCGAAGCTCGGAATCGTCCATAGGTCTTCCGATTCCATCCAAAACCTTTCCAAGAAGATTTGCGCCTACGGGAACCTTTAAAACCTCTCCCGTATTTTTTACCGTAGCGCCAAGACCAATTCCATCCACAACATCAAAGGGCATAAGAAGAACCTTGCTGTCCTTAAAGCCTACAACCTCAGCTCTTACCTGCTCACTGCCATCCCTTGACCTTATCTCGCAAAGGTCCCCAAGCTTACATGTCGGTCCTATGGATTCTATCGTAAGTCCCACAACCTTCGTAACCTTTCCGTAACGCAGTGCAAAATCCCTGTCTAAAAGATATGTATATTTTTGAATATCAAAGCATTTATCCATCACAAACCTCTTAATAAGAACAAAGCGTCTCTGACGCTGTAGTTCGAATCCTAGCAGGATTTTTAATCCTGCCTTATAAGGAAGCTCGGAGAACTTTCTTATAAAGTAAACATAGGGCTGTTATACAAAAAACAAAAAATGCAGTATAGCAGACCCCCTATTTTTATGACAATAGCTTTATTGCCGTTATCAGATTATTTACTTGTATATCCATGGACAAATCAATAATTCCATTGTCCGTCTCAATCATGCACTGCCTGTTTTTTAATTTGGCGTCTGCAAAAATTTCAATGTTGATTGCCGGATTTGCAGAAAGTGATATCCTATCCTTGTTGTCATATATATATGCGTAGCTTTCCTCCGGTATTTTTATGATTATGTTTTTTCCTGTTTCATCACCCGAAAGCGCCTCGTTAATCATATGAATCATAACCGGCTTGTAATCGTCAACAAGTATTCCCGTAAGCTTCTTAATCATGCTACAGGAAAATTCAATCAGCTTTTCGGCTGCATCCTCACAATATTCCTCAAGCTTTTGCTCTGTGCGTTCAAGGAGCTGCTCCTGGTCCTTTTTCAGGCTGGCAAGATACTCCTCGTTTTTTACCGCAGCCTCCGCCTGTCCTTCCTCAAGGCCCTTGGTAAACCCTTCTGACCTTGCAGCCTCATATATCCGTTCAGCCTCGGCATGAGCCTCCTCTATAATCAAATCAGCCTGCGCACTTGCTTCCTCGCGCATTGCCTTTACCATGTCTGCCGTTTCATTTAGTATCTTTTCATCTACGCTTTCTGTCTCCCCATCCTCATTTTCCTCCTGCATTTCGGAAACAGGTCGTATCACTTTATTGTTTTCATTTATTTTAACGGCAGCCAAACTGTTTACGTCAATGACGAAGGGATCACCTGCTATTTTACCCAAACCTGCAAAATTTGGCTTATAAATATTAGACAACTAACTCGTCACCTCCGCCACGTGAAATAACAATTTCACCTGAATCCTCAAGTTTTCTTATAATATTAACAATCTTCTGCTGTGCGTCCTCAACATCCTTCAGCTTAACAGGACCCATAAATTCCATATCCTCTTTAATCATCGTTGCAAGACGGCTGGAAAGGTTGTCAAATATAATCTGCTTCACATCATCATTTGCATTCTTGAGGGCTACAGCGAGCTCATTATTATCAACCTCACGAAGAACAGTCTGTATGGCTCTGTTGTCAAGCAGCAAAATATCCTCGAATACAAACATCTTTCTTCTGATGTCGTCTGCAAGCTCCGGTTCTTCCACCTCCAAGGACTCCATGATGTGCTTCTCTGTGCTTCTGTCAACAGTATTCAATATGCTTACGATAGAATCAATACCACCGACAATCGTGTAATCCTGATTGACAAGGGAAGCAAGCTTCTTCTCAAGCACCTTCTCAACCTGCTTGATGACGTCAGGACTTGTTCTATCCATCATGGCAATTCTCTTTGCAACATCAGCCTGCTTTTCAGGCGCAAGCGCACTTACGACTGCGGCAGCCTGCTGTGATGGAAGATATGCAAGAATAAGGGCAATGGTCTGTGGATGCTCATCCTGTATAAAGTTAAGAAGCTGGCTCGCATCCGACTTTCTTACAAATTCAAACGGTCTTACCTGCAAGGAGGCAGTAAGCTTTCCGATAACATCCCTTGCCCGGTCCTCGCCGAGTGCCTTATCAAGAAGCTCCTTAGCATAGCCAATACCACCCTCTGCAATATATTTCTGCGCAAGACAAACCTCGTAAAATTCATCTAATACGGCATCCTTGACATCCGGACTCACGCTTTTTGTATTTGCTATCTCAAGCGTAAGCTGTTCAATTTCATCCTCCTTCAGATGCTTAAAGATAGAAGCAGAACGCTCCGGTCCTAGAGCAATAAGAAGGATTGCCGCCTTTTGTACTCCTGATACGTCCTCTAATTGAGATGCCATCTAAAATCACTCCCATTCCTCATTCAGCCAGTTTCTAAGCAGTGTTGCAACCGCAGCAGGGTTTTCATCAACAAACTTATCAATCATAACCTTCGTAGCTGAGTTATCACTAAATTCAATATCATCAATAGACTGATTTTCCTTCGTTGTAGCAAGAAGCGCCTCAACAGAAAGCTCCGGCTCCATCTCGATAACCTCCTCAGTCTTCATTCCCTTAAATACTACAAACAGTAACAGTAATCCGATAAGCACTGCAAGTATGATGGATATGATGCTCTGCATCGGAACACCTGCATCCTCTTTCGGATAAAATACAGGAACAACCCGCTCAACAACATATATGTTTGCCTCTTTTATGCCTGTTGCCTTCGACATCAGGGCAATCATATTCGGATCATTGATGGTTTCCGTCGCCTCCTGATTGGCAGCCTTAAACTCTGCAAATGTCGTTCCCTCAAGCAGGCCTTCCTCCTCCATCACTTCTTCTTCATAGATATCATACTTCGTAAGATACATAGCCATGCTGGAATTGTTAAGGTCAACATCTCCTACCGGCTCCGTTGTAATGGTTTCCGTATAGCTTGTGTTGTATGTTTCCTTTATCAGGTTCAGCGTGGACTCTCCGTTGGCTGTATCCAAGAGATTGTAGTCTGTGATTTCCTCTCCGTTGGCATCCGTACCGACAACGCCGCCGGTTCCGTCCGTATTTTCTGCAAGATAATAATAATATGTAGCCTTCGGACCCGTATCGTCCACATCATTGGAATAATATTCAAGGTTCCGCATTTCCTTCTCGGATATGTTGACGTCAAGGTTCGCAGAAACGGAAACCTCGTTATATACGCCTGAATTAACCATAAGATTCCACAGCTTGCTGTTGTAGTATTCCTCAACCTGCTGTTCAACCATAATGGTCGGGTTGGCTGCCGCAACGCTGCTTGAGCCTGAGAACAAAAGCTTGCCCTGATTATCCAATATCGTTATGTCGTCCGTATCAGCATCGCCCACGCAGGTTCTCGCATATTCGGCAATCGCCTGTACGCTGTTGCTGTCAAAATTGCTTCCTGTCGTCAAAAAGATGCTGACGGAGGTTTTTGCCCGCTCCTCAGTAAGTGTATTGACATTGTCAGGAATATGTATGGTTACGGTCGCCTTTGTAACGCCGTCTATGTTGCTTATATCAGCCGCCATATTGGACTGTAAATTGATTTTTGCCTTCGTGCGCTTTTCCGCATCGGTTGTGTTAAAGCCATTGTCAAACAGCCAATCGTAATCCGTGTTATTTACGCTTGTGCTGATTCCGTTTTCGCCAAGCAAAAGTCTTGCCTGTGAAAGCTGCTGTTCGTCAACCTCTATAGTAAGGGCGTCCCTGCTTGTTCTGTATTTTATCTGATTTTCCTCCAAAAGATTTACCGCCTGTGCCGTTGCCGCAGTGTCCTCAAAGGAGGTAAGCGTCACATATGTAGTTTTATTAAGTAGCAAAACAAGAGCAACCAGTGTAAAAATCACCGCTGCCGCTACAGAAAAGAATAAAGTTTTTTGTTTTGCCGTGTACTTTTTCCAAAATTCAACTATCTTAGATGGTAGCTGTTTAAACCATTCTCCCATTCGTAAAATCCGCCTATCCAATTACTATAATTGCATATTCATTAATTCCTTGTACGCTGACACAACTGCATTCGTAACCTTTACCGTATACTGAAGGGATATATTTGCCTTTTGCTGTGCAAGTGCAAGATCATGTATGCTGTCCGTATATCCAAGGGCAAAGCTTATTTCTGTTTCCTCAGCCTTCTTCTGGAGCATATCCGCTTCCTTATACATATCAACAGCGGCTGTAAGTATGCTGTCAAAAGAGCTTGACTTCTCTGCTTTTGTAAGCCCGCTTGTCCTTACCTGCCCTATGGCAGAAAAATCATCACTTGAAAGTGTAACCGGTGTAATAGACATTTATCATTCACTCCTAACTAAATAGTTCAAGTCCCTTGGAGGCAATCCCCTTTGCCGCATTAAAGGCAGTTGCAGAAGCCTCGTATGACCTGCTTGAATCAATAAGGTTTGTCATCTCCGTGACCGTATCTACATTCGGATATTCGACATATCCATCCTCATTTGCATCCGGATTGTCCGGCTCATATACAAGGCGTAAATCGGACGGATCCTCGACAATCTGCGTAACCTTAACGCCGTTTGGCCTGTAATAATCCATATATCCGTTTAAGATGTGGTCAAAGGAGGTCGTATCCTTCTCGACAAAAACAGGTATTTTTCTTCTATATGCCTCGCCATCCTGTGTTCTCGTAGTCATGGCATTGGCAATATTTTCTGATATGGTATCCATTCTAAGCTGCTGTGCAGTCATGCCTGTGGCAGCAACATTCATAGCTGTGAAAACTCCCATATTATATCCTCCTTACTTTTTATGAAGATGTGTTAAGTACTGTTTTGTATCTCGCAAACTCCTGATTCATCAAATCAACAAGCGCCTGATATTTTATCTGATTTTCAGCGAGATAAGCCTCCTCGCTGTGAATATCAACATTGTTTCCGTCAAGCCTGTAGGACAATGATGAGTTATCCGTAAACACCTGCGGGTCTAAGGTTGACAAATCCTCATTTGCAGCCCTTACGGTCTTATCCAAGGTAGGACCGCCTGCAAGCTCAGCCTGTAATATGGATTCAAAATTAATATCCTTACGCTTGTAATTTGGAGTGCTGACATTGGCAATATTATTGTTGATAAGCTCATTTCTGACAACAGCCGCATCGGCTGCCTTGTCAAGAATATTGACATAATTGTAAATATTAGATGTTATCATATAAGCCTCCTGTTTGATTACTTATTAAAAAGCATTATCCATAAGTTATATCGACAAAATAGCCGTTAAATTAACAATCTTTTTATGGTAAAACACAAATAAAAAATATAATACAGGCTATAAAACAACCTACATAACATAGATATTACCATATTTATTTTTTATCATCAAGACAAAAATAAAATACACCAAAATAAAACAAATTATTTTTCAATTTTTTCCTTTTCCTTGCTGCAGGAATATCCACATTCTTCCCCTGAACACATAAGCTTTGCGCCCTTTTCCACCATGTAGGAGCCGCACACCGGACATTTTTTTGCTGTCGGCTTTGCCCATGACATAAAATCACATTCCGGATTATTGATGCAGCCATAATATTTTCTGCCCTTTTTCGTTTTCTTGAGCACAACCTCCCCGCCGCACTTCGGACAGTCAACGCCAATTTTTTCATAGTGCGGCTTTGTGTTTCTGCACTCAGGGAAGCCCGGACATGCAAGAAATTTACCGTATGGTCCGTATTTTATTACCATCATCCTTCCACACTGCTCGCAAGGAACGTCCGATACCTCATCCTCGATTTTTACCGTTTCAAGCGCTTCCTTTGCAGCCCTTACCGATTCATCCAAATCAGGATAGAAATTTCTTATGACAACCTTCCAATCTATGACGCCCTCCTCAATTTTATCGAGCAGCGTCTCTATATTTGCCGTAAAGCTTGTGTCAACAATGGCAGGAAATGCTTTTTCCATAGCCTGGTTTACTGCCTCCCCAAGCTCCGTCATGTAAAGATTTTTGTTTTCCTTCACGATATATCTTCTGTTTATAATGGTTGATATTGTAGGCGCATAGGTTGACGGTCTGCCTATGCCAAGCTCCTCCATTGTCTTTACAAGAAGCGCCTCGGTAAAATGTGCAGGCGGCTGTGTAAAATGCTGTTTTGCTTCCACATTTTCCGCATTTAATACATCGCCCTCATTCATTCCACTTGATTTTATAGTTTCTACCTTTTCCTCATCTTGGGAATAACATGTCATAAAGCCGTCAAACACCCGTTTTGACGATGCGCTTTTAAACTTGTACCCGCCTGCCATGGCGTACAATGTTTTTGTCTCATACAAAGCCTCGCTCATTCGGCTTGCCAAAAATCTGTTATAGATAAGCTGATAAAGTCTGTACTGCTCCCTCGACAAATCATTTTTCAGCATTGCAGGCGTAAGCTCCACATTTGTTGGTCTTATCGCTTCATGGGCATCCTGTATTTTTTTGCCTGTGGATTTTACTATGGCATTGCCGACATATTTTTCACCGTAGCTTTTTTTAATGTATTCCCTTGCAGCGTTGTCAGCCTCATCGGAAATTCTGATGGAATCCGTCCTTAAATATGTGATAAGTCCCACAGTTCCATGTCCCTTTATGTCCACGCCCTCGTAAAGCTGCTGTGCAATCCGCATTGTCTTGCTTGTTGCAAAGTTTAAAACCTTTCCCGCCTCCTGCTGCAGCGTGCTTGTCGTAAACGGAACCGGCGGCTTTTTTATTTTTTCGGATATTTTTATTTTTTCAATGGCAAATTGTTTTCCTTGAATCCCTGCAAGTATTTCATCTAACTCCTGCTTCGCCAGCCTGTCCTTTGCATAGTGAAAGACAACCGGCTTTAAGTCATTTAACGGCTTGAGCATAACATCTAAGCTCCAATATTCTTCAGGAATAAACATGTTAATCTCATTTTCCCTGTCAGAAATAAGCTTCAGCGCTGCCGACTGCACCCTTCCTGCACTGAGTCCTCTTTTTATCTTCTCCCAAAGCACAGGACTTATGGTGTAGCCTACCATTCTGTCAAGGACACGTCTTGCCTGCTGTGCATCCACAAGGCTCATGTCTATTTCCCTTGCATTTTTTATGGAGCTCTTAACCGCATTTTTTGTTATCTCATTGAAGGTGATTCTCTTATAGCTTTTATCTTCAAGCTTAAGTGCAATAGAAAGATGATACGAAATTGCCTCCCCCTCACGGTCCGGGTCAGTTGCAAGATATACCCTATCCGCTTTTTTCACTGCCTTTCGCAAAGACGCAAGCAAATCGCCCTTTCCACGTATCGTAATATATTTCGGCTCATAATCATTTTCAATGTCAATACCCATGGTGCTTTTCGGTAAATCCCTGACATGTCCATTTGACGCCATAACCTCATATCCCGTTCCGAGGAATTTTTTTATTGTTTTTGCCTTTGCAGGCGACTCAACAATAACAAGATTTTTTGCCATTTTACTATCCACCTTTATAAAAATAAATATCAGGTAAATTTTTTCCCTTAAACTCTGACAACTATACACCATTTTTTTTTCAGAGGCAAGAAAAAAATATCAACAAATTTTTCTAATATAATATCCATCCGCAGGCTGCTTTATCAATTCCTTATCCAAAAGTCCATATAAAATGCTTATGGTCTTAGATGCCCTGCAGCTTGATTTTGCTATGATGTCATCTATAAATACAGGCTCAAGCCCAATATGGGAATATATATTTTTTTCTTCCTCCGTAAGGTTTCTTTCCTCATTTTTAAATGTATCATTTTCCTCCTCCCTTCCAAACAAATCAAACATGATGTCGGCGGGATTTGTAACGCACATGGCTCCCTGTTTTATGAGATTATTTGTGCCTTCGGCGCAAGCATCAAATATTCTTCCCGGCAGTGCATAAACCTGCCTGCCCTGCTCAAGGGCACAGTCAGCAGTGATAAGGGAACCGCTTTTTTTCCTTGCCTCCACAACGAGCACGCCGTCAGACATTCCACTTATAATTCGGTTTCTCATTGGAAACTGCCCCGGCATGGGCTTCACGTCAAAGCCGTATTCCGATAGGATGGCACCGTTTTTTTCTATCAATGCATAAAGCTCTGCATTTTCTCCCGGATATGTAACATTAATGCCGCAGCCAAGCACGGCAACTGTTTTTCCTCCTCCGTCAATTGCCCCCTTATGCGCCGCACTGTCAATTCCCCTTGCAAGACCGCTTATTGTGCATATATCTTCGTCCGCAAAATAAGCTGCAAAATAAGATGCCGTTTCACTGCCGTATATTGAGGGATTTCTGGAGCCTACAACGGCAATTCCTGTCATTTTGATACACGTCAAATCTCCCCTTACAAATAATAGCTCCGGATAGTCATATATATGTAACAGCTTCTCAGGATAATACTCATGTCCGGGATAAATTATTTTTATGTTTCTTTTGGCGTATTTGTCATACAGTTTTTTTGCCCCTGCAAGCGACCGATTCCCTGCAATTTTTTCAGCTTTTTCAGCCGAAACGACCTTTGCAAGCTCACGATAGGATGCCTGATACACCTCCTGTATGCCGCCGAAAACAGAAAGCAGTTTTTTCTGCGTTTTTATGCCTATGCCCTCCATGCCTGTCAGCCATAATCTGAATACTGCATTTTCATACTCAGTCATCCACCTTCACCTCCACGCCTGCATTTTTAAAAAACAGCGCCTCTATAATATGCTCCTGCTTTATTTTTTTGCTGCCGGAAATGTCGGCGATTGTTCTTGAAAGCTTTAAAATTCTGTTTAAGCCTCTTGCGCTCATGCCCAGCTTTAGAAAATGCTTTTTTATCAGTGCCTCCTCCCGTTCCCCAAGACTTACATATTTTTTTACAAGTGCTCCCTCAAGCTGTGAATTAAACAATATTCCTTCCGCCTCATAGCGTTTCGCCTGTATGGCTCTTGCCCGTTCCACACGCTCCCTTATTTTCTCTGAGCGTTCCTCCTGCCCGTCCCCGAAAAGATTTTCATATTCCACTGCCTTTACGTCAATGCATATGTCTATTCTGTCCATGATGGGACCGCTTATTTTCGCCTGATATTTTTTTCTCATGTTTTCCGTACATGTACATCTTCTGTCAGGGTAAAAACCACAGGGACATGGATTCATGGCTGCAACAAGCATAAAATCCGAGGGAAAAGCATAGGACGCATTTACTCTTGCGATGGAAACCCGTCTGTCCTCAATCGGCTGCCGCAGCACCTCTATCACGTTTTTGTTAAACTCAGGCAGCTCGTCAAGAAACAAAACACCCTTGTGCGCAAGACTTACCTCGCCCGGCTTTGGGTACGTGCCTCCGCCTATCAGTCCCCTTGTTGTAATTGTGTGGTGGGGTGACCGAAAGGGTCTTTTTGTCACAAGCGCATTACGATTATCCGTCATGCCGCTTATGCTGTATATTTTTGTAAGCTCCACGCTCTCGCCGAATGTAAGGGACGGCATAATGGTGGGAAGTCTTTTTGCTATCATGGATTTTCCTGCTCCTGCCGCACCTCTCATAAGTACATTGTGAAAGCCTGAAACAGCAATCTCCATGCCCCGTTTTAATGTTTCCTGCCCCTTTACATCTGCAAAATCAAGCTTTCCTGAATACACAGCCTCAGTTTTAAACTTGTTTTCATCGAAAAAAACAGGCTGTATCTCCTTTGTCCCCTGAATGTAGTCTACTGCCTCGGCAAGTGATTTTACGCCTATCACCCTCATGCCCTTTACAAGGGAGGCTTCATTTACGTTTTCATAGGGTACAATACATGTGTCACAGCCCTGCTGCTTACCACCATATATCATGGGCAGTATTCCACGTACCGGCTTTATGACACCATCCAAGCCCAGCTCTCCTGCTATCATAAGCCTGTCCATATTGATACAAGGGGTAATTCCCATGCAGAGAAGCATGGCAACAGCAATCGGAAGATCAAATCCCGTTCCGTCCTTTCTTATGTTTGCAGGGGAAATGTTAATTGTCACCCGTTTGGGCGGCATGTGATAGCCCGAATTTTTGAGGGCAGTTCTTACCCTTTCGCCGGCCTCCTTGACAGATGAGGAAAGATAACCGACCATAACGAACATAGGAAGCCCGTCACTTACGTCCGCTTCCACATTTACGACAGCACCGTCAATGCCTATGACAGTGCTGCCAATTACACAACTATACATAAAAGCTCCTGTTCCGCCAGTCCGAGGAGCAAACCATACTATACTTAATTATAAACGCATTGCCTTTTGTTGTCAATGCTTACGATTTTTTCACGCTGAAGCCGAATTTGCCTACATTTTCTCCCAGCGTATAATACTGTCCGTGGGAATATGTTATCAAATCAGATGCATTCAGGTCAAATTTTCCACTTTCGTCCATATAGGTATCGTCAATGACCACAGCCGTAACCTCAGCCAAAAACATGTCGTGGGAGCCAAGCTCTATAACCTGCTTCACCTTACATTCAAGACTTACCGGGCTTTCCTTTATAAGTGGAGCCTTGATTGTTGACGCCTTCCCTCTTGTCAGCCCCGTAGCCTCAAATTTATCCATGTCACGGCCTGACTTAACCCCGCAAAAATCCATTGCATAGACAAGCTTTCTTGTGACAAGATTAATTGCAAACTCGCCGTTTTTTGTGAGAAGCGCATGGGAATATCTGGACTTCCTCACAGATATTGAAACCATTGCCGGGTCAGAGTTTACCGTTCCCGTCCAAGCAATCGTAATGATGTTGTCAGCTCCTGCTCCGTCTGAAACCGTAACCATAACGGCAGGCAGCGGATAAAGCATATTCCCCGGCTTCCAAACTTCCTTTGCCATCTTATTCCTCCAGCATATTTCTTATTTCCTGCATTTTGTAGTCCATTGCAGTTATGGTGTCCGCACACTTTTTAAGCTCCTGGGCTATGATTTCAGGATGCTTTAAATTATCCTTTTTGTATTTTAACTTGTGGTCAAGGCTTGCCCAAAAATCCATTGCAATTGTCCGAAACTGCACCTCTACCTTCATATATCTTTTTTCATCAGAAAGAAAAATCGGAACCTCCACAATCAGGTGAAGACTTCTGTAGCCGTTCGGCTTTGGATTTCGTATGTAATCCTTTATGCAGACAACATTTATATCGTCCTGCTTTGAAAGAAGCTCTGACAGCGTGTATATGTCCTCAGGGAACGAGCAGATAACCCTGATTCCCGCAATATCCGTCAGATTGTTTTCGATATTGTCTATCGTCATATCCAGCTTCTTTTTTTTCATTTTTTCAACAATGCTGATTGGCTTTTTCAGCCTGCATTTTATTGATTCGAATGGATTTCTGTTATTTCTAAGTGCAAACTCAGTATTTAAAACCTTGAGCTTCGTCTCAATCTCCATCAATGCACATTCATAGTACATCATTAAATTGATAAATGGCTGCATATGTCTTAAAACCTTTTCAGGGTTTTCAGAATTCATTAGCAGCTCAACACTGATATCTGTCGCTGTATCCAATGTTACCACCTCATGCTTCGTTTTTTTATAATCCAAGCTTTTCTATATAATCCATAAAAAGTCTTTTTATCTCTCCGTAGTAGCCCTCGCCCATTTTTTCTAACACGGCTTTCTCAATAAAGCCGCCTGCCATAGCTGCGTGTCCGCCGCCGCTTCCAACGCCCTCCAAGGCATTGTATATCATCCTGCCTGCATCCACGTCCTCACGCTCGCTTCTCACTGAAAACTTAATTCCATTTTGATTTACGGAATAGACAACCGCAACGTCAACAACATCAAGCGAAAGCACAAAATCGGAAATAATGCCTACAAGAGCATTTGGACACTCAAACGGTATATATGTAAAGCCCACAAAATCGTATACCTCTATATTTTCTATGGCAGAACCATACGCTTTCAGGTCCTGAAACTCAATTGTGGAGTTATACATTTCATTCAGCTTTGTCCAATCGGCAAACCGAAACAGAAATGAAATCATATCCATATCAAGCAATGTCGTTCCTCTTATCAGGTCATCCGTATCCATTTTTATGCCATATGCCAGCGCTGTTGCCACGTCAGATGACATCGGCGTATCAGTAACATAGTAATACCATGCAATAATTGTTGCACAGGCTCCCACAATTCTGATGTCCTGATACTCATAGCTTTCCGTCTCCTCAAATATCGGATGATGGTCAACACATGCAATCTCATTGCCCGGAAGATCCGTCGTGTTGGCATTGGGCTTCTGACAATCAATATTTACAATATAATCCTCACTTGTCATATCCGGAATATCATTGTAGGAATATATTTCAATTCCAAAAGCATCCATCATTTTACGCGTGCTGAATCTGTCAATATTTCCCACATAGCATATGGTTGATTTTACACCGTAAAATTCAAGAAATTCCTGTAATCCAAATGCGCTTGCGATTGCATCAGGGTCAGGAAAATTATGGGTTTGCAAAAAAACCCTGTGTCCCTTGAGAAGCTCAACAAGCTCGCTCGGTTTATTCTTTAACATTTTATCCCCTCATTTTTGAATTCATCAGCATCTGCACAAAAGCACATATGCTCCTAAAAGTAAAACTATAATAAGCAAAAACTCTCCAAATCCACTCACAAAGTATGATACAAGCATACCCAGCGCCATAAACAGCATGCCGTAACCAAACAAAGCCTTCATAAACACCACCCGATACACACACTATACTTCAATTATATGCATCAGGTGCGTTCCTATATGATATAGGTTTTGTCCTAAGGCATCCTCCCACTTTGTGGGTCCCTCCTAGCTTCGCAGGTCTGTCATAAGGTATCCTCCCACTTCGTGGGTCCCTCCTTATGACATATACTAAATCATCTCATCCTTTGCAATATCGCTGATTGCCTCCTCTATGGCTGCCTCCTGGTCGTCTATCTCTCCCTTTTTCACGAGAGAGGTAATCTTATCCATAATCTCAGGAATCATATCCATAATCTTTGATACCGTGTCCGTATTTTTTACGCTTATCATTTTGGCACGTCCATTTTGTATGACAAGAACGGCTGACGGTGACATTTTTCCACCCATGCCGCCTCCTGCCGAATTTTTGTTGCCCTCCTTTGTAAATGCGCCTGCCGCAACTCCAAAGTTTACGTCCACAAGGGGAAGTATAATCGTATCCCCTATTTTTGTAGGCTCACCCACAACGGTTTTTGTGCTTAAAAACGTATCCATTCCCTTAAACAATGAACCTACCGTCTGATTAAAATCTGCCATTTTTATTCCTCCTGTTATTATATTTTTCTTGCCATTTTTATTGTTTTCCACAAATGGAGCTTAAACGCAGGCCTTATAATATATCCAAGCTGCAATCTGCCCCTTATGCTTAGTTCCCCTTCCAAAACCTTATTGTAAAAATCAGGCTCCGGAAAAAAGTCTTTATGATACATAAACGGGAGTAAGCTTAAATATCCCGTTATCTGTCCAGTGGTTGCAGGCTCGTCAAAGCCGTACCTCACATGCCCCTTTATTTTTCTCGGTCCGATATGCTTTATCAGCTGCGGAAAATATTTTTTCAGGTAGTTGCGGGTTTTTACTGTACAATTCATTTTCCAAAACTTCTTAACTCTTGCATACTTTGTTTTGACTGTTTCTATTTTTCCATTTACCGCATCTAGTTTAGTTTTCCCTGAATTTAATTTGTTAGACGGCTTTATCTTTTTTTCCCGTTTTTTATGCTTCTTTTTTGCTTTTTCCGTTTCAGTTTGTTTCACATCAGCTTCATCGTAACTGTCTTCGTCAGCATCAGTTTCCACATCTGCCCCGATTTTTTCCATGCCCTCCTGTACGGTTTTTGCCATATCCACGATGCCATCTGTAACCGTATTCTCTTGTGTTTTTTCTGCACTTATATCTGCTGTTTCTTTTATATTTTCTGCTTCTCTTACCTCTGCCGTTTTCTTTCCGACTTCTGTTTCTTTTATATTTGCTACTTCTTTTCCATCTCCAGCTTCTTTTATATCTGCTGTTTCTTTTATATCTTCTGCCTCTGTTATATCCTCCTGTAATGGTTCCTCCTGCTTCTTAATCTTTTTCGGCTTAGATTTTTTTGTCCTTACCTTTTCAGTGTTTTTTCCACCCAGCCGGATGCCTAAAACCTTAATTGCAGTATCAAGCCTTTTTGTTCCCTTGTCAAATTTTACCTTAACCGAAACAATCAGAAATCTTACCTTGGCGGCAACCGTCGTATTGTCATCATGCATGACAGCGTCTGCACTGTAGTGAACCGGTGCAAGAAGCACAAGCATCAAAAGGAAAAGCACAAGTGCAAGCAGCCCTAAGAAAATCCACAATATAATTTGTAAAATAAGCAACAAAATATGCATACATTCTCCCTACATTCCAAAAAAGCCTTTTATGTCAAAATCCATATCTGAATCATAAATATCCTGTATCATATTGACGACAAGCTCCATAGCGCCATCCTTATTAGAGGCAATCCCCAAAACTACGATGTCATTCCAAAATGAGCTGTAGCAGGAGGAAAGCAGATGCTCATAGCTGTAAATCTCCATAAGTCCGTCATCTGTCAAAAAAGGATAAACAATCAGGTGCGTACCCTTATGCTTTTTATTTATCTTGATTTTGCCTTTTACCTTATTCAGCTTTTTATCTTTATACCCATATGTATAAGGAGCGCTAACCAGCTTCATCTAATCACTCTTTCTCCATTAATTCACACAAAAGCTTATTACATGCCGTAAGCTCGCTTTTATCACTGCATCCACAAAGTACATAATCCAAATAATCCTTTATCTCCTGCTGCGTATTAAAGAAAATAGGCATTGCAGAAAAAAGCTTGCTCATAATACTCCGGTTTACAGACATCTGATTTTGGGAAAAGCATGCGGCAAATTCTTCCGTAAGGCTTTTTCTTATAGAAGCAATCTCCTTTGTATCTACATCTTCCATTTCCTGTGCCCCGTCAGGCTCAAGGCTTGCAAAAAGACTTGTTGAAACCAGCTTTTGCAAAATCTTTATTTTATCTGACTGCACCTTAAGTCCTAACTCATCTATTTTTTCGGCTTTCGCAGTAAGTATATCCTCTGCCGCAGCTTCATAAAGCATCAGGCTTTCATAAATATCCTCCTGAACGCCCTCAATGCTTACAAAATAATCCATAAGCTGCTCGTCAATATTATCGGCATCTTCTGCCACACAGACGGATATTATATTCATTGCCGCCTTATATGCAGGCTTTTCAAGGTTCTTGTCCTTCCTGTCGTCCGTAAGCAAAACAGCATAACTATCGTTTACAATTTCCTGAAGGAGCATGTACATGGTTGATTCAGCCTCAATAAATTCTGCCGCCATGGAAAGCCTGTCCGTAAGCAAATCATAGGTTTCAGCCGTCATATTTTTGTAATCTGCGCCTCTTAACAGCTCATAGGCTTCATACAGGTCAGGATAAAGGTCCGAAAAGCCTGACGGCTTGTCAAGCAGCGCCGTTTTTCTCAGCATATCCACAAAATCCCTGAGTGCTCTTTTATCGCCACCCTTATATATTTCAAGCGTGTTTGTCACAACGTCATAAAATTTGTTTTTTGTCATCCGGACCGGAAGCTGCGACATGACAAGCTGCAGCTTACTATTTACGACTACAGCGTCATTTTCCGAAAAAATATAGTTAAAAATCTTTGCGGAAAGCTGCTCCGGTGAAAGTCCCTCATTGACCGTTCCCTTTATGCCTGCCTCAAGCCTGTTTAAAATATATTCATATATCTCATATCCATCCGTAAAGGAGGTAAGCACCTCCATTCTCTGCTCAATCTCATTTCTGATTTTGCTGACGCTTTCAAGCATTTCCTCCGAAGCCTTATTATTTTTGGCAAGGCATTTGCCAAGAATATTGCTTACGCTTTCAAATGCCGTATTACCTGCGTTTTTATTTTCAGCCGCCATCTCCCTCATGGTATAATAGTTCATGGAAAGCTTGACTGCCGAATAATAGTTATACTGCTGCTGTATATTATCCATAAAAAGGCAAAGATTTTTATCTAAATCCTTATCCCTTTGTATGTCGCCAATCAGCTTTTTTATATCACCCTTCATTTCATACTCCTATCATATGTTATTTTACATGCTCATGGGTAAATAAATGTTCACTGCAATACTCATAATTCCCCTTACATTTTGAGCAGAACCTGAATTCAAGCATATCATCGTCCTTTTCGGTTCTTCCGCAAATGGCACACTTATGTCTTGTCACGCCCTCAGGCACCGTAATTCTTTCAACCGTAGCCCCGCCTGTTTTTTCTCTTTGCCTGTCCTTATCCCTGTCTGAGGATTTTCTTTTAATATAGGCAGACAACGGTCTTCTCCTGCTTGAATACCGCTTTGATATATAATAGAAAATAATGCAGTTTAACACGCTTGCAACAATTGCAACCCTGCATACAATATTATCTAATATTACAAAATAATACAGAAGCCATATTACATCCGCAAACGCAAGCCAAGTTGTCTTAATCGGAATGATGAAGTACAGCATGACAAAGGAATTGGAATTTACAAGGGCAAAGCCTAAAAATATGCTTATGGTCATAAAATACGTCAGATAAAAGCCTGCAATTTCCCCACCTATAAATGTAATAAAATCTGCGGTATCATTAATTGTAAAGTAACATATGGCGCTTGTTACGGTTATTCCCACAGTCGTAAAAAGCATTCCGCTAAATATATATAAATTGTACATAAAGGTTCCGATGGACATCTCAATGGAGCGTCCTATGGAGTAATAGAAAAACAGCATGACGAGCGTAAATACATCAAACTCACCCGGCATGGTAAAAATCCATGTGAAAATTCTCCAAAACTGATGTTCCACAAATATTTCGTATGGCGAAAATATGAGCATCATATATACATTTGGAAAGAAAAATGCCAAAAAATAGGATAACGCAAATATAATAACAATCCACAAGGATAAATTATTGATTGCATATTTCCCATATTTTGCTTCAAGCTTGTACAAAAATTTCAATGGTTCCATTTCCTTTTACTTAAAAATTGTGACATAGTGATGCCTATGCCACTATGTCACATTATATAATATACAGCCGTAAAAAACAAGAACAATCGCTGTTTGCATACCATAATACAAATTATAATTAATTGCCCGGTATTCTGATAATCGTTCCAAGCGGTACGCTTATCTCATAAAGCTCCCTGTTATATCTCATAAGCTCCCCAATATCCGTGTCAAGCTCCTCAATAAGAGAGCCTAATGTCTCACCGACCCTTGCAGTATAATACCTTCTGTTTTCCTCGGAGGCGTTTGTTGGAACACAAATTTCATCCCCCACCTGAAGGTTATATACATTCACATATGGATTTTCCTTGAGTACATCAATGAGCCTCACGCCATAATATTTAGAAATCTTATAAAGCGTATCGCCTGCAACAACCTGATGCACGATACCCTTGCAGCCATCTTCCATATTTTTCCCCTTTTTGATTATACTATTCAGCAAAACAAATGTCGTGTACACCAACTTTTAACTGTTGTATTTTATTTTTCTTTCCTATATAATGTCTTTGTCGAATTATGAATATATTTTTTGTTTTATCATTTTTAAGGAGGGCGGCTTAAGCCGTAAATAACATGAAACGATTAGGAATTGACATTGGCTCCACCACAGTAAAGGTAGCCGTGATAGACGAGGAACATAATATTCTGTTTTCAGAATACAAAAGACATTTTGCAAATATAAAGGAAACACTCAAGGAGCTTGTTGACAATGCGTCAGTAAGGCTTGGAGCGATAGAGGTTGCACCTACCATCACAGGCTCAGGCGGTCTTGCACTTGCTGAGGTTATCGGCATTCCCTTTGAGCAGGAGGTTATATGCGTCTCCGAGGCACTTACGGACTATGCGCCACAAACTGACGTTGCCATAGAGCTTGGCGGTGAGGATGCAAAAATCATATATTTTACAAACGGTGTAGAACAGCGTATGAACGGTGTATGTGCAGGAGGTACAGGCTCATTTATCGACCAGATGGCAACCCTGCTTCAGACTGATGCGTCAGGGCTGAATACATATGCAAAGGATTACGATACTATATATCCCATTGCTGCAAGATGCGGCGTGTTTGCCAAAACTGACATTCAGCCGCTGATTAATGAGGGCGCCACAAAGCCAAATCTTGCCGCCTCCATTTTTCAGGCTGTCGTAAACCAGACAATAAGCGGTCTTGCCTGCGGCAAGCCAATCAAGGGCAATGTTGCGTTTTTAGGAGGTCCCTTACACTT
The DNA here is from genome assembly GCA_023664775.1 of Clostridium sp. Taxonomy (GTDB): domain Bacteria; phylum Bacillota; class Clostridia; order Lachnospirales; family Lachnospiraceae; genus Coprococcus_C. Next base: position 85,358 of record JAMPEW010000003.1, on the reverse strand, counting down.
CCTTGACCAGCTTAAGGAGGCATTTATCAGAACCCTAGGCCTTACTGACGAGCATATTATAGCACCCTCCCACTCCCATCTTTTTGCGGCTGTAGGCGCTGCATTAAATGCTAAGGAGGAGGTAACCTATACCCTTTCTGACATAAGCGAAAAGCTTTCCGAGGATTTAAAAATTGCCGTTGCTGTCGACAGGCTTGCCCCTCTGTTTCAATCACAGAAGGATTATGATACATTTATTGAAAAGCAGAGCAAATATAAGGTGACAAGAGGCGACCTTGCATCCTATAAGGGAAACTGCTATCTCGGTGTAGATGCAGGCTCAACCACAACAAAGGTTGCCCTCGTTGCCGAGGACGGTTCTCTTTTATACGATTTTTACAGCAGCAACAACGGAAGCCCATTAAAGACGACAATACGGGCGCTGAAGGAAATATATTCCATTCTTCCTGAAGGGGTAACGATTGCGGCAGGCTGCTCCACAGGCTACGGAGAAGCCCTGATTAAGTCTGCCCTTATGTTAGAATACGGCGAGGTTGAAACAATCGCCCACTATACTGCCGCTGCCTTCTTTAACCCTGATGTCGACTGCATCCTTGATATAGGCGGTCAGGACATGAAGTGCATCAAAATAAAAAATGAGGTTGTTGACAACGTCATGCTGAATGAGGCATGCTCCTCAGGCTGCGGTTCCTTTATTGAAACCTTTGCAAAATCATTAAACTATGATATTAAGGATTTCTCAAAAATAGCGCTTTTTGCAGAAAGTCCCATTGACCTTGGCTCCAGATGTACAGTTTTCATGAATTCAAAGGTAAAGCAGGCACAAAAGGAGGGTGCGTCCGTCGCAGACATATCGGCAGGACTTGCCTACTCTGTTATTAAAAATGCGCTTCTAAAGGTTATAAAGCTTACCGACCCGAAATCCTTAGGCGAAAATATCGTTGTCCAAGGCGGTACATTTTATAATGATGCCGTCCTTAGAAGCTTTGAGCTTATATCGGGACGTGAGGCAATCAGACCTGACATTGCAGGTATTATGGGTGCCTTCGGTGCGGCTCTAATTGCAAGGAACAACTACGAGGAAGGCCATGAGACAACAATGCTAAACAAGGAGCAGCTTGAGGCACTTACCTATGAGACACGCATGTCACGCTGCAAGGGCTGTACAAACAACTGCCTGCTTACCATAAACAAATTTTCAGGAGGCAGACAGTTTATATCAGGAAACAGATGTGAGCGTGGTCTTGGCCTTAAGAAAAATGCGCATAATGTTCCAAATCTATTTGAATATAAATTTAACCGCTTGTTTGATTACGAGCCGCTTTCGGAGGGCGAGGCAGCAAGGGGTACAATCGGCGTACCAAGAGTGCTTAATATGTATGAAAACTATCCGTTTTGGTTTACATTTTTGACAAAGCTTGGCTACAGGGTGCTTCTCTCCCCGAAATCTTCAAGGGATATTTATACCCTTGGCATTGAATCCATACCGAGTGAATCAGAGTGCTACCCTGCAAAAATCTCACATGGACATGTAATGTGGCTTCTGAAACAGGGAATTAAAACCATATTCTATCCTTGTATTCCTTACGAGCAAAATGAGGCTCCTGACGCAAACAACCACTACAACTGCCCGATTGTAACCTCCTATGCGGAAAATATTAAAAATAATATGGAGGAGATTTCCGCTCCTGACATAACCTACATAAGGCCATTCCTTGCCCTTGACAACAAGGAGGCGTTGAAGGAGCGGCTGCACAGGGAATTTAAAAAATATACGGATGTAACGCCTGAAGAAATATCAGATGCTGTTGACGCCGCATATTTTGAGGATGCCAAGGTGAAGCATGACATACAGCAAAAGGGCGAGGAAACAATAAAATACCTTGTGGCAAATGATAAGCTTGGCATCGTGCTTGCAGGCAGGCCATATCATCTTGACCCGGAAATTAACCACGGACTGCCTGAGCTTATTAATTCCTTTGATATTGCCGTACTTACGGAGGATTCCATTGCGCATCTTGCCGAGGTGGAACGCCCGCTTATCGTTTCCGACCAATGGATGTACCACTCAAGACTTTACAGGGCTGCAAACTATGTAAAGAGAAGCCGTGTGCTTGAGCTGATACAGTTAAATTCCTTTGGCTGCGGTCTTGATGCGGTAACGACAGACTGCGTAAATGATATCCTTACAAATTCAGGCAAAATATATACCGTCCTTAAAATTGATGAGGTCAGCAATCTTGGTGCGGCAAGAATCAGAATCCGCTCACTGATAAGCGCTGTCAATGTGAGACGGAAACAGCATTTTGCACCTTGTCCTGCGCCAAGTTCAATCAAGAGAGTTGAATTTACAGAGGATATGAAGGATTATACGGTTTTAATCCCACAGCTCTCTCCGATTCACTTTGATTTGCTTAGGCCTGCATTTAACAGCATGGGACTTAATATCGTCATGCTTCCTGACGCCACAAAGGAGGTTATCGACACAGGACTGAAATATGTAAATAACGATGCATGTTACCCGTCCCTTATCGTTGTGGGACAGCTCATGCATGCCATAAATTCAGGGCAATACGATTTGGACAAGCTTGCCGTCATTATGACGCAGACAGGCGGAGGCTGTCGTGCCACAAACTATGTAGGCTTCATAAGACGTGCCCTTGCAAAGGCAGGACACCCACAGATACCTGTTATCGCTTTATCCGTGCAGGGCATTGAAAAAAATTCAGGCTTTAAGTTTACGCCTAAGGTTGTCATCGCAGCCATGCGGGCGCTTATATTCGGTGATTTGTTCATGCGTGTTTTATATAAGACAAGACCTTATGAGAAGGTAAAAGGCTCTGCGAATAAGCTTCACAGAAAATGGAAAAAGGTATGCATCAAATGTCTGGAAAATAACGGACGAGGCTTTACCAAGGTTGTAAACGGCATTGTAGCAGATTTTGACAACCTCCCCCTCAATGAGGACGTTGTGAAGCCGAGGGTCGGCATTGTAGGCGAGATACTTGTAAAGTTCCTTCCTTCTGCAAACAACCATCTTGTTGATTTGCTTGAGTCCGAAGGTGCCGAGGCAGTCATGCCTGATTTGCTTGACTTCTTCATGTACTGCTTCTACAACAACAATTATAAATATGAATTTTTAGGTAAGCCAAAGAAAACAGCCCGCAACTCAAATCTTGGAATTTGGGGACTTGAAATGCTGAGAAAGCCTATGGTTAAGGCGCTTAAAAAGAGTAAACGGTTTGAACCGCCTGTACATATCTCCCACCTTGCGGAATTTGCAAGACCGATTGTTTCCATCGGCAATCAGACAGGCGAGGGCTGGTTTTTAACAGGTGAGATGGTTGAGCTTATCAAGAGTGGTGCCAGCAACATCGTATGCGCACAGCCATTTGCCTGCCTGCCAAACCATATCGTCGGAAAAGGGGTTATCAAGGAGCTTAGAAAGGCTTATCCTGATGCAAACATCGTGCCAATCGACTATGACCCTGGCGCCTCTGAGGTAAATCAGGTAAACCGAATCAAGCTTATGCTTGCAACCGCAAGAAAAAATATGGACAAGTAACGAGGAGTGCGCAAGTCAGACGAAAAGTGACTGCCGGGAGCTTGCTCACAGGCAGTCACTTTTCGGATGGCTTGCATAATCCGACAGGATTCACCGAGCCGCTAGGCGAGGTGGCACTCCGAGGTGTAATAAGCATTAAATTTTGTCAATTTCCTCCCATGCTTCATCAATCGTATAGACATCACCTTTTTTCATGCTGTCTATGCCTTTGAAAAGTTCATTGTATAATGCGCCTATTGCTGCATTTTCAGAATATTCCGTTGTTAAAATTTCGTTGTTGCTTATTGTTTGTGCTACAGATGCCATAGCATCACTTCCTTTTCCATTTATGGTTTTATTATACGATATCTAGTATTCGCTTATCAACATATTTTTATTGACTTTTCATATTCAAACATCTTTATTTTATAAATAACCCCCTAGTTACTCTTGCGTGTAAGCAAAAAAGAGCCACAGCCCTTTTTTACGTTTCAACCTTTATATTTGCTTCCTCCATGGCTTCCTTGCGGAAATCCTCTATCTTGTCAGGCGTTATTATAGGAAGCTCATCTAAGGAGGTCACCCCAAAGCTTCTCATAAAATCCTCCGTCGTTCCAAAAAGGATTGGTCGTCCCACTGCATCAAGCCGTCCCACCTCACCGATAAGCTTATATTCCACAAGCTTATTGATTGCATGTACGCAGGACACGCCTCTTATTGCTTCTATCTCCTGTCTTGTTATTGGCTGCTTATAGGCAACAATGGATAACGTCTCCATCAATGCATCGGTAAGCGCATGCTTTTTCGGCATATTCACAAGCTTTATGAGATAATCGTAATACTCCTGCTTTGTGCAAAGCTGGTATGCGTCCTCAAGCTTGATAAGCTTGATGCCCCGCTTTTCTTCCTCATATTCCACAGCCATATGCTCAATCACAGCACTTACTTCATTTTCCTCAGCCTCAAGCACCTTGGCAAGCTCCTTTACGGAAACTGCGTCCCCCACAGAAAAAAGGATTGCCTCAATTGCAGCCGCCATATTTTTGTTTTCCGTATTTTCCATATATCCTCCGAAAAGTAAATAAAGTCCTTAATCAATTTCAAGGGAATCTATAATTACATCGCCAAACATTTGATCCTGACGTATGGCAATATGCCCCATTTTTGTAAGCTCAAGTATTGCAAGAAATGTGACGATAATGTTTATCTTAGACGCCTGAATTTCAAGCAGCGTCTTAAAATTAATGCCCTTCAGCCCCCGGATGCCGCTTCTTATTTCTTCCATTTTATCTTCTATGCGGATTTCCTCTTTTTCGATTGTTCCAAACTTGCTTCTTATAGGGTCAACTCTGTCAATGGTTCGTTTCATCACCTGCGAAAATATATCGTTCAGCTGCGCAAGGGTCACATCCCCAACAACCTCGGAGGGGTCAACCTCCTCCTTGTAGGACAGTACCTCCTCAGGGATTGTTGCCTGCTTATAATATGCCTTTTCTGCGTCAAGCTCCATATCCTTAAGCTCATAGGAGGCATATTTGTACATCTTGTATTCAAGCAGCCTTCTTACAAGCTCCGCTCTCGGATCTTCCTCGTCCTCCTCGTCCTCCTCATGCTTCGGAAGCAGCATTTTTGCCTTTATGCTTATAAGCGTTGCCGCCATAACAAGGAACTCGCTCATAACATCAAGGTCGGATTCCTCCATTTCGCCTACATAGTCAAGATACTGCTCCGTAATTTCAACAATCGGTATATCAAATATATTAAATTTATTTTTCTCAATCAAATGCAGGAGAAGATCCAAAGGACCTTCAAATACATTTAACTTAACTGCTATGCTCATAACTATCTCCACTCTTTGCTGTCGTGCCAAGCCCTAAGGAATCCACCACCTTCGGCGGTACCCCTTAGGGCATATTATATCTTAATTTAAATGATAATGCAAACCATTCCTCCGTTGGAGTCATTTACAATCTTCTCCATAGTGTCCTGAAGCTTCTGCTGGCTTTCCTGATTTATTTTGTTGATTTTGGATTTTAAGCCGTCCTCAACAAGCTGCCGTACCGACTTGCCGAATATATTGACACCCCATATATTTTCCTCAGATTTTTCATCGCTGTTTATAAAGCTGATTAAATCCTTCGCCTGCTCCTCAGAGCCCACAATAGGTGCAATTTCTGTTGTTATATTTGCCTTTATGAGATGAATGGACGGCGCTTCTGCTTTTATTTTCACTCCGTATTTGTTTCCTGAGCGTATCAGCTCCGGCGCATCAAGCCTTATGTCTGCCTCGTCAGGACTTACTGTGCCATAGCCCGTGCTGCAGGACTGGAGATATGCCTCACTCACCTTTTCACACTGTTTTTTCGTCTTTGCAAGCTGGGTAATCTCACGTATGAAATCGTACTCGCTTCTTATCTCGCACCCAAGCGTTGCAGAAAGCATATCATAGTAATATTTATCAAACAAAACAACATTTATATTGATTGTTCCGTCTGCCATATTGATATTGCTAAGGTCAATCTTTTCAATATACTCATCCCCGTCACAGGTAATATTATATATATCCCGCATATGATAAATGTTTTTGAAATCTGCCTTTGCCTGCTTTATCATATAATCCTTGATTGGATTGTCGCAGTCCACAGCCTCAACCCACTTCGGTATGTTAAAGTTGATTGCCGTCACAGGGAAATCCATAAGGAGGCTTTCAAATATTTTATTGATATCCTTACTTTTTAGCTGGTCGCAGTTTACGGGAAGCACCTCTACACCGTACTCTCCACAAAGAGACTGCGCAAGCTCCTTCGTTTCAGGCGCCTGCGGCCTTAATGAATTTAACAGCATAATAAAAGGCTTGCCAATCTCCTTAAGCTCCGTTACCGTCCTTTTTTCTGCTTCTATGTATGAATCTCTCGGTATATCCGTTATGGAACCGTCACAGCTTACCACAATGCCTACCGTTGAATGGTCAAATATTACCTTTTTTGTACCAAGCTCCGCAGCCTTTGTAAACGGAATGTCATAATCATACCATGGCGTTTTCACAAGACGCTCATGTCCATCCTCCTCATGCCCCTCAGCTCCATTTACCATATATCCCACACAGTCAATCAGCCTGCACTTTAGCTTGATGCCGTCCCCCACCGTTATATTTACCGCTTCCTTTGGAATAAATTTCGGTTCTGTCGTCATAACCGTTTTTCCTGTTGCCGACTGTGGAAGCTCATCCTTTGCCCTCATACGGTTATTTTCATCGTCAATGGCAGGAATAACCATAAGCTCCATAAACCTTTTTATAAATGTTGATTTTCCCGTTCTTACGGGACCAACAACACCCATGTATATTTCGCCGTCGGTTCTTGCTTCTATGTCCTTATAAATATCCATAAAAATACCTCCAATTCCTATTACACTATTAAAATATATGTAATAAAAATCAGAGGTATTACTTTTAATTTTTAAAGGTCAAAATTTTGTTTCTGCTTCCTCGTGTATGTGTTGCAGCGTATATACTGTAATACCCGCTTACAGTAATCAGCATTACAGTGTATGCCGTCAGGGGAGCCCTCCTCAGGAAGATAGCCCTCCTCATCACGGACCGCCGCGCCCACATCAAGGAAAATTACGTCATTTCTCTCCTTGCACATGTCAAGGATAAGCGCATTAAACTCCTCAACCCTGTTCTTTGTAAAAACGCCGCCCTCTGCCTCCTTGGAACGGCATACGGGAATGACACCCTCAACATAAATTGTAGCGCTTGGATTTGCCAGCTTAATATAATCGATAAGCGCACTAAAATCCTCTGTAAATGCATCAAGATTGTACCAGCCAAGCTCATTAATGCCAAACATACAATAATAATTGTCGTAGCTTGTCATTGATATTGCCTGATAACAGGTATACTGTCCGCCATACCCCGGTATTGTGATACAGGAATCGCTGTCAAGGGAGCTTACATTTAAGCCCTTGTAGCAAAAGCCGTTAATATTGCTAAGTCCGCTGTAAAGAACAAGCCCCTCTGTACGTGAATCGCCAATCAGAACTGTCTTGTCAAAATACGACAGGGGCATCACATTATCAACCTTCTCATATGCGGAAGCACACCAGTCATTTCCTTTAATTTCCTCCACAGGCGGCAGCGAGGTTTCAGGAATTACAAATTCCTGATTATCACTTTCACTTTGATAAAATATCACATCCGTAGAGGACGCATCCTGCGGAGGGTCCTCCCCCGTTTCAGCATCAGAAGGCGTCTGTGTACCGTGAGAAATGTTATCCATGCTTTCCGTAGTTAAGTCGGCATTGCCTCCGATGTGTATATTACTGCTAAATTCACTATCGCTTGGACGGTCATTGAAAACAAGGATGCAGATTGCCAAAACAGCGATAAGGGCAGCCGATGATGCAAGTGACACTATGGCATTAAATTTTCTCTTTTTATTCCTTAATCTATTAAATTCGTCCTTTGTAATCCTGCTGCTCATCTATATTCCCTTCATAACATATTTCATTTTAATTCCATTCAAGCTCATGGGACTCACTTGTCCTCGTTCTTGTAAGAAGCTGTTTCATAGCTTCCGTTGTATCTAAATCCTCAAAAAGCACCCTGTTTACCATTTCAATCAAAGGCATTTCAATACCGTATTTTTTACTTAAGCAAAAGGCTGCCTTTGCAGAATAAACGCCCTCAACAACCATCTGCACTTCCTCCATAGCCTCCTTGTAGGACTTTCCCTGTCCCATAAGAACGCCCGCCCTTCTGTTTCTGCTATGTGTTGACGCACAAGTTACAATCAAATCGCCGATACCCGAAAGTCCTGCAAAGGTTTCCGAACGTCCGCCCATGGCAACGCCAAGTCTTGTAATCTCTGAAATTCCTCTTGTAATGATTGCAGCCTTGGCATTGTCTCCACAGCCAAGTCCATCTGCAACGCCTGCCGCAAGGGCAATAACATTTTTCAGTGCCCCGCCAAGCTCTATTCCGATAACGTCAGGGCTTGTGTACACCCTGAACACATCACACATAAAGGTATCTTGGATAAGCAGCGCCGTATCCTTGTCGGTTGCCCCTGCCACAATAGTTGTAGGAAGAAACTTTCCAACCTCCTCCGCATGGCTCGGTCCTGAAAGAACGCCCATTTTTGCGTTTGGTATCTCACTTAAAATAACATCCGTAAGCACCATAAGGGTGTCCTCCTCAATTCCCTTTGATACATTTACGATAACAGGCTGATTAACATATGGCGCTATCGTTTTTGCAGTATTTCTCACAAACGGGGACGGAACAGCCATAACAATAATCCCTGCATCCTTTACAGACTCCTTTGCATCCGTGGTAAACGTAACGCTCTCATCTATTTTTATGCCGGGAAGCTTTGTCACATGCTCCCTGTGTTCCTTTAACATTTTTATTTCCTGTTCATCAATGGACCATACGCTTACCTTATGTCCGTTATGTGCAAGTAAAACTGTGAGCGCAATTCCCCAGCTTCCTGCTCCCAAAACACTAATATTCATCCCATTTACCTCTGACTTTCTTTTTTATAGTTTTGTCCTACGCCTCTTTTTTGCTTCCAAGCTTATTTTCCTCATGATGAATAAGCCTCTTTATGTTAGCCTTATGCCTATATATTGCCATAATTGCCATAACAATAACAACAATTACGCTTTCAACCATACATTCCTTTGACGCTGCCACATTCAACTCAAAGGAATATTTGCCCGACACGGCAAATATCGTATACATTGTGGCAAAGGTTGTTACCATGAGAATGGAGCCAAGGGAAACATACCTTGTAATTGCCACTGCAATGGTAAATACAACAAGACAGGTAAGTATAATGACAGGATCCAAAAATCCAAGCACGACCCCTGCCGTAGCGGCAATTCCTTTTCCGCCCTTAAATTTAAGATAAAACGGAAAATTATGTCCAAGTACAACGCCAAAGCCTGCATAGGCAATAAACATGTACGCCTCATTTGGATAGATGCCTTTCATAATAAGCCTTACAACGACCACGGCAATAACCGCCTTTAAAACATCACCGAGAAAAACAACAAGTCCCGCTTTCTTACCCAATACGCGAAGGGCATTTGTAGTTCCCGCATTCCCACTTCCATGCTCACGGATATCAATTCCGTTAAGCCTTCCATATATATATGACGTCTGCAAAAGACCGCATAAGTAGCCTCCTGCAAGACAAAGTATTCTTGCAAGTATCATCATTTTTCTTTCCTCTCACGTATGATAAACTTCAGTGGTGTTCCCCGAAAGCCAAATGCCTCCCTGATTTTATTTTCAATATACCTTGTATATGAAAAATGCATAAGCTCCTTATCGTTTACAAAAATGACAAATGTAGGAGGCTTGACGGAAACCTGTGTAACATAATAAATTCTAAGCCGTTTTCCTTTATCTGACGGTGGCTGGTTCAGTGCAACCGCCTCAGTAACAATCTCGTTTACCACGCCCGTTGAAATACGCAGGGAATGATTTTCAATAACCATATCAATCATTTCAAAGAGCTTATTCAATCTCTGTCCGGTCTTTGCCGATACAAACAAAAGCTCCGCATAAGGCATATAAGAAAGCTTCTGCCTGATTTCCTCAGTGAATTTGTAAATTGTCTTATCGTCCTTTTCTATGGCATCCCACTTGTTGACAACAATTATCATACCCTTGCCGCGCTCATGGGCAATCCCTGCAATCTTTGTGTCCTGCTCGGTAATCCCCTCCTCGGCATCAATGACAAGAACAGCAACATTACACCGTTCAACCGCCGATACGGTCCGTATAATGCTGTACCGCTCAATTTCTTCCTTTATTTTATTTTTTCTTCTAAGTCCTGCCGTATCAATGAATACATATTCCGTCCCATTTCTTTTTATGGCGGTATCGATTGCATCCCTTGTTGTTCCCGCTATGTCGGACACAATGACACGTTCCTCGCCGATAAGCTTATTTATAATGGAGGATTTTCCCACATTCGGTTTACCAATAATCGCAATTCTCGGTCTTTCATCCTCGTCCTCGGCCTCACCGTTTCCCTCAAAATACTTTACAACCTCATCCAGCATATCCCCAATGCCAAGCTGGGAGGCAGCAGATACAGGTATCGGGTCGCCAAGCCCAAGATTATAAAATTCGTATACGTCAGGCATGAATTTTTCAAAGCTGTCCACCTTATTGACAACAAGAACAACCGGCTTGCCTGACCTTCTTAACATATCTGCAACCTTTCCGTCCGCATCAACAAGCCCCTGCCTCACATCTGTTATAAACATAATGACGTCGGCAGTAGACATGGCTATCTCCGCCTGCTCCCGCATGCTCTTTAATATTATGTCCCTGCTCTCAGGCTCAATTCCACCTGTATCAACTATCGTGAAATTATATTTCAGCCATGATACATCTGCGTAAATTCTATCCCTTGTCACGCCCGGTGTATCTTGAACAATTGATATTCTATCCCCTGCCAATGCGTTAAATAATGTTGACTTACCTACATTTGGTCTTCCCACAATGGCAACTACCGGTTTACTCATTTCCTTAATCCTTCCATACTGCACATCTCACTTTTTGTACAGTGCAATTTCGTGAAACTAAATATCACTGCGTTTGATTGTACAATAATCCCTTCCAATTGTAAAGATTTTTAAATACGAAGTGCCATCCTTATTTCAGCATGATAACTGCCGCCAAATTTCCTCTCATTCCCTTTGACGCCCTATGCGAAAACAGAACATTGCCGTTACAGCAGGTGCATAGGTCAGGCATGGCAATATGCTCCTCACAAGCCCCTGCCAAAAGAAGCGTAGACTTACATGCCTGATGGAGATTTAGCTGATATTTTCCATTATCTTTTTGGTAAAACAAAGCATCATATGAAGCTTCATCGAAGGCTTCCTTTATTTTTTCAATCACGTCCCCATCCACCTCGTAACATTCCTGACAGATGGAAGGTCCTATGGCACAGATGATATCCTTTGGATTGCTTCCATAGGCATCCCCCATAGCCCTTATAACCTTCATTCCAATTTGCTCCACGGTTCCCTTCCAGCCTGAATGTGCAAGCGCCACAGCCTTATTTACAGGGTCGTAAAAAAACAAAGGCACACAGTCAGCATAAAATGTCATAAGCGGGATTTCTCTCTCATTTGTCATAAGCGCATCTATATTCTCTATGTCGCTTTCCTTTGAAAAGCCCTTTCCCTTATCCTCTTTTTTTACGATATGAATATTTGTATTGTGCTGCTGGTCAGAAAACACAAGACTGTTTTCATCATATCCAACCGCAGCGGCAAACCGCCTGTGATTTAAAATAACAGCCTCCTTCTCATCGCCTCTTGAAAAGCTTAAATTCATGGAGGCAAGATGCTGTTTGCTCACGCCGCCAAGCCTTGTTGAAAATCCATGCAGAAAATCCTCATATTGGGAAAAAATATGATACCGGATAACCGGGACAAGAGCGTCTTTGCCAAAACCCTTAACAAGCTGATAATCTATATACGTGCCTCTTTTGCTACATGAAAAGGGAGGTATAAACGTAAGCTTATCCTCCTGTCTTTTCAAAATCTCTCCATCCATAAGTTTTAAATCAAATTTTACTCTTTCCATTTTATTTTATCCTTTTCCTTTTTTTGAACGCCGCCGCATTCTAAGCCTGCTTCGCAAAACGGCGACGCTGCATGCCAAGCTTTATAAAGCTTGACACAATCTCTATATCCGAAACTCAAATGCATTTTCCACATGCCGGATGATATCATCACCATATATGCCGATTACGTCAAATCTGCACGGCATATTTTTATCGTAACCAAACTTACTGTAATGATACAGCGCTGTACGACATATTTTTTTCTGTTTCCTTTCATCAACGGCATCAATAGGGTCTCCGTAACGCTCCCCGCTTCTGTATTTACATTCACAGTATACCAATGTCTGCTCATACATGGCAATTATGTCTATCTCTCCATAACGGTTTCTATAATTTCTTGATAAAATTTTGTAGCCCCTGCTTTTCAGATATTCCACTGCAATATCCTCATAATGTTTTCCGATTTTACGCTTATTTATTAATCTCACCCCTAACCTGATACCTTGGATCTTATCTTATCCATTTTGTCAACATAAACAAGAATTTCCGCAACAACACCGTAAAGCTCAGGCGGTATACAATCGCCGATATCAAGCTTCAAAAGGGTGTCGGCAAGGTTTGTGTCCTTGTAAAGCGGTACATCGCTTTCCTTTGCCTTGTCAATAATTTTATCCGCAAGCGTTCCCTGACCTGCCGCAACAACCTGCGGTGCCTGATTGGAAGGGTCATATAAAAGTGCGACAGCCTTTTTCTTCGGCTGTGCCTTATTTTGTTTTTGTCCATACTCCGGCATAACATCACCTACATTCTTACATCAAAGGAATATCTCTTAACACTTTGCTCAAGCTCACTTCCAAGCATTTCATCCACAACCATGTTAGGCTTTGTAGTTAAGGAAGGCTCTCTGGCTATTACCTCATTTGTCAGACTGAGTCCATTTTCATTTATCGCACGCTCAAGCATTGTCATATGCTCGTCAATAATGCGGGCACTTATTTCATCATCCACATAAAATCTTGTATGTACTGTGCTTCCATGAAGGCTTACATGAACATCGGTCGCTCCGAGATGCTCCATATCAAGATGAAGCAGGGCGCTTACCTCCTCCTTTGCATCCTTCATTGCCTTTTTGTTCATATATACAAACAAATCCGAGTTCATCTCGCTGCTCTGGGTTTTTACGGGAATTTGTGCATAAACGTACATGTTATTTAGGTTCTGCATAAAATCGATTCTTTCCTGAACGCTTTTTGCAGACTGGCTCAGGTTATTACTATTCCCCGCCCCGCTTTGGGCTATGTCCATAAGCCTATTTGTCTTATCATATATTTTACCATACAGCTCATCTATCTCCTTCGGATTTTCCATCTCCTCAGGATTTAGGGAAAGCTTCCTTTTTGTTCCCTCATTCACAAGCGCATTAAATTCCTTTGCTGCAAAGAAATCCTTTATCGCCTCGTCAGGTATCTTTTCTGCATTATTGGATATAATGGCATCTAAATTATTCATAAGCTTTACAGGCGAATCGGACTCCTTTGCCACCTTGACAAGCGCCTCCTTATCAAAGCCCATTTTATTCAGCTTATCGAAAATATTATTTATGTCCTCACGGTTCATTCCCGTATGCTCGGCAAGCCTTGTAAGCTCAGCTCCAAGTGTATCTGCGTTTACGCTGCCTAATGCGTCACTTTCATTTTGCATGGAATTTAACATGCCTTCTTCAGGCACAAAATTACCTGCCTCATGGATTTCCTCAGAAACAAGCGCGGCATCAGGATTTACCTGAATGCTTTGCAGCGCCTCAGGAGAAATATCCTGACTGTCCGATATAATGCCAAGTATCGCCTGGTTAAGCGCCAGCAAATCCGATACACTTCCCGACTGTCCAAGCTCGGCAAAGGCTGTCGTGGAAAAATCTGCAATATCAGCGGCAAGGCGTCCAAGGTCTGCCGAAAGCTGATGGCTGTTATTCATATAATCCTGATATTGGCTTATATTTGTCTCATTTACCTCAAGTCCAAGCTTATTTAAGGCGGTAAGTGTATCGATGGAAGCATCCGGGAATTTATAGGATTGCTGTATCATCTGCTGCATATGTCCCTTATCCACAGGCATTCCCTTGTTCATAAGCGCCTCTGCAATCTGATAATTTTTTTCCGTCGGCATTAGTCCGTTTGCGTCAAGCACCTTAAAAATAGCATTATCCTTCATTGCTTCCACAGATTCGGTCTGCGGCTTTATGAGTACGCTTGAACCGTTATTTTCCTGAATTTGAAATAAAATATTGTCCCCGATATTAAGACTTACGGAATCAAGCATACGGGCAGTTAAAACGCTCTTTCCCTCCATGGAAATGCTCACCATATTATTTGTTATGTCAAGTATCTGCCCGCGAAACATCTGTCCGACATCAACCTTTGCAATTGCACTGTTGGCAGAAACAGGAGCCTGCCCCACTTGGCTTGTATTTTGAGATTGCTCCGTGGAAACCTTCACGCCCTGCTCACCCGAATATACGTTATTGAATTGTTTTCCTCCTAGGTAGGTTCCCCTGTCAGAAATGTTCATATTTATTCTCCTATTCGAACATCAGCCATTCCAAATTTGCCTTCGGCATATGTTCCGATTTACTTTGTAAATCGAGAACTCATGGGCTGACCTGCGTCTCGGCGGCTTTGCCACCGGACATACCACATGTCAAGTTTTCATAGAAAACTTGACACATTTACAAAATTCCCAATAAATGTTCTCCTATGTATATCACATGGTCCCTTTTCCTTTAATGTTGCTATGTGCGCGGCAGAACCATATCCCGCATTGCTTTCAAAATCATATCCGGGATAAAGCTTATCATACTCTGCCATCATGCGGTCCCTTGTTACCTTTGCAACAATACTGGCCGCAGCTATGGAGGCAGATAAAGTGTCCCCTTTAATTATCGGCACCTGTGATATGTTTACATTAGGTATTTTCACAGCATCATTTAACAATATGTCAGGCGTTACCTTTAAATTAGATATGGACATTCTCATAGCCTCATAGGTAGCATTTAAAATGTTAATCTCATCTATCCTTTTCTCACTAGCTATGCCGATGCCATATGCAACGGCATTCTTTATAATTATATCATATAATTCCTCTCGTTTCTTCTTGGAAAGCTGTTTTGAATCATTCAGATAACGGATTTTTTCATTACAAGGAAGAATGACGGCACACGTGACAACAGGACCTGCAAGGGGACCCCTGCCAACCTCGTCAATCCCGCATATGTATTTGTAACCCTGCTCCATGTATTTTTTTTCAAAGGAATACATTTTTTCCGTTCTCGCCGTTTCCTTATCATATGCCTCCAGCTTCTTTTTTGCAGAGCCTACAACCGAGATAACACCGCTGCGCTCATCCTTTGAAAATTCACTTACAAACTGCTCCAAGGAAGCTCTGTCGTCAGTCTCTATCCCTTTCAATATGCTCTTAATTTCTCCTATGTTCATATGTGCGTTTCTCCTCGTCTTATAAATATGCGAAAAGCTGTCGAACTAAGATATTTGCCATATGTTTACTATCAAATTTCTTAGTACGGCAGCCGGTTATTCACTTATTTTACAAATCCTAAATCCTTAAATGGATATATCCTGAGCACAACCTTTCCGACAATATCCTCTCTCTGTACATTGCCTACGTCCGCCCATCTGCTGTCTGAGCTGTTGTTCCGGTTATCTCCCAGCACAAAATATTCATCCTTGCCAAGAAGCACAGGCTGGCTCGCCCTGCCCAGATTATTGGCGCTTATTTTTTCCTTGCCGTAATCCTCACGAAGAAGCACGTCATTGATATATATATTACCATCCTTATCTATACGCACCGATTCGCCCGGAAGTCCTATAATTCTCTTTACATATGTGGTTTCCTCATTATAATGAAAAATAATGACGTCAAAGCGTTTCGGGTCGCCAAATGTATAGGACAGCTTATCAACCCATAAATTATCCTGATTATTCAGGGTAGGCATCATGGATTCCCCTTCCACCCTGGAACGGCAGCCCACAAAATTAATTATGATAAAGCAGAGCAGCACAACAATACCTATGTAAATAATCAGGCTTAAAAGCTCCTTGACAATATTTACCTCCTCAGGCTTCCTGTCCTTCTTTTTCCTGCGCTTTTTATTCTTCTTATCCTTTTTTTTCTTTTCCTTTACGGGTTTTGAGGCATCATCCTCACTGTCACCAGCTTCTGCGTCCTCACGTTTTTCGGTGCCGTCTTCCTCTGCACCTTCACGCTTTTTTGCTTCTGTTTCCTTTTCTTTTTTGCTTTCCACAGCTTCGTTATGCTTTTCTTCCACTTCCGTATTCTTATCTGCTTCTGTTTTTTCTGTCTCATCCTTTGCAGCTTCTATTTTTTCTGCCTTGTCCTTTGAAGCTTCTGCTTTTTCTGCCTCATCCTTTGAAACCTTCTCTATATTTTCTTCTGTCTGATTTTTTTTCTTTTTAAAACCCATGATAGAACACTCCCAATGCTTATTCCGGAGCTTCAAGACTTATTCTGCCAAGCTTTCCACTTCTGAAATCGTCAAACAGTAACGCAGACGCTTTTTCAATATCCGGTTCATTTCCTTTTTTTATGCATTTCCTATTGAATGCTATTTCAGAAAGTATCTCATAATCCTTCCCGTCAATATTTATATTATACCTATCTTTAAGCTCATTACAATAGCTTTTTTTCAAAAAACCAATAAGTTCCAAGGCAAGATTGCTCATTGAAATAATATTGTCATTTATGGAGCCTATAAACGCAAGTGCACTGCCAATGCTTTCATTTTCAAACTTCGGCCATAATATACCTGGTGTATCGAGAAGCTCAACATTTTTACTTATTCTTATCCACTGCTTTCCCTTTGTGACTCCCGGCTTATTTCCAACCTTCGTGCATGCCTTTTTTGCATAGGAATTTATGAAGGTTGATTTTCCGACATTTGGTATTCCTACAATCATTGCACGGGTCGGGCGATTTATAATTCCCCTTTTTTTGTCCCGCTCAATTTTCTCCCTGCATACCTCCATGATTGCGTCCGTAACCTTTTTCATCCCCGTATTTTTCCGGGAATCAAGACAGATAACGCCAAAGCCCTTCTCCTGAAAATACTGCTTCCACCTTGCTGTTACAGCCGGGTCAGCAAGATCCTCCTTATTTAGAAGAATCAGCCTGTATTTATTCGCCGCAAGCGTATCTATATCAGGATTTTTGCTGCTAAGAGGCGCCCTAGCATCCAAGAGCTCCACAACAACATCAATCAGCTTAATATCCTCCTGCATCATCCTTTTCGCCTTCGTCATATGACCAGGATACCATTGAACATTCATTTTAATTTTCCTCTGCTTTCCTGTGGGCTCCATATATAGGAAACCTTGCCAAGTATTTCTGCACTGCTTATATTGCCGATATTTGTATACCTTGAATCCTCGCTGTTGTTTACATTGTCACCTAAAAGGAAATATTCATTTGCCCCAAGCTTTATTTCATTTTTTGCAATTCCCGCCGTAAGTATTTTTTCCTCAATCACGCTCATGCCAAGCGGCTGGTCGTTAATATAAACCATTCCTTCCTTTATGGAAATTGTTTCCCCCGGCAAGCCTATCACTCTTTTTATATCATAATAATCGTCGCCTTCAACAAGCGAGAATGCAATTATATCATATCTCTCAACATCATGGAATTTATAGTACAGCTTATTGACAAAAACAACCTGTCCGTCCGTCAGTGTTCCATTCATGGACGGACCGATAACCGTTACGGTCTGCACACAAAAGGTCACAAGCGAATATCCTGCTATTACTGCCACAAAGATAAGCAAAAACCAGTTAAAGGCTCCCGTGAAAATATGCTTAAAGCCCATCTTTTTTTTACTTTTTTTTGCCGTTTTTTTCCCTTTTACCTTAATCTCAAGCATTTTTGCTCTCATAATGTCACCCTTTTATAAAAAATGACCGGAGCATTTATCTCCAGTCATCTTCATTATTGTATTATTTTACAAGCTCTTTTACCTTAGCCTTCTTACCGACTCTGTCACGTAAGTAGTTAAGCTTTGCACGTCTTACCTTACCTCTCCTAATAACCTCTATCTTCTCGATTGTAGGTGAATGAAGCGGCCATGTCTTTTCAACACCAACGCCGTTTGAGTTTTTCCTTACAGTGAAGGTTTCACGACAGCTTCCACCCTGTCTCTTAAGAACAGTTCCCTCAAATGCCTGTATTCTTTCTCTCTCTCCCTCTTTAATTTTAGCATATACCTTTATGGTATCGCCTACATTAAAATCGGTAACCTCCTTCATCTGCTTTGACTCGATGTCCTTGATTATCTCGTATCCGTTCATTTGTGTGACCTCCTAATATAATTTAGACGTTCTTATATCTAATATGATACAGAGGACCATCCATTTTTCACAACTTCGCAAGTATAACATATTGCGGTTTATAAATCAAGAAAAAAACAAAAAAAGTACGAAAAATATGTATGCAAAAGTATATTGTAATTCCTGACAATAAGCATTGCGCATTTATATTTTTTTATAAAAAAATGTCTTTACAGGATCAAAACCAAGCTCCTTCGCCTTTAGTATCTGCTCAGTGCTTCCAATAAATAAAATACCATTAGGTGAAAGTGCCCTGTGGAATTTAGCATAAACCTCATTCTTTGCCTTATCGGTAAAATATATAACCACATTCCTGCATACAATCAGGCTTATGTCATCAAAATACTTATCCTCAAGAAGATTATGCTTTTTGAAGGATACACACTTCTTTATGTCATCACATATTTCATAATGCATGTCATCACATTTGTTAAAGAATTTCTTTTTAAATTCCTCCGGCAAATCCGTCAAGCTTTTCTTCGGATAGATGCCTGCCTTTGCAAATGCAAGAACATCCTCATCTATATCTGTTGCAATAATCTTTATATTGCTTAAAGGAACATGCTTTGCCATAATCATTGCAAGGGTATACGGCTCATCTCCCGTAGAGCATGCCGCAGACCATATCGTTATTTTATTTCCATAATTTTTTTTGAGATACGGGAAAATTTCCTTGTCAAAATTCTCCCACTGTATCGGATTACGGTAAAACTGTGATACATTTATCGTCAGATAACTAACAAAGGCACGAAGCAGACCCTTGTCCTGCTTCATACCTTTGAAAAAGCTCTCAAAATCGTTAAATCCCTTTCTCTGCATCAGGGACTCAATTCTTCGTTTCATCTGGCGTTCCTTGTACATATCTAAATTAATGTCCGTAAGCTTATAAACATCAACCTTAAATTCCTCGTACCCATATGCCATTATAATTACTCCTCTGAACCCTCTGCTTCCTCTGATACGGCTTCCTCCTCTGAAGCGTCCTCAGGTTTAAGCAATGCCTTTATGCTAAGGCTGATTTTCTTCTCCTCCTGCTTGAAGTCAACGACCTTTGCAGTAATCTCCTGTCCAACCTTAAATACATCCTCAGGCTTTTCCACATGCTCGTTTGAAATCTGCGATACATGTAAAAGTGCGTCAACACCCGGCTCAAGCTCAATAAATGCACCAAACGCAGTCATTCTTGCAACCTTGCCTGTAACCTCTGTACCAACAGCATATTTTTCAGCAGCCTTTACCCAAGGATTTTCCTCCTCGAACTTAAGACTTAAAGCAATTTTCTCGCCGTTTATATCCTTGATGAAGGTTTTTACCTTCTCGCCAACCTTAAGTACGCTCTTAGGGTCTTCAATTCTTCCCCATGACATCTCTGAAATGTGAAGCAATCCGTCAGCTCCGCCTAAATCGATAAATGCACCAAACGGAGTGACATTCTTAACACTGCCCTCAACGACATCCCCAACATGAATGGACGCAAAGAGCTTTTCTGCAGCCGCAGCCTTAGACGCTACAATCAGCTTCTTTCTGTTGCCGATAATTCTTCTCTTTTTCGGATTAAATTCTGTGATTACAAATTCAATCTCCTGATTTAAAAACTTGTCAAGATTCTTCTCATATACATCTGAAACAAGGCTTGCAGGTATAAATACCTTACACTCCTCAACAGCTACGCTTAAGCCTCCCTCAAGCACCTGAGTAACCTTAGCTGTAAGAACAGTCTCATTCTCAAATGCCTCCTCAAGCATTGCATATGACTTTTCTGCGGCAACTTTCTTATATGAAAGCTGCACCTGACCCTCGCCGTCATTGGTTCTTAAAACCTTAACCTTTATCGGGTCGCCAACCTTGGCAACAGTAGTAAGGTCGATATTAGGTGTATTGGAATACTCATTCCTCGTTATAATTCCATCTGCCTTATACTGAATATCAACAACGATTTCATCAGGCTTCACATCAATAATTTTTCCTTCTACCACACTGCCCGGCTTTATTTTGTTTTCATTTTCCTCGGATTGCTTAAGCAATTCCTCAAAGCTTAATTCTGACATACTGTCATAAACCTCCTTAATAATGTTATTTGGGGTAGATGCCCCAGCTGTAATACCTACCCTCTTAGCGGATTTTATAACAGTTAAATCCAAGTCAACGAGTGTCTGAATGTAGTAAGTATTTTTGCATTCTTTTCTGCTTATATCATACAGCTTTTGTGTGTTTGAGCTATTCATACCACCTATGACTATCATAGTGTCAACTGACGCTGCAAGCAGCCTTGCCTCCTCCTGTCTCTCCCATGTAGCATTACAAATGGTATTATAAACACAAACATTATAATCTTTTTTTCGGAAAAATTCAACTAAATCTTTATAAATAATGCTATTAAAAGTTGTCTGCGCAACTAAAACTATCTTTTCCCCCTCAGAAACATTAATTTTTTCCGCTTCCTCGATAGACCCAATCACCACAGGCTCATTGCTACACCACCCCATGATGCCCTGAACCTCAGGGTGGGCTTTGTCTCCTACAATGATGATTCGGCTGCCCCTGCTGCTTTCCTCGTCAACGATTTTATGAATTTTTTTGACAAAGGGACATGTTGCATCAACAATCGAAAAGCCCATGTCACGCAACCTGTCATACACAGTTCTTCCCACGCCATGGGATCTTATGACAGCCTTTGCACGGCTTACCCCCAGTCCGTCAGAAAGCATTTCCTCCGATAAAACAGTCACGCCTCTTGATTCCAAATCCTTCACAACCTCCTCGTTGTGAATAATCGGTCCATAGGTATACACCCTTGATGCATTTTCAATTTCAGAATAAACCGTATCAACAGCACGCTTTACGCCAAAACAAAAGCCTGCCGTTTTTGCAAGAGTAATTTCCATGTTATTTCTCACCTTTTACACGACAGCGCTGCATATTTTTTCCACAACCTCATCAATTGTCATATCTGAGCTGTCAATATAGACTGCATCCTCCGCCTGCTTAAGCGGTGCAATGTCCCTGTGCATATCCTGATAGTCCCTTTTTTCTATATCAGCCTCTATCTGTGCCATGTCAGCACTTTCTCCCTTTTCCACAAGCTCCCTGTATCTTCTTTCTGCCCTTGTCTTTACGGAGGCAGTAAGATAATATTTTAACTGCGCTTGAGGAAGCACAAAGGTTCCGATATCCCTGCCGTCCATAACAACATCATGCTCTGCCGCAATGCTTCTTTGCAGTGAAAGCAGCCTGTCCCTTACCGGCTTTTTTGCAGCAGCCCTGCTTGCCATATTACCAACAGCTTCTTTTCTAATATCCGTTGATACATTTCTGCCGTTTAAATATACCTGTTGTACAGCATCCTCATATTTAATCTGTATGTCTATGGCAGCACATGCCTTTTTAACCTTTTCTTCATCCTCAACATCAATTTCATTTTCAATCATATAAAGGGCAATTGCACGATACATTGCGCCTGTATCAACATAAATGTATCCGAGTCTTTTTGCAGCCGCCTTTGCAATTGTGCTTTTTCCGGCTCCTGCCGGTCCGTCTATTGCTATGTTCATACTATCCTCCTGTAAATTTTTATTTATCAGGCATGAGCAAAACGCTGTTTTAGAAGTAATGTGTTTTGCTCATCTCTGTTTTTATTTATAGTTATTTCAAGCTCATACCTCAAGTATTCTTGCCATGCTCCACGCAAGCTGTAAATTATATCCCCCTGTAAGTGCATCGCAATCGACAACCTCTCCTATAAAGCGTAAACCCTTTATGGCTTTTACCTCCATGGTCTTTGGATTAAGCTCCTTCACGTTCACGCCGCCCTGGGTTATAATTGCCTCCTCAAAGCCTCTATATCCTGTAACGGCAAGTCGAAATCTCTTGATACACCAAATAAGCTGTTCCCGCTCCTTGCCCGTTACCTCATTTACTTTTTTATACGGGTCAATTCCCGACCGTTCAATCATAACAGGAATCAGCTTTCTTGGGAGCAGGGAATCAATGGAATTTCTAAACTGTTTGTTTATATTTTCAGAAAAATCCTTTAAAATCCTTTTATCGAGCTGCTCGTGTGACAAGGCAGGCTTTAAGTCAATAAAAAGCTCCATGTCCTGTCCGTCATATTTATGCAGATGGGAGGAGGCGGAAAGTATTACCGGTCCGCTTACCCCAAAATGGGTAAACAGCAGTTCTCCAAATTCCCTGTAAACAGCCTTTTTCTTTCCCTTAACGGCTGTCTCAAAGCTTACCTCAATGTTCTTCAGTGACAATCCCATAAGCGCCTTGCAGTCTATGCCCGAAACCGTAAGAGGTACAAGTGCAGGTTTTGGCTCAGTAACCTTTAGTCCAAGCTCCTTCGCCCATTTTATACCGTCACCTGTGGAACCTGTAAGCGGATAGCTGCATCCTCCCGTTGCAATAATTACATTATCACAGAAAAACGTGCGGGTTTTCCCCTCTGACCTTACGGTAATGCCTGCTACGCTTCGTCCCATGGCTGTATTGCTGCTATTTGGTTCATCTGCATCTGTCTGTGCCTGTTCCCTGCTATTTGGTTCATCTGTATCTATCTGTGCCTTTTTCTCACTGTTTAAAATCAGCTCCGTTACTTCGCTGTTATACATAATATCAACGCCAAGACGCGCCAATTTTGTCACAAGCACGCTTATCACGTCCGAGGAATGGTCTGATGCAGGAAAAACCCTTCCGCCCCGTTCAGTCTTAAGCCTTAATCCGATACCTTCAAAAAAATCCATGGTGTCGGCACTGTTAAACTTATTTACGGCACTGTACATAAATTTGGGATTTGTAATGATGTTGTTGAACAATTGCCCATCATCACAATTGTTTGTCAGATTGCATCTTCCCTTTCCCGTAATAAAAAGCTTTTTTCCCGCTTTTTCGTTCTTCTCAAAAATGATAACCTTATTTCCTTTTTCCGCAAGCGTAATCCCTGCCATCATTCCTGAAGCGCCACAGCCCACAATCACTGCGTCATATGCATTATTTTGTTGTACATCTGATTTTTTATCAAAATCCACCATAACATTCTACCTTGGGCTTCCCACATGATACTATGAAGCGTTGAGGGGCTGTCGCAGCAAGAATATTTATATCACCATAACAAAAATACGCTTTCGCTCGCCTTCAAACGATTTTTTAATTATGATATAAATACTCCTCGTGCGGCAGCCCCAACATCTTCAAATGTTTTTATACCCAATTACACCGGATACGTCTTATTTTCCGTATCAGCTACTGTTGCATCAATATTTGTCTGCTGTGCCTCTCTGTACTTGAAATAATCAATTGCCACCTGTGGGAACAACGCATAGGTCAGTACATCCTCATCCTGCTGCTTGTACTGTGCAATCTCCTTTTCCAGCTTATCAAGCTCATTTTCCAAAAGGTCTGCAGGCCTGCAGGTAATAGGCTCCTTATCTCCGATAACCTTCTTGCGGACTTCGTCGGAAATTGGAAGCACGGTCTGTCCATACTCGCCACCGACAAGCGCCTTTGACTCCTTGGTACACATTTTGTATCTCTCGCCTGTAACTACATTGAGTACAGCCTGCGTACCTACAATCTGACTGGAAGGCGTAACAAGAGGCGGTTCACCGTAATCCCTACGAACTCGAGGCACCTCCTCAAGCACCTCCTCATATTTATCCTCCGCATTCATTTCCTTAAGCTGTGATACCAGGTTGGAAAGCATACCGCCCGGTACCTGATAAAGAAGTGTTTTAATATTAACACCCAAAACCTTTGGATTAAGCAGTCCGCTTGCAAGCCACTCCTCACGCATAGGTCTGAAATAATCTGCTATCTCAGCAAGAAGATTTTGGTCAAAGCCAGGGTCAAACTCTGTACCCTCAAATGCCTTTGCCATAACCTCAGTTGCAGGCTGGCTCGTTCCAAGTGCAAGTGGTGACATTGCCGTGTCTATAATATCACAGCCTGCTTCAACAGCCTTCATGTAAGTCATGGAAGCAACACCTGACGTATAATGTGTATGAAGCTGTATTGGAAGCTTCGTGCTTTCCTTTAGGGCAGTAACAAGCTCAGTTGCCGCATTTGGAACCAAAAGTCCTGCCATATCCTTGATACAGATGGAATCAGCACCCATATCCTCAATCTTCTTTGCAATATTCTTCCAATAGTCAAGCGTATATGCCTCGCCTAATGTATAAGAAAGTGCAACCTGTGCATGTCCCTTTTCCTTATTTGCAGCCTTAACAGCAGTCTCAAGGTTTCTTATATCATTTAAGCAGTCAAATATACGAATAATATCTATACCGTTGGCAATGGATTTTTGAACAAAGTATTCTACCACGTCATCTGCATAGTGACGGTAGCCGAGAATGTTTTGTCCTCTGAAAAGCATTTGAAGCTTCGTGTTTTTAAATCCAGCCCTTAATTTCCTAAGCCTGTCCCATGGGTCCTCCTTCAGGAACCGAAGTGATGCATCAAAGGTAGCTCCGCCCCAGCACTCAACAGAATGGTATCCGACCTTATCCATTTTATCTATGATTGGAAGCATCTGCTCAGTCGTCATTCTTGTAGCGATAAGCGACTGATGGGCATCACGCAATATTGTTTCGGTAATCTTTACCGGTTTTTTCTCTACTGCCATTTATATATCCTCCTATATTATATTAATGATTAAACTCCACATTCCGCAAGGAGCCATCACTCCACACTTCGTGTGGAGCCGCATCCTAAGGCATCCACTTACTCCGTAGGTCTGCCATAAGATATCAGGTATCACTCCACACTTCGTGTGGAGCCGCATCCTAAGGCATCCACTTACTCTGTGGTCTGCCATAAGATATCAGGTATCACTCCACACTTCGTGTGGAGCCACATCCTAAGGCATCCACCGGCTTCGCCGGTCCCCCTTAGGATATATATTAAACTCCAAATATGGCAAGGAAGGTTCCTGCCGCTACTGCCGTACCGATAACGCCGGCAACATTTGGTCCCATAGCATTCATAAGAAGAAAGTTTGTCGGGTCGTACTCCGCGCCAACCTTCTGTGAAACCCTGGCTGCCATAGGAACCGCAGAAACGCCTGCCGAGCCTATCAGCGGATTCACCTTGCCGCCTGTAGCCTTACACATTATCTTGCCGAATATAACGCCCGTCGCCGTACCAAACATAAATGCAATAAGACCAAGAGCAACAATCTTCAAGGTGCTTAACTGTAAAAATGCCTCTGCGCTTGTTGTTGCACCGACAGATGTTCCAAGCAGAATAACGACAATATACATAAGTGCATTTGACGCCGTTTCAGTAAGCTGCTTAACAACGCCGCACTCACGGAACAAATTACCCAGCATAAGCATACCTACAAGCGGTGCCGTTGTAGGAAGAATGAGGACAACCACAAGCGTAACTACAATAGGGAACAGAATTTTCTCTAATTTTGTTACAGGACGAAGCTGACTCATCTTAATCTTTCGTTCTTTCTCTGTTGTGAGAGCCTTCATAATCGGCGGCTGTATAACCGGCACAAGCGCCATATAGGAATATGCCGCAACTGCAATCGGTCCCATAAGTGTACCGCCCATGCCAAGTCTTCCTGCAAGGAAGATAGATGTAGGACCGTCAGCGCCTCCTATGATTGAAATTGCTGCCGCCTCCCTGCCGTTAAAGCCCATAAGGAACGCAAGGAAATATGCCGCATAAATACCAAACTGTGCCGCCGCTCCAAGGATAAAGCTCTTAGGGTTGGCAATCAGGGGACCAAAATCCGTCATGGCGCCTACGCCAAGGAAAATAAGTGACGGAAGAATGCTCCACTCATCCAACAAATAAAAATAATGCAAAAGTCCGCCTTCCTCTATAATTCCCGGAAACATATTTACGAGAAACATACCAAAGGAAATCGGCACTAACAAAAGCGGCTCAAAGCCTTTGACAATGGCAAGATACATGAAAAAGCATGCGATCAGTATCATAACGTAGTGCTTCCATGTAAGACTCGCAAATCCGGTCTGTCCAGCCAGATTTTTTAAAATATCTCCAAAGCTCATTTAGCTGTTACCTCCTGTTTTTATAGGTACAAAACCCATAACTAGTTTAATGTTGCAAGTGTGTCTCCTGATTCAACAGAAGCACCCTCTGAAACATTAATGCTTGCTACTGTACCGTCCTCAGGTGCAACAACCTCATTTTCCATTTTCATAGCCTCAAGAATAAGAATAATATCGCCCTTCTTAACGGATGCTCCCACGCTTGCCTTTACGCTTAATATCTTACCAGGCATAGGTGCAGCAACCTTAACTTTCCCCTCATTTCCTGATGCAGCAGGTGCAGGGGCTGCCACAGGCGCCGGCGCTGCTACAGGTGCTGCCACGGGCGCTGCTGCAGGTGCTGCTCCCGCTCCCATCTCCTCAACTGCTACGTCATATGCTGTACCATTTACGGTAATTCTATAATTCTTCATTTTTTATATTCCTCCTAAATCATTTAATGGATATTCTCTTTTATCATCTACCGTTTTGCACGTCTTATGGACCTTACAACAAGCCTGTCCTTACTTACTGCACCGCTGCCGCCCATATCTGCTGACGCTGCATATATGGCTGCCGTTATTACTGCAACAAGCTCTGCGTCATTTATAAGATTGTCACTTACTGCCGTCACGGGTTTTGGTGCTGCCACAGGTGCTGCCGGCTTCTTCTCCTCCTCTTGCGGGAGCTTCGGCTTTGGCGCAAACAGTGCAGGCAGGAATTTAAACAGTGATATGATAAATGATATGAAAACCAAAACAACAAACACTGTACCCATTCCAATAATTGTATTTCTTCCTGCGGACGCCATAAGCTCCTTCTTGGAATATACTGCAGATACAACCATTTCTTCTGGCTCATATGGCTTTAAGCCCGCATATTCCATATCGCTCTCGATAAGCGTTTTCTTCAATTCCTCCATGTCGGAGCATCCATACATCATAAGCAGATAGTCAAGCGTCAGCCCATTCTGCTCAATCACTGCCTGTATCGTATCATCCGTATAATACTGAGATGCCATGTCATACTCCATAAAATATTCAGGGTTTTCTACATATTTAACCGTTATTTCAACATCTCTGTTTTCGGCTCTGTTTATAATTGTAACACTGACTGAATCATCATTATTCACTATCTTGTAGTCAGCAGATTCAGGACTAAAAAGACCTGTCGCCTGTGCATTTGAAAGTATGCCTGAATAATCCTGAAGCTTTCCTACCTTATCTGTATCAATCGCCTGCCTGATACCCTTTACGGCAGACTGCTCAAACTCCGTACCGTTTTCAATATAGTATTTTGCATAATCTCCTGAAACATCGGCATATTGGTCAAAATAAGCCATTGTATCAAGGACAATCTGCGAATCATCATATTCAAAAACAGCTTCCTTGCTATCCTCACAGCCTGACAGAGATACCATAACAGCAAACATGGAAATTACGATTAAGCTTTTTTTCATTTTCATTTCCTGTCACCTCATTTTTTATAATACACCATGCTTCTTATATGGTCTTTCCTCTGCTTTTGTATAAAGCATGTCAAAAGCAGCAATCAGACGCTTTCTTGTTGCGTCAGGCTCTATAATATCATCCACATAGCCTCTTTTTGCAGCCGCAATGGCACTTGACTGAAGCTCCGTGTACTCCTTCTTGCGCTCCTCAACAAAAGCCTTCTTATCCTCCGCCGCATCTATATCCTTGGCATACATAATCTTAACTGCCATTTCAGGTTCCATTGTGCCTATTTTGGCATTTGGCCATGCATAAACCATATCAGCACCGATTCCTTTAGAATTCATAACTGTATAGGCTGTTCCAAATGCATCTCCCATGACAACCGTTACCTTTGGAACCGTTGCATTTGCATACGCATAAGTGAGCTTTCCTGCTGCATCGGCTATCATTCTTTCATTGGCAACAGTGCCTACAAAGCCCTTGACATTTACCAATGTAAGAACAGGTATTGAAAATGCATCGCAGAACTTCACGAAATCCGCAGCAACATAAGCACCCGATGTAGAAAGGTAGTCGCCGCCATCCTCCACACTGTTTGCAACGCAGCCTACAGTCTGTCCATTCAGCTTAATAAATCCAAGCACCATATCCTTTGCAAAGCCCTTGTATGCCTCAAAGAATATATTGTTGTCAGCAATATTTGAAAGCACGCCCCTTGCGTCCTTATTAAGTCCATCAAGATTCGGAATAATTCTGTTTAAATCATCACTACATTCTGTGGTATCGTCATCCTCATTGTTTGAAGGAAGCATATCGATAAGTCCCCTCACCTGTGCGAGAAGCTCTGCATCACCGTCAAACACCCCATCTACAAGAGATGTATTTCCACTGATATATTCTGCTGATGCGGTATTAAGCTTTGACTCGTTATTTCCGTCTAAAGCATTTGGGCTGTTTACAAATATTTTCGAGCCCTCCGCAGTCATAAAAGTAAAATCAGTAAGCGCAGGAATCAGTGCCGCACCGCCGCCGCATGTTCCGAATACTGCAGTTATCTGAGGAATAATGCCTGATGCAAGAGACTGTTTAAGATAAAGCTCTCCAAAGGCATTCATTGCATCCATAGCCTCCTGAAGTCTTATACCTGCACAGTCAATCAATCCAACCACAGGCGCGCCTACCTTCATAGCCATATCATATACCTTTGCAATCTTCTTTGCATGCATCTCGCCTACTGCACCACCGAGAACGGAAGCGTCCTGACTGTAAACATAGACTATTTTTCCATTGATAACACCATAGCCGGTTATGACACCATCTTTAGGAGTATCAGTTTCCTGCATGTTGAAATCCGTGCTTCTTGAGGTAACATAAGCACCTATCTCAACAAAGCTTGCGTCATCAAGCAACGCTGCAATTCTGTCGCCTGCTGACAAACTAAGTTTGTTACTCATTTTTAGTCCTCCATTTTTTGTATTATACTTTAGGCTCCAACCAAAATTGAAACCAAAATCTTCCGATTGTAATTGTATACTTTTTCGAATATTAAATCAAGAGCTTTATTAAGAAAAGGTCGGTAAAATTCTTTACCGACCATATGGGCAACTGTAAGGTATGACAGAGACAGCCGGTAATACCATTGTTCATTATCCCCTTTTTTGGTTACCGTTATGTACCACTTATTCCTGCTTATTCATTTTCCACATTTTTTGACAGTGGCTTTACCACGCCCCATGTTGACAAAATAACAAGCAGACATCTGTTGATTGTATGTACATCGCTTATGACATTCAACTTTGCCGCAGCCTCATCTGCAGCTACAAAAAATGACAGGAAATTTGCATCAGGCGACATGACAGATGAAATATCCGCTGAAATATCCGCTGAAATTACTCCGCCTGCGATAGAAGCTCCTATGGATATTACCGTACATACCGCTAACACAATCCATATATTTTTCGTTATTTTACATTTTGCAAGCAGTTTAAAAATGATAATGATTGTAATGAAGCTTATAAAAAATGAAGCCAAGTTATAAATCACGTCAACTATAACATACGCCATAGTGTTAGTGCCGCTAAATGAAGCAAAAGCCATATCTAACAGCAATATTACAACACGTTCCAAAAGCACAGAAGCTGCCGCAATAACCACTGATAAAATATACGTTTTAGCAGTGATGCTTTTATTCCAATTTCCATTATTTTTTTTATTAACCAGCATTATCCAAAAAACTGAACTAATATAAGCTGCCAGCATAATAATTGTTTCTAAATATATGTATTTCATTGTCTTAACATTCCCCTCAAAACATTCACTGTCACAACAGTAATTCGATTCATATTAATCTACAGACATTCCATCATTACCAAGCTCATATTTCAATCCTGCTAGGATTCAAACTACATCGTTGAAGATGCTTTGTTCCTTTATAAGAAAGTTCTCCGAACTTCCTTATAAGGCAGGATTAAAAATCCTGCTAGGATTCGTCCAAAGTGCCATTAAAGTCATGGTAGCATAAAGAGTGCCGAAGGCACTTTGTTCTATTGATTTACCGCATCATATGTTGACAAAATAACAAGCAGACATCTGTTGATTATATGTACAATTTCTATGACATTTATTTTTACCATAGCCACAGCTGCAGTTGTAAATAGAGGCAGAAAATCTACATCAGGCAGCGACAGCTTAGATAATATATCCTCCGAAAATACTCCACCCACGATGGAAAACACTATGGATATTACCGTACATTCCACTAAAATAATCCATATTTTTTTTGATATTTTGCATTTTACAACCAGCTTAAAAATTATGATGATTGTAATAAAGGTTATAAAAATTAAAACCAAATTGTAAACCACGTCAACCATAATATGATGCATCATTGTATTAATTCTATCACGATTACCCAAAAGCGAATCGAAGCTCATAAAAAAAAGCCATATTACAAACCAACAAATTTCTAAATGCACAGAAACAACCACAATAACCGCTGATAAAAATATGCTTTTAGCAGTGATGCTTTTATTCCGATTTTCATTATTTTTTTTATTAACCCGCAAAATCCAAAAAACTGAACCAATATAAGCTGCTGTAATAATTATTATTTCATACCCCATCTTAACATTCCTTTCAATCTCGCCTTTTTTAAACGAAGCTCAATTCCACTCACGATTCTTTCAGTGCATATTCGGAAAATCCTCGTTTTCCTTGAAATAATGTTTCTACTTTAACAATTCATAAATTCTATCTATCGTCTTTAATGCCGTCTGCTGCCTGACCTCATATCTGTCGCCGTCAAACTGATACCGTTCAACAACAACCTTGCCACACACGTAATATCCTGCATAAACCGTTCCAACAGGCTTATCCACCGTACCTCCATCCGGTCCTGCTATGCCGGTTACTGCTATGGCACAGTCTGCAGCAGCAGCCTTTGCCGCACCCTTTGCCATCTCGTAAGCGGTCTGCTCTGACACTGCTCCATGCTCACATAGGGTTTTATGGCTTACTCCGAGCAGTTTTTCCTTTGCAGAGTTTGCATAGGTTACATATGCCTCGTTTAAAACAAAAGAAGCACCAGCCACATTTACAAGCGTTGCCGAAATAAGACCTCCCGTACAGGATTCGGCTGTGGTTATGGTGCATCCTTTTTTGCGCAAAATATTGATAAGTCTTTCCGAATTATCCTTACTATTTTCCATATTCCTTTTCCTTCTTAAACATCTTCCATTCTACGTTCATTTTCAGGCAACGAGTTGTTGTATTGTGCATAAATATTTTTTCACCTAAGGACATTAGACAACACCGTTTACTTTGCATCTGAAAGCACAGACTTATTTTTCATGAGATAATCAATAAGTGATATGATTGTAAGTGCAAGTGCGGCATATATAAATATCGTTTCTATAACAGAAGCCGCGCTGCCGCCAAAGTCACATATCAAAATCATTATCATAAACATCTGCACGACTGTTTTTACCTTGCCCCACCAGCCCGCAGCGATAACAATGCCGTTATCTGACGCTATCAGCCTAAAACCGCTTATAATAAATTCTCTTGCAATAATGACGATGACAACCCATGCAGGTATTCTGTCTATCTCTATCAGGGCAATCATTGCCGAACAGACTAAAAGCTTGTCCGCAAGCGGGTCCATAAATTTTCCAAAATTTGTTATCAGGTTGTACTTCCTTGCAATTTTACCATCTAACATATCCGTAAGGCTGGCAATACAAAAAAGCGCAAGCGCAATCCATTTTCCGTAAGGGATGCCCTCAACCATAAGTGCCACAAGGAAAAATGGTATCATTATCACTCGCAAAATCGTTAGTTTATTCGGTAAATTCATCTTTTATCTCTCCTATTAAATCATATGGTGCCGCCTCGGTTATTCTTACGTCCACAATATCGCCTGAAATAAGCTCATGGCCGCAGTGTATATATACAAAGCCGTCAATACCCGCAGCATCACGATATGTTCTTCCGACATATATGTCTTCCTCGGGTATATATCCCTCAACAATCACCTTCATTATTTTTCCCACAAACTCTATATGTTTGTCAAGAGATATTTCCTGCTGAAGCTCCATTATTTCATTTTTCCATAAAAGCGCCGTTTCTTCATCGACCTGATTTTCAAAGTCTGCTGCAGGAGTGCCCTCCTCCCTTGAATATGTAAATACGCCAAGTCTGTCAAACTCAATTTCATCAATAAATGCAAGCAGAGCCTCATGCTCCTCCTTCGTCTCACCCGGAAATCCCGTTATCAAGGTTGTCCTAATTGCCATGTCGGGAATTTTACTTCTCAGCCTTGCTATTACATTTTTAATGGATGCCTTGTCCGTCTTTCTTCCCATTCTCGCAAGAATGTTGTCCTCGCAGTGTTGCAGCGGCATATCAATATAATGAAGCAGCTTCGGTTCATTTGCAAAGGCATCTATAAGCTCCCCTGTTATCTCCTCAGGATAACAGTATAACACCCTGATCCACTCTATGCCATCTATCAACCCAAGCTCGTGTATCAGCTCATGCAGAACCTTTTTTCCATACAAATCCACTCCGTAGCCTGTACATTCCTGTGCCACAAGGACAAGCTCCTTTATGCCCTGCTTTGCCATATATGACGCTTCCCTTATAAGCCGTTCCTTTGGCACGCTTCTAAAGCTGCCCCTTATTTTAGGTATGACGCAGTAAGTACAGTGCTTGTTGCAGCCCTCGGCTATTTTAAGATAGCCCATAAATGTGCCTGAGGTTATCACCTTGTCCGCATCAATAAGAGGAAGGCGGTTTATGTCGTCGTATTTTTGTACAAACTGTTTTTTTATGTTCGTTTCATGATTTGTGTTCTTCGCTGCATCGTGTTCTATTTTCTTACTGCAATCCGTTTCCTCAAGCTCCCTGATAACGTCCACAATCCCATCTATGCTGCCTATCCCTACGCATGCGTCAATCTCAGGAATTTCTTTTGTTATCTCCTCCCGAAAACGCTGTGCAAGGCAGCCCGCAACAACAAGATATTTCAGCCTGTTCTCCTTCAGCCGTGCCATCTCAAGTATCGTGTTTATGCTTTCCTCCATCGCATCATGGATAAAGCTGCACGTATTGATTATTACAAGGTCAGCCTCCGCTTCTTCATTTGTAATATTATATCCCTCTGCCCTAAGCAGACCAAGCATGGCCTCGCTGTCACACAGATTTTTGTCACAGCCGAGGGAAACCATCAGTACATTCATATTTTCTCCTACAGCACAGCCTCAACACAATTGTTCATCAGCATTGCAATTGTCATCGGTCCAACGCCTCCCGGTACAGGCGTGATTGCCCCTGCAACAGGGTAAACCGTTTCATAGTCAACATCTCCGCAAAGCTTTCCGTTTTCATTTCTGTGTATTCCTACATCTATGACTGTTGCGCCCTCCTTTACATATGACGCATCAATCATTTTAGGCTTTCCAATTGCAACAACCAATATATCGGCACGCTTACATACCTCTTTTAAATTTTTCGTTTTTGAATGGCATACCGTTACCGTTCCGTTTTCCCGAAGCAAAAGCATTGCCATCGGCTTGCCGACTATGTTGCTTCTTCCTATGATAACGCAGTCCTTCCCCTCTATCTCTATTCCTGAACGCTTTAAGAGCTGAATGATGCCCGCAGGCGTGCAGGATACAAAGCCCTTCTTGCCTATGCTTAACGCCCCGACGCTTGCAGGATGAAAGCCGTCCACATCCTTTTCAGGTGAAATGGCATTTATAATATACTCCTCATTAATATGCTGCGGAACAGGAAGCTGTACCAGTATTCCATGTACGCTGTCATCCTTGTTAAGCTTACTTATTATTCCAAGCAGCTCCTCCTCGGTGGTTTCCTCAGGCAGCTCATATGCAAGGGATTTTATTCCGATATATTCACATGCCTTTTTCTTGTTTCCAACATATACGGTTGACGCAGGGTCGCTGCCAACCTGTATAACTGCAAGACAGACTTCCTTTCCCTCGCTTTTCAGCTTTTCCACCTTAGATTTAAGCTCATCCTTAATCTGCTTTGAAATTAATTTGCCATCAATTATCTTTGCCATTGCTTCCTCCTTGTTTTTCTACAGCAGCATGCCAAGTATCTTATTGCTTCTCGCAACGAATGCAGTCATTGCTTCTGCCTCAAGCGGCTTGTTGGCAAACACAGCAAGGTCGTAAAGCTGGCAGCAAATCATGCTTGTATTTTCTCCCTCAGGATTATCCAGCACATATTTTACAAGCTTGTTGTTTGCATTTAACACAAGGGTTTCCCCCTCGCCGCCAAACATTGACGGATCCATGCCGCCGCCCATGCTGTATACCTTCATCATCTCCTGCATTCTTCTTGAATCCTCGGAAAGCGTAAGCATGGAGGAAACATCATCATTTTTAAGGCTTTCAACCTTTACGTTAAGCTTATCATTGCCTGTCGCCTTCTTAAACACCTCGGAAAGCTTATCCGTATATTCCTTCTCCTGCTCCTCGCTTAATGCCTCACCCTTAAAGTTGTCAGACAAATCAGCATCAATACGGAGGAATTTAACATTTTCATTCTTGCCCTCAAGGTGCGTGATATAAGGATTATCTATGTTGTGTACAAGGTAGACGGCATTTAAGCCTTCCTCCTTAAACATCTTGATATACTGTGACTGAGCCTGCTCATCCGATACATAGAAAACCTTATTCTCATGCTTTTCCTTCGCCTGCTCAAGATATTCAGGAAGCGTAAGGTACTTGTTGTCCAAATCCTTGAACAGCATGTAGTCCGTCATTTTCTCGCAGAATTTTTCGTCCCTGATACAGCCAAATTTTATGAATGGGCTTATATCATCCCAATATTTCTCATAATTTTCCTTGTCCGTCTTGCACATGCCCGAAAGCTTATCTGCAACCTTCTTCGTAATATAGTCTGATATTTTCTTGACAAAGCCGTCATTCTGCAGTGCGCTTCTTGACACGTTAAGCGGAAGGTCCGGACAGTCAATCACGCCCTTCAAGAGGAGCAGAAACTCAGGAATAACCTCCTTGATATTGTCTGCTATAAATACCTGATTATTGTAAAGCTTTATCGTACCCTCAAGCTGGTCGTACTGTGTATTAATCTTAGGGAAATATAAAATACCCTTTAAGTTAAACGGATAATCCATGTTCAGGTGTATCCAGAACAGCGGCTTTTTAAAATCAAGAAATACCTTTTGATAAAAGTCAATATATTCCTCCTCGGTACAGTCCTTAGGATTTTTCATCCACAACGGATTCGTGTCGTTCAAAGGAGGGTTCGCCTTCTTCGGCTCATCCTCCTCTGCCTTATCCTCAGAGTCTCCGCCATTTTCACTGTCTGAAGCGGCAGCCTTCTTTTCATCTCCTACAAGCTCTGCCTCCTCATCAATCTCTATAACCTTATTCTTTTCCTCCTCCTTTGCCTTTGCTTCTTCCTCCTCAAGCTTATCCTCGTTAATGAAGTAAATGTTGTAAGGCATAAATGCACAATATTTCTGAATAACCTCCCTGACACGGTATTCATTTGCGAACTCGTAGCTGTCCTCATTTAAGTAAAGGGTAATTGCAGTTCCTCTTGTCTCGTCATCACTTTCTGACATCTCAAATTCCGTGCCGCCGTCGCACTCCCAAAATACAGGCTTTGCATCCTTCTGCCATGAGCATGTCTCAATTGTAACTTTGTCGGCTACCATAAAGGCAGAGTAAAAGCCAAGACCGAAGTGTCCGATTATCTGATCCTCTCCTGCCTTATCCTTATACTTATTTATAAAATCCGTCGCACCTGAAAATGCAATCTGATTAATATATTTGTCAAGCTCCTCCTCTGTCATTCCAAGGCCATTATCAACAAATGTAAGCGTCTTATCCTTTGCGGAAGCGTAAACCTCAATCTTGTACTCCTCGCCCTCAGCTTCCTCAAAGTCACCCATGAGTGCAAGCTTTTTAAGCTTTGTGATTGCATCGCATCCGTTTGAAATAAGCTCCCTTATAAATATATCGTGGTCAGAATATAACCACTTTTTAATAATTGGGAAAATATTTTCGCTGTTAATTGATAGACTTCCCTTTTTTTCCATTGTCGTTATACCTCCGTAATTTTGCTTTCTATATTGGTTTGCTTTTAAACAAACCTCATCTATCAAGTAATATAATACTTCCTTCATCCAATGTCAAGAAAAAATTAGCACTCATTTACATCGAGTGCTAACAACTCTTATATCTCCAACGAATGAGAGAAACAAAACCATAAATGCAGTTTTTATCATATATAATATTTTTCCACAGTGCCGTCCCATACAGTATCTAAGGTTTTATCAAGTGAAAACGTCTTTATCGACGTGCCTGTCGTTACCGTAAGGCTTCCCTTTTCATACAGCACATTAAAAAACAGTGCGCCTATATCATGTTCAGAAATTGGCAGATTATTCATCTCTACAAGCCTTGTAATATTTTCACGGTTAAACATAAGAATAAGCTTCAGGCTAAGGGGAAGCTTATCCCCCTTTATCAGTCCATACACTGTAGGCTTTATTTCCTTCCAGCCGATATACTCCTCCGCCGTCATGACATCCCTGTCATCATTATCAAAAAAATCCTTGTTCATTTTTCCGTTGATGGAATAATCTACGCCTGTCTTTATCCGCGCCTCAAAAAGATAAAAGCTGTCGTACCGTTCTCCTGTCAGAAGCTCTGACATAAATTTACCTGTTTCTTCTATTTCAAATTGCTTCATAACTACTCCAATAAAACTAATTTCAGTAATATCAGCCAATCAATCATATACCCGCGTACCAAGCTGATTCAAATAAACCGTGACAACCTGCATATCGTCACCATATTCCTCATGGCTGTACTGACAATCCATCACGCCCGGCACCTCCTCAAGAAACTCCATGTCGTATATATCCTCACTGTAATCCGTTACGACAATTTCAACGGTTCCCGTTATATTTCTGCCCGCCGTATGCTTAACCGCATTTTTAAAGCCCTGATAATCACAAATGAGATTATTCCTCGCAAAATAATTATAGGTCATGCTGTCGCACGCTTCGAAGCTTTCCTCGTCCCAAACATGACGGTCATCCATAATGTCATCCGTCACATTAAAATACATATGCCCTACAAAGCTTCCCCTGTCAGGCAGCGGGTCATCCCATGTAGCGTCAACCTGATACCACGTTCCGTCAAGACATACTCTGTTCCATGCATGCAGCTCCCCGTCGGCCGTTCCGGTCATAAAGTCATTTTCAACGCCTGCACAGGAAAGCAAAAGCGCCATTGCCTCAGCATAGCCGTTGCACACTGCCGTCCCCTGCACAAGTGCGCCATAAGCCCTGTACGCATATTCCTTTGAATAATCTACATACCCATATTTGCAGTTCACCACAATATAATCATGTATGGCAAGCTCTTTTTCATAATCTGTCATTTGCGGCTTGATTATGCTGTTTAAAATGGAATCAACCTTGTCATAAAGCTTTACCGCAGCAGGTCTGTCCCCCGGAATCCCCATACCGTTTATGTATTTCTGATACACATAATAATTATCTGATATTTCATATCTAAGTATGATTTTCATACCCTTTTTATTTTTTTGTATGACGGAATACTGATTTACATTTCCATAAAGCCCACAAATATAATCGTTTATGGAATTGATGTCCGCCTCCGTTATGTTGCTCACATAAAATACGCCGCTTTCATCTCCCGCTTCAATCTGCTCATTTACAATTGTAGTAAGTTCAATCATTCCATCAGCAGTTTGATCAGGGTGCAACTTTGCACCTATGTCCCATCCCCAGAAATAAGCAATGGCAATCACAGCCACAGCCAAAACAGGAATCGTTTTTATTACCTTATGATTATTATACACTACTCTACCTCATCCTCATCGTCTTCTTCATTTTTACTGCCCGCTGATTTTCCCATGATAAACAAAACAACCATAAGTATAATCGAAACAATCAGACATATTGCAATAAGCACAGGCTTGTTACTGTCACCGGTTGCGGCAGTAAGAAGTGCATATAGTATCTCATTATAATTCATAGCTTCCTCCAAAAAATTTACTATGCTTATTTTAAGATAATCTTCTTATAAAGGCAACTGTTTTTCATTATCTTATTTTTATTTGTTCTTGAAGCAGCGCTGCCTTTGTTGTAAAATGTCTATTTAGAAAACTAACGGAAGGCAGGAATACGGATATGGCTCAGCTATGGGGCGGCAGATTTACAAAGGAAACGGACAAATTAGTTTATAATTTTAATGCTTCTATCTCATTTGACCAAAAATTTTTCAAACAGGACATTCAAGGCAGCAAGGCACACGTTGCAATGCTTGCGTCCTGCGGGATAATCACATATGAGGAACAAGCAACGATAACAGATGCTCTCGACGACATACAAAAAGACGTGGAGGCAGGCGTGCTTATGATTACTGATGAATACGAGGATATTCACAGCTTTGTTGAGGCAACTCTCATTGAAAGAATCGGAGACACAGGTAAAAAGCTTCACACGGGACGTTCCAGAAATGATCAGGTTGCCCTTGATATGAGACTTTATGTGAGGGATGAGCTTATGGAGGTAAAGTCGCTTGTCATTGCTCTGCTTGGCGAGCTTCACAGGCTTATGAAGGAAAATACCGAAACCTATATGCCCGGCTTTACCCATCTCCAAAAGGCACAGCCTGTAACCTTTGCACACCACATAGGTGCATATATGGAAATGTTCAAGCGTGACCTTAACAGAATAGATGATATATATGAGCGAATGAATTACTGCCCGCTCGGTGCAGGCGCTCTTGCCGGGACAACCTATCCCCTTGACAGAAATCTTACTGCATCCCTTTTAGGCTTTAAGGGACCTACCTTAAACAGCATGGATTCCGTTTCTGACAGGGATTACGTGATAGAAATGCTCTCTGCATTTTCCACAATTATGATGCACCTTTCAAGATTTTCAGAGGAAATTATTATCTGGAATTCAAATGAGTATCAATTTGTTGAGCTTGACGATGCCTATAGCACAGGAAGCTCAATTATGCCGCAAAAGAAAAACCCTGACATTGCCGAGCTTGTGCGCGGTAAAACAGGCAGAGTTTACGGTGCCCTTCTGTCAATTCTTACAACAATGAAGGGCATTCCCCTTGCATATAATAAGGATATGCAGGAGGACAAGGAGCTTACCTTTGATGCGATTGACACAGTAAAAGGCTGTCTTGCCCTTTTTACGGGTATGATTTCAACAATGAAGCTGAATAAAGCCGCCATGGAAAAAAGTGCAAAAAATGGGTTTACAAATGCCACTGATGCGGCAGACTATCTTGTAAATCATGGCGTACCATTCAGGGACGCCCACGGCATAGTCGGTCAGCTTGTGCTCTACTGTATCGACAAAAACATTTCGCTTGATGAAATGTCAATTGAAGAATACAAGGCAATCAGCCCTGTATTTGAGGAGGATATATATGAAGCAATCAGCCTTACCGAATGTGTAAACAGGCGAAATACAATAGGCGCTCCCGGACCTTTATCCATGGAGCAGATTATAAACATAAACGAGGCGTTTTTAAATAACTTGAAGTAATATATTAATAGCCTTACTATACGGCTTCAATGAATTGCTTAAAGTAATCTTTTTATCAGACAAAGAAATGAAACAATGGCAGTTGCAATAAGCTTTCAATAAAAGAAATTGAAATGCTGCTGTTACACGCTTGCTGGAAAAGGAAATCAAATACTGCTGTTATATGCTTGCTGGAAAAGAAAATCAAATGTAACTGTTACACGCTTTAGAGGAGGAAACTTAAAATGAATAATACGACAAAACAAAAATATGAGCTTGCAAAAAAAATGCTCAAGGGAAAAATCGAGATAGATGAGGTTGCCCTTATGACCGGACTTTCTGAGGAGGTATTAAAGGAGCTTAAGGAGGAGGTTGCACCTGAGAGCAAGGACGTTCAGATACTAAAAAATCTTGACACAGTAGACCTTGACATAGGACAGATACTCTATGACGACTTCCCGGATGAGGACATTGATACTGAGGAGTAAAATATATGGGAAGCTGCCTTAAATCAGTCAGTTTCCCATATATTTATGATACTTTTTATTGCCAACCCATTTCCAGCATTAATGTAGCCAAACACGCATAAAATGCTATGAGAAAAACTTACTATTTTCAAAATATGGCTTTTTTCACATGCCTATATTACGATGGTTATTTAGCTTTCTATTGAAATATATCTATAAGACTGTGGTGCGCAGGATACTCCAATATCCTTTAAAGTAAGTGGTTCTTCATATATGATAATATTTTTCAACTTATAAGCAACCGCCTTTTTCTTACCTTTGTAATATTTTCTATAGAAAGCATATGTTACGCCTGCATAATTTTTTGTTTTTCTCCAAACGCTTAACACATCATCTTCTATAATATCAGCAATTTCTGCTTCTGCAACAACTTGCTGCCTGGGTGCTGTTGCATATATAATAATTTTACTAACATCATTTCTGCAACGAAATTTTCGGTATTCGTACAGCTTTTCCCCTTGCAGAATACTAGTCACGTAT
Source organism: Clostridium sp. (assembly GCA_023664775.1). Taxonomy (GTDB): domain Bacteria; phylum Bacillota; class Clostridia; order Lachnospirales; family Lachnospiraceae; genus Coprococcus_C. Next base: position 44,261 of record JAMPEW010000003.1, on the reverse strand, counting down.
TCCGGATTAATTGACAATAACATTTGACACATTCACATTTCCCTCCATTAAAATTTCTTTAAATTGTTTTGCCGTCAGGTGTATTTCCGTTGGATATTGATTTGGTGCAGTCCAATACCCATTCTTATCAAGCCAATCCATATTGACATTATTTCCAGCACCAAAGTAACCATAATATAACATTTCAACCACAGTCACATTTATATCATTATCGTATTGATTTTTCAACTCAGCTTCATCAAATACAGATTTATTTCCAATATGGTGTTTTAATTCATCAAAGCTCATCAAATATTTATTATTTACTTTCGCTTGAACAACATTTGTTACAATACAGTATGATGTAATACAAGAACGATACCTTTTTCCAGAACCGTTTGTATAACGCCGATAAACCAATACAGGCTCCCCAATTTTATGATTTAATTTTGCTGCCTTTCCTACATATATCTTGCTAAGACCATTACTAACACTTTTACTAATATCAGATTGTAATGATTCTACATTTGAAAGCTCCGAGTATGCAAACATCGTATCATGGTAATGAGCATCAATAATAATATATCCTGCATAGTCAAATCCGTCTTTTATAAACGGGAAAGCCTTGTATGGATTACTGAAATCAATTGCTTTATGGCTCTTTACAAAGACAATTTCCCCATTTAAATTAATGCCTCGATTTTGAAATCCAAACTTCTCAAGCAGAGAAATCAGCGTAGTATGTTTATTGAAAACAGTCAAATAAATTTCTGTGCATTTTAATTGCAGCCACTTCCACAATAATAATCCAATTGCACCTTCTCCAATACGTTGCCTTCGATACCTCTCAGAAATACGAAATGTACTAATTTTCAATCTTTCCATTTTGGGCAAACTAGCATCCCTTAATTTAATTTCTTCATTTTCAGGTTTTAATACAATAAACGCTCCTATACCTATGTCATCTTCAAAAACAAGTGCAGCTGCATCATCCTGTGTTTTTCTTTTAAACCAATCAATAAATCCTGTACTATTTTCTGTACCAGGATAATCTTCTTTAAGTGAGTCAAAAAATTCATCATTAATATTAATATCCGAAAATTTCTTTAACAAAAATTTTCCCGCCATATCAGCATCTCCCCCTGCACTTTAATCAAATTGACACTCCCATAGAAATCTCAACACCAATAGCTTTGACGTACATAAATCATATCCGAATATATGTTCTATTTATATAATATCATATTTACCACCATATTCCAATATCTAATTTGAAAAAATTTACCAAAAAATTTATTCTAAATTTTTTTATACTTTATTACTTGAAATAAACCTATCCTGAACAAGAGATTTAAGACATCTGCACCATGTCTATTCATTTATACTTGATGAATGGAAATGTATATACACTTTATTAGAAAATGTAGTTCTAGTAAATCAATACACATTGTGCACAATATAATATATATGACATAAAAAAGGGGCTGTCACAGTAAGAGTATTAAATCCTTACTGTGACAGCCCCCTTTTTTATTCTATTTCAGATAATTCCGCATTGTTTTCAGTGCATTCTTCTCCAAACGGCTGACCTGCGCCTGCGATATTGATATTTCATCTGCTACCTCCGTTTGGGTCTTCCCCTCAAAAAATCTGAGCTTAATAATGCTGTACTCCCTGTCATCCAGCTTTTTCATCGCTTCCTTTAAGGATATATTTTCTACCCAGTTTTCTTCCCTGTTTTTCTTGTCGCTTACCTGATCCATAAGATAAAGCACATCCTGCCCTTCCTGATACACAGGCTCATTTAATGACATGGGGGTTGCGATGGCATCTAATGCAATTACAACATGCTCCTTCGGCATATCAATCTCCTTTGCAATTTCCTCAATAGTCGGCTCCCTGTCATATTTTTTTGTAAGCATATCCTTCGCATAGATTGCCTTGTATGCAATATCTCTCAGTGACCTTGAAACCCTTATGCTGTTGTTATCCCTTAAATATCTTCTGCATTCTCCTATTATCATAGGCACTGCGTATGTCGAGAATTTTACATCCAGACTTCGGTCAAAGTTATCAATCGCTTTAATAAGCCCAATACAGCCCACCTGAAACAAATCGTCCGCACTCTCATTGTTATTGCCGACAAATCTTTGTATCACGCTTAAAACAAGCCTTAAATTTCCTCTTATGAACTGTTCCCTAGCCTCCATGTCGCCCTCGGCTATTTTCTCAAATAAAGCTTCCTTTTCCTCATTGCTGAGTAATGGAAGCTTTGATGTATTTACCCCACAAATAACTACCTTGTTAAGTGCCATATCAGTAATTCCTCCAACAGTAATCTTGTTACTGTAAAGGATTTACATTTGAGGTATTTTCTATTCAGTTTTTAAGGTGACATTTTTTACCTTATGTCAGCATAAATATATCAGAGGTTCATTTTCGTAAAATTTTCTCAACTTACTTCCTGCCCGCTCCACATTCATGGTTTGCAATCCATTCTGTTTATCCCTGCATTATGGCAGGCAATTCTAATACTCCTTTGCCAGCATACTCTCCTTAACCTCATAAAGCCTCTTCGACAAATCAACATAATGGATATGTGGATTTTCGTATCTCTGCTCCTCCTCCCAAACCAGCTTGTCAAGCTGATATGTGACGTAATCCTTAATCTCCTTTAATGCAGGCTTGTCATAAACAAGCTTCCCATTCTCAAAAATAGGAACCTGAAGCTCCTTAACGTCAACATTTTCAAACTTCATTTTTTTCCATGGCTTTATCGGGTCAACATATGAATAAGGCTTTGAAACGTCAACCTCCTCATCGTAGAGGGTAAGCAAATCTGCAAGTCCGTAGCCTGTCTCCCTGCTGAAAATTCTCCACAGCTTTTTTCTTCCCGGGTTTGTTATCTTTTCTACATTTTCAGATATTTTTATTTTCGGTACAAATTCACCCTTATCATTTTTTACTGCCGCAAGCTTATAAACACCGCCGAAAACAGGGTCGGACTTTGATGTAATCATCCGCTCTCCAACGCCGTAGGAATCAATTTTTGCCCCCTGCTTTTGCAGTGACTTAATCAGATATTCATCTATGCTGTTCGAAACAACAATTTTGCAATCGGACATTCCTTCCGCATCAAGTATTTTTCTAAGCTTTTTTGAAAAATATGCAAGATCGCCGCTGTCTATTCTTACCCCTTTCAGCCTTTTACCCATAGGGATAAGCACATCCTTTGCAACCTTTATGGCATTTACAACTCCACTTTTTAAAATATCATAAGTATCGATCAGAAGCGTGCAATTGTCAGGGTAAACCTCGGCATATGCCTTAAACGCCTCATACTCGCTATCAAAGAACTGAATCCAGCTATGTGCCATTGTGCCGATTGCAGGTATGCCGTAAAGCTCATCGGCAATAACGGTTGCCGTTGCGTCCGCACCTCCTATATAAGCCGCCCTTGCCCCAAGAATTGCCGCATCACTGCCATGCGCCCTCCTTGCGCCAAATTCCATAACAATCTGACCTGCCTCCTTTGCCGCCCGACAAATTCTTGAAGCCTTTGTTGCGATTAGCGACTGGAAATTCACAGTCAAAAGAAGCATGGTCTCTATAAGCTGAGCCTCAATCACAGGAGCAGTTACCGTTACAATAGGCGTATTTGGGTAACAGATGGTTCCCTCAGGCACAGCATCAATGCTTCCCGTAAATTTAAAATCTGCAAGATACGCAAGGAACTCATCGGAAAATTCGCCCTTACCCTTCAGATATGCGATATCCTCATCGGAAAAATGCATATTTTCAATATATTCTATCAGTTGTTCCAGTCCTGCTGCAACCACAAATCCGCCGTTATCAGGATTTCGCCTGTAAAACATATCAAAGCAGGCAATTTTATCCTTAAAGCCATTTACAAAATATCCGTTTGCCATTGTCAGCTCATAATAATCCATAAGCATTGTTAAATTTCTCATTATCCACATACCTCCATAAATACATCCTCAGGTGTCGCTGCAAATATGCGCGCTCCCTGCTCTCTTAAAAAATCCTCATCCCGAAAGCCCCACAAAACCGTAATACAGTCAAGTCCTGCATTTTTTGCAGTGGCAAGGTCAACCTCAGAATCTCCCACATATACAACCTCCCGCTTTTCTACGCCAAGCCTTTTAATCGCATAGTCGCAGGAATCCGGTGCCGGCTTTCTCTTAAATCCGGGCATATCCCCCACAGCAAGGTCTGCATAATCCTTAAAAAATTTATCAAAAAGCATATCCACGGCACTGCCTACCTTATTTGAAACAATTGCCATTTTTATGCCGTTTTCCTTAAGCTTTGCCATAACCTCCAGCACGCCCTCATAGGGCTTTGTCTGATCCTGATTATGTTTATCGTAATGCTCCTTAAATAACCCAAATGCCCTTTCAAATGCATCCTCTGATATCCCCTTGGGCGAACAAAGCTCCATCAACCGCCTTATGCCATTTCCCAAAAAAAGCCTTACCTCCGCCCGCTTGCGCCTTTGCCAACCCATGCCGTCCATGGCAAAATTCACACTGTCAGTCAGGTCGTCAAGGGTATCTAAAAGCGTTCCGTCCAAATCAAATAAAACTGCCTTATATTTCACTCTAATTCCTCCACAAACTCATTCCGTAAAAATATTCAAAAAGTTTTCATTGTAAAATTCCCCAAAAACATTTATACTATATGTAACAACATTATAAGCTATTTAAAGGAGATATACAAATGAATTCAGAAAATATTATGGTAATTGATGATGATATATCTCTTTTACATACACTTGAGAATACTCTGACGAAAGCAGGCTACACAGCCAATCTTGCAAATTCAGGAAAAGAAGCGCTTTCACAAATAAAAAAAGGGTTCGTTCCCGACATTATTTTACTTGCTCTTGCCATGCCGGATATGAATGGGTTTGAAACCTTCAGCGCAATACGATCCATTACAAACACACCTATTATTTTTGTCACTGCAATTAAAAACAACGAAACAGAGCTTGCTTGTCTTGAGCTCGGTGCAGTAGACTACATAACAAAGCCATTTATAAATGATATACTTTTGGCAAGAATCAGAATCCACTTAGACAATCAGACACAGACACAGGAAAAGAAAGCAAAGGTTGCAGCCACCTATGATACGGACAAGCTCAAAAGCATGGATGCCCTTCTCACAGATACGGAGTTTAATGTGGGCAAGCTCATTGCAATGGGGTACTCCAATCAGGAAATTGCTGACCAGCTTAATTTTTCTTACAGCTATGTCAAAAAAATTGCATACCGCATATTTGATAAATTGAACATCAATAAGCGTACCGATGTAAGAGAATATTTTATGAAATAAATCCCATCGGGCAAAGCATCCTAACTCTGCATTGCCCGTTTCGCCCTCATACGCTGGGTAGGGTCAAGTATCTTCTTTCTAATTCTGATTGACTTCGGCGTAATTTCCAAAAGCTCATCTGTATCTATAAAGTCAAGCGCCTGCTCAAGGCTTAAAATCTTCGGCGGCGTAAGCTTTAAGGCATCGTCAGAGCCTGACGCTCTCGTATTTGTAAGCTGCTTTTTCTTGCAGACATTTACCTCTATATCCTCCGTCTTTCCACACTGTCCTACTACCATGCCTCCGTACACCTGCTCGCCTGGACCTATAAAAAGAGTGCCTCTTTCCTGCGCATTGAAAAGCCCGTAGGTAATAGACTCCCCTGACTCAAATGCAATCAGCGAGCCTTGACTTCTGTAATTCATATCACCCTTATACAAATCATATCCGTCAAAAATCGTATTAATAATTCCATTTCCCTTTGTTGCCGTCATAAAATCGCCGCGGAAGCCGATAAGCCCCCTTGATGGGATTGAAAATTCAAGCCTTGTGGTTCCGTTTCCGGTAGGCGCCATTCCCGTAAGCTCACCCTTACGGTTATTGAGCATATTGATTACCGTACCCGAAAATTCATCAGGCACGTCTATCACTGCTATCTCAAAAGGCTCAAGCCGCTTGCCCTGCTCATTTTCCTTGTATATAACCTCCGCCTTGCTTACGGCAAATTCATAGCCCTCACGTCTCATATTTTCAATCAGTACTGATAAATGAAGCTCCCCGCGTCCCGAAACCTTAAAGCATTCCGTTGTATCTGTCTCCTCCACCCGAAGGGAAACGTCCGTATTAAGCTCCCGAAACAGCCTGTCCCTAATGTGTCTTGAGGTTACAAATTTTCCTTCCTTTCCTGCAAGCGGAGAGTCATTTACCATAAAATGCATTGCAATGGTAGGCTCTGATATTTTTTGGAACGGAATAGGCTCAGGGTTGTCAGGTGAGCATATGGTATCTCCTATATGCAAATCGGCAATTCCCGATATTGCGACAATGGAGCCTACGCCTGCCTTATTTACTTCAACCTTGTTGAGTCCCTCAAACTCATAGAGCTTTCCAATTTTTACCTTAACCTTTTTATCAGGCTCATGGGCATTTACAATAACAGCCTCCTGATTTAGTTTAAGTCCACCGTTATCAACCTTTCCTACACCGATACGTCCCACATATTCATTGTAATCGATTGTGCTTATGAGTACCTGCGTACCTGTCTCAGGGTCGCCTGTCGGTGCAGGAATATAATTTACGATTGTATCAAAAAGAGGCTTCATATCCGTTCCCGGCTCGTCCGCTGAAAGTGACGCTACGCCTGACTTTGCAGAAGCATATACAAACGGACAGTCAAGCTGCTTTTCATTTGCATCAAGCTCAATCAAAAGCTCAAGCACCTCGTCCACAACCTCGTCAGGTCTTGCCTCAGGACGGTCAATCTTGTTGATGCAGACAATTACATTTAAGTCAAGCTCAAGCGCCTTTTTCAGAACAAATTTCGTCTGCGGCATGGCTCCCTCAAATGCATCTACAACGAGAATAACTCCGTTTACCATTTTTAGTACACGCTCAACCTCGCCGCCAAAATCAGCATGTCCCGGAGTATCTATAATATTTATCTTTATATCACCATAGGTAACAGCCGTGTTCTTTGACAGAATCGTGATTCCTCTTTCCCGCTCTATATCGTTAGAGTCCATGACACGTTCCGCAACCTCCTGATTTTCACGGAAAACGCCGCTTTGCTTTAAAAGCTCATCAACAAGTGTTGTCTTGCCGTGGTCGACATGGGCAATAATTGCCACGTTTCTCACGTTGTCTCTAGTTATTGTCATAACAGTATACCTCTTTTTATGTTAAAATATATTCGCCAATTAAGCCTAAAGCATTATATCACTTGAAACAACGCATTTCAACCTAAATATTAAATTAGGGCTGTCGCCTTAGATCCCTACTGCGACAGCCCCAAATTTAATGTATCATGTCCTTAACTGAATTTATCCAAAAAGCTTGATATTTTATCAGCCCTATCCATAGCCTTGTTTCCTGCATTTGCCGCTGCAGAACCTGTACGTCCCGTAGATGCATTTTCCGTAGAGTCTGACCTTCCTGCACCTGCTATCATTGTAGTGACAGGCGCCATCCAAATTTTACCTGTGCCTCTGTATACGTTTACAAGTCCCTCGCCCGATACTGCTGAACCGAGCAGGCTCTTTCCTGATTTTTCAACAGTAAATTCAAGGCTTCCCGACCATGCGATTGCCATGTTTCCATCAATCTTCATTACATCATTTTCAAGATTAATTTCGATAAGCTCCTCCATCGGAACAATGCTCTCAAGCGCCGCAACGCCCTGTCCATTCAGGGAAAGGTTAAACAAGCCCTCCCTTCCAAACACTGCGGAGGATACATTGCTTCTTGCAACAACCTTTTGCTGTACAGTATTGTCACATGCAAGAAAAAGTCCGTCATCAAGAACAACCGAGCCTCCCCAGCTTGCAATGTCAGTAAGAAGGATGTGTCTGTATGTAGGCTCAAGCATAACCTGTCCGTAGCCCTCATAGATAGGCTTGACAGCCGACTCTCCCGTAACTGCGCCGCTTACCATTTTACCGAGAAAATTGCCTACACCCTTAACGCCTGTGGACATCTGTACATTTCCACTTATCCACTGCATGGCTCCTGCCTGTACGGTATAACCGTTTCCGTTTAGATTAAGAAGAACCTGTCTTTTATTGACATTCATCTTTGCACTGTAATATTCTACCTTTGCATTACGCGGCGATACGCTCATATCCCTTGCATACTCTAAAACCTGCATACCGCCAAGCTCGCTTTTTATGATTATATTCTGATTATTTGAATAACTTTGATATACCATTTTAACCTCCTATGCCGTTGGCGCCATAAGTATTGTTCCGGTTCCACGATATACATTGACAAGTCCCTCGCCTGATACCGCTGAGCCGATAAGGCTTTTCGTTGATTTTTCTACGGTAAACTCAAGTGTTGACGACCATGCAATTGCCATGTTTCCGTCAATCTTGACAACATCGTCCTGAAGGTTAAATTGTATAAGCTCTGCCTGTGGTACAGGACTTTCCAGTATTGCAAGTCCCTGACCGTTAAGGGAAAGGTTAAATAAGCCCTCTCTGCCGAACACTGCGGAGGATATATTGCTTCTTGCAACAACCTTATGCTGCAGGCTGCTGTCGCTTACAAGAAATAGTCCATCGTCTAATACGATGCTTCCACCCCACTGACCTACATCCACAGAGATAAGATGCTTATATGTAGGCTCCAACATAAGAAGTCCCTGTCCTGAATACTCAGGCTTTACGGCTGACTCTCCCGTAACAGCTCCTCCTACCACCTTGCCGAGGAAGTTTCCTACGCCCTTAACACCACTGGACATCTGTACATTTCCAAGCATCCACTGCATTTCCCCTGCCTGAACGGTACAGCCCGTATTGTTAAGCTCAACTAATACCTGTCTCTTTTTTACGTTCATTTCTGACGCAAAATAAGCCGTCTCAGCCATTTGGGGCGATACGGATAAATCCTTCTGATGCTCAAAAATCTTGTACTGTCCAAACTGTGCAATACAAACCATGTTCTGATTGTCATAAAAATTGTTTAATTGAAACATTGTAATCCTCCCTTAAAATGATGTGCTAGATATTATGCCCACAGTGTAGCTCGATTTCGCTGCGCTTCATCTCGCTCACGGGCATTCGCCCTATCAGTCTGTAATCTGAAAAAAAGGTCTGCAAGCAAGCTTTTTTCATCTTCCAGACTGGCACTGCTCATGCTTTCGTGCATATTATATCACTTTTAAAAGCATTTGTCAGTTATATTTCTGCATGCTTTCGTCGTTAATTTATACCGATACATTCTGTTTTCCATGCAGATAAATGAGCAATACCGATATGTCCGCAGGCGACACGCCCGATATTCGTGATGCCTGACCGATGGAAGCCGGTCTTATCTCCGATAATTTCTGCCGTGCCTCCTTCCGTAAATTTGACACGTCATCATAGTTAATATCTGACGGAATTTGCTTCTTTTCAAGCTTTTTAAACTGCTCTACCTGCTGCGACTGTCTTGTTATATATCCCTCATATTTAATGTTTATGTTTATCTGATTGATAATCTCATCATCAAGAATTTTATTTTTATCCCTGCCCTCGTCAATAGGTTCTACAAGCTCGTAGCTAAGCTCAGGCCTCCGTATCAGCTCACCGAGGGACACTGCCGTCTTAATCGGTGCACTTTTATGCTCCACAAGAAAATCCTGTATTTTCTTTCCTGCACCTATCATAAGGGAATTGACACGTGCAAGCTCCTCGTCTATAAGCTGCCTTTTTCTTGAAAATGCCTGATATCGTTCCTCATCGATAAGCCCAATATCATGCCCAATCTCCGTAAGCCGAAGGTCTGCGTTATCTTGGCGCAAAAGCAGCCTGTACTCCGCACGTGACGTCATCATTCTGTACGGCTCAAAGGTTTCCTTTGTCACAAGGTCATCTATGAGAACACCGATATATGCCTGTGAGCGGTCAAGTACAAGCGGCGTTTCCCCTTTCAGCTTTAATGCGGCGTTTATGCCTGCCATAATGCCCTGTGCCGCCGCCTCCTCATACCCTGAGCTTCCATTAATCTGTCCTGCAAAGAAAAGCCCGTCCATCTCCTTAAGCTCTAAGCTTGCCTTTAAATGAACCGCATTGATGCAGTCATATTCTATTGCGTATGCATTTCTTATTATCTTGACATTTTCAAGTCCCGGTACGGTCCTTATCATTGCATACTGTACATCCTCAGGAAGCGAGGAGGACATTCCGCCCATATACATTTCATTTGTAAATTCCCCCTCAGGCTCAATAAAAAGCTGATGCCTGTTCTTGTCAGGAAACTTCATCACCTTGTCCTCGATTGACGGACAGTATCTTGGACCCGTCCCCTCAATAAAGCCTGAAAAAAGCGGCGACCTGTCTATATTTGCCTTTATGATTTCATGGGTTTTTTCATTTGTATATGTAAGCCAGCAGGATATTTGCTCCCTTGCAATGTCGCTTGGCTTATTTGTAAATGAAAACGGAACAATTTTCTCATCGCCCTTTTGCTCCTCCATCTTGGAAAAATCAATTGTCTTTTTGTCAAGCCTTGCAGGTGTTCCTGTTTTAAATCGTCTTAGCCCTATCCCTGCCTCAAGCATGGAATCTGAAAGATGGTTTGCCGCCATAAGCCCGTTTGGTCCCGTATGATTGACTACATCGCCGTAAATACATCTCGCCTTCAGGTACGTTCCCGTAGCAAGAATAACTGCCTTACAATAATACGCCGCCCCCGAAAATGTTTTCACGCCGCAAACGTGCTTCCTGCCCTCCTCCGTTTCATACATCAGCTCCGTAACCTCCGCCTGACGAAGCGTAAGCTTTTCCGTATTTTGCAGGGTGAGTCTCATCTGCTTTGTATACTCAACCTTATCTGCCTGTGCCCGAAGGGAATGTACGGCAGGTCCCTTTGACACATTGAGCATTTTCGACTGTATGTAGGTCTTGTCGATATTTTTTCCCATCTCGCCCCCAAGCGCATCAATCTCCCTTACAAGATGCCCCTTGGAGCTTCCTCCAATATTGGGATTGCACGGCATCATTGCAATGCTGTCCATACTAATTGTAAATAAAATTGTTTCAAAGCCCATTCTTGCAGCCGCAAGCGCCGCCTCGCAGCCGGCGTGTCCGGCTCCGACAACGGCTATATCATAGTGCTCCTCTATATGTGTAGTGCCCATTGTTTTTTCCCTTTCATATTTTTTGGTCTAGTGCGGCATTCGCAGGAGACTTCCAACAAAACAATAGAATAAAAAAGATAAATGTTTTAGGAAATGATAGCACAATAGCGTATACAATGCAAGAATAAAGCGTTTTCGGTGCTGTAGACAATTTCTTTTGCCATGCTGTTATTTAAACTCATTTATGGTTTGTTTATGGAGTATATATACGTTTATTTAATTCATGGCTTCAACTTGTGGTATATTTTATTTTTATGGTTTATTTACAATGTATCTATAGTCTATGGCTTATTTACAAAAATATATTGCATTATATACAATCTTGTGTTATCATTTTTCTAAAGCATAAGTCTTTCAATTCTGTTTTGGGGTTTAAATCCCATTCAAAAAATCAGAAAAATTCGGAACTTCGATGCTTTGAGTTCATTACATTACAATTTTAGCAGAGAGGTTGTCCGTATTTGGGAAGGATAATGTATGCGGAGTTTGCTAGGGATTTTGTTTCGGATAAGCGGAAATTTGGTACGAGTGAAAGTCCGGTATAAATGAAATTCGCTACAAGCAAAATTGTGGTACGGATGAAATTCCAATACAAACGGTATTTTATTACAAGTATAATTCCAGCAAGATAGATTTGGATAACCTCCTGCGGCACTTAGTTAAGGGAGGAAACCATATGAAAAACAATGAGAAATTAGAACAAGACATGAAGCAAAAGCTGCTTACATGGGAGCAGTGGCAGGAACTTACAGGCGTACAGGCTGTGATATGGGAATACAGAGATACGGTATTCCGTATGCTCCTCAGGGACAAGAGAAAACTGCTTGCACTTTACAACGGCATAAACGGAACAGATTACGACAACCCTGATGACTTGAAAATTGTTACGCTTGAAAATGCCATTTACATGAGCTGTAAAAATGACGTTGCCTGCGTCATAGATTTTACCTTTGACATGTACGAGCAGCAGTCAACGGTAAACCCCAATATGCCATTTCGCTATCTGCGGTATGTTTCAAGGGTATTTGAAAAGCTTACGATATATGATAATATTTATTCAAGGAAATTAATTAAGCTTCCCACACCTAAATTTATCGTATTTTACAACGGAAGTGAACCGCAGCCTGAATGTAAGGAATACAGGCTGTCGGATGCATATATAACAAAGACGGCAAAGGTAAGTCTTGAGCTTATTGTGACGCAGCTTAACATCAATGAAGGTTACAACAGCGAATTAATGGAAAAGTGTCCTGACCTGTTCCAGTATATGCAGTATGTTTCAAAAATCAAAGAATATAATAAGGATATGCCCCTTGAGGAAGCTGTGCCAAAAGCTGTTGATGAATGTATCAATGAGGGAATATTAAAGGAATTTCTTTTATTAAACAAGGCGGAGGTAGTTAGTATGAGTATATTTGAATATGATGCAGAATTACATATGAAGATGGAGCGTGAGGAAGCTTTTGAGGACGGAAGTGAGTATGGGGAAATGAAAAAACTGATAACCCAAGTTTGCCGTAAATTAAGAAAATCAAAAGAACTAGCTGTTATAGCTGACGAGCTAGAGGAAGATACTTCAGTTATATCAGAAATATGTAAAGCCGCTGAAGCATTTGCCCCTGATTATAATGAGGAGCTTGTATATGAAGCCTATAAGAAACAGTACATGGTAATTTAGACTGTAACGGTATTAGTCAAATTGCCCCTTAATTAAAATGTGGAAAAATTAAAGCATTTATTTAAAATATCAGGGCTGCCGCTTTACGGATTTACATTCGTTAAAGCGACAGCCCTTTCAAAAGTATTTTGTGCGTTTTATAGGATTAACTTATTTATCTTTCTTTATATGCTGTATTGAGATAACAGCCAAAAAAGCTGATACAAGCATCAAGCTAAACACAACTGCTATTGGTGCCCTATCTCCCGTATTTGGTGATGCTGTCTGTTTTGTGTTGTCAGCGTCTTTTACCGGTGTTACAGCTGCATCAGGCACATTGGTTTTAGGCGGTTCAAGGGCTGTTCCCTCCCCTGCATCCTCGTATATAAGCGTATACAGGGAAAACTTGCCTGTGGAAAACGTTACCGTATTTGGGTTGTCGTCTAAGTCAGGCAGTTCCTCTGCTATGCCGTCATGCAATCTTATAATAGAAAATTTCCTGTTGGCAGCTTGAAATTCCTTCGGCACGTCAATTGTCATTATTATTTCTTTATCAAGCTTATTCACGTTGCCCGACACAATTCCATCAATGAATCTTACAATGTTCATATCAAGAATTACGGCAATTTTCCGTTTCTTTGCGACTGCCTTTATTGTTTCAAGTTCGCTTTGTTCAACATCTGCCTCCGACAATGCAGCAACGATAAGGTCTACCTTTAAATGCTTTCCGCTTTTTATCTCTGCTTTCGTAAATGCCGAGTTGATAAGCTCGTCATAGGCTTCATCATCAAGCTTAATGTCGGGTGTGGTTTCATCTGCCTTGTCGATGGATACGGTTGGTGCGTTATCTAACGGCATGAAAATACATTCATAAGAATGCTTACTTGATACATTTTGCGAAAGAGTGATTGTAAAGTCTATAGGCTGAATCTTACCACTAGCATCCGGGGATAACACACAATTCACTTTGTATGTTACAGTTTCTCCCGCCTTAATGTAAATTCGTTTTGCTTCTTCTTGTTCATACCATGTGTATCCTATATCATTATCACAATTATGATTTACAATATCCCTCCCATCCGCATCTATTATTTTCATACCAGTATCATCCTTCTTTCCCCATGAGGACAATAAATAATAAAGCTGAATATCAAAATTATTATTATTACTTATTTGTATGTAAAAATTTGTTTCAGCTTCAGATGTAAGAGAATTACCATCATGATAGACATCTATATCAACATTACCCAAGACTCCGCTACCACTTTCCCAAATGTCATAATTGCTGTTTTCTATGTTTTTTACACGGTCATACTCAAAATAAGTCCCAGACTGCCCACATAATGAAATTATTTTACCAGTATCATTCAGTCTTACAAATTCTATGTATATGTACGCCTGAAAATTGCCCTCAAGTTCCGCAGGCACCGTATAATTAAAGAGATAATACGCTGTGTCTATATCTACAGAATACAAAACGCCTTCATCCGTTAATACACTTTCATCACTGTATCCCCAATATCCCTTGGGATCATTTGTAATGTCACAATCTTTTCTAGATGAACCTTCGTAAACTCTTTTTTGTACCTCAACAGAAACGGGTACATTATATTCATTTCCTTTTTCGTCAGTCACATAACCTCTCAAACAGGATAAATAAATATCAAATTCATTATTATTAGTTACTTGTGTCACAATCCTGTATTCCCTTTTTCCCTCGGATGAGTTATCTTCTGACCAAGATGAAATACTTACATTCTCTAATTTTTCAACCTCTGCCCCCACAAGCAGTTCTTCCTCTGATGCGTCCTCGTCAAGCAATTCCATATCAGCTTCATTATCTTCTACCACTTTCTCGGTTTTTTCGTCAGACAGCACCATGTCCTCGTCACGCTTTTGGGCAGACACCTTACCATTCTCAAGCTCTCCTACTGTGTCCGTATCTACATCAACATTTGTTACTTCTGAAGTTTCCGATGCGTCCACATTTTCATCAGTAACAACCTCTTTCGTTAATGTACTATTTTCTGTTGTGTTCTCATCACGTTTCGTTATTTCTTCTGTCGTTTTCTCCGTTGCCGTTTCCGTTGCTTCTTCTGTCGCTGTCTGCGTTTTTTCTTTTGTCTTTTCCTCTGTTGTCGTTTCCGTTGCTTCTTTTATCGTTTCCCCTGTTGCCCTTTCTGTTGCTTCTTTTGTCTTTTCCTCTGTTGCCGTTTCCGTTGCTTCTTCTGCCGCTTCCTCCGTTACGGCTTCCGAAGTTTCCAGTGCATACTGCATTTCTTCCTGCGTCATCTCGTCATTTGGCTCTACTGCCGTACTCGGCAGATTGCTGACACAAATTGTTGCAATGACAAGCACCACAGAAAGAAATGCACTAATCATTCTTCTTTTCATTGTATCTATCCTCCTAATTCTCATAATTCCAAGCAGAGACTTCGGCAACAGACCAGTTGCCGTTATCCCTGCAAGGATGTTATGAGAATCAAGAAAGCTGAATGAAAGGCATGCGTCCACACCTTCATTCAGCTTATAATATATATAAGGAATTTGCCCGACCAAGCCTAATAACATCACAATATCACTTGTCAAACTTTCGTTCCACAAGTATAATATAAAACGTGATGTCTCGCAAGCTTAAAGCGTGCTGATGTGGTAGTCGTGATACCATGTTATCCTCTGCAATATTGGCGTATTGCAGGGGAGTTTCATCCATTAACTTTCTTGAATTCTCGACCACATTTTACCATATTGGCACTGCACTTACAAGTAAAATATAGTTATACTTTAAGTTTTTTCATTTTATCTTCTGCATATTTACGACAAATTTTCCAAAAAACTCTTGCATTAAAAGTACGCATATGGTATCATCTGTTAAAAGCATTATTGTAATTCTTTCATAGGCAACACCTATTTCAGACATTCAAAGAAAAGGGTGCTTCAGGCACTGTAATTCGAGTCTAACAAAAACATGTTACTTCTATGCTTTATATCACAACGAATATTGGCAGTGAAGAAGCTGTTTTGAAAATGGTTAGGCTTATAATCAGGGCTTGCGCCTGCGGCAAATAGTTCTTAAACCGGGCAAACCATATTTCATCCACTTCTTCCTGCAACAAAAGGAGGAAAGAAAATGGAAAAAGAAACAAATTATGAAAAAATTATAACGGATGTAAGAACTATATTTCTCGAGCGTGACGCAACTGACGAAGAATGTTTAATGCTTGAGGAAACTTCAAATTATGGGCATAGCTCGTCCATCAACAACAGACATAAGGACACGGTTTTCAGAATGCTATTTTCTGACAAAAAAGAACTGCTTACACTTTATAATGCAGTGAACGGAACAAGCTATAATAATCCTGATGAGCTTGAAATAACAACCCTGGAAAATGCCATATATATGACGGTAAAAAATGATTTGTCATGTGTCATTGATATGAGACTGAATATATTTGAGCACCAGTCAACCATAAACCCAAATATGCCACTGCGGGATTTGGATTATGTGTCACGAAGCTTCAGACGATTTTACGACAGGCACGATATATATTCAGAACGGCTGATTAAGCTGCCAAACCCAAGGTTTGTTGTATTTTACAATGGCATAAGGGAACAGCCTGAACGAAGGGAATTTAGACTTTCCGATGCATATACACATCAAGAAGGAACGCCAAGCCTTGAGCTTATTGTACTCCAGCTCAATATCAATCCGGGGTACAATAATGAGCTGATGCAGAAATGCCCTACCCTTAGGGAATATATGCTGTTTGTTGAACGGATACGCACATATAGGCAGGACATGGATATAGATACTGCCGTCAGCCGGGCAGTGAATGAATGTATTAAAGAAAATATATTAGCTGACTTTTTACGAAAAAATAAGAGGGAGGTTGTTGCCATGGGTATCGATGAATATGATGCAGAGCTTCACGAAAAAACCTTGATAGATATTGGTCGTGAGCAGGTTGTAGTAAATATGCTAAATGCGGGTAAATTATCAATAGAGGAAATCTCTATGTATTCAGGACTTACGGTTGAGCAGGTGTTGACCTTGAAGGACGAGCTTTCGTAATTTGAGTTTGCAATCCCTACATAATATGTTAAAATTGCACATAGAAATTTACAAGGAGAAGCAGCCATGACAGACACAATAGCAGCCATTGCAACAGGCATGGGTGGTTCAGGCATCGGCATAATAAGAATGAGCGGCAGCTTGGCAATCCAAATAGCAGACAAGATTTTCATACCGAACAGTAAAAATAAAAAAGTATCGGACATGCGGACATACACCGCTGCCTTCGGTCACATTTCATACGATGGACGTGTGTATGATGAGGCAGTCTGCCTTGTTATGCGCAGTCCCCACTCATATACGACTGAGGATGTTGTTGAGCTTGACTGTCACGGAAGCATTATCGTGTTAAAACAGATTTTTGACCTTGTCATCCGCATGGGGGCACGGCCTGCCGAGCCTGGCGAATTTACGAAGCGTGCATTTTTAAATGGGCGTATTGATATGTCGCAGGCAGAGTCGGTCATGGAGCTGATACATTCCAAAAATGAAATGGCTGCCTCCTCCTCCTTAAAACAGCTTAGCGGCGGACTCCGTGATGTTATAACAGCTATGCGGGAAAAACTTTTGTATAATATCGCATATATAGAATCAGCCTTGGATGACCCTGAAAACTACTCTCTCGACAATTTTCCTACAGAACTTATGTCTACTGTTGATAAGCTGTTGATAAGTGTTGATGCCCTCATAAAATCAAGCACTTCGGGACGTATCATAAGAGAAGGCATACGCACTGTAATCTTAGGCAGACCTAACGCAGGCAAGTCCTCTGTTTTAAACATGCTTTTGGGAACCGACCGCGCTATAGTAACAGATATAGAAGGCACTACAAGAGATACTCTTGAGGAATTTATTAACATTGATGGTATTACGCTTAATATCGTAGATACGGCAGGCATACGTGATACCGAGGATATAATCGAGCGCATCGGAGTTGATAAAGCCCTAAGTATAATTTCAGACGCCGATTTGATACTCTATATCGTTGATGGAACTGCTGTTTTAAACGCAAATGACTACAAAATCATGGATGCCGTAAAGGGCAAAAAGGTCATTACGTTAATCAATAAAAATGACATGGAAATCGTTGTGGATAAAGTGTTGATAAGCTCAAAAATTGATACGGAAATCCTTGAAATATCAGCCAAATACGGGGACGGAAAGCATGCATTACACGACACCTTAAAAAAAATGTTTTTTAAGGACGAAATATCTTATAATGATGAATTGTATATCACAAATCAAAGACATAAAGCCCTTCTCTATGATGCAGAAAATAGTCTTGCGGCAGTGAAGGAAAGCATAAAAAACGGCATGAGCGAGGACTTTTTTACCATAGACCTGATGGCGGCATACGAAAGCCTCGGCAAAATAATCGGTGAGGCACTTGAGGATGATTTGGTAAATAAAATCTTCTCTGAATTTTGCATGGGAAAATAACATTTGACAACCTTTAACATTAAAATATAATTTTATCACAAACGGTTGTCGATTACTATAGAACCATATCTTTCCATCTCAAAACAACAAAAGAGCGATAGGCATATACAGTCCTGTAAACCGTATATTCCTCCGCTCTTTTTCAGCCGGAATGATTATTTAAAATGGAGCTTTTTAATTAGGCCACTGTGTTTTCACAGAATTGCAGACATTTGAAATAATATTATCAAATTTAGCATTCTGATCAGGTAATATAGAAGCATTTGCAGAAGCAATGCCTGCCTTTAGCGTATTTTTACCACACAGTGTATCATATATACTCCTTGCGTTTTTTATCTCCTCCATCAGCTCATCGTCCTTAAACTTGCAGCGTACAAGCTGCGCATTATATGCACTTAAAAAGCTGTTGAAGTCAAGCTTTTCCAGGTCAACACTGGATTTAACTGCAGCGCACACAAGACTTTTTTCTGCATATTTTGTAATGCCTGACGCTGTTATATGTCTCGACCAGCAAATAAGATCCAGCCTTACAATTGACATGCCATCCGTAGCAATGTAGTAAGTACGCTGCATACGCTCCTCTCCCTCTCCTGCGCCTAATACGACCTTTAAGCTTGTGTTAATTAAATCTGTAAGCCCTCCGATTATGGAATCCTTTGTCCCCGTTAAAATCTCCTTTAGGCTGTTTCCTATTCCGGTGATAATATCCGTATCTGGTGTTTTTTCAGTTGTAACACGGATTTCCTGATGGCTTGCCATTTTAAACTTCGTCGGCACTGTTTGGTTTTCGGTTGTGCCTGCTGACCTGAGGGAGCTGTCAATATCCGACTCAAAATTTTTTGCCTTCTGCTCTGACAGCTCATAGAGCAAATTGAGGGTTTCCTTTATTTCCTTCGTCATTCCCGGCTGACTGTCGGCTTTGTGAATAACATCTCTTAATACTGACATATCTTATTCCTTTCCTTTCATAAAAATTTGTTTCCGTACACCTACCGCCTTAAAATCATCCGACTGTTTCTCAATTATAATCAATTACAATTCTGCCGTAACGAAACAAAGTGTAACCTTAACCCCCTACTGCTTTGTCATAAGCAGCGGAAGCTCCAAATCCGAAAGAATTTCATTTATTTTATACAGAAAAAGACTGTCTCGGTTAAGCTTATCAAAGCCCCAAAGCACAACCAAATCATTTGGCAAACTTTTTGACAGACAAAAGCCATGTTCCTTAAGCAGCCCTTCTATATCACCTACACCTAAGCCTAGTGAAATACCGATTGCAAGCAATGCCTGCTTTGTAGGTGTCATTCCCTTTTTGTAATATTGCAGCATCCTCTCACTAATCTGACTTTTTGCTGCAAGCGCACCTAGTTTTCCCTCATAAGAAAAAAGCAGGTCTACCAAGCAATTTTGTCTATTGCAAAATGATAAACCTGCCCTATTTGCCAAGCGTTCCGCTTCCTCAAAATCCAGTCCAAGATAATTTTTTATCCTCCTGACTGCTTCAAGCTTTTTATTTTTTACTAATGCATGTGTGCTGCATGGATTATATGTCCAGCGTGAGACATCCACCTTGTTACAGCCAAGCATGGAATAAGCCTCCTCCAAATGCTTTAAGTGATACTTTTTTTAAGCATATACGCATACATGCGAAGCATATCCACAAAGCTCTCCTCCATAACAATTTTGTGCTCCTTAAGCCACTCGTTTACCGCCTTGTCATTCATTGTAAATTCCTCCTTTAGAAATAAATTTCTAATAGGATAACACAAAAAAATTTACAAAAAATGGGTATGTCGATTTTTGCAGAATGAAAGGCGATATTTGTAGTTCTTTACTCATCTATTCCATTTGCAGCCTTAATGTGCAAACTGTGCATTGTACAAATTACTGTAAAAGCCATTCATTGCAAGCAGCTCCTTGTGCGAGCCCTTCTCTATAATATTTCCGTCCTTCATGACAAGTATTACGTCAGCCTCACGGATTGTGGAAAGCCTGTGGGCTACAATAAAGCTTGTCCTGCCCTCCATCATCTTGTTAAATGCCTTCTGTATTCTTATTTCCGTTCTCGTATCTATGGAGGAGGTTGCCTCGTCAAGTATCAGCATAGGCGGCATCAAAAGCATAACTCTTGTAATACAAAGAAGCTGTTTCTGACCTTGGGACAAATTGCCCCCATCCTCCGTAATAACCGTATCGTACCCTTGCGGCAGCCTTTTGATAAAGCTGTGGGAATGTGCCTTCTTTGCTGCCTCTATGATTTCCTCGTCCGTTGCGTCAGGCTTTCCATATGCAATATTTTCCTTTATTGACCCTGATTTCAGCCAGGTTTCCTGAAGCACCATTCCATATCCGTCCCTAAGGGACGCTCTCGTCAAATGCTTTATATTTGTACCGTCAACAGATATTGCCCCCTTGTCAACGTCATAAAATCTCATTAAAAGATTAATGAGGGTACTCTTTCCACAGCCTGTAGGTCCAACAATTGCGACCCTCATGCCAGGTTTTACGTCAAGGCTTAAATCTGTAATCAGCTCTCTGTCAGGCACATAGGAAAATGCCACATTTTCTATTTTTATCTCACCTGACGGATTTTCAAGAACTACAGCGTCTGCATCCTCAGCAATCTCGCAATTCTCATCGATAAGCTCAAATACCCTTGCAGCGCATGCAATTGCATTTTGAAGCTCCGTCACAACATTTGAAATCTCATTGAAGGGCTTTGTATACTGATTGGCATAGCTGAGGAAACAGGTAAGCTGTCCGATGGAAAGCCGTCCCCTGATTGCCGAAAGCGCCCCAATGATACCCACGGCAGTATAAACGAGACTATTTACAAATCTTGTGCAGGGATTTGTAAGAGAAGAATAAAACGTAGCATTCATGCTGTCCTTCTCAAGCCTGTCATTAATAACCTCAAAACGCTCTAACGCATCGTCCTCATAGCCAAATGCCTGAACAATCTTCTGCTGCCCCACCATCTCATCAATCAGGGAGGTCATTTCGCCCCTTGTTTCCGACTGGTTTCTGAAAAGCTTATAGGTTCTCTTTGCAATGAATGCGGCAACAAAAAGGGAAACCGGCGTAAGCACAACAACCACAAGAGCAATTGGAACATTAATTGTCATCATGAATATCAGCGTTCCGCCTATTGTCACAATGCCCGTAAAAAGCTGTGTAAATCCCATAAGAAGCCCGTCTGCAAACTGGTCTATATCCGCCACAATACGGCTTACGATGTCACCATGCTTGTGTGAGTCAATATAGGAAAGAGGAAGCTTCTGCAAATGACAAAATGCCTCATCCCTCACGTCCCTTACAACATGATAGGTGATATGATTGTTTATAATATTCATAAACCACTGTGAAACGGCAGTTACAGCTATCACAATGATAAAGGTTTTAATAATTCCCTTGATGCCCTCAAAATCAACCTTTCCTGCCTCTACAATCAGGTCGATTGCATTACCCGTCAAAATCGGCGCATACAGGGTTGCTGCAACGGATATTGCCGCACAGATAAAGGACAGCACAACAAGAACACGGTACCGCTTAATATGCTTCAGTATTCTTCCAATTACCGCCTTATTTCCGTAATCCGCCCTGCTCTTTGTTTTTTTACGTTCTGACATTATGCAAACACCCCGCTTTCAAGGTCGGCATCGGCTGCCTCTTTGTTTTCCCCGTCATCCTTGGCTTTGTTTTGGGACGAACATATTTCCTGATAAACCTCACAGGAAGCAAGCAGCTCGTCATGTGTTCCCATGCCGACAATCTGACCGTCGTCAAGCACGAGAATTTTATCGGCATACATAATTGATGAGGAGCGCTGTGACACGATAAATACCGTCGTATTATCTGTTTTTTCCTTAATCGCCATACGAAGCGCTGCGTCCGTAGCATAATCAAGCGCAGAGGAGCTATCGTCAAGTATAAGGATTTCCGGCTTCTTAACAAGTGCCCTCGCTATTGTAAGACGCTGCTTTTGTCCGCCTGAAAGATTTTTTGCCCCCTGATTGAGCAAAAACTTAATACCACCGTCCTTTTCACTGACAAAGGACTTAGCCTGTGCGATTTCAAGTGCAAGGTTTATGTCCTCCTCACTTGCATCCGCCTTTCCCCACCTCATATTATCCTCTATCGAGCCGGAAAAAAGCACTGCCTTCTGGGGAACAATTCCAATTTTTTCTATCAGCTCCTCCTTCGGATAATCCTTTACATCGATACCGTCAATCAGCACCTTACCCTCGGTGCAGTCATAAAATCTTGGAATCAGATTGACAAATGTACTCTTTCCTGAGCCTGTGCCTCCGATAATGCCGATTGTTTCTCCCTTTTTCACCTCAAGATTTACGCCCTCTATGGACGGCTCCTTTGCATTCTTGTAAGTAAGCCCTGCGTTGACAAACTGAACCTTAATGTCGCTGTCTGCCTGTTTTCCTGTCCGATCAGCTTCCGCTGCATCAGGATAGAGCTGTGAGCTTTTTGTGAGAAACACCTGACCCACACGATTTGCACAGGCAACAGCCTTTGTCTCGGTAATGATAAGATTTGCAAGCTTAACAAGCTCAATCAATATCTGTGACATATAATTTACAAGGGCATACACGGAGCCCTGCAAAAGCAGCCCTTCCTCTACCCTGCCTGCGCCAAGCCATATAATTGCAACAATGGAAAGATTGATAACCGCATAAGTGAGTGGATTTAAAAATGATGATATTTTCCCTACAAAAATCTGTTCCTTCGTGAGAAGCTCTGTTTTCCCGCAAAAATCATCCTTCTCATTCTCCTCCTGATTAAAGGCACGAATCACCCTTACGCCCGAAAGATTTTCCCTTGTGGCTAAAAGCACGCTGTCAAGCCTTGCCTGAACCTTTTTATAAAGCGGTATTGTGATAAACATAATGCCAAATACGATAATGATAAGCACAGGAAGTGTAATAAGAAATATTTTTGCCACGTGAGCATCTACCGTAAATGCCATAATCGCCGCACCAAACACAATAAATGGGGACCGCATAAACAGTCTTAGAAACATATTTACGCCTGTCTGAATTTGATTTACATCGCTTGTCATTCTTGTTATCAGGGTTGAGGAGCCGATTTCATCTATCTCTGTATAAGACAGCGACTCAATATGACGAAACAAATCATATCTAAGCTCCTTGCCAAAGCCCATTGCTGTCTTTGCTGAAAAATATTGTGCCGTAATCGAGCAGGCAAGACCGATAAGCCCAAGCCCAATCATAAGCAGTGCCATTTTGTAAATATAAGGCTTATCGCCGTTCTTAATGCCAATATCAATAATATTTGCCATAACGAGCGGCACCAAAAGCTCAAAGCTTGCCTCAAGCATTTTAAAAAGAGGCGCAAGCACTGCTTTAACCTTATAGTTTTTAAAATACTTCATAATCTGCTTCATACTCTAAATCTCCATTTTTCTATTTTTATGCTGATGTTTATTTTCCCCTCAAAGTTGACATTATACAAAACATCACTTAAACTAAGATTATACACTATTTAACATTTTATGGAAAGTCTCATTTATGCACATACCATAAAACTTCATGCTTATTATGAATATTCTAAGAAAGGATTATGTAATGAAAAATAATAACGAAGAATTTGATGAGCCAAAGGTTTCGATGACCCTTGATGACGGCACAAAGCTTGAATGTGACGTAATCGCAATCTACCCTGCTGGAGGCAGGGAATACATTGCACTGCTGCCTGACAAGGTAATTGAGGGCTATGAGGAAAACGAGGTATTCCTCTACCGCTACAAGGAGCTTGCAGGCGATGACGTGGAGCTTACTCCCATTGAGGACGAGGAGGAATACGAGGCCGCCGCAGATGCCTTTGATGAGCTTTTGGACGAGGAGGAATTTAACGAGCTTGCTTAAAGCTTAATCCAGCCCCAAATCCACAATGCCAAGCATAATAATATTAATTGCCACGGAAAGCATGGCAATCCCTATCAAAAGTCCGATAAGCGCATCCTGCTTGCGGGCTTTTAATTTATTGACACACTCATATGCAATCAGCATAATCATCATAGCCATGGCAAAATAGAAAAATGTAAAGGTTCTCGAAAGAGGCATCCAGCCAAGCTCGCCAAAGCCTGCTGTCATTCTTCCCCCAAAGCCTCCTACAAGAAGGCTTATAAGCAATATGGTCCTTTTATCCCTTCCGAAAATAAATACAACCGAAGCCGTGATACATACAATCAAAATTATGGCGACAAGCAGCGAAATCCAAGGAGACGGACTATTATATTTTCCCTCTGAAACAAACAATGGACCAGCAAATTCAAAGCTGTACATATTTCTGTCATATAAGCCGAAAAACTGCTTATCCTCCCCAAAGCAGTTAATAATCCAAACAACAAGTGGAATAATCGATATTAGTATATGACTTATCTTTTTGGATATAACCCATACGCCTATGACAAGCAAAAGCACAAACCACAACGTCATAAAGGAGAAATTATCAAACAAATGTATAATTGTTGCGCTAAAGCCAAGCTCTACCTTATCCAAAACCATGAGGCTTTCGCCCTTGCTTACAGACCGTGCCTGATTATCCTGAGACGTCATATGAAACACCAGCGCACCCGCCGATACAATCCACTGCATAAGAAACACATACGATATTTTCTTTTCCTTCACTGACATGACAAACATTGTAAGGAAAACGACAAACATCATAACGGAAAGCTCTTCCTTATTTGTTGCATAAAGCGTAAGCAGAACGCTTAAAACCGCCTGTAATATCCCTGTCCGTTTACCGTCAAAATAATTTCTTATTGGAAAGCATGCCGCAAGAATCGCCGCAAGCGGCCACAGGTATGTCATAGTAGTGACAACCCAGCCTACAGTCACGTCAACATAAAATGGAAAAGACAAAAGCACAAGCAATGTTATATAAGTAAATTTAATGTCCTTCCCCTGAAATAACAATCGGTTAATGCTCCAAAACAGAAAAAGCATAATAAAAATGTCAAGCACAAGCCACACCGGAACGCCAAAAAAAGAAATAATCCATATAAGCGGATTGATAAGCACTCTTGAGCTCCAATTTTCATAGGCAAGCACATCAATATTTGAAATAAGCGCCGAAAAGGTGTCAGGCATTTTATCCGCCACAACAATATCATCATACAAAAGCTCATAGCCCGCCACATGATAAAAAATCATAACAATACCGAATATTATGTATGGTAAAAAAGCAAAAAGCCGTTTTGACTTATCCTTCATAAATTTTCCTCCCATCTTGAACATCAGCCCAGCTTTATTCATTCCAGCCACAAAAAATTATTGTCAGTAGAAAGAAATGCAAGATTGTTGATAAACACAATCCGCTCTATGCCCTCCGTCCTTGCAAGCTCACTTACGCTCTGATGATAATATCTAAGGTCAACAACATATATCTCACTGAAATTATCTGCCAAAAGCGGCAAAAGACAGTGTGCATAGGAATCCTTAACGACAAGCAGCTTTTCATTGTTTTTGCTGTTGCTTGTTATTTTCATAATGGCATGGTTTCCGTCAAGATATGTGGTATATTTATCCTTGATGGCAAGATTATCATAATTATAAAGGCTGTCTGACACATCACCAGTATCTAAGTACGTAACCTCATATTCCCCCATGGGATTTTCATATAAAATTATGCTGTCTGCCTCCTGGGAAAATGTAGGTGCTGAAGAATAAAGCGTACCTAGAAATTCGTCGCTTGCCACACTTATATCATACATATCCTTAGAAAGGGCATCTACCGACAAAGCCTCACATAAAACCCCATAACCGATATAAGCGCCATTCATGGTCCAATGGTGATCCGTATTATAATAAATATATTCCTCCCTTGCGTCCATAAGCTCCCTTGTACAGTCCGCAATCTGAATTTTATCAGATGCCGTTCCGATAATATATGCCATAACCTCATTTTGATTATAGCACTGCGCATAATTCGGAAGCCTGTCCTCATAAATAAGACATGCATTCGGCACAAGCAGCCAAGTAAATTCAAATTCAGGATTTGCGTCCACAAATTCATTGACGTACCCGATATTTTTTCCAAGCTGATTATATGGATTAACATATTCCTGTATCAGCATGCCGCCGTCACCAAAAAAAACATCCTCCACCTTTGTCTGTCCAAGCACAAGATTTGTGCTTACCTTAAGCTTCATAAGAAAATCCTTGCAGATAATCTGATCGCTTAAATAGGTTTCAAACTCCTCAAAAAATTCCCCTGACGCAAGCGTTTTCCCACTAATACTTGGCATAGCCGCAAGCTCGCGGTTTTCCATATCCGAAAACGCCCTATCCTTTGCAAGCAAAGAACCCACCGCAAAGAACAAAATATAGCATATAAAAATGAAAGTTATGATTTTATTTTTCATAAAACAATGCTCCTTTTGAAAATCAGCTAAAATCTAAAATACAAAAACGGATTAAATGCCTCGCTTGCCAAAAATGCAGTGGACAAGAGAAGCACGCACAATATAAACACAGCATGAAATCCCGTCACAAGACCTTCCTTTTTATGATTTAAAAATTTCGCTGCAAGCATTTTCGGAACAGGCGTAGCCCCCACAAATGCAATGATAAAAAACAGTCCGAAGGAAAGAAGGTAATATATCGTAAGGTCATTGGAAAATGCAAGCCCTGAGCCTCCGAACATATTGAAAACCGCACCTTTAAGCGCAGGCAGCTTGTCATAAGCAAAAATAACCCATCCCAAATTTATAAAAAATAAAGAATAAAGCCTTGCAATGATACCAGGGGCTTTTTTAAGCCATTCCAATAAAAACAGCTTTTCAAGCATAAGAAGCACAAAATAATAAAGTCCCCATATTATGAAATTCCACTCTGCACCGTGCCAAAAGCCCGTGAGCAGCCACACAATAAAAATATTGAAAAGGGTCCTGCCCTTTCCCCTTCTGTTTCCTCCAAGGGGAATATAAACGTAATCCCGAAACCATGTGCTGAGAGAAATATGCCATCTTCGCCAAAACTCCGTTATGCTCTTTGAGATATACGGATAATCAAAGTTTTCCAAAAACTCAAATCCGAACATTTTTCCAAGGCCAATCGCCATATCCGAATAACCTGAAAAATCAAAATAAATCTGAAGTGAAAATGCAATAGAACAAATCCACGAAAGCACGACCGTATTCTCACTTACGGGAAGTCCTGACAGCTTATCAAATAGCTCACCACACAGATTTGCAATAAGAACCTTTTTTCCAAGCCCCGTAACAAAACGGTTTACGCCGTCACCAAACAAGCTAGTGCTTTCCGTCCTATTGTCAAGCTGTTCGGCAACCGTCTCATAACGCACGATAGGACCTGCAATAAGCTGTGGAAACAATGTAATATATGCGGCAAGATTTATGATATTTTTCTGGCATTTTGCCTTTCCCCGATATACATCAACCGAATAGGATAATATTTGAAACGTATAAAAGGAAATACCAAGGGGCAGGGCATGTCCTAACACTTTAAGCTCAATCCCCGGTATTTTGTTTAAATTCTCCGTAAAAAATCCAATATATTTAAAGAAAAATAAAATTCCAAGATTGACAAGCACAGAAATAATCATGGCAAGCCTTGCCGTCTTATCCCTGTCCTTTTTTTTGTAATAATCCGTCAAAAGCCCCATTCCATAGCCCACAATAATGGAAGCCAGCATTACAAAAATATACTTCGGCTCGCCCCATGCATAAAAAATCATGCTAAAAAGCATCAGAATAAAATTTCTGATGGATTTTGAACTTATGTAATATATCAAAATCACACATGGTAAAAATGTGAACAAAAATGTGATACTTGAAAACAGCATGCTATCTTTCCCTACCTAATCATTCTTACTGTATTTTAACCATAAACCGTATTATGTGCAACACGAAAATAATATTTGCATTGTCACGCATGACAGATATAGCTTTTCAAGCCCTTGGAAAACCTGCTTATTGTACATTCCTTTGAGCCTTTGCGCAAAGGAGAATAAATATAAAGCTCATGCTTCGCCCTTGTCATTGCAACATACATCATTCTCCGCTCCTCCTCAAGCTCCTCGGCAGTTTTCGCTTTTTTGTACGGCACAATGCCCTCAATGAAATCAATGATGTAAACCACATCAAATTCAAGTCCCTTTGACCCGTGCATCGTCATAAGGTTAAGCCCCTTTTTCTCTTTTCCTGCCTTGTTGGTGTTTTTTAATAAATCCCCATACTCAGCGATAAATTCAAACAGCTCGCCATAGCTTTCCATCTGATGCACCATCTCAGAAAGCTCCTCCATAAGCTCCTCAATTTCCGTTTGGTCAATTTTCCTTTCCCCGCAGTACCAGCTCACATAGTCATCAAAGCCGATTCCCTTTCTTATAAAATTTACCGCCGCATAGGGCTTCATCTTTTTTAAAAGCTTTAAATCTGCCACAAGCTTATCCAGCTTATCCACAATATACTGCTTATACCGAAGCCGCCATCTTATATCATCATAATCTATCGGGTCCTTTACCAAAACATCACGGCTTAAATACCGCCCCGGCTTATTCATAATCCGTAAAAAAGCCGCCCTGCTTGTATCTCCTGCCGCAACCCTCATATAATCAATAATGCTCCTGACAAAATAATTTTCAAATATATTTGGCAGTAAATCATTCATTGTATACGGGATTCCCATCCTGTTAAGCGTAAGCGCAAGTCTTCTCGGCTGTAAATTTGTCCTGTATATGACTGCCTGCTTTTCCAATGGAATACCGCTTTTTACATGCCTGTCAATGTTGGCAAGCACAAGCTTATACTCCTCCTGCTGATCCTTCGTAAGCTGAATTTTTACAAGTCCCTCGTCAGAGCTCTGCGCATACAGCTTTTTCTCAAATCTGTTTTTGTTTCCGCTTATTATCACTGCGGATGCCTTTGTAATACCTGCATCACATCTGTAATTTTTCCCTAACAGCACGACCTTTGTATCAGAAAAATCCTTTGTAAACTGCCTCATAATTTCAGGTCGTGCCCCTCGGAAGCCATACACCGACTGATCGTCATCTCCCACAACAAAAGCATTTTTCCTCTCCCCGGAAAGCAGCTTAAAAATTTCATATTGAATTTTGTTGCTGTCCTGAAATTCATCCACCAAAATATACTTAAAAATATTGTTACACCGGGAAAGTATATCAGCTCTTGAGGTTAAAAGCTGATAGCACATAACCTGCATATCGTCAAAGTCAATTTTACCGTTTCGCCTCATATTAGCGTCATATGCCTTGTATATCTGCCTAAAAATGTTTTCCGGTAAATCACTGCTGTAATAATTGTCAATGTCTATCATATCCGATTTCACAATGCCAATCTGCGATATGATGCTACTTATAGTATCCTCCTTATTGTCAAGCAGGTTATACTTTTGCTTTGCTGAAATATCACCAACCAGCCTTTCTATCATTATTCTTTTTTCACTCTCTGATATAACACTGGAATTGTCAAGCTGATAAGCAGTTTTTATAATCCAAAAGAAAATAGAATGAAATGTTCCGAACCTTACGGGATAATAATTTCCCTCCGTCATAGCCTGAAACCGGTTTTCCATCTCATTTGCCGCAGCCCTTGTAAAGGTTATAACAAGAATATCTGCAGGATTTACTCCTGCAGATTCTATCAAATACTTTATTCGTCTTGTAATAACGGCAGTTTTCCCGCTTCCCGGTCCCGCAGCCACAAGCATAGGACCCTCCACATGCATAATCGCATCTGTCTGTTCCTTACTGTACTTCATATTAATTTGCCCCGCAGCACTTCTTGTACTTTTTGCCGCTTCCACAAGGACACGGGTCATTACGTCCAACCTTTGGCGGCTTGACAATCGTTTTTGAAGATTTTTCAATCTTGTAAAGCTCTTTTCTTCTCTCCTCTGTAAGAATGTCGTCCCACTGAGGAAGCGTATAAAGCCACTCAGCATTGCAGCCCACCATATTCATATAAAGCTTTTCAACATCATACGCAAGAGAAACCTCCGTATTCTCGTCAGCCTCCTCAAGATTATTTGACGTAATAAGACTGTCATCAATACCGTCAAGAACGCCTACCATAGTTTCGATGCTTACTCCGAAAAGCTCCGCAAGGTCCTTTATGGTCCCCTTTATATACTCCTTCGGATTGCTGAGTATTTTTTCATATATAGATTTTTCCTGCTGGAAATGGTCATACCAAAATTTTTCACCCTCTGGTGTCCTGTCATCAAGACCATATGCATGGTCACGCCAATCCTTTAATAATCCCATTTTTACTCTCCTATCCATGTTTATCTACTGTTATGCAATGAATAAGTATACCAAAAAATGCAAGTTTTTTCAATGCTTTATTTATCGGAATTGAACAACAGCTTCCCAACCCACAAAAATACATACATAAGGATAGGGACAATGATGCACAGAAATAAGCAGCCTGCAAAATATTTGCTGCCGGTTACACCCGTGATAATAGTTGCTATAATGACAGCAGCTATAATGACAAGACAAATCCATGCAATTATTCTTGAGCCTTTACGTTTTCTGAGCGAGGATAAATATTCCAAATTCTCATTATCCATATTTGTTTTTTCCGTATCGTTTTCTATTTTCATAAATATTACCTTTTTCTACTCATATCTTAATGCATCTATCGGGTTAAGATTTGCCGCCTTAACGGATGGTATCAGTCCAAATACGACGCCTATCACCATGGAAAATGCAACCGATATTACAATGGCAGAACCGCTGATTGCCACAGGCACCTCAGCAATTCCCGATATCAGGTATGCAAGTCCGATTCCTGCGCCGACTCCTATAATTCCGCCTAAGCTTGTAAGCACGGAGGCTTCCGTGAGAAACTGTGCCAAAATAACCTTTTTCCTTGCCCCAAGCGCCTTTTTCAGACCAATTTCCCTCGTTCTTTCCGTTACGGACACAAGCATAATGTTCATAACGCCAATTCCACCTACAAGAAGCGAAATACTTGCAATCCATATAAGCTGCTGGCTTGTTGATGCAGAAAGATCCTGAAGCGCCTTTGCCTTTTCAAGCAAATCCTCACTCTTATATTTGTAGGTTGAGTCCTCCCCCTCTGTGGAAGGCATATATCCGTTTAATAAATCTGCCGTTTTCTTTCCCGCCTGCGTCATTGCCTCCGTATTTTCTGCCTTTACAACAACATTGTAAGGCTCGTCAAAGGCATAAATCATAGGCCATATGTTTTCACAGAAAAACAGCTTTCCCTGTGCCGAATCGGAATAGTAAGTATAATAATCATCCATGTTCTCAATTTTAGGTGAAAATCCGTCCATCTTATCTACCACGCCGATAACGATATATGGGTCGCCCTTTATCTCCATTGTCTTTCCAATCGGATCCTCGCCTGCAAACAAAGCATTACTTGCAGTATTATCTAAAATAATATATTTTTTGTACGCTTGTCTGTCATGGTCAACAAATAATCTTCCCTTTACCGCACGGTATTCCATTAAATCAAAATAATTATTATCAATGCCATATACCGACACGCCCTGAAGCTCTGTGCCCTTATAATTAACGCCCTCATACATGGAGCCATATCGATAGGCAGATACCGCAACAACCTCATCAATTTCAAGTATCTCGTCCTTGATTGCTTCATCTATCATAGGCATATTTTCCGGGGTAGCATTATCGCCCGAATAATAATTCCAGTCCCCTTCATAAAGCTGAATTTGTACAACATTATCGCCTGAGCCTACCAAATTGTCCTTTATCTGCTCGCTTGTTCCCTTTATTGTGGAAACAATGGCTATAATGGCGGCAATTCCTATTATGATTCCAAGCATGGTAAGGAAGGAACGCATTTTATGTGCCCATATACCCTGAAAAGATAATCGTATATTCTCTAACATAATCACCCTCCTCACATCATCTGAATAATGAACTGTCGTAAAAGGAAGTTTCCACAGTTTTTGTTCCCTCTACTGCACTGCTTAAATACGGAAATGCCACATAGTCATCCACACTAAGTCCGGATAAAATCTCAACATAGGAGCCCCAATAGTTCTTCCCTGTTTTTACATAACACTTTTCCAGCTTTCCATCTACCTGCTTCATCACATAGCTGTTTCCATTCTCACTCATGACAAAGGCTGTCTGAAGACACATCACGCCTGTACTTTCATCTGCCACTCCACCATCAAGGCTTACCTCCAGCCACGAATTTTGCGTAAGACCCTCAGGGTCGTCAACTGCAATGGTAATCGGATAATAGGTTTCAACCATTCCGTAGTAATAATTATTATCAGAAGGAATCGTTGATATTTCAGTTATTGTGCCTGTATATGTCATTCCGTTTTCGTAATTCATCATCGTAACGGTATTCCCGATGCCGACGGTCATAAGGCTGAATTCTCCAATATCCGACTGAACCGTATAGCCATCGTCTGTTCCGATAACCATAAACGGCTCATTATTTAATATGCTCTCCTCCTGGTCGGCAAGTGTTTTTACCACCCCGTCAAAATTGGCAAGCACATCACCGTTAGCACTCTGATAGCTTGCAATTTCATACTTAATCTGCTCAAGCTGATATGACGTCCGTAAAGATTTTATTTCATTTTCCTTATCCTGAATCGCCTTTTCAAGCTCCTCCTTCGTATAAGTCGGCTCCAAATCCTCAGGCGGCATCGGCTCCGGCTCAGGTACAGGCGTTGGCGTTGGTGCAGGCACAGGTGCAGGTTCTGGTGTTGGGTTTTCCTGCGGCTTGTTATTTTGCTCTGCGTCCGTAGGCGTAGCACCCGGGTCCTCTGTAGAAGGCGCCTCTGTTGTTGGAGCTTCCGTCGTTGGGGTCTCCGTTACGGGTGGTTCCGTTGTCGGCTCCACAGGCGTTGTATTTTTAAGCTTCTCAAGCTCCCGTTCAGCAACCACAACTGATACTCTTGCAATCTCAACATCGGCAGCCATAAGCTCAAGCTGAAGGTTCTGTGAGGTTGTATCATATCTCATAAGCACATCTCCTGCCTTTACCTCGTCTCCCTCCTTCACAAGCACCTCTGCCACCTGCTGTTGGGCATTCAAATATATCTTCTGTTCATTCTTTATAATGACCCGTCCGCTCATAGTCTTCCATGAGCCAAAGTTTGCGCTGTTTTCAGAAAGCTCAGACACAGAGAATACCTCAACGGTCTTTTTATTTTTCGTTTTCTTTTTTACTGCCAAGAGTATTCCTGTAATAAGACCTATAACTACAACAGTCACAACAAGTGATATAATTA
Source organism: Clostridium sp. (assembly GCA_023664775.1). Taxonomy (GTDB): domain Bacteria; phylum Bacillota; class Clostridia; order Lachnospirales; family Lachnospiraceae; genus Coprococcus_C. The sequence goes on along the minus strand of JAMPEW010000003.1, from coordinate 10,668 downwards.
TTTTTTTCTTTTTTCCCATTATATCACCTCCGAATCTGCTGCATTTGTTTTTTCGCTTTCATCTAAAAGCTCTCCGTCAATAATCCTGATAACCCGGTCCGCATAGCCCGCTATCTCATCCGAGTGGGTAATCATAATAATTGTGGCACCGTCCTCATGCAGTTGTCTGAAAAGCTCCATTACCTGAATACCTGATTTTGAGTCAAGAGCGCCTGTCGGCTCGTCAGCAAGCAGTATCATAGGCTCATTGACGATAGCTCTTGCGATTGCAACCCTCTGTTTTTGTCCTCCTGAAAGCTGCGTCGGCTTAAAGCTAATCCTGTCCTCAAGCCCAACCCTTGTAAGAGCGTCCACACATTTTTGCTTTCTCTCCTTTTTTGGCACCTTGGCATATTGCAGCGGGAGAGCCACATTGTCAAGGGCAGACTGTCTCGGCATGAGGTTGAAGGTCTGAAACACAAAGCCAATGCTCTTATTTCTCACAAAGGAAAGCTCCTTATCCTTGTAGCTTCCTATATCCTCCCCTCCAAGCAGATAAGTACCCGATGTAGGCTTATCAAGACAGCCTATAATATTCATAAGCGTAGTTTTTCCTGAACCTGAGGGACCCATGATTGCCACATATTCCCCCTCCTCCACAGATAAATTAATATCCTTGAGTACAGGAACCTCCATACTTCCCTGAATATAATTTTTATATATATTCTTTAATTCAAGTATCATCAGCGTTCCTCCTCAGGCACAGGCAGCTCACCGTCATCTAACATTTCATTGTCAATAAAGCTATCCTCCAGTGCAGGCATTTCGCCATCTATTACTTCTCCCTCCGGCATATCGCCATCTATCACTTCTCCGTCAGGCATTTCATAATCGATTATTTCCCCCTCCGGCATATCATAATCGATTATCTCTCCCTCCGGCATATCATAATCAATCATTTCTCCGTCAGGCATTTCATCAAACAGTTCTCCGTCACCGCCCTCAAAATTCTGATTCATGACATCCTCATAGTTCTCCGTAACCTTCATTCCCTCCTTAATATAGCTGTCAGGGAATGCGATCCTGTCCTCCTCTGAAATTCCTGACAAGATCTCATACCGCATAAGATTTTCGTCATATTCTCCAAGCTCAACCTTGCGTTTTTCAATCCTGTCTTTATTATCTGCCGCCCATACATACGGAGTGCCATCATCCATTACAATGTAAAACTCATCAAGCCATAAGCCCTCCCTTACTGCACTCTGTCCATAATCAAGCTCAACATATAAATGCTGTCCAAGCATAAGACCGTCTATGGAATCAAGCTCAACATAAAACGGATACTTGGTTGTCTGCGTCCCTGGCGAATAATAATAGTTGTTATTATCCTGATCCGGATGCTCCGTGTCAATCTTTGAGATTGTTCCACTCCATGTCTGTGTTTCATCAATACGGGAGCGCACAATAACAGGCGTTCCCACAGACATGCTCATAACATTCATCTCATTTGCCGTTCCCTTTACACGGTAATCACCCATTGCCATAATCTGAATAAATGCATTGGCACTGCTGTCACTGTCACTATAATCATAATATCCCATGTCCGCTGTGGACGAACCATTGCTGTCATTTTTTATTTCCTTGATTACACCGTCCATCGGAGAATACACCGTTGCATTTTCCATGGAGGCTTTCTGTCTGTCAATTTCAAGCTGCTTTGCACTGGCATCATAATTATACTGGTTAATCTGCGCCTGAAGGCTCTGTATCTGACTTGTGTACTCAATACGCTCCTCAGCAGGGACCTGCTCCTTCTCACTGTTTAATGTGGCAATCTGCTGATTTGCCGTGGTAATGCTGTTATTTATGCTTGTAAGCTCAAGCTCAAGCTGCTTCAGCTTCAGCTCCATTTCCTCCGTGTCATACTCAAAAAGAGGATCTCCCTCCTTTACCGTGTCCTGAACCTCAACAAAAACGGTTTTTACGGTCTTGTCAGATGCCTTTTCCACACCCTTTGTCTCCTGGGATTCCACAATTCCCATATATCTGTTTTCGCCATAAAAGCCTGTTCCCGTTATGTTCTTAACAGATTCAACATACACAAGCCCCTCAACATCATTTCCTTTTTTCTTTTTTACCACAATTATGCCTACAACCACACAGATTGCGATAATCAGTAAAATAATAATCGGTATAATAGCTTTCTTCTTTTTTTTCATGACATCCTCCCGTTTCTTTTTGCAATCAGTCCATTTCAAATTCGCTTTCAGTATAACACATGGTCTGATATGCTGTCTTTTAATATATGCTTATCAATTTATTAAGAAATATTTAATTTTCCTTTATGAATTCTAACCATTTTTTTATATCCTCCTCATATCCAAGCTCTCCCGGCAGATAAAAGGTCTTGCCCATAAGCTTATCAGGAAGATATTGTTGGTTTACATAATGCTTCGGATAATCATGTGCATATTTGTAGCCTACATGTCCAAGCTTCTTTGCCGCCTCATAATGCGCATCCCGAAGATGCGGTGGAACATTGCAGTTACCAACATTTTTTACTGCGGAAAATGCCTCGTCTATGGCATTGATTATGGAATTGCTCTTTGGCGCACATGCCACATATATGGCAGCCTGCGCAAGTATAATACGGGCTTCCGGCATTCCAATTCTCTCAACCGCCTGTGCACATGCCGAAGCAACAACGATTGCCTGTGGGTCTGCATTTCCCACATCCTCACTGGCGCATATCATGATTCTTCTCGCAATAAACGTAACGCTCTCTCCCGCATACAGCATTTTTGCAAGATAATACACTGCCCCGTCAGGGTCAGAGCCTCTCATGCTCTTGATAAATGCCGATATTGTATCATAATGATTATCCCCGTCCCGCTCATATCTAAGGCATCTTTTTTGAATACACTCTGACGCAACACTAATATCTATCATGATTTTGCCGGTGTTTTCGTCAGGCTGCGTGGATAAAATTCCAAGCTCTATGGCATTTAATGCAATCCTTGCATCCCCCTCGGAAATCTGTGCAAGAAAAGAAACTGCTTCCTCCGTAATTTCAGCATTATATGCACCCATACCCTTTTCGGTATCATATACTGCACGCTTTATAAGAGCTTCTATACTTTCCTTTGAGAGGGGGTTCAGTTGAAATACTGTAGAACGGGATATAAGGGCACTGTTTACCTCAAAAAAAGGATTTTCAGTCGTTGCCCCAATAAACACAACAGTTCCGTCCTCTACAAAGGGAAGGAGAAAATCCTGCTGCGCTTTATTAAACCTGTGAATCTCGTCGATAAAAAGGATTGTCTTTTTACCGTACATTCCAAGACTGTCCTTTGCTTCATTGACTAAAGCTTCTATATCCTTTTTACCTGATGACACGGCATTTAATTCCTTAAAAACGGCACTGGTAGAATTGGCAATAACGGCGGCAAGGCTTGTCTTGCCTGTACCGGGAGGTCCGTATAAAATAATGGAGCCCAGCTTATCAGCCTTGATAAGACGATACAGGAGCTTGTCCTTACCGAGAATATGCTCCTGTCCCACAACCTCCTCAAGTGTTTCCGGTCTTAACCGTCTTGCAAGAGGCGCTGTGTCTTTCCTATTGTTTTCACGTACATAATCAAATAAATCCATAGCAAACTTCTATTTATGCCAAGCCAAGCTTCCTTACTAAATTATCAAATTTAATAACATCTATCGGCTTACATATATACTCCTCATAATCATCACTTGCATACGCTGCGTCAAAGCCCTCGTCCAGCGCGCTTATCATCACAACCTTGCACCTGGAATCCCTTGCAAGACCAAGCTTTCTTTCAGCGTCACGAATAGAGGCAAGCGCCTTATAGCCATCTATCTTCGGCATCATAATATCCATACATACAAGGTCAAATTTCTCATTGTTATTTACCGCCTTAACAAACTCGTCAACAGCGGCAATCCCATCTCTTGCAACAACGACTTCCCCATATTTTGAAAGAAGCTTCTCCATGAACTTTCCACTTGCCATATCGTCCTCAGCTACCAAAACCTTCATCAATAAACCCTCCTAATCTACCTTCATTATCATAAGCCACTTATGAATATTCTCCATAAGCTCCGTTTTAAATGTTTTTTTATGATATACGATTCGCCTGCTCAATGTATGCGACATAATTATGCCCATAACATTATTTGCAAGCTCCCATGCAGAAAACGCATTCGTAATCTCAAGGCTGTCAATAGCGCCTTGAAAAAGCTCCTCCATGTACCGCAGCCGTTCCGTAATACACTCTGCAATTTTGTCTCTTGTGTACATATTATGCAAAAGCTCCTCATACTGCAACATAAGCGTAGATATTGCATAATAATTATCATAGTATGTAGCATACGCATCCAAATAATCTTCTATCTTTTGAATATAGGTACCTTCCTTTGAGCTTATGGTACTTTGTATGCTTTTGTCAAATCTTGAATAAAAATCAACTACTTCAATAAGGACATCATCTACCCCGCCAAAATACTTATAGAGGGATTCCTCTGCAATGTTCTCTCTAGCCGCAAGATTATTCGTTGTGAGTGCCGATAAACCTGACTCACTTATAATTTCAATTGCCGAGGCTATAATTCTGTCCTTTCTTGATACAAAGCTCTCTGCCATGTAAATGCACCTCACATATTGAATATTTTTCTACCTTAACTCTATGCCATTTACAAGATTTTGTCAACTAAAAAATGGGGCATGCCACAATCGGAAAATCCTTAATGCGACAGCCCCTTTTTCGTGCTTTTCATAGTTTTTATATTACAGAAACATTTACAGCCTGTGGTCCTTTTTCTCCGTCGACAACGTCAAATTCTACAGACTGATTTTCTTCAAGGGTTTTGAAGCCCTCCATGTTAAGTCCGGTAAAATGCACAAAAACATCATTACCCTCATCACTTGTTAAAAAGCCATACCCCTTCTGGCTATTAAACCACTTTACAGTACCTTTTGTCATCATAACTCCTCCAATACCTATATAAAATAATGCAATTCCTGCTTTAATTAAAATAGCATAGTAATAATCATTCGTCAAGCAACGATTTGTCCCTCACAAGAATCATAAAAATATACACTGTCTGACAGGTACTCCGTGTCAGCAACCACATACCTGTTTATCTCCGTAACCATCTCTGAAAGCTCCTCCCGCTCCTCATCTAACTCCCTTGGAAAAAGAATAACCTCATGAATACTTGAAGGAAGAATATAAAAGCTGCCATGCTCCTTTGCAAACTCACACAATATATCCTCATATAACATATACACGGCACCGTTAATACCCTGATTGTTTGTCAGCACGTATAAACCTATGCCATCAGGAAGCACGTTTATATCTGAACATTTATCAAATATCATTTTGTCAAGTCTTTGTAAAACCGGCGGAAACAGCTTTCTTGTATTCTCCTTGGCAATCTGATACAAGCTGTCAATATCCATGTTAAGCTTATCAAACTCCCTGTTGTGCATACATGCCGAGGCAATTCCACTGTCATCTGATTTTACAAGTATTCTAAAGGTTATGGCTAAATCCTCATATCTTATATATGGACAATCGGCAAGTATTTCCTGATTTTTTTCAAAGTTAATCAGCTTTAGGAAAATATGGTCTTGTATATCCATAGCTTCCATCTGTCCAAACGCATAGCCATTTATGTTCTCCCTTGCCTTTTGGTATTCCTCTGTGATAAGCTCCAATATATGGTCTATATCCTTCCCCTCGGAATAAAGCATATAATAATAGTCCATATATATATTTGGAGAAATCTGTTCATCCCTCACTGCGATTGCAATTCCCGTAAATTTTCTGCCGTTATTTTTACTGACCGTATTAATATGTATATCCTCAATATCATATTGCAATAAATAATCCGGCAGCTTGTCCTTTACAACATTTAAAAACTCGTTAAACTCCATTAATATAGTATACCTTCCTTTTATTTTTGCTGAATACACTTATATTTTATTTTCACCCTGATGTACACTTCAACACAAAATATAAAAAAAGCAGTATACAATTTGTATACCGCTTTTTGGCTTAAATACAGGCTTTTTTATACAAGCTTTTTCAAAAACTCCAAAAAAATTTCCATTTGTTCATCTGTTCCTATCGTAACGCGAAGATAATTGTCTATGCGTGGCTTATCAAAATACCTCACATAGATGCCTGCCTTTTTTGCCTCCTCAAATATATATTTGGCGTTTAAGACCTTGTGGGTAATAAACAGAAAGTTTGCTTTTGACGGAAGGCTTGTAAATCCAAGCTTTTCTATTTCTTGCACAAACCACCTTCTTGTGCTTACCACCCTTGCAATCGTCTCCTTAAAATATGCGTCATCCCCTAAGCTTTCTGCGCCGAGAATGATGGACGGAATATTCATTGTATATGAGTTAAAGGAATATTTTACGTCATTCAAATATTGAATCAGCCTCGCATTTCCCATGGCATATCCAATTCTTATTCCTGCCATTGAGCGTGACTTTGAAAATGTCCTTACAACCAAAAGATTATCATAATCATCAATGAGGGGAAGCGCAGTTTCCCCGCCAAAATCCACATATGCCTCGTCAACGATAACGACTACGTCCCGGTTGGCTTTCAGTATATCCTCCACAAATGAAACAGGCTCTGCAATGCCGGTAGGCGCATTGGGATTCGGAAAAATAATTCCTCCATTTTCCACATAATAATCCTCCCTGCAAAGCCGAAAGTCCTCCGTAACAGGCACAGCCTTATACGGAATTTTAAGCAAATCAGCCCACACATCATAAAAGGAATATGTAACATCGGGAAAAAGTATCTCCTTTTCCGAATTAAAAAATGTTATAAATGACATGGCTAAAACATCATCTGAGCCGACACCCACAAATACATTTTCCTGTGCCAAGCCATGGTATGCAGCTATTTTTTTCACAAGCAGCTCTGCCCCTGGGTCGGGATAAAGCCTTAAATCCAAAAGATTTAAGCTCTTATTTACCACTGTGGGCGCAGGCGGATATGGATTTTCATTTGTATTTAATTTAATAATATTATCAGCCTTCGGCTGTTCTCCCGGAACATACGGAACAACCCTTCTCACATTTTTTTCCCAAGCTTCCATTTTACTCTCCCTTTCCAGAATTAATCTTAACAGTCATTGTATAATATAGAAATCGTACATTTTTTCATTTCTATTAACTATATTAATAATTGCAAACCTACACTTATGCTGCTACTTAATATTTTTCAGTATCAGCAAAATATACTCCCATGTCCTGCCCACGCTGTCAATATAAAGCTTCTCCTCTGTCGTGTGTATGTTTTCTATATTCGGTCCAAAGGACACGCAGTCAAGCCCTGCCAGCTTCCCTGCAAATATTCCACACTCCAGCCCTGCATGGATTGCAATAAGCTCCGGTTTTTCGCCATACAGCCTTTCATAGCAGGACACCATATTATCACGAAGCTTTGAATTTTCCCTGTACTCCCACGCAGGATAATCCCCTGAAATGGTTACAGCTCCTCCAAGGCACTCCATCAGGCACTTCATTCTGCTAATAAGCGCCTCCTTCTCCGTGCCAACGCTGCTTCTTACCGAAAACTGAAAATAGACACATGCCTTATCGGAAATGTTTGTTTTTAAAATCCCTAGATTAAGAGAGGTCTGTACCAGTCCCTCTATATCCCTGCTATATTTTATAACTCCATTTGGAAGTCCTGCAAGTGCGGCAAGCACCTTTTCAAAGGATACCTTTGTCATAACACATGCAGGTGCACTGTCCTCATTTTCGGTATAGCACACGCTGTCAACAAATTGCACAGGCTTAAGGCTTATGCATATGTTCTTATCCGTATGCCTGTATTCCTTTCTTAAAATGCTTTCAAGCCTTCTTAGTTTATTTTCCACTGCCTCCATGCTATCATGGGAACATGCCCTGAAAAGAAGGCGTGCATAGGCACTTCTCGGTATGGCATTATCCTTATTTCCGCCTTCAATATCAATAAGACCTATATCATAATCCTCAAAAAGAGCATACAGCACACGTCCCAAAAGCTTTACTGCGTTGGCTCCCTGCCTGTCTATGCAGACGCCCGAATGACCTCCCGTAACGCCCTCAACAGTTAAACGGTAAGCCTTCCCCTCATCTGAAACGCCATTTGCAAATTGCAGATTTTCATATTGTATGGGAAGACTGCACGATGCCGTTACTCCTCCTGCACAGCTTGTAAGTAATTTCCCTTCCTCCTCGGAGTCAATATTTAAAAGTATTCTGCCCCGGAGCACAGAACAGTCAAGTGCATTTGCCCCAAGAAGCCCAATTTCTTCATCGGAGGTAAACACACATTCAATGGCAGGATGCAAAATATCCTCCGAATCAAGTATGGCAAGCATATAAGCCACGGCTATGCCGTCATCTCCTCCTAAGGTTGTCCCTTCCGCATATATTACATTTCCATCACATCTAAGCCTTAAGCCCTCATTTTTAAAATCAATGTCCACATCCGCAGCTTTCTCACACACCATGTCTATATGTCCCTGCAAAATAACTACAGGCGCATGCTCATATCCTGCCGACGCCTCCTTATATATAACGACATTATCGTGCTCATCCTGTATATACTGACAGCCCTTCTCCTTGGCAAAAGAAACAAGATAATCACTTATTTTTTTTGTATTTCCTGAGCCATGTGGAATACTGCAAATCTCCTCAAAATATTTAAACACCCTCTGTGGTTCTCTGCCCTCTAAAACCATGTCTGCCTCCCCGAAAGCTTTATTTTTATTATAGCTATCGTCTATTCCTGAAAAACAGTTTTTTAACTTCTTATATCTATCATTTATTCCTCTAAAACCAATTTTAATTATTTACCCTGCAAGTGCAAAATAAAATAATACAATCACGCCAAGCGCAATCCGATACCAGCCGAACACCTTAAAATCATGCTTTTTAATATATCCCATCAGGAATTTTATAACGAACAGCGAAACCAAAAAAGCAACAATTACGCCTACGCTTAGTATAACCAACTCAGAGCCGGAAAAAACAAATCCAAATTTTATAACCTTTATCAGGCTAAGCCCAAGCATGACAGGCACAGCCAAAAAAAATGTAAATTCAGCCGCCGCAACCCTTGACACGCCTATCAGAAGCGCACCAATGATAGTCGCTCCCGACCTTGAAGTTCCCGGTATAATGGAAAGCACCTGAAACAAACCTATAATAAATGCCGTTTTATACGTAATATCCTGTAAGGCTTCCACCTTTGCCGTCTTTGCCTTATTTCTTGTCTCTATAAATATAAAGGCAAAGCCATAAAATATAAGTGCAATTGCAATAACCGTAGGGGTATGCAGATGCGCCTCTATGTAATCGTCAAACAAAAGCGTGACAACGGCTCCCGGTATACAGGCAACAACAACCTTAAACCACATGGAAAAAATATCCTTTTTTATCACACCCTCCTTTTCAGGATTCTTTGAAAAATCAAAGGGCCACATTTTATTCCAAAACAACAGCACAACAGCAAGGATTGCCCCAAGCTGTATCACGACAAAAAACATTTCCTTAAATTCCTCACTTGCATTAAGGCTTATAAATTCATCTACTAAAAGCATATGCCCCGTACTGCTTATGGGAAGCCACTCCGTTATGCCCTCTACCACTCCAAGCAGCAAAACCTTTACTATTTCAATGATACTGATTTCCATGTCAAACCTCCATGTCTATTTATATGCAGTCATGCGCATATGTTTTATTCAAAACATACTTATTCCTAAAATAATTATACAAAAATAGAATTCTACTTATCACTATTTTTACGATACACTGCTCATTGTATTATACTTCCACGCAATCATGTATACAAGCAGAAAATATCAAAAGGGCAAACGATGCCCCACAAAATACACCGACACTGTCAAGCAAAATATCCGTAAGCTGACAGCTTCTCCCCGGTACAAAAATCTGATGTATTTCATCTGTTACTGCGTAAACTGTACCAAAACACCAGCTAAGCAAAGCAGTTTTTTTCAGCCTTATCCCTTTATCGGCCACAGCCCCGAACATCAAAAAGCCAAGGCAGGCATACAGGGTAAAATGTGCCGCCTTTCTCACAGGATGGTCGATACGTTCAATAAACTCTATTTTTTCATTCTCATCAAAATTCTCATAATCATCACAGAACAGCCGTCCAATCAGATTTGCGGCCCAATTACTGTTTTGTGAAGATAAGGTCGCATCCTCGGCAGAAAACAGGAAAATAACCGTCATAAGTGCAACCGTAAAAGATATAAATATCTTTCTTCTAAGTGAAATCATAAAATAAAACCTTTCAGCATAAAAATTCTTTGTATTTTTACATAATAACAGGACGGCTGCATTTTAGCAACCGCCCTGTTTTTAAATAGTCATATACTGTTTCTTATATGTTTCATATACAAGCTCCTCATTGTAATCAGGGGCAAATTCCTCAGCAGCCTTGCATATTTCGGATACAACCTCTATATCCTCCTCAAGCTCATCTGAAATAACATCCACTTCCTTCGCTTTTCTCAATTTACGGCAAATCAGTGTGGTAAGATTTTTAAATTTTCCTTCAACCAATGCAATTTTTACCGCCTGCTGTTTTTCTTCCTCAAATAATCTTCCTACCTGTGTCATGTTTATCCACT
>JAMPEW010000039.1 GCA_023664775.1 Clostridium sp. | reverse complement strand
ACTCAGGGTCATTACCTGCAAATCTTATATCGAATTGCAGACAAGATAAACCACCATTATACAAATTAATTGTTTGATTTCCATTACCTTCGGTAAGAGTGTATATATTAGAAAAAGCAGCACCCGTCCAATCACACTTGTAAATACGTACTTTACATTTTGTAAAAGTATCTTTCCCTTCAACCGGATAAACACTTTCAACATTTACATATATATAATTATAATTACCTGTACGACTGGCTTTTGACACGCCATTAACAAATACCGAGCCTGTTCCGACCTGAACCGTTAAATTTTGACCTGAACTTGCAAATGAATTCAGCGAAAACATCATAACAAGCAGTAATGATATTCCTAAAATAGATATGCTTTTTTTCTTCATAAAAATTCCCCCTAACATTTTTTAATCTTAATTATAAACCGTGTGATTGTCAAATCCTTATTTTCTAACATTGCTATTCAGTCAGAAAAGGAAAGATTTTCCAATCCAAATTTCCCACATCTTCCCTTCAAGCCTCAACCTGTTATAAGTGAAACGGCATTTTTCCGCCCATGCCGTTTCACCCATAACTGTTTTTATCACGTTCTATGCATCTTAAAATGCAAATCCCCAAGAGTTTTGTATGCTTTGACATTCCTCCTTTACTTTTCCAACCTATTTTCAATTAGTTTCGTTTCCTTTTGCAAAATTCTTCTAAGCCTTCCGGCTCCCTAGGCTGATAAAACTTGCAACGGCATCCATAAACTGCTACAGTTGCAACAGACATTGCAATTGAACTTATGGCATATTTATGTCTCATCAGCCATTTTTTCAAATTTTCTTTCATTTTTACCCTCCTATTCTTTTTATACTATCACTTTATGTGATGCACTCTAATTATAACTTTTTTAATCTTAAAAATACGATTTTATGTTTAAAATGCAAAAAATCGTACATGAAATGCATTTTAACCCCTATTTTTTGCATTTTAAACATAAAAACACATAAAACTCTATTTTTAAAGTATAATTATCTTGTTTCATTAACAGGAAATTTTAGTCTTAAATATTCAGAAGGAGCAGATGAGAAAATTATGACAAATAAACTGAGTAGTCTCATGTCTACATACTTATTTGAAAATAATCTTATATGTGCTGACGAGCTGGAAATATACAACTATTGTATCGCATATGTTTTAGATACATTATTTTATATTTTCTTTGTGCTTATTTTTTCCATAGCCGTGAAGCTGGTTCCAATAGGGCTTATCTTTTTATTAATTATACTCCCAACAAGGCATCTGGCAGGAGGCGCCCATGCAAAGACAGAATTTATATGTACGGTTTTATCCTATGGTACTGCATTTATAATCATTATGCTAACCCCTAAGCTGTCACCTATGCTCACAGATTGGCAGCCTGTTATATATGCAGCATTGTCCCTGCTGGTGCTTATTATGGCGCCTGTTGACACCCCAAACAAACGTCTGACCGACGCCGTCAAAAAACAAATGCGAAGGAAGCTTTTAATATATTTAATTGCTCTTTCTCTTTTATTTGTATTATGCTACTATAAGAAAAAAAGCCTGTACTGTACGGTCGTTAATTTAAGCCTTGCATTAACGGCAGCTTCTCAATTAGCAGGCATTTTTATAAATCTGCATATTAAAGGGAAGGAAGGTCTATGATGTTAAATGTTGCAATCTGTGATGACAATAAGGAAATACAGGAAAATTTAAAGACTTTTCTTCTTCAATACCAATTTGAAAAAAATATTGATTTTAATATTGCCTGCTTTGATGACGGGTTTTCCCTTCTTGCAGACAAAAATGTTAGGGACTTTGCCCTTGTTCTTCTTGATGTGGAGATGCCGGGTAAAAATGGTCTTGATACTGCGAAAATGCTGAAACAGCAATATAACAAACACATAAACATAATATTTATAAGCAGCTATCCGCAATATATGCAGAACAGCTTTCTTGTCCACCCCTTTTACTATATGTGCAAGCCCGTAGCTTATGAGGATTTTCGACGTATACTTGACAGCCTCATAGATGAAATTACGGACATTTCCAATATGGTAACACTGATTAAAACGGATTTTTCAGAAGAAATGATATACATATCAGATATTATTTTTATTGAGGTTTCTTATGACAAACGAAATGAGCTTATCTTTCATACCCTGAATGATGATATTGCCGCATCAGGCATATTATCCGACTGGGTAAAAACCCTTGAGCCTTATGGGTTTTGCCAATGCTTTCGCAGTATACTTATCAATATCAGACACATACATCAGATAACGAACAAAAAACTAACGCTTGACATTGGAACGTCCCTGCCGCTAGGCCGCAAATATGCCCCTGCAATCCATGCAAAGCTGTTAAATAACGTAACCGACCTAAAAATGTAAACTGGAGATTATAAACATGGAATTATTTTTATCTATCCTTTCAGCCGTATTTGACACATTTGTACAATACATATACTTTAAAACCGTATATAAGAATAAATATTCAAAAATCCCACATTTTCTTGTGCCTGTTTCCTATATTTTAGTGCAGGTTATCTTGTATGCAAACACATTGTTTTTTACGGGCAACACAAGTTTTTACAAAACAGTAATAACAACCTTAATCAGCTTTTTGACTACCTTTGCTTTGTCAAATCTTTATAAGGGTTCATTGTTACAGCATGTATTTTCAGCCATTATTTATGTAGTGTTTACGTCAATAGGAGAAACGCTGTTTGTTATTATACTGTCCATATTTAACAAGGAGCTATTTAACATAAATCCCCTGATGCTTGATAATCTTGTGATAACGGGCATGGAAATATTTGTCCTGATATTTACATATGCCTCAAACATATTTTGGAACAGACATTCCAATTCCTACACAAAAAAGTATAAGCTTCTCGTATTTGCCATACCATTTACAACTGTTTCCATACCGGTGTTTATTCCAATAGAAATGCTTACACTGGAAAGTGTAAATACATTTTTCTTATTTCTGATTAGCTGCATCGTCGTAATCAATATCGTAAATTTTGTTCTTTTGGACAACGTACTCCAGCTTGCCGATTTGAAGCTTAAATATGCAAGGGAGCAGACAAACTCTGTTCTTCAGCAGGAACGGTACGAGCAGCTTTCTGGTGCATACAAGAATACAAGACGTATTGTACACGATGTAAAGGAGCATTACTTTTTTATTGACGCCTGCATAAATAAAAAACAGTATCAGGCTGCCGCTGATTATATGAAGCAGCTTGTCAGTGATTTGGAAAACAGCTACACAAAAATAAATACGGGCAATCTTGTCATTGATGCACTTGTAAGTCATTACGCTTCGGTTGCCGAAAAGGAAAATATACAAATGGAAACCGACATTTCCATATCAAACAGGAAGCTTCCCATTGAGGATTATGACTTATGTATTATACTTGGAAATATGCTAAATAACAGCATAAAGGCATGTATGCAGATACTGTCCGTCAGAACACGTTTTGTTAAGTTGCAAATTTATATGAACAACAAAAATCTTGTCATACATACCGTCAATCCTACCGTCCCGAAAAAACAGCTTGAAAAAAATGAATTTTGGGAGTTATATCATGGATATGGACTGGAAAACGTAAAGACAATAACAGAGGAAAAATACGGCGGTCTATATGGCGTAGTGAACGGCGAAAATTACGAGGTTGTGTCCTCCATACCTGAAAAAATTGAGATAACGGTAAGCTATGACAGACGTGGCAGGAGAAAAAAGCTGCCGCACTAAGCGACAGCCTCTTTCCTCCTTTGGTATTTAATTAATCACAAGCCCGCCATTTCTTACGTCAACCGTAATTACAGCCCCCTTTGACACATTTCCTGCAAGAATACACTTTGCTACAAGCGTCTCAATGTTTTTCTGCATATATCGTTTAAGCGGTCTTGCCCCATATACCGGATCGTAGCCTGCGGTTACAATATAGTCTTTTGCGGCGTCCGTTAAGGCTATCCTGATTTCCTTGTCCGATACACGTTTGTTAAGGTCGGCAAGCAGAAGCTCCACGATATTTCCGATTGCCTGCTTATCAAGCGGCTTAAACATAATAATCTCGTCAAGCCTGTTTATAAATTCAGGTCTGAAATGTGCCTTTAAGCTGCCCATTACAGCCGTTTCCGCAGCAGGGCTTATTTTTCCTGATGTATCTATCCCCTCAAGGAGGCTGTCTGAGCCTATGTTTGAGGTCATGATGAGAATTGTATTTTTAAAGTCTACGGTTTTTCCCTTTGAATCCGTGATGCGTCCGTCATCAAGCACCTGAAGCAGCACGTTAAACACGTCAGGGTGAGCCTTTTCTATCTCGTCAAACAGCACAACAGAGTAAGGCTTTCTTCTCACTGCCTCCGTAAGCTGTCCGCCCTCGTCATATCCGACATATCCCGGAGGCGCACCGATAAGCCGTGCGACACTATGCTTTTCCATATACTCGCTCATGTCGATACGGACCATGCTCGCCTCATTATCAAACAGAGCCGCAGCAAGCGTTTTTGCAAGCTCCGTCTTGCCGACGCCTGTAGGTCCAAGGAAAAGGAAAGAGCCGATAGGCTTTGTCGGGTCCTTTATGCCCGCCTTTGACCTTATGATTGCTTCGGACACAAGCTCCACTGCATTATCCTGTCCGATGACCCGCTTGTGTAGCTCATCAGCAAGATGGAGTGTTTTATTTCTTTCTGTCTCCGTAAGCTTTGATATAGGGATTCCCGTCCATTTGGAAACGATCTTTGCAATCTCCTCATCCGTCACAACCTCATGGACAAGACTTCTGTCCTTTTGGGAAAGCTCTGCCTCAAGGCGTTCCAATTCCTGCTTTAGCTGTGGCAGCTTACCGTACTGAAGCTCGGCAGCCTTCTCTAAATCGTAATTTCTCTGTGCAATCTGTATACGGTCATTTAAGTCCTCAATTTCCTCACGAAGCCTGCGTACATTTTCCACGCCTGATTTCTCATTTTCCCACACAGCCTTCATCTGATTTGCCCTATCCCGAAGCTCTGAGAGCTCCTTGCGCAGCGCTGCAAGCCGTTCTCTGCTTAAATTGTCCTCCTCATTTTTCAGGGCTGCCTCCTCTATCTCAAGCTGCATAACCTTTCTTGATATTTCATCAATCTCAGCAGGCATGGACTCAAGCTCAGTCTTTATCATGGCACATGCCTCGTCCACAAGGTCTATGGCTTTATCAGGGAGAAACCGATCCGTGATATATCTGTCGGATAAGGTCGCCGCAGAAACAAGCGCTCCGTCATTTATCTTTACGCCATGAAAAACCTCAAACCGGTTTTTGATGCCGCGAAGGATGGAGATTGTATCAATCACAGTCGGTTCATCCACCATCACAGGCTGGAACCGTCTTTCAAGCGCAGCATCCTTCTCGATATATTTTCTGTACTCATCAAGGGTTGTTGCGCCGATACAGTGAAGCTCCCCTCTTGCAAGCACAGGCTTCAGCATATTGCCCGCATCCATGGAGCCTTCCGTTTTGCCTGCTCCCACGATTGTATGAAGCTCATCTATGAAAAGAATAATCTCACCGTCTGATGCCTTTACATCGTCAAGGACAGCCTTCAGCCTTTCCTCAAACTCGCCCCTATATTTTGCGCCCGCAAGCATAGCGCCCATATCAAGGGCAAATATCTCCTTATGCTTCAAGGAGTCAGGCACGTCGCCTCTCACAATTCTCTGCGCAAGTCCTTCTATGGCTGCGGTTTTGCCTACGCCCGGCTCGCCGATAAGCACCGGATTATTCTTCGTCTTTCTTGAAAGAATCCTGATAATGTTTCTTATCTCATTATCACGTCCGATAACAGGGTCAAGCTTCTGCTGTCTTGCACGTTCTACAAGATTGTAACCATATTTGTTAAGCGTATCGTAGGTTGCCTCAGGGTTATCAGACTCAACCCGCTTATTTCCTCTTACCGCAGCAAGCACCTCAAGAAATTTATTTCTCGTTATGCCGTAGCCCATGATAAGACCCTTTACCGCCTTATTCATCTTCTCAAGTATGGCAAGGAAAATATGCTCAACAGATATAAATTCATCCCCCATCTGCTTTGCTTCCTTTTCAGCCTGTATCAGCACCTTTGAAAAATCAGGGCTTGTAAAAAGCTTTCCGCCCGACACCTTGGGTCTGTACGCCACAAGCTTCTCACATTCCCTTGAAAAGCTTTCAACATTTATCTGCATGTTTTCAAGGAGCTTAAATATGAGACTATCCTCCACGGTAAGCAGACTGTAAAGCAGATGCTCCTCATCTATTTCCTGATTGTTATACTCGTAAGCAAGCTTCTCACAGTTTTCTATAACCTCAAGGGACTTTCTTGTAAATTTTTCAGCATCCATAAAAACACCTCCTAGATTTAATCAGCAGCCCATCTATCATCTATTATATACTGAATTGTCCCATATTAACAGATGACATATGCGTTATATTGTGTTATGTTTGTTCTATCTCAACTATAACATAAAAGAGGTATTTGTCAACTAAAATTTTTATAACAGTAATGTATGCTGTATCATTAAGGCTTCATCAGTGAAACTGTAACTGTAACGTCCCCGCTTCCAAAAGCCGCAAGCAAATCATCCTTTGTTACATCATTAATTTTCCCAAGACGGGAATAGCTCCAACTGTTACTTCCGTAAAAAATAACAATTTGATTACCCTGATAAAGCATTACATCTCCAACCACAGTGGAAATCTGAGTATCTTCGCGCGGCAGGCTTTGCCCGATACTCCCAACCTTTTCAAAGCTGCCGTAATCACTCATATCAATCGTCAAATCACCGTCCTTGAGCAATTCACGTAATGCATCCGTACTGCTATTTTCTGCAAAATCTACTGTAAAAGCCGAATCTCCCGCAATAATATAAAATTGTGATTGTTTCATGGCTTCTTCCTCCTCTGACGCTGTAAACGATTCCGTTGTCGAATTTTCTTCCTCCCTTTCCGTCACCGAATTATTTTCCGTCTCGGTCAATGATTCTGTCGGCATGTCTGACGCACAAGCGGATAACCCAAGCAAGAGCAGCATTGCAGGCAGAAGCATAATAGACTTTTTCATTTACATCATCCCCCTATCAATAATTTCAATTGGCAGCATTTACACTTTCTTATTTTCAATTTGATTTGTCAAATAATCCAAACAGCCAATACAACCATCACACCGATGAAACAGGTCAAGCAGATTTTGGCGATGCTTGGCAAGAATTGTCAGTGCCTCCTTCTTCTGTCCATGTTCAAGCTTTTCCATAAAAGCTTCAATGATTGCTTCGTCGCAGTCGCAATCCTTCAGATTTTGAATAATTTTCTCTCTATCTGTATTACTGATTTGCATATAATCTCTCTTTTCCACTTAGTTTTTTGTAATCCAAAAATACACATCCACGCCCCATGTATCGCCTTTGTTGCTCTCATAAGCGCTAATCACTGCATCTGTCACGACAGATGAATCGGCAAATATGCCAACCGGTGTTGCAGTGATATTGGCACCCGGAACATCCTTGAAATACAGACGAAGCTGTCCATCAGAGAACAGATACAGCTCTCCACACCGAATATCGGTAACAACCACCTCATCATCCCTTGTGTAATTGCCGCGCACATTCTGACCCACAAAGCCTGCATCCTCGTCATAGGTATAGGTTGGAAACAAAAGCGCTGAATCGGAAAGATAGCCAAGCATTGTATTAGCAGCAGCGTTGTCAATCATATTGACCGAAAGCTCGTCACTGCTGTCACGTCCGATGCGGACAGAAATGACGTTTTCCATCCACTCTTTGCTGTCAGCAGATGCAGTGTTATCAGTGTTTTCGCTGTTATCGTTATTTGTCTGATTGCTATTATCGCCACTAATGACTTCCTGAGGCGGCGTGCCGGGATCAACGGTTTCATCCTGACATCCTGTGAGGGCAAACATAGAAACGAGCATCAAAGTTGTAATTGTGAATAATACTTTTTTCATGACAAAATCTCCTTTATTCTTCATTTTCAGAAATCAATCTAATTATATTTACACGCCCAATCTTATCGGAAAGCAAAAGGGCGAATGCAAAAAACAGAACGGTTACAATAGTTGGCGGGAATAGTGTCACCAGCAGTCCATGAGATGCGGTAAACGCTCCGATGCCAAATAATTTAAAAAGTGAGCCTACAAGGGAGCCGGACACGAGTATGGACAGCAGTGTTCCAAGAACTGCGCCCACTGCCGATACCAGCAAAAATCGCAGTGCAAAGGAAAACCGAAGTGTGACGCTTCTCAGACCAAGGCTCTTGCAGATTGCTGTATCCGATATTTCCGTCAAAAGCAGCTTGGCAGAAATCAACGCTACCGAGATAAGGATACAGAATGCTGCTATTATATAGATAACCACAATCAGAAGATGCATCATGGAAACGATACCACTAAGCCCCGACCACGAATTCGTATGCACATCAATCCCACTGTAGTTATCCTGTAAATACCGCATAGCATAATCTCTGACAGAACCGTCCTCCAAAATATAGTGGTAACACCAAATGAAACCGGTAATGTCCCCAATTTTGGAATACCCCTCAATGGAAAGTCCGATGTTTGTTCCCATGCCGTTGGCACACATATATATGCCAGATACGGTATATTCCTCAGCTCTGCCATTACCTGCAATTCTGACCGTGTCACCAATTTTTAGTCCCTGTTCATTTGCCACAGTGTCGGTAATCAGAACTTCGTTCCCACCACAGACACTACCCGAAAGCACATGAAAATAATCTGTGTTGTTCAGCACATTGGCAGTATACTGTGTTCCGTTCACGGTCACGCTTTCCATTGCCAGCTCGTAGGTTTTTGTTACAGGCGAATACCAATTAATAATCCGCTCAATCTCATCCATAGGCACTGTGCTGTTAAACGGCTGTACACCAAGGTCATGTTCTGCCACGCTAAAAGCGTTCATCAACCCCTCTCCATTTGGACCGAGCCATGTTCCCATTGTGCCGATAATCGAAAGGAACAGGGTAAGCAATATTGAAATGAACAGCAGTCCCACATACCTTTGCTTGTTCGTCAGCAAGGTTCGGATTGCCAGCCACAGTGCCAGCTTTTTCTTTCTAATCGGTGTTACTGCCATTTTTGCTCTGTTTTCGCATCTGATGGTCTGTATCGGGCGGACAGCCATAATTTTTGCCGTCCGAAAAAGGAGGAAGCCTCCAAGCAGGAGAAGCAGTATGGTAAATATCATTATTACCATGCCTTTCGGCATTGTCACCATAACAAGCATTCCCGTGGAGCTAACCATACCACCAGCCACAGCATGAGCGAGAGGCAAAGCGAGTAACAGTCCTATGAGCAGACCGGCAAATACTGTTCCACCATAAAGAACAATATGCACACCTTGCAGCCTTCTTCCAGTAAAACCGATGGTTTTTAGGATTGCCAAATCCCGTCTGTCCTGTTCTAAAGCTACCGACAGGCTGTGGCTGATAACTACCATGCAGACAACCAGCAGCACAGCAGAGAAAGCCAACAAAAAACCGGACAGAATATTTTGCAGAAGCATCATATAGCTCTGTATTGATGCTTTGGAATAAGTAAACTCCGTATAAAGCGACAAGCTCGTGTTTTCCTGAACCTGCTTATGAAATTCTGCATCTGACAGCATACTGTTCCTGCTTTGGAACACATGGAGCATAGCGCCTGTGTAACCGAGCCGATCATAATTTGCTGCACTATAAATCATGAGGACAGCATCTGTGCGATCCTCTTCACAGATGAGAAAGCTTTTCATATCAATCATGGAGCTTCCCATAAAGCCATCTGCGAAATAGCCTGCTACAGTAAAGTCTTTCGTCCCATTTTGCCTTGCCAGCTCGAAGCGGATGGTATCTCCGATTTTTACATCAAAACTCGACTGCATGGCTGGAGAAATATAAATTTCCCCCGGATTGATTATTGGTGCTTCCATCACCTTCCCGTATTCATCTATAAACTGATAGGGCACGCCGCCGTCATAGAGAACAAGCTGTCCTTCGTTGTCGGAATATTTACCGTTTATCTGATAGCCGCTATAAATGATTGGCTGTACGGTAACCCCTTGAACATCGGACAGGACTTCAATCTCGTCCTTTAGCATCTGCTCACTTCCGTTTACCCAAGCTGTGAAATTACCGAAACCAAGCCTTTCCATTTCAGCAGACATGAAGCTTTCGCCACTTGTGAGAAGCGTAACGGATGTAAACATACACAACGATGTGAGGAGCATCAGAAACAGAATGCTGAAAATGCTGCCTTTTTGTTTTTTAAAAGCTGCACGAAGCAATATCTTATATTTTTTCATGTCTACCACCTCAATGTCGTCAGCCAGCTATTCAATTTATCCTCCCGGCTACGGTCAGCTTTGTTATAAGCTTCAAGCTCTAACTCTCCACTAATCCTTCCGTCCTCCAAATAGAGGATACGGTTGCCATGAAGTGCCGCCCGTATATCGTGGGTGACAAGCAAGACCGTTTGCCCCTGGGCTGCCAATGATGTAAGGATGTTCATAACTTCCTCACTATTCTTCCTATTAAGTGCACCAGTTGGTTCGTCAGCAAATAGAATAGACGGCATTCCAATTACGGCACGGGCAACAGCCGTCCGCTGTGCTTCGCCGCCGGAAACTGCCGACGGCAGGCGTTCCTTCGCATCACTCAAATTCATCTGTTCTACAAGAATGTCCGCCCGTTTTTCTGCCTCCGCTTCCGACAGCTTCCCACTGAGATATCCTGCAAGCACAATATTTTCATAGAGCGACAAGCTTGTGACAAGATGGGTTTTCTGAAATACAAATCCAAACTCATCAGTGCGCAGCTTTGCCATCTCCTTTTCGCTGCATTTTGTGATTTCCTTTTCCCGAAATAAAACGCTGCCGCCATCCGGCATGTCCATACCGCTAAGATTATGGAGAAGCGTGGATTTTCCAGCTCCTGAAGCTCCCATGATAACGGTAAAATCACCTTCATAGATTTCAATATCAATATTGTCGAGCACCCTTATACCTTTGTCGCCTTGCGAAAAGGATTTGACGATACTTCTGCCCTGTAAAAGAATTTTTTTCATGCGATTACTCTCACCTTCTATTTCACTGTAAATGTGTATCTGTTTTCATAGTTTTCTCTATGGTAGTAATGAACCTCGCCAGTAGTCTGATTAAACACGATGCTCCATTCGGTTGATTCAAATTCTCCGAAGTTTCCTTTGCTCACACTTGACAATGCATCCCTGACAGCGTCCATAGACATTGTGCCACCTTTCAGCTTTTCCTCTAAAATCTCAAATCTCGTATGTGACTGCTGTGTTCCGATGCCGTATTTCTCTCCCTCAGTCAAATAGAAATTGGTAACAATCGGAGTTTCAACAACACTCATCTCATTGTCAATATATTCTACGACCACGCTGTTTCCATCTGCATCGGCAATGGCAAGATGTATCATAAAATTCATAGAGGCATGAAAATCGTATTCCTTCAAAAGCGCAACTGCCTCGTCTACTGTTGCAGCCTTGTTGAGAAGCAGACGAATTGCCGTTGTAGTGGTAATGTCCGGTTTTTCCGTATTCTGCGCAATGGTCGAGCCGTCTGAAATCATATTGACCGATACCGCCAACCCTTTTTCATTCATGCCATCAAGGGGAGCATACAAGGCAATCAGCGCTTTCGCTTCACATGGAAGATAGGAAAAAGAAGCGCCCTGAATGAAGTCAATGTTGACTGTGGAGATGGATGCATAGCCGTTTTCAGGCTTGGAGCGTATAATCAAAGCATTACAAAGATTCCAGTCAAAATTTCTGCCAAACAATCGCTCTCCATTCGGGCTTTCCACAGCTATTGTACTACACCCGAAAGGAGCTCCATCAAATGTCATCTCACTGATACCCAGCTTTTCAACGAGGAAAGCAACCACATCGGAATCGGTGCTTGCCCCACCCTTTTTCAAAAATTCCTCAAAAAAATCATCTCCGACAAATTCAACCCCGGATAAATACGGAGATAATTCCACAAATTCGCTCCCTAGAACAATCTGTTCACTCATCTCGTCAGTAGATGCAGGCTTTGTACCATTGTCTGTGGACTGACTATATTCAGATTGCTTCATCTGTCCTTGACATCCCGCCATGATACAGACAATTAAACACAGAGTAAAAACGAAAAAGGCTGCTCTTTTCATTGATAATGCCTCCTATGAGTGTTTTTCTGATTATAGTATAAATATCTTTTATTAAAATAACAAATACCTATTATTTATGTTTTATCATACTTTACAAGCATAATAAAATTTACTATAATGATACCAGCCACAAGAAAGGAAGGTAAATCATGGAGCTTCGAGTTTTAGAATATTTCCTCGCAGTCGCAAGAGAGCAGAATATTACAAGGGCGGCAGAATACTTACATCTGACACAGCCGACTTTATCACGCCAGCTAAGCGATTTAGAAAATGAATTTGGAAAACAATTACTGATTCGTGGAAAAAGAAAGGTGACCCTGACGAATGAAGGACTTTTTTTCAGAAAAAGGGCTGAAGAAATCATCAGCCTTGCAAAACGTACAGAAACAGAAATGAAAACTGTCAGCGATTCCATTACGGGAGATATCTATATCGGAACCGGAGAGTCTGTTTCTATTCGTAATATTATCCGTGTGGCACATAATGTACAGGCAAAATACACTGACATTCATTTTCATTTTACCAGTGGTGACAGCGTAGATTTGATTGATCGTCTGGACAAAGGGCTATTCGATTTTTGTATTCTGTATGGCGATATTGACCAATCCAAATATGAATACATCACACTTCCTTACACAGAACGCTGGGGCGTTATTATGCCCTGCAATCATGAATTGGCAGCCAAAGATACAATTGATGCCAAGGATTTGTGGGATAAACCACTGATTTTATCAAGACATTCTTTAAACAATTCCAGTTTCATCAAATGGTTTGGCAGAAATATAGAGGAACTTAACATAGCAAACACGTATAACCTTGTATACAATGGAATGTTGATGGCTGACGAAGGGATGGGACTTCTTGTTACACTTAAAGATCTTGTAAACACGCAAGGAACCAATCTTTGTTTTAAATTAATTCACCCAGCGCAATCGCTGCCGCTTTCCATTGTGTGGAAAAAATATCAGGCACATTCCAAGGCTGCTGAACGGTTTATTGAAGAATTAAACTCTAACATAAAAAATGATTAAAAATTAACCGGGCGTGCCACATTCAGAGTAAAGCTCCAACACGGCACGCCCTTCCCATGTCCCCTACTCAAGGTTTAATTTCTTTTTACATATCAGGCTTGTGACAATCGCATAGATTACCACTGAAACGGAGGAAATTGCAATGATAAAGATAAGGCTTATCACGGCATTTATTTCCGAATTCACAACATAAAAAAGTTCCATCTCAAACATAAAATATCCTATAATATAGATTATCGTCCAATTAACGATGCTAATCAAGCAAAAAGCCAAAATGGACATTGCTTTCTTTGCATTGTTAAACGCATGCCCTATGGCATATGATGCATTGAACGTCCAAATAATAACCAACCCGCCAATCAGAAGTGACACACATAAAAGTATAAGCTCTGTAATGACGACTGCGGCATCTATGCCCGAATCGCTTATTGCCACAGCATACCTTATAGAGTCAGCTATTTCGCCAAAAAAGTCAAAATTGCGGGCAGCAATACAAATTGATACAGGAAAAACTATGACAATCGCGATAATAAGTACAAGGTCAAACACCATACGGGCGAGCATCAAGGCAGATGTTTTTACGGGAAGCGTATGTGTCAAATACCCTTGGTCTTTGAAAAACCGTTTTCCAAAATCATTTACAGCCCCTATTAATAATGCTACTATACACCCATATGTTGCAAAAAAATACACTACAAGCAAAAGATAATATGAAAAGTAGAAAAAGTCATTTTCCACATTTCCATATTCCTTTATTGCGTCCATTATGGCTACAATGCAGCTCACTCCTAAAAATGCAATCATTATGCTTGCAGCCTGCTTTCCCCTGTTGACAAATTCATTTTTTATAAGCTTTCCTAACATCTGAATACCTCCCTAAATATTTCATCTACAGACATTCCCTTTTCCTGTCTAAGCTCGTCTGCGCCCTTATGGCATACAATCTCACCATTTTTTAAGAAAATAATCTCATCCAGTATTTTTTCAATATCATATATCAGATGTGTTGACAAAATTATCGTAGCATTCGGGTCATAGTTTGTAAGTATGGTATTTAAAATGTAATCCCTTGCGGCAGGGTCAACGCCTGCAATGGGTTCATCCAAAAGATACAGCTTCGCTCTCCTGCTCATAACCATAATGAGCTGTACCTTTTCCTTATTACCCTTTGACAGCTTCTTGAGCACAGTTTCAGGGTCAATATTTAAAAGACCCATCATGTTATACGCTCTGTTCTCATCAAAATCGGCATAAAAATCCTTAAACAAATTTACAAGATTTTTTACCTTGAGGCTCTCATTGAAATAGGTCCGTTCAGGAAGATAGGACACAATCGCTTTTGTTTCAGGTCCTATCTCTTTTCCGTCTATCAGTATCGTACCCTGTGCAGGACTTAGCAGACCTGCCAAAAGCTTAATCAGCGTCGTCTTTCCGCTTCCGTTCGGTCCAAGCAGTCCGATTATCTTTCCACTTACAATATTTAAGTTTAAATCCTGAAATATAACCTTTTTTATACCGTAGTGCTTCATCACATGTTCTATTTGAACTAAATCACCCATTATTTCTCTCCTTCCACTTTTGAAAACCACTATACGACAGGTTCTTTTGGCTGTTCTCTTTATTCGAGTTGTTCACTTTCTGCAATATACTGTTTTACAGCCTCCACAATCTCATCATCACGATACCGAAGCAGCCGCATTTCATCAACATAAGTCTTGACATACTTTTTACCTATGTCGCTTTTCATGTCCGCTTCATAATCGTTTATGTCCGAAACAAATCTGCCTGACGTTCTCTGGCTGTAAAGGATGCCCTCCCGTTCCAGCTCCGACAATGCCTTTTGCATTGTGTTTGGATTTACGCCTGCCATGACTGCAAGCTCCCTGACTGGCGGTACCTTATCTCCTGCCTTAAGCTTTCCTCTAGCTATTCTCAGTTTGATTTCATCCATAATCTGAATATAGATAGGTGCATCACTTGTAAACTTCCATGCCATTATTTTACCTCCGTTTTTTCAGCATGCCCAATTTCAATCATCCACTTCACAAAAGCAAAGCCGATAATTACGGCACTGCTAATTAAAATCTTACTAAAGCGACCCTTTTTATCTTTTTTCACAATTCACACTCCTCATCCACAATTGTATTTGTAATATCAACAATTTTGTATTATTTAACTGATACAATAATACTGTAATACAGTCGTGGCATAATGTCAAGTACATTTTCATTTTTTTTAATTAATCTTCAAACATTTATGTAGAATGAATTTTTATTTTCAAATTTCCTTTCCCATCAAGAAATTCCAAACAGGCTTATATTAAATAATTTTTTCAAACAAAAAAGGGTGTCAGCGAAGATGTCACACGAAACGTATTTTTGTTATATCGTGCGACAGCTCGTTGACAGCCCTTTTATCATACATATGGTACAAACAGCTCATTGACAGTTTTTTATCATATATAGTGCAAACAGCTCATTGGCAGTCCTTTTATCATTTACAGTTGAGAGAACACCTGCCCTATTTTATCCTTTATCAGTATATCTGCATGTACGTCCCTCGCCGTAGGCGCCATGTTGATTACCACAAGGTACTTTCCCTTGAAATAATCGATAAGTCCTGCTGCCGGATATACCGCAAGCGACGTTCCACCTATAATCAGCATATCTGCATGGGATATGTGCTCCACGGTTCTTGCAATGGTGCTTTGGTCAAGCCCCTCCTCATAAAGCACTACGTCAGGCTTTACGATACCGTTGCATGCATCACATTTTGGCACGCCCTCAGAATTTACTATATATGCAAGGTCAAAAAATTTTCCACATTTTGTGCAATAATTTCTGTGTACGGAGCCATGCAGCTCAAGTACCTCCTTGCTGCCTGCCGCCTGATGCAGTCCGTCTATGTTCTGCGTTACCACAACCTTAAGCTTTCCACTTTTTTCAAGCTCTGCCAGCTTCAAATGTGCCGCATTTGGCTTTGCGTCCAAAAAAAGCATTTTATCCTTATAAAATTCGTAAAATTCTTCAGGATTCCTCATATAAAAGGAATGGCTGATAATCGTTTCAGGCGGATACTTGTACTTTTGGTTATACAAGCCGTCAACGCTTCTGAAATCCGGTATTCCGCTTTCAGTGGAAACCCCAGCCCCGCCGAAAAAAACAATATAGTTACATTCTTCAACTGCACGTTTAAGCTTTTCAATCATACCATCACTTCTCCTTGACAATCACTGTTATCGTTCCGCTTGTCTCATATGTAATACCCTCAAGCTCCTTTAGTTCAAGCGTAACATTATTATTTGTACCTACGGACAGACTGCCGCAATCTATGCTCGGCTTTATTGCCGAGAGGTCAAGCCCGTCCATGACATCCTCCAAGCCTGACGCTGTCACCTTATATCCATCAGAAAGAACAATCTCATATGTGTATTTGTTATTTCTGCCTGCAAGGGTAACCTCCCTTACAGTCAGGTCATATGTGATATTTTCAAGCTTTTCAATTGTAACGCTTACTGCAATGTCTTTATTTTCTCCAACAACAAAAACATCCTCCGGCAGATAATCCTCCACATTTATCGTTGTCTCAAAATTTTCCGTAAGACCGCTTACTGACAGGTCATTAATCTGAACGGATGCAATCCTATCGATTTTTTCCTGTGGTCCTGCAATCTGAATTGTCTGCGGCTGGTAAACAACCTGCGCCACATCATATCCTGTTCCTGCTGTTCCTATTGTTGAAACATTAACCGCCACACTCTTGACAGGATAAACGCTTATATTTAACTTTACACTCGCCTGACTTACAGAAAGCTTGTCATTGTGGATAGGCTCACCGTAAGCATCGTAAAGCACAATTGTGGTTTCTCTTTCACATGAGGTACTAACACCGGAAACGCTTACCGTTGCCCTTACCTCCGTAATTTTGTCAACGGCGCTTTTCGGTCCCTCAACATTGACAATATTCGGTTTTACCTCTATCTCTCCAACAGCATATCCGCCGGCAGTTTCTCCTTCCTGTTTCACTTTAATCGGAAACTGGGTTACAACCTTATCCTCCAAATTAAGCTTCATTGTATTGTCTACATAGCTGATTGAAATCTCATCAGCCAGTGAATTTGATTTTGGCGTAACGAAAATCTGAACCGTATTTGTGATTGACATCGTTGATAAATCAGCAGTCGCAACAAAATCTTCCTTTCCAAGCTTACTTACCACAGACCTTCTGCCTTTTACAATGATGTCAACAGTATCGCCGCTTGCAACATCATATACCTGATCCAATTCCTCAAGCACCTCACCGTTAAGCTGCTGAACAGGAATATTCTCTATTCTGATTGTCATGGAATAATCGGACACATTCATTACGGCAAACCAAAAAACAATGGCAAGAACAATGGAAATTATTTTTAAGCCTATATTATTTAACAGCTTTTTTTTCATTCTTCTTCCCTCCTTTTTTTCTCCTTCTCTGGCGTCTTGACTCTGTCGCCTTATTTTGGAGAGAAGTAGTAAATTGCTTTCTAAGTGTCTCAGGATCCAAATTGCTTGTGAGGGTGCCTCCCTGTGCAACAGATATTGCACCAGTTTCCTCAGATACAATAATTGTAATACTATCGGAAACCTCACTGATACCCACAGCCGCACGATGCCTTGTTCCCAAGTCCTTATTCAAATCTGCCCTTCCCGTAAGAGGAAGATAGCACGTAGCTGCAATTATTCTGTTATTCCGTATGATAACCGCACCATCATGGAGTGGTGTATTGTGCTCAAATATATTTACGATAAGCTGCTTTGAAATTGCAGCATCAATATTAATTCCCGTACTGACATATTCGCCAAGTGCGACCTCCTGCTCTACAACGATAAGTGCCCCTGTCTTATTTTTACTCATCTCAATGGATGCCGCTACAAGCTCCTGAATCGTCTCGGCACTGAGCTTATCATTTTTTTCATTCTTATCTTCCCTGATAATTACGTCTGCTAATAGCTTTTTTCTTCCAAGCTCCTCAAGGGCACGCCGAAGCTCCGGCTGAAACAGTATAATAACAGCCAATATTCCGACATTAATTGTATTTTTGAATATCCACATAAGCGTATTCAGCTTAAACACGTATGATATGGACATAAGAATCAGAAGCACTGCAATACCCTTCAGCAGTGTCCATGCTCTTGTGTTTTTAAACCAAAGAATAATATGATATATTAAGTATGAAAGTATAATAATCTCCAATATATCTGCAATCGTTATCTTCGGTAAGTACAACCAGTCAAAATGTGAAATTATTTCAGCCAATATTTTTTTCAAAAATAACACCTCATAAACAAACTACTGTGCTTAA
Source organism: Clostridium sp. (assembly GCA_023664775.1). Lineage (GTDB taxonomy): Bacteria > Bacillota > Clostridia > Lachnospirales > Lachnospiraceae > Coprococcus_C. The sequence goes on along the minus strand of JAMPEW010000039.1, from coordinate 5,138 downwards.
AAGTTATTCCTTATCCGTTTCGTTTCTTCCACTTCTATTTACACTTGTCCTGCCTGATACGGTACCGGTTCTTCCTGCATATGTTCTTTCTGTATTTGTTCTTCCTGTACTCGTTCTTGCTGTGCTTGTTCTTCCCGTCTGGGATGATGCTGAGCTTCTTGTTCTGCTCTCACTTTGTACTCTTTGTCTGTCTGCTCCCGTCCTTGTCTCCTGATGCGGAGCCGTTCTTTTTCTTACTTCCTGTGCAACCGTTTCCTCTTTTTCCGTAATTGTCTTAACATTTTTCTTTTTTGCAGGCACTCCAAGCTTTGGTATTGCCTTGACATAATAATAGTATTCATCATCCTCAAACTGAACATTCTCCTTTTGGGAATAATCGGCAACACTTTTGCATACCTGAATTACAAGCGCAACCAAGGTTCCCACAATGGAGCCCATTACCACAGAACCGCCTCCAACGCTTACATCAAGCATGGAGCCACAAATAATAAAGCATATAATATTACATACTGCACCCACGCCTATGGCAACATACCATGAATAATCAAAGGATAATCTATGTATTGTGTTTGTAATTACAATGACGATTGCAAAAACGATTGCCGCAACCATCATTTCCTTATTTTTTGTAATTCCTTTCACAATATACGTGAATGCCTGAAATTCCTCATCAACGACAGCCCCGTTCAAAATATCATAAACCTCTTTTACATATGTTGAAAAATAATATAATACGATACCAAATGCCGCCGGAACTGCTCCCGTAATACCTACAAATATTGCAACGATTAACGGTGCGGCATATTGCAGGTTTAACACATACATCACAGGGACAAGTATTAAAATCCAGCTGCATTCCGGAAACATTCTCATGTACAGACAATATATCAATACAAACAAAAGCAAAAACAACACGCCTATCTCTAAGGAAACGGCAAATGCATTTACACACATAACCGCTCCTGCAACCAGCACCACCACTATGTCAGAAACGAGTGCAGATATAACAGCAAGGAGAAATAAAACCATTCCCCGCTCAAATAATCCTGAATATCCATACATGGAATTAATGGAATTAAAAACAATTAACGCTATGACAAACCTAATTAAAGGTGTCGTTATCTCGTCATATTTTCTCAAAAAATCTCTTATGGCATCCCTAACCGTCAATAAGCCAGACATCTATCTTTCTCCTCCTTCGCCGTCACCGGACTCATCATTATATGTATGATTTTGTCTATTCATCTCCTGCATTCTCCGCAGTCTTTCTGTCCTAAGCCTTTCCATCTGTTCCCTTTCAAGCTGTAATCTCCGTTCCCTGATACGCCGTTTGTCCTCCTCAGCCTCCCGCTGCTGCCTTGAAAGGATTTCGTTCTTTTCAGCAACTCTCTCATTGCGCTTACGGACATTTTCTATTATTTCCTGTTCCTTCTTTTCTTCCTCAAGTTTTTGCTGCTTGCGCATAAGCTCCGTCCTGTTTACCTTTAACCTTTGATGCTTTGCATCATTATGGTTCGTATTCACTTCCTCGGAAACGATTGCGCTATCATCGACCACCTTAACAAGCGGCTCCTCCCCTGAGTCTATGGCAATAAGCTTTTTCAGATTGCCGTTATACTCTGCAAGCCCCGACTTTACCTTTTCATACCGATACCCGTACACAAGCGACGAAAAAACAAAATATGCGGCACAAAAAATCACATACCCTGCAAGCAGCTTATACATTATATCGAAGTAATCGTATTCATTTATCTTGGCAAGCACATCCTCAAAGTGCATGTATATGTATGCCGCAAAAACCGCCCAGTAAACCACGGTGCATGCAACCCATGTTCTAAGCACATTGCTTCTTACATAATCCCTTTTGTAAAATCTGCTCATGGCAATAGCCTTGTGCGTCTGCTTTTCCTCATATATCGTAAGCTTTGTCATAAGCTTAACTCTATTTTCATCTACCACGTTTCCACCTCTTGCAAATAATTGTATAGTAACAGCCTAAGCTTTATTGTTCACATAGATACTGCAATTATATAATACTCCAGCATTTTTATATGATACCATTATAGACAGCAAAACACAAGGCTTTTGTTTATGGTTTTTACCATGGTTTTTATATATGGATATTATAGTTTTTTAGCATAATCAAGGGATATCCAGCCTGCTCCGCTCTTAAGCTTTCCCCACTTTGTTGCCCCCTGTCCGTCTGCTTCCGCAACGATGGTATATACTCCATGGTCGGTTATTGAGCCAGTGTATTTATAGTTTGTGCCTGCACCTGCCCGTATATTTAAGTTATTTGCAGTAATTTTTACTAAATAGCCCTCTGTCTCATCAGTTTTTTCAGGTGCAGCAGGCACCGACCCAGATACTTCGCTGTCAGATATTCCAAGATATTTTAAAATTCCTTTTGCATATGCCTCTCCAAATGCCCTGCACTCCGCATCGGTATCTGCCTGCGCCGCATCCGCTATATTGTCAACAAACACGCCCTCGCAAATAACACTCGGACATGAAATTTGTCTGATAAAATAGTAGTAGTCGCCGTTGTCACCCCTGCGACTTTTAAGACCACGGCTGTTCTGACCTATTTTTATTACCTCCGCCTCAATCGCCCTTGCCAAATCTATGCCTTTGCTGCTGGAATTAATGGAATGATACACCTCAAAGCCGTCCCCGCCGCCTGCATTATTGTGTATGTCCACAGCACAATCAGGATTGTAGCTGTTGCACATATTTGTTATCTGCGTGCTTGTGCGGTCAACATCTGCATCTCTGCCCATTAAAACCTCAACGCCTCTTGCAGTAAGGTAATCGCGGCATGCCTTTGTCATTACAAGATTTATGTCCTTCTCTACAAGATATTTAACCGCACCCGTGTCGCTTCCCCCATGTCCTGCATTTAAAAAAACCTTTTTACCCATTTTATTTCTCCATTTCCTTAACATTTATCTGTCATGTTAATTTATGTGCCTTTTGCCCATAATGTGTGTGCGGTTTTAATAAAAAAATGCAAAACAAAAGAGGCTTGTCATCTGTGTGCCTTAAATTCTTACAGTGACAGCCCCTTTAATTTAGTAAACCTATATCTCAATTTTACTGGTTTAAGCCGTTTATTGTCTCGGTGACCTCTCCCAATGCCTTCTTAATGTTACTGCTTGCCTCCGTCATAACCTTTGACAGATTTTGAACCTCCTCCGCAACAACGCTAAATCCCCGTCCTGCTTCTCCTGCTCGTGCAGCCTCTATGCTGGCATTTAATGCAAGCATTTTTTGCCTGTTGCTTAGATTATCAATCTGCTTTGTATTTTCATTTGCCACAACAATCTGATTTGCCGCCTTTCCAATTCCGTCCCGCAGTTTTGAAAGTATTTCCTGGTTTTGATAGGTCGCATAGCTGGCACGCACAAACATATTGATAACATCTCCAAGCAGATGGGCAGAGCACTCAATCTGCTCTCTGGTCTTTACATTCACATGCTTAAGCGCCTCTATGTATTTATCCTCATTGATACCAAGCTCCTTTGCCGTCTGCCTGAATTTATCCTCATCCGGATGTTCAGGAAGCACCTGCCCTCCGATTACACTGCCCAAAACCGTACCGTCATCAAGCGTGATTGGTATTCCAAAATCCACAAGTCCCGCATGGCATGAGTAAACGCCTTTGCCTTCCCTGTCGTTTTTCTCACATCTTCTACAGCCTTCCTCACTTCCTCTTGTATACTTAATACAAAAATCAGTAAAATTATAGCACTCGCTTATGTATTGACCATCATCCCCCACTGCAACCGTGGCAAGTCCCGTGCTGCCTGCCCAGTTTTTCATTATTTCCTCAAACTTATGCATATCACAAAAATCCTGTATTTTCATAGTTTTCCCCCCTCACTCTTGAACATCGCCGCATCCTAATTTTGCTTCGCAATATGTTCCGATTTACAAAGTAAATCGAGAACTCTGCGGCGACAACAAGTCTCGGCGACTTTGTCACCAGACATACTACATGTCAAGTTTTCATAGAAAACTTGACACAACCTTGAATATCAGCCCATTATTTAGCAGTTTCCTATAAATCCCAAATTTGTTTTTGGCATATGCTCCGATTTACGTTGTAAATTGAGAGCTCATGGGCTTGTATTGCATTTGTTATCTCATTATATATAAAAAAAGTTTAATTTGCAAAACCTTTTATTTTTTCTCCTTAACCCTGACAAAGCTGCGTTTTCCATACTCATTTACCTTCTCAATATATTTGTATTGTGTACCATGACTATTTTTTTCCAGCTCATAGTCCCTTATGGCACGCTCCACCTTTTCAATCGAAACAGGATATGATAAATTTTTCTGTATTTCCTCTGCTGACATTCCACTGTCATGCATATGCCTGACTGCATCCACATAGGCAGCCCCTGCCACCATCCCCGCAAGCGCCTTTTGAAAGTATAAATTCTCTGACATCAATACTCCTTCTCTATCTCACTGATTCCATACGTGTCCATAAAGCTTTTCAAATCCCTGTCATTTCTGATAAGCATTATATCCTTAAACTTACCTGTCCTTATATCCTTAAAGCCTGCAACCCGCTCACCCGTGCATATGCTGCTTCTTATTACAGGGCGCAGATTTTCTTTGTCATATGAAATTACAGTTGGTTTCTTTTTAAATATACTCATACATATTCCCCCAAATGTTGAATATCGCCGCATCCTAATTTTGCTTCGCAATATGTTCCGATTTACAATGTAAATCGAGAACCTTAAAGCGATGACATTATGTCACGACGACTATGCCACTGGACACATACATGTCAAGTTTTCATAGAAAACTTGACACTACCAGCTTTTGAACGTATTATTTCCTGCACGCAATTTCTTTGTCAACCAGAGATAAGAACCTGTCCGCTTCCTTCATGGAACCGACTATGCTTCCATAATGGGAGGGAATTGCCATTTTGGGCTTAATCATATTGACAAGCTTTGCCGCTTCCTTTGCATCCATGGTGTACATACCTCCCACAGGAACAACCGCCACGTCACATTTTACCTGTTTGTTTTCATCATTTATATCCGTATCTCCTGCTATATAATATCTTGTTTGATTCATTGTTACCACATATCCAAGAAACCGCTTTCCTTTTGTGTGAA
>JAMPEW010000038.1 GCA_023664775.1 Clostridium sp. | reverse complement strand
CAAAATTGCCAAGGGCTATGCAAGACTTGTAGAAAAAGGAAAGATGACACAGGAGGCAGTTGACGGTATACTTGCAAGTATTACAGCAGGTCTTAAAGAGGATATCTGTGCAGACTGCGATTTAATCGTTGAGGCTGCATTTGAAGATATGGATGTTAAGAAAACTACATTTTCAGAGCTTGACAAAATCTGCAAGCCTGAGTGTATCTTTGCTTCAAATACTTCATCCCTTTCTATTACGGAGATTGGAAACGGGCTTACCCGTCCTATGATTGGCATGCATTTCTTCAATCCTGCTGACAGAATGAAGCTGGTTGAGGTTATAGCAGGCGTAAACACGCCGCAGGAGACGGTTGATAAGATTATCAAGATTTCTGAGGAAATCGGCAAGACGCCTGTACAGGTTCAGGAGGCAGCAGGCTTTGTAGTAAACCGTATCTTAATCCCTATGATTAATGAAGCTGCATTCATTAAGATGGAGGGCGTTTCAGACATAGCAGGCATTGACGCTGCCATGAAGCTTGGCGCAAATCACCCTATGGGACCACTTGAGTTAGGTGATTTTGTAGGTCTTGATATCTGTCTTGCAATTATGGATGTTCTTTACAAGGAAACAGGAGACAGCAAGTATCGTGCATGTCCTCTGCTCCGCAAGATGGTACGTGGTGGAAATCTTGGTGTTAAGAGCGGCAAGGGCTTCTATGTATACAATGCCGACCGCACAAAGACACCGGTTGATGCACAGTAACCAACTCAAGCTTAAAAAACTTGAGATACAGCATCATCGCTTTCACAAAGCATAGCTTAAATGTGGTGATGTTCCGATTTATAACTATAATTAATGGAGGAATAATTAGAATGGATTTCACTTTAGACAAGAAGTATGAAATGGCGCAAAATCTTTTCAGGGAATTTGCGCAAAATGAAGTTAAGCCTCTTGCTCAGGAAATTGATGAGGAACACAGATTCCCAAGAGAGACTGTAGAAAAAATGGCTAAATACGGCTTCTTAGGTATTCCTGTTGCAAAGGAAGACGGAGGACAGGGATGCGACCCTCTTACATATGTTATGTGTGTTGAGGAGCTTTCAAAGGTTTGTGGAACTACAGGTGTTATTGTTTCAGCACATACATCACTTTGTGTAGACCCAATCCAGACCTACGGCACACCAGAGCAGAAGGCAAAGTACCTTCCTGACCTTGCTTCAGGAAAGAAGCTCGGTGCGTTCGGTCTTACTGAGCCGGGTGCAGGTACGGATGCACAGGGACAGCAGACAAAGGCTGTTCTTGACGGCGATGAGTGGGTGCTGAACGGTTCAAAGTGCTTTATCACAAACGGTAAGGAAGCAGATGTATATATTGTTATCGCCGTTACCGGAATTGTTGAGAAGCGTGGAAGAAAGATGAAGGAAATCTCAGCATTTATCGTTGACAAGGGAACTCCGGGATTTACATTCGGTACAAAGGAAAACAAGATGGGTATATGTGCATCATCTACCTATGAGCTTATTTTCACTGACTGCCGTATTCCAAAGGATAACTTACTTGGACAAAAGGGTAAGGGCTTTGGAATTGCCATGCATACCCTTGACGGAGGACGTATCGGTATTGCCGCACAGGCACTTGGTCTTGCAGAGGGCGCGCTTGAGACTACAATCAACTATGTTAAGGAAAGAAAGCAGTTTGGCAGAACAATTGCACAGTTCCAGAATACACAGTTTGTTCTTGCTGACCTTGCTACAAAGGTTGAGGCTGCAAAGCTTCTTGTATATAAGGCTGCAATGAAGAAAGCACAGTATCAGCAGGATCACAAGACTTCCTATTCAGTTGAGGCTGCTATGGCTAAGCTGTATGCAGCAGAGGTTGCCATGGAAGTGACAACGAAGTGTGTTCAGTTACATGGTGGATACGGTTACATCAAGGAATATGACGTAGAGCGTATGATGCGTGATGCTAAGATTACAGAGATTTACGAGGGTACTTCAGAAGTACAGCGTATGGTTATCTCTGCTAACATCTTAAATTAAGGAGGTACTTAACGTGAAAATTGTCGTTTGTATAAAGCAGGTACCTGATACGAAGGGTGGAGTTAAGTTTAACCCGGATGGTACATTAGATAGAGGAGCAATGCTCACAATTATGAATCCGGATGATAAGGCTGGTCTTGAGGCTGCACTTAGATTAAAGGATGAATATGGAGCTGAGGTTACGGTTCTTACAATGGGACTTCCAAAGGCAGCAGATGTTCTTCAGGAAGCAATAGCAATGGGTGCTGACAAGGGTGTTCTCGTAACAGACAGAGTGCTTGGCGGTGCTGATACATGGGCTACATCAACTACACTTGCAGGCGCTTTAAGAAAGCTTGAGTACGACCTTATTATTACGGGACGTCAGGCTATTGATGGAGATACTGCACAGGTTGGACCACAGATTGCAGAGCATCTTGGACTTCCGGTTATTTCATATGCACAGGAAATTAAATTAGAAAATGACAGCATTGTTGTTAAGCGTCAGTATGATGATGGATATCATATGCTTAAAGCCAAGCTGCCATGTCTTATCACAGCTCTTTCAGAATTAAATGAGCCAAGATATATGACTCCTGGTGGAATTTTCAAGGCGGTTGAGTCAGAGATTACGACACTGGGAAGGGCAGATCTTATTGATGTTGACGATTCAAATATCGGTTTGAATGGTTCGCCTACAAAGATTGCCAAGGCATCTGACAAGGTTAAGAAGGGTCAGGGCGAAATGGCACCGGAGGATGCTGATCCGGTAGCATATATCGTAGGAAAGCTTAAAGATAAACATGTTATTTAATTTTAAAAGGAAAAGTGGTGAATAAAATGGGCGCAATGAACGCAGAAGAAATGGAAAAATACAAGGGCGTATTCGTCTTTGCACAGCAGGTAGATAATGTATTAAGCGGTATTTCCTTCGAGCTTATCGGCGAAGGTAAGAGACTTGCTTCTAAGTTAGATGCACAGGTTACGGCAGTTTTAATCGGCTCAGAGGTTTCAGGTCTTGTAGATGAGCTTGCCGCTTACGGTGCAGACAGGGTTATTGTTGTTGACGACCCTGAGCTTAAAAATTACAGAACTGAGCCATATGCACATGCACTTGCATCAGTTATCAATGAATACAAGCCGGAAATCGTTTTGGTCGGTGCAACAGCAATCGGCCGTGACCTTGGTCCTACTGTTTCAGCAAGAGTGGCTACTGGTCTTACAGCAGACTGTACATTGCTTGAGATTGGTGATTTCCCAATCAATCCAATTCCTGGAAAGGAGCAGAAGCACAATCAGCTTCTCATGACACGTCCTGCATTTGGCGGTAACACAATCGCTACAATTGCATGTCCTGACAACCGTCCTCAGATGGCAACGGTACGTCCTGGCGTTATGCAGAAGCTTGACAAGACAGAGGGTGCTAAGGCAGAGGTTATCAACTACAATCCGGGCTTTACGCCAAACAACAGATATGTTGAAATTCTTGAGGTTGCCAAGGCAGTTTCAGACATTAAGGATATTATGGACGCCAAGATTCTTGTATCAGGCGGACGTGGAGTAGGTTCATCAGAGAACTTCAAGATACTTGAGGACCTTGCAGATGCAATAGGTGGACAGGTTTCATGCTCACGTGCAGTTGTAGATTCAGGCTGGAAGCCAAAGGAGCTTCAGGTTGGACAGACTGGAAAGACTGTTCGTCCAAATGTATATTTTGCAATCGGTATTTCAGGTGCCATCCAGCACGTAGCAGGCATGGAGGAGTCAGACATTATTGTAGCCATCAACAAGGATGCAGACGCACCGATATTTGATGTAGCTGACTACGGTGTCGTTGGAGATTTAAACAAGATTGTTCCTGCACTTACTGAGGCAATCAAGGCTGAGAAGGCTGCAAAGTAATATCAAATAATAAATATCTGATATAAAAGATTGTATTATAAGGCACATCTGTGGTATGCAACAACCATAGGTGTGCCTATAGTCATTTTGAGGCAGTTTCATTTATTGTAATTCTTTCATTTTTTTAAGCGCCTCCAAATATTCCGTAAGCGTTGTGATTTCAGATATTGATAGCTTGTTAGACAGCTCTATTATTTTTACGGTAGGTTTTATGTCTGCAATATGACCAAAAAGAATAAAGTCTGCTGACACAGTGAAATAATCACATATGTTATACAGTGTTTCGTATGATATTCCTTTTTTTCCATTTTCAATTTCCGATAAAAAATTAACAGAAATATTTATACATTCAGCAAATTCAGCCTGTGTATATCCATTACTTATACGAACCTCACGGATTCTTTTTCCGATGTCTGTTTTTCCTTGTTCTGAAAGCATATAATCAACCTCCTGAATATGATAATAAAGTATATTCTGTAACAATAGAATGACTTATTGTTGTAAAAATATCGCTAATATAATGCAATTACATTGACAAAATACAACAATTGTTGTATTTTAGAAGATAGAGAGATAAGAATGGAATGGGAGATGGTGTATGGATTTTAAAGAATATTTAACAAATAATTCAGCTAAAATTCGGGTAAAAATTGATGAAAGAAGTTAATATGTATAACTATAGCTTGGAGGGAGAAGATGAAAAATAAAAAAAATTATTTAATAGTTTGTTTAATGTTAGTAGTATTAACAGCTTGCTCTAAAGAGACAAAAGATTTTGAAATAAAACAAGAAATTGGAACAGAAGCAAGGAAAATGATTGATTCGGATGAAACTATTACAAATATTGAAATTATAGAAAAGGATTTTGGTAAAAAAGAAGAATATGGAAAAGTATATTGTAAATTGGTTTCAGAAAAAGCTGAAACGCAGTATATAAGATATTTGGAGGCGATATATACACATGAAAAGAAATATGGTTGGATTTTAGGAATTGTGAATAAAGTAGATGAAGAAAAGTGGGAAGTGGTACCCTTAACCGGAATTAATGAAAATAAAATTATTGACCTATTGGATGGTGAAAGCATCACAATAAATGGAGATGTTTGGGATTTGACAGAAAATAATATTATTAGTTTTACTATTGAAAACCATGATACATTTCTTGAAAATAAAAAAGACACAATTAAGATTGTGCTAACTATCGATGATTATATTCAACAGGCAAAAGGAGAATTAACAGTAAACTTTGTGTTTGATGATGAATGGAAAATTGACACAATTGATGGCAAAGAATCCTTTTCTAATATTGAAAAAGATGGATTTACTTTGAATTTATCAGATGAGGATTTGATTGAAGAAATAATAAAAGAAGAAATTAAGTATGGTGCTTCGAAAACAGACATAGGGTCTATGACGTTCACTGATCATTCTACGGAACAATTAATTAGTATATCTCAAGATGAAATATCGGATTTTATCATAAATAGTGAGGAAACAACCTCAAAAGGAATGTATAAAGAATATGATTGCAATTTTACATTGACGAAGAAGAATGCGGTGTTTGATGTTAATGCAGTAATCAAATATGAATATATTAGCGATCAAGGATGGACAAATATTTATACAGATATTATGCCTAAAATAGAAGACTTGGACATTAGTGGTGATTGGATAGGAACTTACAACGGGTTACCTTATGATGGAGACTGTGTATTGAGTATTAATACTATAGATGATTATGGAAATATAATAGGTGTATATAGCTACGCTCCAGATGAGCAAAGTATGTATGAATCAGGTTGTTTTAATGTGTCGGGTACTATTGATATGACAACATTATTTATAAATTTATCACCAGGAGATTGGGTTGTTGAGCCAGATCATTATTTGTCAGTAACCAAGGTTGATATTACGGCATATTTAATGGTTGATGAGGCTACAATGTACGGTTCGGGACAAGAAGGTGCTCCGTTTATAATAACTAGAGATTAAAGAGAAAAAATTACGAGGAAAAATATTATGAAGAAAATAAATATATATATTCTTTTCGGTATAGTAATATTTATATTATCAGGATGTAACAATAAGTTAGGAAATGTAAAAAACAGTTTAGAAGCAAGTGATATTCAGAGTGAAGAAACTGAAACGAAAGCGGCAACAGAAGAATTTGATATTGTTGAATATAAAATATATTCAACTAAGTTTGGAGAATATAATGGGGTAGATTATCCTGTTTATTCTTTTGAATATCCTGATAATTGGAGTATTACCAGTGAAGAATGTGATGTGGCACAGGAGTTTGTAACGTTAACAAATGCAAGAGGTGTTGAAATAGTATTTAGTCATTGGAATGCACCAGAAGGTGAAACTTTCCAATATGGTGGATTCGGGATTACAAATGTTGAAATAAATGATATTGCAGATTCGAATTTTATTCCAAGTTTTGTGTATGGTAAAGACTATTCTGATTTAGGTGATTTTATGGTAGCTGAAATTAAACAAATTTCATTTGATGATGGTATAACAGGCGAGACAAAGCCTTGTGAAGGTTCTTTTTTTGCAGTTTTACCTAAAACGAAAATAGGGAAAACATATTACAAAACAGCGATAGAAGCAGTATTTTCTTTTTGGTATGGTAGCTATATTTCATTTGTATGCAGTTCACCAGATTTTAAGTATACTGAGGAAGAAAAAAAAGAAATAATTGCAATTATGAGTAGTTTTAAAATTAATACTGTGGATGTAAATAGAAAATATCAAGATGAATAATACATATAAAACAAAATATAAAGATATATGTTTAGCAACATATCCATATTTTGAATTTGATTATACTGATAATTGGGCAATTACTTATGAAAAATGTGAAAATTATGAAGAATATGTGACATTATCGAAAGAAAGACTAACTATTAAAAGTCAAGTCATAAAATGAATTTTTTTGAATGGATTGCAGAAATGCATTTCAAATAGAGTTGTACATTGAAAACTGCATGACAAACAGAGCATCTTTGCGGGTGCTCAAAAAGGAAATATGGCATTTGCTTTTGTTAGACACTCCTAACGTATGTCTGTCTTGTTTTTTCAAGCTGGTAAATAACCCTTACAAGCTTTTTTGCCGCATGTGATACGGCAACATTGTAATGTTTTCCTTCGGTTCTCTTTTGGTGAGATAGGCGCTGAATGAAGGACCCCATTTACAGACAAATTTAGCGGCATTGAATAAAGCATAGCGAAGGTATCTGAAACCCCGTTTTTCCATGTGGGAATAACAGCCGTTTAGCTTACCTGACTGGTAAATGGAGGGAGAAAGTTCGGCATAGGCAAGTATTTTGTCAGGTAAATCAAAACGGCTGAAGTCCCCGATTTCTGCAATAATTATGGCACCCATACGGTAGTTGATGCCAGAAATTGAGAGGATTGGGAAATTGATTTCATCCAGTATGAGTTTGATTTCATTTTCAATTTCAGAAGTAAGTTCCCAAATCAGGCTGATTGTATGTCTGGGTTCGAGTACTTTTGCAGGCATGCTAGAACTGATGGAGGTTATTGTGGCTTCGCGAAAAGCAATGGCAGTGTGTCTGCCATAATGTTCTTTTGATGAAGTCTGAAGTAAGTTTCAGACTGAGATTAAGGCAGTATTTGAGATATAATGACAACGGCGAGAAATTCAAAAAGCTTATTAAGGATAACGAACAACGCTATAGACATTTGGATTTAGACACTGATAAGCTTATGGGGATGCTTACAAATAACAAGGCGATAAGGAATTATCAAGAAAGTAAAATGGTACAAGACGGAGGCGAACTTAACATGAGTAAGGCAATTGATGATATCGAAAAGGCGGCAGAACGCAAGGGCAAAATCGAAGGTAAAACAGATTCATTAAGGAGTTTGATGAGCAGCATGAATTGGACACTGGAGAAGGCTATGGATGCACTGCTTATTCCTGACGATGAGCGTAAGGCATATAAAAAACATATAAGAGCCGGCTGTAATGCTGCGAAAAACGATATTTGAAGTAAATAGGTGCTGGAAGTTAAATGGAAATTCCGATGTAAGATGTGTGATTAATCTTACATCGAAAATATACAGCAATACGCATTTACAATACACATACATTTCACAAAAATATTATTGCAGTATATTTATCAGTATGTTACAATACAAATACGCAAATATCAATTTCTCTATTTATTCTTTCATGGGATTTGTATCTCGTTCGGACAAGGGAACATTGTTTAACTCCGGTGCTTATTTTATTTAATAGGCAGTGAGGTTGTCTGTTCCCTGATAGGGCAAAAGCTTACAGCCTCCTGCATAATCAAAAAGGGGGAATGTAAGTTGGGTGTGAAGGATATACATACGAGTGACTATTTTAATGACACGGTAAGATTTGCTGACCTTGTAAACGGGGTTGTCCATGACGGGCAGCAGATTGTCAAACCTTGCGAGCTTGAAGAAACTGATAAGGAGTTTTTATACACAGTCGGACATAAGGGCAAGAAGATTATTGCCGATAATGTAAAGCTTTGGAAGAAATACAATGTGGTATTTGCGCTGTATGCCATTGAAAATCTTTCTTATGTTGATTATGCAACTGTTATACGTTGCATGATGACGGAGGCTATGGCTTATCATAAGCAGTGGAAAGAATATAAACGAAAGCATGAAAGGGATAAAGATTTAGAGAAGGATGAATTCCTTTCCAAAATCAGCAGGTCAGACGAGTTTTATCCTGTTGTGCCGATTGTTGTATATTACGGTACTGACAAAGAGTGGGATGCATACAATTCTTTGCATGATTTTTTAGGTACGAGGCTTCCAACCAGCCTAAAAAAATATGTGAATAATTATAAAGTCAATCTTTTTGATTATCACTGCTTCGACAGTTTTAATCAGTTTCAGACTGAAATTAAGGCAGTATTTGAGTGTTTAAGATATAATGACGACGGCGAGAAATTCAAAAAGCTAATTAAGGATAACGAACAACGCTATAGACATTTGGATTCGGACACTGGTAAGCTGATAGGGATGCTTACAAATAACAAGGCGATAAGGAATTATCAAGAAAGCAAAATGGAACAAGAAGGAGGCGAACTTAACATGAGTAAGGCGATTGATGATATCGAGAAGGCGGCAGAACGCAAGGGCAAGATTGAAGGTAAAATTGAAGGCAAAACAGATTCATTAAGGAGTTTGATGAGTACTATGAATTGGACGCTGGAGAAGGCTATGGACGCCCTGCTGATTCCTGATGATGAGCGTGAGGCTTATAAAAAAGCCATATAAGAGCCGACTGTGATACTACGAAAGCGATATTTGAAGTAAATAGGTGTTGAAAGTAATTGGAAATCCTGATGTAAGATGAGCGATTAATCTTACATCGGGATTTTTGATTTTTTTTATGGAAGTCTGGTAGAAAGAAACTTGGATAAATTTAAGCAGGAATGTGAGCTTATTATTTCTAAAAGAAACAGGCAGCAAATACCGTTTGACCTTACATAGTAAGCTTGGTATGATAGTAATATATTTTTGAATGATACAGATTATATTACAGAAACAATCAATTGGAGGCTTTATATGAATACAGATACTATAAAGAAAATGGAAATGGTGTTGTACAGAACCGAAGATACGACATTTTAAAGGACAATGGACGTATAGGGGCTTAGAAGCATATGGAGAAACACGAAAAAAACCACATACCAGGAAAATCAAATAACCGCATGGTAGCATTGACAGGCGTTTTTATTGCACTTGCGCTTGTTCTGTCATATCTTGAAGGTCTTATCCCTGTATTTGCTGCTGTTCCGGGGGTAAAGCTTGGCATAGCAAATATAGTTACAATGCTTGCCATGTACAAGCTTGGAGTAAAGCCTGCAATTGTTATCAGTGCCGGAAGAATTGTTTTGTCTGGAATTTTATTTGGCAATTTATATGTGATTATATACAGTCTTGCGGGTGCAGCCCTCAGTATGTGCTTTATGATTATTTTGAAAAAGGTAAAGCTGTTTTCTGTTGTGGGCGTAAGTGTGGCGGGAGCAGTGGCGCATAATGCAGGACAGATTATTGTTGCGGTTTTTCTCATGGAAAATGCTAATATCATGTATTATCTGCCTGTGCTTATCATTTCAGGTGTTGTGGCAGGCATTGTGGTGGGAATTTTAACGTCATATATAATACGGAATGTGCGAATATAATAAACATATTTACTAAAAATATCCCAAATTTTAAGGTTTTTTTGTTAAATTTATTGTAAAAAATCCGTTCATGTATTAAAATGTACATATTATACAATATGTTCAGTAAGGAAGCTGTCGGGACTGGTATTTCTTTGCTGTAAAGCTCCCGCTTCACCTTGTAAGACTGGAACATATTGCAAAACAAATGCAGAATAGGCAGGCGCTTAATGTGGCTGCGTCAATTTTTCTGTGAAAACTTAGCATATATTATGTCCGGTGATGAAGCCACCGTGACACGAAGTCAGCCTATGAGTTCTCGATTTACAAAGTAAATCGGAACATATGCGGAAAGCAAATTTGGAATGGGCTGATGTTCAAGAAATGGGGTAGGTTTTATGAAATACACATTTAAGGGCGGAATACATCCCTATGAGGGCAAAGAGCTTACAATGGATAAGGAAATAGTGGAATACCTCCCTAAGGGAGATATGGTATATCCGATAAGCCAGCACATAGGCGCCCCGGCAAAGCCGATTGTAAAAAAGGGCGACAGGGTTTTGGCAGGTCAGCTTATTGCCGAGGCAGGGGGATTTGTTTCTGCCAATATTCATTCTTCGGTTTCCGGTACTGTAAAGGCAATTGAGGTACGTCTTACATCCTCCGGCTCAAAGGTTAATTCCATAATTATTGAAAATGATAACAAATATGAGGCAGTGGAATTTACTCCTATCACTAAGCCTGTCAGTGAGCTTGGGAAGGAGGAAATTTTGGATGCGGTAAAAGCGGCAGGCGTTGTTGGAATGGGTGGAGCAGGCTTTCCGACAAATGTTAAGCTGTCACCTAAAAATGCAGATGAGATTGACAGGATAATTGTAAATGCATCCGAGTGCGAGCCGTATCTTACATCCGATTACAGAAGGCTGATGGAACAGTCTGAAAATATAATAGAAGGATTAAGAATTGTGCTTCGTCTGTTTAAGGGTTCAAAGGGAATCATTGCAGTTGAGGACAATAAGCCCGAGGCGATTAAACTGCTCAGGGAAAAGCTTGGAGCAGACGATGACATCACTGTTCATTCCATGAAAACAAAATATCCTGAAGGTGCAGAGCGACAGCTTATATATGCAAATACGGGAAGATACATAAATTCTAAGATGCTCCCTGCGGATGTAGGCTGCATCGTTCACAATGTTGATACAATTTATTCCATATATGAGGCGGTAAGAGAGGGGAAACCGCTTATAACAAGAATTGTTACTGTGTCGGGAGACGCCATAGAAAATCCCTGCAACTTTAAAGTAAGGACAGGAACCCCATATGCCGAATTGGTTGAAGCGGCAGGTGGCTTTAAGGGGACTCCTGCAAAGATAATTTCAGGAGGTCCGATGATGGGAAAGGCAATTTACAGCTTGGAGCTTCCTATAACAAAATCATCCTCAGCAATTCTTTGTCTGAGTAAGGATGAAGCCTCTGAATATGAGCCGTCAGCCTGTATAAGATGCGGCAGATGCGTTTCGGTCTGTCCGGGACGTGTTATGCCAAACCAGCTTGCGCGGCTTGCAAATGCAGGAGATGTTGATGCTTTTGTAAAAAATAACGGTATGGAATGTTGTGAGTGCGGCTGCTGCTCTTATGTATGTCCGGCAAAACGCCCGCTTACACAAGTAATCGCAGGAACAAGAAAGCTTGTGCTTGCAAATAAAAAGAAGTAGGAGGAGCGAAACATGGAAGGACTAAATTTAAAAATTTCAGCATCTCCTCATGTGAGAAGTAAGGAAACAACATCGGATTTGATGTTTGACGTAATCGTTGCACTCATTCCGGCAACCGTGTTCGGTATATATAAGTTTGGGGCGCATGCAGGGCTTTTGGTTGCAGTATGTATGCTTTCGGCAATGCTGTCTGAGCTTATATATGAGAAGCTTGTAAAGAAAACTGTAACCATTAAGGATTGCTCTGCAATTTTAACAGGACTTTTACTTGCGCTTAATCTTCCTCCGGAGCTTCCAGTGTGGATGGCAGTTATCGGTTCTGTGTTTGCCATCATTGTTGTCAAACAGCTTTTTGGTGGCTTGGGACAAAACTTTATGAACCCTGCTCTAGCGGCAAGATGTTTTTTACTGCTTTCGTTTTCAAAGCAGATGACGCAATTTGTATATGACGGTGTTACAACGGCTACGCCTCTTGCCATTATGAAGTCAGGGGTACAGCCTGATATGGAAATTGTAGGCTATATGTTTAAGGGGAATATTGGAGGAACAATCGGTGAAACCTCAGTGATTGCACTTTTGATAGGTGCTGTGTACCTGCTGATAAAGAGAGTGATAAGCCCTAAAATACCGCTTACATATATTGGAACCTTTGCAGCATGCATTGCAATTTATGCGGCGGTTAAGGAGTACAGCGTATTAGAGTACACGCTTGCACATCTCTGTGGAGGCGGGCTTATGCTTGGCGCATGGTTTATGGCTACGGATTATGTAACATCGCCAATTACGCCTTGGGGTAAGATTATATTTGGCGTTATGCTGGGACTTCTAACCTTTGTTCTAAGAATTTTTGGAAGTGGGGCAGAGGGCGTTTCTTATGCCATCATAATAAGCAATCTTTTTGTACCGTTGATTGAGCGTGTCACTGCACCAAAAACCTTTGGTGAGGGGGCAGATGTGAAGCCTGATGCTGAAAAAACAGCGGATAAACAGGAAGGAAGTAATAAAACTGACGAGCCGGATACTTCTGATAATACAAATAAATCAGATAAAAACGAAAAGGCAAAATCAAAATTTGACGTAAAAGGTATCGTCAGGGCAGTTGTTGTCATATTTGTTATAACCCTTGTCATGGGAGCTGCCCTCGGTGCAGTTTATGACATTACAAAGCAGCCGATTCTTGATGCGGCGCTTAAAGCAAAGGAGGAGGCTTATCAGGAGATTTATCCTGAGGCGGCGTCCATTGTTTCGGTTGAGGAGCAAAGCGAGGGCATTACAAGCGAGCTTTTGAATGATACATTACACAAGGCGGGCTACAAGGATTGTACAGTAGACGAGTTTAATTTGGTGGCAGATAAAGACGGAACGCTGATAGGAACAATTGTTATTGTTACAAATAAAAGTGGTTACGGAGGAGATATTCAGCTTGCTGTGGGCATTTCTCTTGCTGAAAATAAAATAACAGGTATTTCCTTCCTTACCTTAAATGAAACGGTGGGACTTGGTATGAAGGCAAACGAAGCTGAGTTTAAGGAGCAGTTCAAGGATATGCCTTTGGGAGAAATTTCCTACACAAAAACAGGGAGCGACGATCCAAATGTCATAGATGCCATATCAGGGGCGACAATTACAACATCTGCGGTTACAGACGGCGTAAATTCTGCCGTTGCAATAACCGGCTTGATTTTGGGAGGAGGCAGTGTCAATGAATAAAGTTACGGAACGCTTATATACAGGTATTGTCAAAGAAAATCCTACATTTGTGCAGATGCTTGGAATGTGTCCTACCCTTGCAGTTACGACCTCAGCAATAAACGGTGCGGGAATGGGACTTGCAACAACCATCATACTTACCTTAAGCAATGCAATGATAGCATTACTGAGAAAGGTGATACCTGACAAGGTAAGAATACCGGCATTTATTGTGGTGATTGCATCCTTTGTTACGATTGTGCAGTTTTTGATGCAGGCGTATGTTCAGGAGCTATATGAGAGCTTGGGAATATTTATACCGCTTATCGTTGTAAACTGTATCATACTTGGAAGGGCAGAGGCGTATGCTTCAAAAAATCCGATACTGCCGTCAATATTTGATGGTATCGGAATGGGGCTTGGATTTACCCTTGGACTTACAACAATCGGCATCATACGTGAAATTCTTGGCGCAGGAACAATTTTTGGCGCAAGAATTATTCCGGAGGATTACACGATACCTATATTTGTATTTGCACCAGGCGCATTTATCGTGCTTGCATTTATAATTGCAATTTTAAATAAGAGAAACATTAACAAAGCCAAAAAGGAGGGTGGTACGCCTTCTCTTTGCACAATAGCGGACTGTGCCTCCTGTCATAATACCTTATGCAAGGGAAGCACGGTAAAAGAAGGAAAGGAGGAGTAGGCAATGAACATTATTTTACTTGCAATTTCAGCAGCATTTGTAAATAACGTTGTTTTAAGTCAGTTTATGGGAATTTGTCCTTTCCTTGGCGTATCAAAAAGGATTAGCACGGCGGCAGGAATGGGAGGGGCTGTTATATTCGTAATGACGATTGCATCAACTGTCACCAGCCTTATATATTATTACGTGCTTACGCCCCTTGAACTTACATATCTTAACACGATAGTATTTATACTTGTCATTGCGGCGCTTGTTCAGTTTGTTGAAATGTTCCTTAAGAAGGCTGTGCCTTCCCTTTATCAGGCACTTGGCGTTTACCTTCCGCTTATAACGACAAACTGTGCTGTGCTTGGCATTGCAATAAGCAATGTTCAGGCAGGCTTAAATGTAGGACCGTCAATCATAAATGGTATGTTTTCGGCAGTAGGTTTTGCAGTTGCAATTATTATACTTGCAGGCATAAGGGAAAAAATTGAGCACAATGATGTTCCTGAAAGCTTCAAGGGAGCGCCTATCACGCTTATCTCGGCAGGGCTTATGGCAATTGCCTTTATGGGACTTTCAGGTCTTATTAAATAGGAGGAGGACAAAATGGATATAATATCAGTATTAATAGCAGCCGCAGTTGTGGGTGTGGTCGGTGCTTTGGCAGGCGTTCTCCTTGGCGTGGCAAGTGAACAATTTAAGGTTTCCGTTGATGAAAAGGAGATAAAAATTAGGGAATTGCTGCCTGGAAATAACTGTGGAGGCTGTGGTTATCCCGGCTGTGACGGGCTTGCAGCGGCAATCGCAAAGGGCGAAGCGGCGCCAAGCGGATGTCCGGTAGGTGGTGAGTCAACGGCAGCGGCAATCGCAGCTATTGTAGGCGGCGAGATTTCAAGCAGAAAAATGGTTGCTCACGTAAAATGTGCAGGCACATGCGAGAAGGCAAAGGAGGCATACGAATACTTTGGTCCTAAGGATTGTAAGCTTGCTGCAAATGCACCCGGCGGGGGTCCGAAGGCATGTCCTTATGGTTGTACCGGGTACGGCTCATGTAAGGCAGTATGTCAGTTTGATGCTATACAGATAGTAGAAGGAATAGCAGTCATAGACAAGGATAAATGTAAAGCCTGCGGCATGTGCGTGGCAGAATGTCCAAGGCATATTATTGAAATGATACCTTACGAGGCAGGGGCTGTTGTTGATTGTAATTCCAAGGAGTTTGGAAAGGATGTAAAGGCAAATTGTGAGGTGGGCTGTATCGGCTGCGGCATATGCCAGAAAAACTGCCCTGAGGGAGCAATCATTGTTGAAAACCATTTGGCAGTTATAGATTATAATAAATGCACAGGCTGTGGAACATGTAAGGAAAAATGTCCTGCAAAGATAATCCACGAATAGCCGGATGCTTGTTATCCAATAAATCGAGGAGGCGAAGATGGAGAGAGATTACGTTATTGTAGCAGATTCAACAAATGATTTACCAAAATCATTTGCCGAGGAGAATGAGATTAGAATTTTACCTTTATTATATGAAATAGATGGGGAATCCTACGGAAAGGACAAGGAGCTTCCGCTTAAGGAATTTTATGACCGGATGCGGAATGGAAGTCCGACAAAGACGGCTGCTGCAAATCTTGAGGATATAAATGGCATATTTGAGGAAATTGCAAAGGAAGGCAAGGATATTCTATTTACATGCCTTTCTTCGGGCATAAGCAGTACTGTGGGAAATGCCATGATAAGCAAAAACGATATTGAGGAGAAATATCCTGAGTGCCATATCAGGGTTGTCGACTCCCTTTGCGCATCGGGAGGACAGGGAATGTTTCTCTATCTTGCCGTGAACAACAAAAAGGCAGGACTTTCCCTTGATGAAAATGCAGATAAGCTTGAAAAGGACAAAATGAATATTGTCCATAAGTTTACTGTGGAGGACCTTGTTTATCTTTACAGAGGCGGCAGGGTTTCTAAAACAGCGGCAACGCTTGGAACAATGATTAATTTAAAGCCGCTGCTGCATGTTGACAATGAAGGAAAGCTTGTGCTTGAGGCAAAGGCAAGGGGCAGGAAAAAATCCCTGCAGCAGATGATTAAAAATTTTGAAACAGCAATGGGAAGCTTTCGGGACAAGCAGGAGCTTATTATTGTCTGTCATGCAGACAGTATAGATGACGCCAATTTCTGCGTGGATATGATTAAGGAAATGTACAATCCAAAGGATATTGTCATAGGGGAAATATCGCCTACAATAGGCGCCCATTCAGGACCTGGGACAATCGCAATATTCTTTATGGGTGACATAAGATAGAATAGTTGAATATAGTATTTGTAAAAGGGTTGGAGTAAGTGCATGCGCTTTCTGGATCTTAGGGAAAAGGAAGTTATTAACTGTAAGGATTGCAGAAGACTTGGCTTTATTGCCGATATAGAATTTGACCCTGATACAGGTAAAATTACAGCTATTATCGTTCCGGGACCGGGGAAATTATTTTCCTGTTTTGGTTCAGGAACGGAGTATTATATCAAATTTTGCAATATTGTCCGTATGGGACCTGATATAGTGCTTGTAGATATAGATGCATGTGATATGAGAAAAATAAATTACAAAGGAGACTAACATAAATGAAATGTCCGTTTTGCGGTGATGACAATACGAGAGTGATTGATTCAAGACCAGCCGATGATAATCAGGCAATCAGGAGAAGAAGACAGTGCGATGAGTGTGGAAAGCGTTTTACGACGTATGAGAAGGTTGAAACAATACCGCTTATCGTAATTAAAAAGGATAAAAACAGGGAGAGCTACGACAGGGCAAAAATTGAATCCGGCGTTGTAAAGTCCTGTCATAAAAGACCTGTATCAATTGATGACATAGAGGTCTGTATTGATGAGATAGAAAACAAGATATTCAATTTAGAGGTCAAGGAGATTGAGAGCAAAAAAATAGGTGAAATCGTTATGGATGAGCTTAAAAGCTTGGATCAGGTTGCATATGTCAGATTTGCTTCTGTGTACAGGGAATTTAAGGATGTAAATACATTTATGAGTGAGCTTAAGAAGCTGCTTGACACAAATAATTAGACAAGAGGACAATATGTTAGACAGCTATATTACCCTTATAAAGGGCGGCGAAGGAGAAATAACGGAAAAAAAATCCCGCTTTATTGGTGCAGCGCATCCTGTGTCAACGGAGGAGGAGGCTTACGCTTTTATTGAGGGCATAAGAAAAAAACACTATGGGGCAAGACATAACTGCTTTGCATTTTCAGTAGGGGAGGACAATCCACTGCTCAGATTTTCCGATGATGGAGAACCACAGGGAACAGCAGGAAAACCCATACTTGAGGTGATAAACGGGTCAGGTATTCACAATATCTGTATTGTGGTTACAAGATATTTTGGTGGTATTCTGCTTGGCACAGGCGGTTTGGTGCGGGCATATACTGACGCTGCAAGGGCTGCTGTAGCAGTCTGTGAAACAAAGCTTATGCAGCGTATTTTTCCCGTGGAAATAAAGACAAATTATACGGACATGGGAAAGCTTCAGTACATACTGAATGAGAGCGGCATCAATATATGTGATACGGTTTTTGAAGATAATGTCATATTTAAGGCAGAGATACCTGTAGGTAAAAAAGATGAGATAGTAAATAAAATTACTGAGGCGACAAGCGCCAGAGCTGTTATAATGCTTGGCGATGAAATTTTTGGTTAAAAATGAAATACGCCTGCATCATAATATGGAACGCACGAATATAACGACAATGCCGCAGAGCATGATTACGGGAAGCACCTTCTTAAGGACGGTGCTTTTTCTTATTATGGGCTTTAATAAAACCGACCCCCCAAAGCTTAAAAATGCACATAGGGATAATGCCGCAAGCCTTGTGGTTGTTCCGTAGGTTATGGCACATGAAACTATTGAGAGGGCGTATATTGGCAAAACGGCGGA
This sequence comes from Clostridium sp., assembly GCA_023664775.1. GTDB lineage: Bacteria > Bacillota > Clostridia > Lachnospirales > Lachnospiraceae > Coprococcus_C. Next base: position 7,243 of record JAMPEW010000038.1, on the reverse strand, counting down.
GGCAATTGCCGATGTAAGTAAAAGCAGTCTGTCACTGTCAGGAAGTGCAATGAAAATTTCCCGTTCACTGTCATTCATATATGTGAGCAGACCAAGCAGACCTGCAAAAATCATAAGGATAAGCGACAGCTCATATACGGGTATGTCTATTGTATAAATTTCGGTTCCTGCAATATACCTGCCTCCCGTACTGTCACTGACACGGAATATTTCGTCACCCTCAATATATGAGTGAAGCAGCAAATCAAGCTGTTCCTCTAAATCGGGAGCAGCCGCCGCATAATGCAGAATATCTCCCGAACAGAGCTTATATATGTTGGAAAAAAGAGTTTCGGATATTGCTTCGGACAGCGTTGTGCCGGGAGCTGTATAAAGAATAATATTATGTTCACCGGAAAGCCCACTTATATAGCTGTCAAAAAAGCCTTCCGGTATAACATAGCCGCATTCTGTATGTCCTGATTTTATATTGTCAGTAAGCTGCTTTTCGCTGTCGGCAATATAAAATGAGTATACAGAGCTTAAATCCTTAATGCTGCCGGCGAGCCTGTCAGCCTGATAACCTGCATCCTCCATATAGATGCCAACCTTTATATCTGCTGCTTTTTCTGCGTCAGGCAGGCACTTGTAGATTATAGTAAGGGCAAGAAGCATAACAAGTGTAAAAATATACATTTTTTTTGTAAATATTCTTTTTTGATAAACCGTAAACACGTTTTTAAATGTCATAGCCGCCTCCAAATAAGCTGTGAGATAAAGCGTTTATAATATATTTTCCGGGAAGATAACCGGAAATATGGGAAACTGCCTTTGGCAGCAGTGCATCAGGAATAATGCCTCCGCCAATGTATGCCAGTAGAAGCGTTGCCGTAAACAGCATCATATTGCACGCAAATTCCTGTGTGCCAAATGTGCCGATAATGGCAGTGATAAGCGATACTCCGAAAGCTGCAATCAATAGGTAAGGAATATCAGCCGTATTAATATTTTTTTCCTGTATGCCAATTATAAAATGACAAGGAAGATAGGCTATCATTGTGGCAATAAACATACACATCAGGTTTTGCAGCAGAAGGTGGAATTTATTTATTTTCGCAATCTCAAGACGCATAAGCATTCCGTTTGAATAGTTTTTCATAAAAGGCATCATAACAAACCCCGTGAAAAAAAGTACAAGCATAACGGCACAGGAAAGATAATGCTGTTTGACGGTATATCCGCCTTCAAGGGTTGCCGCTTTATTGTCCATATACTCTGCCTTGTTAAGCGAACGGTCAAGAAATGTCATGTTGACGGCATTTTGTATGTCGGAAACCTCACTGTCGGAATAACCCGCCGCTCTTGTGACATCAAGCACGCTGTAAACTGCCGCCTGTGCTATGCCAAGGTATGTTCCGTAGGAGAGAAAAAGCTCATTTGTAATAAAGGAATTAGCTGAGGTGCTGTCATTGGTTATAATTTCAAGAGGCGTGTTTGCCCCGTACAGTATTCCGTGTACGAAATCGTTAGGGATAATGAGGAAATATAATGCAGTGTTATTTTCAAGCATGGAGTATCCGTCCTCGATTTTGTATACTCTTGTAAGCTCCACTGCTTCCTGCATGCTGTTTGTACCCTCAAGCATGCCGATTGCCAGCCTTGCGTAATCTGAGTCCTCATCGTCGGGAAGGTAATATGCCACCGAAACAGGCTGCCGTTCGCCATCCTCATAGATATTTTCAGCGATAACCATTCCTGCGGTCATGCATATTGCAAGAAGAATCAATACAGAAATAATAAGGTGCGGCAAATATTTTGTTAATCGCTTTAGGTTTGCTTTTGCAAGAAATAAAAACATTAAATTCCACTCCTTAAAATATCTACATAGCTGATGCCCTTGCGTATCAGGGCGTCAGCGTCCATCAGCTTTCCGTCCTTCAAAAGATAAACCTTGCTGCAAAAATCGAAAACAGTATTGTCGTGTGACGCAACGATAATGGATTTATTTTCACCGAGAAAGACCTTCATAATTTTAAGGATGTCCTCCTTTGCAGGAAGGTCAAGGGAAGCAAAAGGCTCGTCTAGCAGCAGAATGTCAGGATTATTAATAAGCGCAATTGCAAGGCTGACTCTTTTTTTCATTCCACCTGACATTTTTTTTACGGTTATTGTTGCAAAATCTGAAATACCCATGTCTGAAAGCGGAGGGGTGTTCAGCGTTGCAGCTATTTCGGTCTTTGATAAGTTTGTCCACATTTTTATGTTGTCTATGGCGGAAAGCTCGTCAAAAAGTGGATTTTCCTGAGGCATATAGCCGATTTTAATGCTGTCTGCACCTGCATATTTTTTTGCAATGCAAGAAAGCAGCGTGGATTTTCCGGAACCATTTACACCTAATATACCGACTGCCTCATTTCCTGCAATTGACAGGGAAATATTGTTAAGCACAAGCTTTTTGCCATATGATTTTGTTATTTCTTCTATATGAAACATAATTCACCCTTTTAAACTGTAATTTATAACATAAGATACCATCTTTAGTAAAAAAGTACAAGAAAAAGGTGTAATTTACATAATTGCGTTCATTAATAAATGTATTTCATGTAACTAAAAACTTATTAATACGGCAACTATGTTATAGACTTTAACCAACACAATATGTTATACTTTTTGATGTAGAAATAAATTTGCAACTAAAAAAAGTAATGAGGTAATGTGAATGAATGGAATGAGACTTGCAAAAAAGAACTCGCTGGCTGTGAAAATAATGGCTGCTTTTGCGGCAGCTAAAATTTTAATACTAATACTGAATAATAAAAATCAGAAAAATCTTGCATTACTGATTGTTTTGTTTGCTTTGTTTTTAGCAGGAAATATAGCGTTAAATATTATAAATGACAGAAGTGATATGATTAAGTACACAACCATATCGCTGTATGCAGGCTTGGTAATTATAAGCTTTCTTACGTCCTCCAGTCTTATAGATGCCATACCGATATATGTGGCTATGGGAATGTGCATCATTTACATGGATACGTCACACATTAAGGCAACCTGTGGAATATCGGTAATCGGACTGCTTATTGAGACAATCATTCAGATTGCACGCAATGGATTTATTCCGTCAATTTCGTGGGTAGAGCTTTTTGTTTTTGCCATTGTTTTTACCGTGGGAATCATATATGCATGTGAGATAGTGCTTCGTGAGCAGCAGACTGACAAGCAGGAGATAGAGTACCATGTTGCCTATCAGGAGGAGATTACCGAGAATATGGTAAAGGTTGTCGACAATGGAAATACCCACATTCAGCTTCTTCAAAACAAGCTTGATAATTTTCAAAATGCAACAACGGAGGTTACCGGTTCTGTTGACGCCATATCCGCAGAGGTTTCTGACATGGTTTCAGAGATGGAGAATACCTCTGACATGACGCAGCAGATACAGAATGTTATAGACACACTGATTGATGTTAAGGACAGCACTGTGGAGTCTACAAATAAGGCAATAAAATCCGTACAGTCAGGTCTTAAAGTGATTGAGGATTTGAAGGATAAATCAGAGGATATCAATGTTGCAAACGACAATGTTACAAGAGTTTCTGCAGAGCTTTGTGAAAAGGTTGCTTCGGCAGAGGAAATCACGCAGATTATATATCAGATATCAAGTCAGACAAACCTGCTTGCTTTAAATGCGTCAATAGAGGCTGCAAGGGCAGGCGATGCGGGCAGAGGCTTTGCCGTGGTTGCAGATGAGATAAGAAAACTGGCAGATGATACAAGGAGCTCAATTGACAATATTACGTCACTGTTAAAGGGTGTTACCGAGCTTGCAAAGCATACATCTGACCTTATAGAACAGAGTGTACATTCAGTGGCTGAGCAGGCAAAATGCATCGATGCGGCGGACAATTCATTTCAGGTAATTGCAGGAGCTGTTGACCAGCTTCATATGGAGATGGAGCAGCTTGACAGCATAAGCAACAATCTTGATGCGTCAAATAACTCCATTATAGATGGTGTTGCAAGCCAACAGCAGGCAAGTCAGAAAATAGAGTCAAATGCAAGGCAGTCAGTTGAGCTTTGTCAGAAGAATCTTTATGAGCTTAATCTTGTTATTGCCGAATTAGATCAGATTGCAGATATAATCGGAAGCCTTAAAAACGGTGATGATGAGAAAATGAAGGACACGGCGGAGGAGGCTGCCACTGAAATATCAGAGGAGTCGGAAGATGAGGAAGCTGCTGAAGATAATTATGATGCTGCTGAGGAGGAAGTGATAGAAGCTGGGGATGAGCTTGCGGCGGCAGAAGAAACTGATTTGGAGGAGGCATCTGATGATTCTTGGGATGAGGAATCTCCGGAGGAAGTATCTGACAGTGAAGAAGATGCTTTTGATGAGGAATATCAAAGTGAGGAGTATGTTTCTGAGGAAGGATATTCAGAAGATTTAGATGGAGAATATCCGGATGAAAATGCTTCTGAGGAAGATGCTGCTGAAGAAGATGAATACATTGGGGAAGAATATACAGATGAATACGACATTTAATCATCCTCCTCGATGATTTGGAAGTCAAGGTAATCAAAGTTTATTTGCTCAATAAAGTTATCCTGATTAAACCGTGTACGAGCGCTTCGTATGAAGTCCTGCTGATTTTTCTTCAGCCATAAGGGTTTTGGCAGGTCAAATTTTACGCAGATTTCATCCAAGGCATGATAGACCTTTTGTGTTCTTGTCATGCTTTGGCCGTCTACGCATACGGTATAGTCACGCATTACTTTATTCTCTTTCATTATCTTTCCCCAAATACGAAACATAACGGCATCCTTTATAATTTATGATAGGAAACAGATTGAAGCTTTCTGTTTGTCAGTATGGCATCCTATTTATTATTTATCATACTATATGGATGTTTGCAAGAAATTTAAAAGATATTATGGAGTAAATAGAAATGTATAAGCTAATAACAACAGACGGAAATGCAAAAAGAGGTCAGCTTAAAACACCTCACGGAGTGATTGAAACCCCTGTTTTTATGAATGTGGGGACGGTGGCTGCCATAAAGGGGGCCGTGTCTACGGAGGATTTGGAAAATATTGGTACTGAGGTTGAACTTTCCAATACATATCACCTTCATGTAAGACCAGGTGATAAGCTTATAAAACAGTTGGGTGGTTTGCATAAGTTTATGTCATGGAATAAGCCGATACTCACGGATTCGGGAGGCTTTCAGGTGTTTTCCCTTGCGGGACTTAGAAAAATTAAGGAGGAAGGCGTTTATTTTAATTCTCATATAGATGGAAGAAAAATATTTATGGGACCTGAGGAGAGTATGCAGATACAGTCAAATCTTGCGTCTACAATTGCTATGGCATTTGATGAGTGCCCTCCTTCCACTGCGGACAGAAGCTATATCATGCCTTCTGTGGATAGGACTACAAGGTGGCTTGTAAGATGTAAGGCTGAGATGGAACGTCTGAATAATTTAGAAGATACAATTAACAAGGAGCAAATGCTGTTTGGCATCAATCAGGGTGGAATATTTGATGATATTCGTATCGAGCATGCAAAACAGATATCAGAGCTTAATCTTGACGGATACGCCATTGGTGGTCTTGCTGTGGGTGAGAGCCATGATGAAATGTACAGAATTATTGAGGCTGTTGTCCCATATTTACCAAAGGAAAAGCCCACCTATCTTATGGGTGTTGGAACGCCTGCGAATATTCTTGAAGCTGTTGAGCGGGGCGTTGATTTCTTTGACTGTGTATACCCCACGAGAAACGGAAGGCATGGACATGTTTATACAAATAACGGAAAGCTTAATTTGTTTAATGCAAAATACGAGGCAGACGAGCATCCGATAGAAGAAGGGTGTGGGTGTCCGGTATGTAAAAGGTATTCAAGAGCATATATAAGACATCTGCTGAAGGCGAAAGAAATGCTCGGAATGAGATTTTGTGTATTGCATAATTTGTATTTTTATAATAATATGTTGAGAGAGATTAGGGAGGCAATTCTTGAACATCGTTTTTTGGAGTATAAGCGGTGCAAATTGGAGGGCTTTAAGAATAATTAGGAGGAATTTTTAAATGTTATTAGAAGCAGCAACAACAGAGGGACAGGCAGGAAGTGCAGTAGGTTTTATTTTTGTCATCATTATATGGATACTTGTATTTTATTTTATGCTTATAAGACCGCAGAAGAAGCAGAAGAAGGCGATGGAGGATTTGCATAATGCCATGGAGCCTGGAGACAGTATCATGACAACCGGTGGATTTTATGGTACATTGCTCGACATTGTTGATGATACAACTGTTATTGTTGAGTTTGGCAATAACAAAAATTGTCGTATTCCTATGCATAAAAATGCCATAGCCGAGGTTGAAAAAGCAGGCTCGGCAGAAATTAAGGATGATGTGGTTGATGATAAGAAGGCAAAGGAAGATGACACAAAGGAAGCCAAGAAGCTTGGTAAGGAAAAAAAGTAGGCTTCCATGCAATTAATAGTTTTAAAGCATTCTAAGAAAATGGGGCTGATGTGCTGTCTGGCATGCAGCTCCTTTTTATATAGGTAATTTCTTCGAACTTCCTTATAAGGCAGGATTAAAAATCCTGCTAGGATTCGCCCAAAGTGCCATCAAAGCAGTGGCAGCGTAAAGGTGCCGAAGGCACTTTGTTCTACAAAAATTTGGTTCAAAAATGTCAAAAAATAGTAGACTAATTATTCACTTTGTGAGAAAATAGATGCAGTGATGTTTTTCTTATAATTTGAATGACGGTAATGAAGCTGTTTTTTTAGAAAAACATCAATTAAGAAAATTCTATAAATTGAAAGGAGTCTCAAAATGATTTATTCACAGGAAGTTGAAAACATGTGTCCGGTTGCACAGGGCGTACATCATGGCTGTGCCCCAATTCCGGAAGAAGCAAAGTGGGTTCAGGCAAAAGAGGTTAAAGACATTTCAGGTCTTACACACGGTATTGGCTGGTGTGCTCCACAGCAGGGTGCCTGCAAGCTTACTTTAAATGTTAAGGAAGGTATTATACAGGAGGCATTGGTTGAGACTATAGGATGTTCAGGCATGACCCATTCAGCGGCTATGTCAGCGGAAATTCTCCCGGGACTTACAGTTATGGAAGCGTTGAATACTGATTTGGTATGTGATGCAATCAATACGGCAATGAGAGAGTTGTTCCTTCAGATTGTTTATGGACGTACTCAGAGTGCTTTCTCAGAGGACGGTCTTCCTGTTGGAGCAGGTC
>JAMPEW010000037.1 GCA_023664775.1 Clostridium sp. | reverse complement strand
GGTTATCGTAGTCTGTTCCGTTTATGCCGTTGTAAAGTGCAAGCAGCTTTCTCTTGTCCCTGTGCAGCATACGAAATACCGTATCTTTATATTCCCGTATTACCGTTTGTATGCCTGTAAGCTCCTGCCACTGCTCCCATGTAAGCAGCTTTTGCGTTATGCCTTGTTCCTGTTTTGTGCCGTGTTCCAATTTCTCATTGTTTTTCATTTGGTTTTCCCCCCTAATCAAATACCACAGGAGGTTACCCAAATCTATCTTGCCACAATTTTGCTTGTAGCGAATTTCATTTATACCGGATTTTCACTCGTACCGAATTATTGCTATTACTCTTGTAGCAAAATTCCGTTTGTACTGCAATAAACTCTCCAGTAAAACAACACATACATTATCCTTCCAAAATACGGACAACCTCTCTGCTTAAATTGTAATGTAATGAACTTAAAGCATCGAAGTTCCGAATTTTTCTGATTTTTTTGATGAGGCATGTGCCTCAAAACAGAATAGAAAGACTTATGCTTTAGAGAAATAATAACACAAAAGCGTATGTAGCGCAAGGCGTTTTTTTAGTGTAATGGAAAACTGATAGTGCTATCCTCTCACATAAACTCATAATACCTATCCTTGCCAAAACTGATTTTCACTTCCGTAAACTCCCCTTGAACGGACGCTATTTCAATTCCATGCCCCAGCTTATCACACAGCTTTTTACAAATGTAAAGTCCCATGCCTGTTGAGGCAGCCGTCCTTCTGCCATTTTCACCAGTAAAGCTTTTGTCAAACACCCGCTTTAAATCGCCCTCGCTGATTCCAATTCCGTTATCCCTGATGGAAAGCGTGACCGTGTCCTCCATCCTTTTTGCCGAAAATGTAATCGCTCCCTTGACGTTCTTATCCTCCTCCTGCCTGACAATCAGATATTTGATTGCATTATTCACAATCTGCCCAAGCATAAATTCCAGCCATTTGCTGTCGGATATAATGTCAATGTCAAGGTCTTCCTTCACGATGCTGATTTTATTCCCCAATATCAGCTCCTTTTGCTCCTTTACGGCATGATTTACCATCTGATTGAGATTGCACCGCTTCATAAGGTAATCCTTTTCAGGTGCATCCGCCCTGGCATAAAACAATATCTGCTCCACATATGCCTCAATCTTATCTATTTGCTTTTTCTGCCCCTTTAAATCCGTGCTCCCATTGTAATTCATTAAATCCAAGCTGGAAATCGGCACCTTTACCTCATGAATCCACATTTCAAGGTACTCCTTAAATTCCGTCACCGAAAGCTCCATTTTATTGATGTGTTCCTTCATGGCTTTGTCAACCTCGTAAAGCACATCAAGCATAATGTCGCCATCAGGAAAGCCGGGGTTATCAATCATTTCTGTAACCAGATATTTTTCATCAAGCTGTGAAAGAATAGAACGTATTTCATTATAAAAATGCCTGCGTCTGAAAAAATCATAGAAAAGAGAACCCATGACTAAAAGGACAAGCAGAAATGCCAGTGCATTCTGATACTGCATGTCAGCCTTAAATGCAAAGCCCATCATATAGATACAGCCAACAAGGAAAACCGTACCTGCTACCAGTATTTTTTTATTCCACAAATACGCGCCAAGCTTCATTCCAGTATATACCCCTGTCCTCTTTTTGTCTTTATAATATCGTAATATCCACACTCCTCAAGCTTCCTGCGGACACGATTTATATTAACGGTAAGCGTATTGTCGTCCACAAATTCGTCCGAGTCCCACAGATAGCTTATCAGCTCGTCCCTTGAAACAATTTTTCCCTGTGCCCGAAACATATAAGCAAGAATACCCATCTCATTCTTCGTAAGCTCCACCGACTGTCCGTTTACGGTAATTACGCCCCTTGACGGCTCTAAAACAATATCCTGATACCGCAGGATATCCGTATCGCCGCTTTTTCCGATACGCTTAAACACAGCCTCAATGTGAAGAAGCAGTATGGATGGATTGTACGGCTTCGCTATGAAATCATCAGCTCCAAAGCTTAATGACAAAAGCTCATCCATATCTGTATTTCTGCTTGTAACCATGATAACCGGAACATCCGAAAATGCCCGCAGCGACCGTAACACGCTTTCACCGTCAACGCCCGGCAAATTAATGTCAAGGAGCACCATGTCAGGATTTCGATTTTGTATCTGCTCTACAATATTATTAAATTGAACAATATAAGATGCCTCATAATTGTTTCTGTCGAGGAGGATTTTAAGCTCTCCTGCAAGCGCAAGGTTATCCTCGACAATTAAAATTTTTTTCATATTCTTCCCCTTTTAAATCCGAACCGTCAGCCGCTCCCGTCTGCCTTTGGCAAATAAGCTAACTCCATGTCCCAACAGTTTTTCCATTAGACACTAACAGTTTATCATTATTCATCAGCCGCCTCGTCCTCAGGCTCATTCAAAATAATAAGAACCTCCGATGCCTCCAAGCCGGTTTCAGCCTTCAGCCAGCTTTTTATGGACTCCGTCTCATACTCCTCAGGCATTTCATCTGCATTTGCCGTTAAAACAACAACCTCTCTTTTGCCGTCATACATAATGCCGATGTGACAATTTTGCAGATGGGGATATATGATTTCCACCTTTGCAGGAAGTGACTTTATAAGCTCGTATTTCTCCATGGCTGCCTCATACCCGTCTATCTCACCTTTCAAAGAGGCGATTGCCGTTTCGTACTCCATAAGCTCCTCATTTAGCTCGCTTATTGTATTTTCCTGAACGGCTATTATAATCTTATCGCCGTCATCCTCGCCTGTCGGTGTAAAAACATTTTGCGTAACCCGAAGCGTAAACTCATCAAGTCCGTATTCCGTAAGCCTGCTCTCCAGCATCTTTATAACATCATCTGAAACAGTGCTTCCCACAAGCGATACCGATATTGTTTTTTCATCCGTATCATATTCAGATTTTACAATCTGCGTATCAGCAAATTCAAACTCTTTTTCAAGATAGCTTGTTATGCTTGTATTGATATAGGAATCATAAACCGTTTTGGCACCGATAAACACACTCGGCATAACAACAATGATTACAATAAATACAATGGCAATATTGACACGCTTCTGCTTTTTTGCACTGATGCTTTTGTGGTATGGCACACGCAGTATAAGTGTAATAATTGCAGTCGATATTGCGATAAAAAGCGTATTGATAATAAACAGATAAAATGCTCCCAAAAAGAAATCAAGCTGCCCGGTTGCAATTCCATATCCTGCCGTACAAAGCGGCGGCATAAGTGCAGTAGCAATCGCCACACCGGGAATTACGTTTGAGTGCTTTGTTCTTGTATTGCCTATCATACCTGCAAGTCCACCAAAAAGCGCTATGAGCACATCCCATAAGGTCGGACTTGTTCTTGCTATCATCTCTGCTGTCGGAGCTGTCATTGGGGACAGGGAAAAATATATGGTTGAAGCAATCAGGCTTATGACAACCTGGGTTGCAAACCGCACAAGCGCATGCTTCAAAAGCTGCAAATCCCTCACGGCAATGGAATATCCCATTGCAAGTATACCGCTCATAAGAGGGGAGATAAGCATAGCACCTATAATGACCGCAGTAGAATTTACATTCAAGCCGATGGATGCGATAAAAATGGCAAGCATGAGAATCCACATATTTGCGCCGTGAATAACCGTCTGCTCACGCATCATGGCGTCTATTTCCTCATAGCTCATCATATTGTCGGTAATATTAAAGACACTGTAAAAATACTCCTTTGCCTTACCCTGCTTCTTTTTTATTTCCTCCCTTTTTTCCCTGATTTCCTCCTTTTTTTCTTTTATGCCCTCTTTTATTTCCTCCCGGATTTCTTCTTTAATTTCCTCCTTGAGTTCTTCTCTTGCTTCCTCCTCGATTTCCTTTCTGAGTTCCTCAGGTATCTCTGTCAGGTTATGCATATTTTCCTTATCTGTCATCTTTCCTCCTAAATGAATAGGGCTGCCGCATTAAGACCACAAGGAAGCTTACAGCCTCCTGCCTGTATCGACAGCCCATACGTTTATTTACTTAATTTACTCCCCATGCTTCCTTCTTTTTACAAGCATAATAACGATGCCAAAAAGAGCAGCCGTCATAATAACGATGAACGGAAGTACCTTAAAGGTATCGCCGGTATTCACAGATTTATCCGTCTTATCCGTAACAATATATATTTTACATTCTGCGGTTTGGCTTGCCACAACTGTTGTCTCATAGGTCTTGCCTACCGTAACGGTGTAGCCGTCAGGAACCTTTGTCGTCTCAGTCACATATTTACCGACAGGTACATTTAACAGTGCAATCTTACCCTCCGAATCAGTCATGTATGGGCTCTTTGTTCCATCAGGATATGTAACGGTAACCGTAGCATTTGGAACAACCTCATTTGTTTTCTCATCATATACGGTTATAATCAGTGAGCCTACATCGGTATTAATCAGTACCTCCAGCACAGTTGTCTCATCCACAACAACTACCGCCTTATGCTCCTTGCCTGCGGTAACGGTATAGCCGTCAGGAACCTTCGCCGTAACAACCGTATATTCACCTACAGGAACCTTAACAAATGATATTTCACCATTTGAATTGGTTATATCTGTTTTTTGGGTTACCCCGTCAGGATATGTAATAACAACCGTAGCATTTGGGACAACCTCATTTGTTTTCTCATCGTATACAATAACCTTAAGATTTCCCGTACCCACAGGAGTATCAGGAGTTACAGGGTCATTCGGGGTATCAGGGTTCACAGGGTCACTGCCGCCAGGGGTATTAGGGTTTACAGGATTATTGCCACCCGGATTTGGCGTATCAGGATCTGTCAACAGATGATCTACCATAACAAGCTTTTCCGTTGCAGTGTAGGCACCCGTTTTATCATTATACTGATATATATTTCCATCCACATCAACCTTAAACCGAACAGGGGCTGCCTTTTTGTAGCCGGCAGGAGCCGTTATCTCCTCCCACACATATTCGCCAACCGGAAGTCCTGTAAGCTCAAGAGGCTTCGCAGTGCTTGTCCAAGTATAGCTAAATACTTGCGTATCGTCATCCTTCTGCCAATCCAAACGTCTATGGAACAGATCATGACCTGAAGCCGACTTAACATCATTTAAAACATATTCACCTGACGTCAATGTAATTGCCATGGCAGCACCAGGAAGCTCCGTGCCTGCAACCGTCTGCTTTGAAAGCGAACCTTCCGCAGTAACAACCTCGTCAATCATCTTCAGCTTCGTGCCATACTCATTGGATGAATACCCCTTTGTGTTATTATCATACAAATATACCTTTTCATTTTCTATCTTAAATTTTACAGGCTCTGATTTCTTATATCCTGCAGGCGCCGAAAGCTCCTCCCACGTGTATTCTCCATTCGGCAGATTTTCAAATACCGCAGGTGTTGTACCGCTTGTCCATGTTATGCTCTTATTGTCAGCAGAACGTGTAAAGCTTGGACCTGATACAGAGGTTACATCCGCCAAGTCTTTATTTGTTGGCGCTGTCGGTGTAATTGTAAGCTGAAGCTTAGCTCCTGCAAGCTCCTGTTCAATTCCAAAGTAATTTGCGGCAGCTTTTTTGGAAAACTCTGCCTGTACAACAACACCATCCACCATATTCACAGTCTTAGTGATGTCATAAGCTGTATTAGAATAATCATCATTTCCTGTATACAGATATACATTTCCGTCAGCCCCTACCTTAAAACGGATTTCCGGGGCAATTTCATAATTACCACCGCTTGTAGGTGCCTTTGTTTCTCTCCATGTATACTCACCTTCAGGAAGCTCACTGAACGTAACCGAAGCCGACCCGCTTGTCCACGTAATTTTTTTATTGCTATCTGTTAATGTAAATCCACTCGGAAGCGTGTTACTGTTATTCACCTTTACATTTACCAAGTCATGCTTTATGGATTTTATTTCAAGCTCAAGCTCTGCTCCTGCAAGAAGTGTTCCACCTGTCTTTGTCTTAGCCAATGTTATCTCGCCTGTTTCCTCCTGATAAACGTCGTCTGAAAACTCAGGTGCGCCAATCGGATTAACAACCCTATGAAACTCTCCATTAATTTTTACGTTATTGCCAACTGCAACTCCGTCCCAATTCTGTCCCAAAACAACAGTAGCCGAAGGCGCTATCACTGTACCGAAGCCTCTGCCGTTAAAGTCAATCTCGCCTGTGTACTGCTTATTAGATTTACTGCTGTCGTAAAAGTTGTAGTAAATTCTGTTATGGTTTGAGGTTGCATTAGCCTCAGAGTTATTGATACCCTTATCACCATAGTTAAGTAAAAGCTCACCTAGTCCGAGGCGTGTCATACCATTCATATCTATGTTGATAACAAGGCTCGTTTCCGTATCTTCCTCTGTAATACCATTAAAACGGATATCTATCTTATTTTGATTCACAAGAAATTCCGTACCACTTATGTTTAATACATGCGTGCCGCTGCCTGTACAGGTTATGTGCTTGTTATTTTGATCAGTAGTGAAATCATATGATACGCTACTTGTCGTAGCTGTAAGTCCCACGATATCCTGATTATATTTCTGCATTTTTGCAGCAATATCGCTCATATCTGCATATCTGTTAGCAGCAGTTTCATGGGTAACACGGTCAGGTCTCGGTTTATTTATAGTTCGGGTAACACCGCCATAGCTTACCATTACACCGTCATTCATCTTTGTAACGCTTACATCCTTACCGATATACAAATAACCACTCTGAGGGTCGTTTGACAATTGTGCACTGACATTTTCAAATGTCTCAAAATAAAATTCCTCGGTTTTATTGTACGGATCGTAGCTTGTCCTAAGTCCGCTGTCACTTTGTGCATTCAGGTGCTTAACCAAAAAATTACTATGACAGTGGGCATTCATGTCAAGCTTATTAAGTGCTATCACACCGTAGCTCCCCATAATCTGCTCCGGCGTATACTCCTTAATCTTATATGTATCTGCTGCCAAAGCCCCAGGGCTGTCAGACGTCCCTGCCAAGCCAAGGCAGGAGGTCACAGCCATCACAGCCACAACAGCAAATGATGCTGCCCTTGAAAAAATAGATTTTTTCATAAAATGTAATCCCCTTTCCACTATATACCGTTAAAATGTAAAGCCGTTTATATAATCCTTTTTATCATAACATGTTCAGGAGAGAATTACAATAATTCACAATCACATTCTTTTTACAATTTATTCAAATTTTATTCATATTTTGCCTTAAGCTTTCACGACAAACCTTGCACAAAAACTGACAATGAAAAATACAACAATCTGCACGACAACAATCGTTGCCCCCACAGGCGTTGAATACAATATTGAGGCAATAATCCCCACAAGGGCACATATGACCGACAAAACGGCAGAGCATACGACGACGCCCTTAAAGCTGTCCATAACTCTCATTGCCGTCAGGGCAGGAAAGATAATGAGCGCCGATATAAGCAGCGAGCCTACAAGGTTCATGGCAAGCACTATAATTACGGCAGTTACAACCGCAATGAGAAAATTGTATGCATTTACATTTGTGCCTGTCGCCTTTGCAAAGCTCTCGTCAAACGTCACAGAAAAAATTCTGTTGTAAAACATGCCATATATGACGATAACAGCCACAGACATTATGATGCACAAAATTACATCGGCATCTGACAGCGTAAGTATGGAGGTGGAGCCAAACAGCGTAGAGCACACATCCCCCGACACATTTGCAGAGGTTGAAAATACATTCATAAGAAGATAGCCGACTGCAAGTGAGCCTACGGACAGCATGGCAATTGCCGCATCCCCCTTTATCCTTGTGTTCTGTCCCATCCGAAGAAGCAGCACTGCCGCAAAAACCGTAACGGGCATCACGATAATATTCTGATTTGATAGCTTAAGCACAGACGCTATGGCAATTGCACCGAATGCCACATGGGAAAGCCCATCACCAATAAATGAAAAGCGTTTCAACACAAGGGTCACTCCCAAAAGGGAGGAGCAGAGTGCTATGAGAACGCCAACAATCAGCGCATTTACCACAAAGGAAAACCCAAAATAAAATTGCAGCTTTTCAATCAGTCCCATCATTGTCCACCTCCCTCAAAGCACTCCTTCGTATGCTTATGACGGCACGTATCGAAGTGAAAGCTCTTGTAAAGATCACTTTTTATATAATCAGCCTTCGTTCCATAAAAGGAACCTGTTTTTTCTACATGAAGAATATGTCCTGCATATTTAAGTGCCGCCTCCATGTCATGGGAAATCATAATGATTGTAATTCCCTCCTTATTCAGCTGTCTTATCAGATTATAAAATTCCTCCGTTGCCTTTGGGTCAAGCCCCGTCACAGGTTCGTCAAGCACAAGAAGCTTTGCCGTTGCCGAAAGCGCCCTTGCAAGCAGTACTCTCTGCTGCTGTCCGCCTGAAAGCTTACGGTAGCTCCTATTTTTCTGCTCCCAAATATCCATCTTCTTCATATTTTCTTTTGCAAGCTTTTTTTGTTCCTTTCCGTAAAAGGGTCTTACGCCGTTTCCAGACAGGGTTCCGGAAAGAACAATCTCCCAAACCGTTGCAGGAAAATCCCTCTGTACAACCGTCTGCTGGGGAAGATAGCCTATTTCATAGGGCAGCAGCCCGTCTCCGATTTCCATAGTGCCGCCTAAAGGCTTCGTGAGATGAAGCAGCGTTTTCATAAGGGTGCTTTTTCCTGCACCGTTTTCTCCCACAATACACAGGTAATCCCCCTTATTTACTTCAAAGCTTACATGCTCCGCAACAGCCTCCCCCTCATATCCGAGTGTAAGGTCTTTGCATGATATATACGACATAAATCCACCTTCCTTTAAAACAGCCATGGAAAAAAAATCCATTTTAGCAGTGTCGTTTGCTTATGTTAATGCAGCACGCTTTCCAGCACCCGCAGATTTTTTTCCATTGCTCCTATATACGTGTAGCCCTTTTCAATGTCATCTGCCGAAACTGACTGTATGGAATCCAGTTCCACAATGATTTTATCCCTGTCCTTGGTGCTTTCATTGATTGTATTTGCAAGCCTCTTGTCCGAGCCATCTATTACAATAATGTATTTCAGATTAAGCCCGTCAAGCCTGCCTGCCAAAAATGTAATCGTTTCAAAGCTTGCCTCCGTCTCGGCACTACAGCCGTCAAAGGCAGCATAATAATCGAGTCCGTAATCCTCCGTCATATATCTGAAAGGAAATCTATCACCAAATAAAATTGTTTTTTCAGCCGCCGTTTCCACAGCTTTGGCATAATCTTTGTCAAGGGCACTAAGCTTTTCCATATATCCATTATAATTTCCCCTGTAATATGAGGCTTTTTCCCCATCAAGCTTTTTAAGGCAGCCTTCTATCTCTGTTACAATCAGCGCCGCCCCTTTTGGCGACAGCCATATATGCTCGTCATACTCCTCATCCTGCTCGTGCTCATGCTCCTTGCCCGATACTCCCGGCAGTTCTTCCTCCACAAGTGCATTTTCCCCCACAACGTCAAGCATTTTTACCACAAGCATATCAGGGTTTCCATCATCTTCAAGGGCATCCTCCACCCAGTCCTCCGATTCTCCTCCTACATATATGAGCAAGTCACAGCTTTTTATAACAGCCATATCCTCCGCTGACGGCTGATAGCTGTGCATGTCAACCCCCTTTTCGCCTAGATACCTAAGGTTAATATGGGAAAGCTCATCCTTCGCAAGCTCCCTAACCCAGTCATAGGCAGAGAAGCTCGTGCATACAACTGTGATTTTTCCGTTGTTAAATGTATGCCTGTCATTACAGCCGCACATCGTTACACATATGCACAATATTAAAAAAACACATACTAGCTTTTTCATTTTATTTTCCTTCATATCAGCTTTCCGATTAAAATGTCTGCCGTCTGAATTTGCAAACAATTTGCAGATTGCATTATACACTTGCATTATTTTTATGTCAATATAATATGCAAACAATTTGCATTTTTATTCCGTGACACTCACAAAATATTCCCCATGCCGGAGGACTTCCTATCTTTCTTAATTTACCCCTTTTAAAAAGCTTTGCCGAACTGTATAATAGGAGTGATATTTTGTTTTATAACACAAGGAGGTTAAGCATAAAATGAAGGACGAAACGAAATGCCTGCATGCGGGCTATACACCAAAAAACGGAGAACCGAGAGTTCTGCCTATCGTACAGAGTACAACATATGTATATGATTCCGCTGCCGAGGTAGCCGCAATATTCGACGACCCGACAAAGGGACTATGCTACTCACGGTTCGGCAATCCAACGGTCATGGCAGTTGAAGAAAAGATAAATGCCCTTGAAGGCGGCGTAGGCGCCATGTGCACCACATCAGGACAAGCTGCAACGCTTTTGTCTATATTAAATATTTGCAAGGCGGGGGACAGCATTATAAGCACGCCTCAGATATATGGCGGAACCATCAATTTATTTTCCTTTACCCTGAAAAAGCTTGGAATTGAATGTATTTACGTTGACCGAAATTCCTCTGATGACGAGATAAAGGCTGCCTTTCAGGAAAATACCAAGCTGGTCTTTGGCGAGACGATTGCAAATCCTGCGCTAAAGGTGTTTGATATAGAGCGTTTTGCAGGCATTGCCCATGAAATGGGCGTGCCGCTTATTGTGGACAATACATTTGCAACGCCAATTCTCTGCAAGCCTTTTGAATTTGGGGCAGATATCGTAATCCATTCCACAAGCAAGTATATGGACGGACATGCCCTTCAGGTCGGCGGCGTGATTGTCGACAGTGGTAAATTTGACTGGACAAACGGCAAATTCCCTGAGCTTACAGAGCCTGACGAATCCTATCATGGCATTTCATACACCAAAAGCTACGGAAAAATGGCATACATTATAAAGGCGAGAATGCAGCTTATGAGAGATTTCGGCGTTTATCCTGCCGCACATTCCGCATTCTTACTTAACTTAGGACTTGAAACACTGCCTGTCCGCATGAAGCAGTATTGTGAAAATGCGCTTGCAGTTGCCGAGCACCTGCAGCAATCACCTGTTGTAGAGAGCGTATCATATCCGGGACTTCCTTCCGATGAGGATTATGCGCTTGCAAGCAAATACCTGAAGGGCTGTAGCGGTGTTATTTCCTTTAACATCAAGGGTGGACGTGCTGCGGCAGCCAAGTTTATGGATTCCCTTACGCTTGCGTCAAATGAGGTGCATGTTGCAGATATAAGAACCTGCGTGCTTCATCCTGCCAGTGAAACCCACAGACAGCTCACTGATGAACAGCTTGTGGCGGCAGGAATAGATGGCGGAATGATAAGATTTTCCGTAGGACTTGAAAATATAGACGACATACTAGAAGATTTAGATACTGCATTAAAAGCAGCAATGCAGGCGTAAAAATCACAGAAAGGGGCTGTCACAGTAACGATTTATGGCACATAGTTGTTTACCCGTGACAAGCCCTCTTTTATTTTGTATTTTTATGTGTGCCTTAACTCCTTACTGTGACAAGCCCTTTTTCTGTGATTATGTTACTGTGTATTCTTATTTGCAAGCTCCATTATGTCTATGATATCCATAATTACCTGCATATCGTTTTTCATTTTTTCCCGCTCTGTCGGATAATCTATCGGTCTTCTCATATCTGCGTCAAAAGCGCCCAAGCCACAGTTATATCCAAGGAACAGTCTTTCTCCATCGAAGTTGAGGGCAACATTTCCAAATCTTGACTGAAGATTAAATAATTTTTCCATCATCGGAGGTGTAAGTACATAGAATGCATCATGCTCACGTGCCGCTTTAACGTCAAAGCATCGATTAAACTCCACGCTTTCCATATTGACCTTGTTCATCTTAAACCGTTCTATCGGTCTTGCCCTATAGGAAAATCCCTCTGAAAATATTTGCAATGGAAGAACATTTCGCCCCGTAAAATGAAATACAAACATACGCCCTGAAAAATATGTTGTGGTACGACTATTCTTTCCACTTGTGTGATATTGAATTCTTACATCGGACTGTTCAAAGGAAACTCCCTTATAGATACCCGAAATATAGTCCTCAGAGTGAAACCGGTTGCCCATCTGTGAAATTCCAAAGCTTCTTACCGCCTCTGATGTAAAGCCCTTATCCCATATATACTGTGGGTTTTCAAAAAACTCTCCCAATAATGCAGCCACAAACTGCTGCTTGTAAAGTGCTTTAAATTCCTTTATTTTATTATTTCCGTGCATTCCAAACACGAAGGCTACAATAAACGCTAGAAAAAACATCAACCCAATAAATGCTTGAAACCCCTCACTGCCGAACATACTGATAAATATACCCGCAAAAAATGTAGCAAAAAAAACAATCATAAAAATATGGTTTCGGAAATTTATTTCCTTGCGCAGTTTTTCAAGCCTTGAAACGATCTCATAAGCTCCCATAACACCCTCCTTATTAACGGCGAAGGTCTGCCGGAGGGGAGTCCAGCAGACCTTCTGATCATTCTTATCTACAATCCTCTTGGGGAGATTGTACATTTTTTACATAAGCTGATAAATGTTTCATCAACCTAGGGTCTCATTATACACCCATTAGTCGAAATTTGGCAACCCTTTTTTTCGACTTTTTTTATTTTTTTTTAATTTTTTTTGTAATACACGGTTTTGTCCGTATATAAGCCATTTTCATCTGTAAGATTTTCCTCCCAGCTTATATCTGTACACTGATTTTGACATGCTTCGTCAGAATATATGCTGCCGGAAAATGTTTCAAAGCTTACCGGATAGTTTGCTGTCACATAATAGCTGTATTCCGTATTACTATCAAGATATTTTATTGTAATGGTTCTTCCGTTATCACGACTTCTAAGCTCCTCCAAAAAAGAAGGCGCATCATATTTTTTATTCAACTCAGTTTTTTCCGTAAGCAGCTTATTTCCATGTGTATCTTGGCACACATATTCCTCTATCCTTAAATTATCATCAAGCACATATGTGTAAGCAGCGCCATCTACACCGTCACTTGTCATTACTGTTTCAACAATGAGCTTCCCATCCCTGCGGTAAATACTGCTTATATTTTCTGATACCCCGCTTTCATCTTCCAGCCTTGTATACACAGTATCATTGTGATAATAGTCCACAAGCTGTTCAAATATATCCTCCTCCGGATAAATAAGCGTGTACACTGCACTTTGGTCTAAAACATACCAGCAGCTTTCTTTACGGTCAAGTATGCGGTAAACCCCATTTGAATTTTCACATGCCTGAAGATAATTTCCATCTGCGTCAAAGCCTATAAAATAGCTTTCCGTTCCTATCGGCTCGCCTGACTCGTAAAATGTAAGCTCTGCTCCAAAGCCGCTTGAACCGCTTAAAAGAGCATCTCCCTTATTTGCCTCAAATATCTGCTCCAGCGTTATCGCCTTTTCCTCCTCAGAAGCCTCCTCCGTGGAATAGTCAATATCATCTGCTGCTTCAGCCTCAGTTGTAACTCTTGTATTTTCTGTGGTTGACATAACTAACTTGTCATCCCCACAGCCTGTAACCAGCGGCAGTATGGCTGCTGCCATCACAATAAACTTATGCGTTTTCTTCATTTTTATCACTCTTTTTTATATTATTGTCACGATAAGCAAAATGTTTCTTCTATACATACCTAATTACATTTTAGAAAATGCATGTTGCTCATCTCTATATTATCCTATTATAAATTACATTCGTAGATTTGTCTTGTGTTTTTTTATCTTTTCGTACAACCCTTCAGTGATGGGTCGTCAATCAGCGCTCCGTCACAGGTAAATCTTGAGCCGTGACACGGACAGTCCCATGTCACAGTTTCAGGATTCCACGCAAGCTCACAGCCCATATGGGGACATTTTACCGATATGGCATGAAGTGTTCCGTCGTCGTCCATGTACATCCCATAACGCCTAAGCCCGCGCCTTACTATTTTAGCCTGTCCCTTTAACGGCTTACTTTTCTCCCTTATGGGAATATGAAAATGTCCCTTGGAAAGTCCCCGAATACTGACACCCAAATCAGTAAACAATTTTTTACACGAAGCTTTTAGGTGTAGCCTCTGTGGTGTAAAAAGCTTTGCAAATTCATTTTCCTTTCCACAGATAAGCGCCGTATTAATTTTCGCTGCTATCATGGAGCCTGTCATTCCCCACTTTTTAAAGCCTGTCGCCACATACCAATAAGGACGAAGCACAGAAAAACGCCCTATAAATGGAAGCTCGTCGTGGCTTAGCACATCCTGTGCCGACCAGCGCGTGACCTCGGTATAATCCTCGTATATCGTATCAATTTGTTTTTTTAGTCCCGCATATCCCTTACCGAGCGTGCCCTCGCCCGTACGGTGAGCGCCGCCTCCTACAAGCAGAATATCCTGATACCACCTTAGGGAAAGTCCCTGTGCAGCAGGATAATACATTCCCTTAAATTTTGGGACACCCTGAATGGCAATCACATAGCTTCTCTCCTGATGCTGTCTGAGAAAATAAAAGCCCGGCACCTTGGGGAAGGGATAATGCGCTGCAAAAACGATAGAATCCGCATATACGGTCCCATGATTTGTTCTTATTTTGTGTCCGCTTACATGTAAAACCTCAGTATTTTCATATATTGTCAAATGCCTTGCAATATGCTTCACAAATGCAAGCGGCTGAAGCTGCGCCTGATTTTTAAAACACAGGGCACCCTTTACGTCAAACGGAAGCGCAGTATCTTCAACATACGAGACAGGAAGCCCAAGCTTTTTTGCAACGTGATATTCCCTTTTTAACAGAGCATCATCCTTTTGGGAATATAAATAAGAATCTGCCATCTCAAAGCAGCAGTCTATATTTTCCTGTTCTATCAGTCTCCTATAGTCATCTATGGCCGCTTCATTTGCCCTTGCATAAAGCCTTGCATTTTTTTCTCCGTAATATTTTACCAGGGTGGAATAAATATACCCATGCTGGCTTGTGATTTTAGCTGTCGTGTTTCCCGTCTGTCCATTACCAATACGGTTTTTCTCAAGCACAACGACATGCTTTCCTTGCTTCATAAGAAAGTAAGCCGTAAGTATGCCTGCCATTCCCGCTCCGATTACGGCCGCCTCCGTCTTTATATCTCCTTTAAGAGCCGCCCGCTTTTCAATATCCGTTTCCATTCTCCATATGGATTCCATGCCCTATACTCCTTTACTCGTGCTAATATAAAGTATTGGCATAAATCCTCATGATTATTACTGTTTTCCCCTAATCAAATCATAGCTTTCCCCGATCATCCTTTTTACATCCTCATCGGGTATTGTTCCGTCCAGTATGATGGTATTCCAATGCTCCTTATTTTGATGATACCCGGGTATAACGGCTTCGTATGTCTTTCTCCAAAATTCACGCCACTCAGGGTCAACCTTTACGTTGATGCACATGTGTCCGTTTCTCTCATATGTCCATGCAAATGCCTTTTTATTCCTTTTATATCGTGCAAGCACCCAGTTCTCATCGTGAAAGGGCACATCCGTATACACATCCTCAAATGTAAGACAATATGAAAGTATTTCCTCTCTTGTTTTCATTTTTGTTCTCCAATTTTAAATATCGTGGTTTCCCAATATTTTACATGCCTCCATAAACCATTATAGTATTCGGACAGAAAGCAGTCAAAACTATTTTAACAAAACCTCAATACAGCACTCTTTATGCTGCGACAGCCCTAATGACACCTTAGACGAATCTTAGCAGACTCCGTGAGGGCTTGTCATGGGTAAACAATCATGCGCCTTAAATCCTTACTGCGACAGCCTTATAAGAAACGAAATATCCATCAAGGAAACCTTGAAAGTGGCAAATAATATCGGGAAATAACGCTATTACATTAAAGCAATCTGTTATATAATTATATAAAGTAGGATTTTAATTCTGCCTTTTCGGGCGGCAGCCCAACAAAAATATAATGGAAGTTATAAAAATAAATTAATATTTGATTCATTTTTATAATATGGGAGGATTTATGGCAAAAAAGAAACAGACGGGCAAGGAATTGGCTTTTTACTTGCTTCAAATATTTGCTACATTTTTCTGGCTGACGCTTCTTATTCTTATTCAGGAAGTGTCAGAACTTAAAGTAGTCCTTGTGCTTGCAATTATTTTACAGATTCTTGCAATCGTGTTTCTTGTTTTATCACTGTGGGAAAAAAAAGCAATGAAAGCAGCAGAGAAAGCGTCGGAGCAGGCACACAATGAAAAGGTCATGGAGCTTGCAAGGCGTGAGTTTGAAAAGGTGGACCTTAACATTGACGAAGCAAAGCTTACAGCTCTGTTAGAGCCACAGAGAGTGAACATACAGGCTTTACAAAAAAAATATGACAAGCCGAATTTTGGTGTTGCACTGCCCGGTCCCCTCGTAATCATAACACTTGCCATTGTTGCAATCCAGGAATGGCATAAAGGCAAAATTTATGATAAGCTTACTCTTGCAAAACGGGATTTTTACAACGATTACAGACGATGTATCACCAATCCGCTTCTTGACGCATGCTTTCCGGGATATAAATACTATCCTGCCCAGGGCATCACAAGTGAGGAGCTTGTAAAACTAAATGTATTTAGCTTAGGGTTTTTTGACAAGGTTACAAGCGAGGATTATGTGGAGGGTACATATAAAAACATACACTACCATCAATCCGACCTTATCGCTCAGTCCAGAAGCAGCAAATCTACCATAACTTTTTTCCGTGGACGGGTTGGCATATATGAGTATGCAAAATCAGGCTTTACGGGTCAGGTTATCATCAGTGCCAAGGACTACGGTTCACGTATCAATAACGGTGGTCTGAATAAAGTGGAAATGGAAAGCATGGAATTTAACAAGACCTTTGACGTTTACGCCGATACGCCACACACTGCATATTTCGTTTTAACGCCTCATTTTATGGAGCATATTATGGATTTGAATGCACAGGGCGACTTATATGTCCGTATTGTGGAGGGCAACATATGTATTTTAAGAAATCATGTGACAGGCATGTTTGAGCCTGACCTTACAAAACCACTTGACATAAAATTTGAAATAGGCAGAAGCCACTATGAATTAAAGGAGATTGAACGCTTTATTGATGTTCTCAATATTGAAGGCATGCCCAAGGAGCCAAAGGTAACTGTTGCATACAGCAAGCCGGCTAATGATACGAAACAAAGCCCTGACAGTCTTGGCGATACTGCTGCGATAGCAGCAAATGAACCTGAAACGACTCTGGAACCACCGAAATTCAGACTGAAAAAAATGTAAAAAAAGGCCCTGAAACATGTTACCGTTTCAGGGTCTATCTTGTTGCTTTTAAATTCATCAAATGCCTCCATAAATTTTTTCTTATGCATAAAAGCTTACTGTGCTATCCATCGGGAGCTCCTGCTCCTCCAATTTTCTCAGTGTTTCCTCAAAGGTTTTGGTTCGTCTTTTTCGCCGCCTTTCGTCCTCATCCTTTTTTTGTTTGGGGTTCATGTAGATTGGGGCGACAAATGCCACTCTCATAACCCGCCTTGCTTCGTATTCTGCTTTAACTCACTCCCTTCTTATATGTCTGCGGCACAGTTACACAGCATATTATTTTTTCTATTATATATATCGGTTTTTTACGTAAAAAAGTTTACATAAAAGAAAGTGAATTCTTAAAACATACGATATTGCAGTTCGCATCTTAGCAGGATTTTTTATCCTGCCTTACAAGAAGGTTTGAGAGCTTTCTTGTAAAAAAAGCTGCCGTACTCTTGTTACGACAGCTTTTTTTCATCCACTCACTATATAGTTTCAAGTATCGCCACGACTCTCTCGTACTCTGCCTTTACGTTCGGCAGTGCCGTTTCAATTTCCTCGCCCTCGCCGTTTCTTAGAAGCTCGACTACCGTACATACATTTTCGTATAAGCTTTCCAAGGAAAGATTACCACACACACCCTTTAATGTATGTGCAGCCTTAAATGCATCCTCGTATCTTTTTTCTGCAACTGCCACAAGCAGCTCCTCATAGTTTGGGTCCTGTGGGAATTTTTTTAAAAACTTCTCCAACAGCTTTTCGTTGTTCATAAACCTTTCCATTGCGGTTTCAATATTTACGCCTGCGTCCAACAATTTTTCTCTTAAAACATCTTCCATTATAAATTTAGATCCTCCTATTTTGGTAATATATGTCAACCACACAACTACATTATACACATGCTCCATTTATTATGAACTATACTTTAATACTTTCCTATTTTTCTGTCAAGTGTTGTTAGTCAATTATAACTTAAAGAATTATATATCTCTTTTTTAATGCAGGTTACATACTCCGTTCTTATATCGTCCATCAGTACCCAATGCATATCCTTTAATGTATGATGATATGTAAATCCACATTTTTCCTGCACTCTTTTTGATTTTTCATTTCCTTCAAAATATCCACACCATATTTTTTCAAGTCCTAAATCACAAAAGCCGTACCGAAGCAGCTCATTT
Source organism: Clostridium sp. (assembly GCA_023664775.1). GTDB lineage: Bacteria > Bacillota > Clostridia > Lachnospirales > Lachnospiraceae > Coprococcus_C. The sequence goes on along the minus strand of JAMPEW010000037.1, from coordinate 7,987 downwards.
ACCGCTTCAGGAATTATTCCCTGACCCCAAAACGGTACGCCGAGCCAGTAGCTTACTTCTCCCTCCGTATCAGGCAGCCTTAGATTGCTCGCCTTGCCTATGGTAATTGCCACACAGCCTATCGGTTTCCCATCCTCTTTTCGGCAGACCGCATATGTACCATCAGCGTTAAAAACAGTTTGTATGATTTCCCTGCTGTTTTCCACGCTGGTGTGGGGTGGCCAGCCTGCAACAGGACCCACGCTCGGATCCTTTGCATATTTATATAATTCCTCCGCATCTGATATCTGCCATGGGCGAAGTATCAGTCGTTTTGTTGTAAGCTGCATATCATACCTCCGCTTTTACTTTAAAATGCTATGCCTCGTCCCGTATTTGGATAAAATAACGAAATGCCAAAATCCAAAAGCATCATAATACCAAAAAAAATACAAATTTTTTTCTGCCCTGACAAGGATATTTTTTGAATCTGCCTGTCCATATATGGCGCAAGCAGCCGTATCAGCAAATATCCTGCAAAGCCGAATGCAAAAACCACAGGCAGGCATATGCGTCCTTTTAAATTTAAAAAAACATCGCCGTAATCCCACCATTTTTTATGAAACAGCTTCTCTAACACGATTGCCACAGCGTATTCCATCGTGGTACATATCGCTGCACTTCCAAGAAAAATTTTCCAAAAGGAGTTTTTCTCCTTTCCAAATACATATAATAACAAAATGCTTCCCGTCCCATAGAGTGGCAGCCAAAAGCCATGCAGAAAGCCTCTATTTACAAATTCCCCTACCACGGTCATTGTAAGAAGTCCCTCCCATATCCAAGCCCCATGGGAAATTACAATAAACATAATGATAATTGACAGCGTGGAATATTTTTTACGCATTTCCATAATAAAATCTCCTTTTATGTCAATATCAGTTTATGTAATTTTTATTATTTTTTACTGTTTATTTCTTCCATATCAAAAGACAAAGCATCAAGGCTGCCGCACATCCCGATAGAAGGATTATCAATTCCACAGGCGCTGGCACGAAAGGAGAAACTCCATCACTCATGCAGCTTACTATCGGCATATCCCTCTTCAATGGCCGCATTGCATGAAGCATCGATATTTTCCGCCACCTCCTCAGGGGTCTTATCGCCGAACAACAAATCCTGGATATTGAGGTAGAAAACAGCACGGACGCCCCGCCAATTTGGGTTGTTGCCTGTGAGGTTTACGTTGGCGTCACTGTTATTGATATACTTGCTAATCTCCTGCAAATCATCGGTGTACTTTGCGGCTACGCTGGCGCTGCATGGGATTGCGCCTGTCATATAGTCGATGTAATCACTCTCATAGATATACTTGACAAAATCCTTTGCAACTTGAACCTTAAGCTCATCACCGTTGTCAAACACTTCAAAGCCTGTGGTAAAAACAGTTGCGTAGCCCGGATTCTCAGGATGGGCAAAGTTAGGAAAATTGACGGAATAGATTTCCATGTCGGCCTCTCTGCGGCAGGTTTCCTCCTGAGAAGCATTGTTGACATAAATTCCAAGTTGTCCGTTGACAAACTGGTGATAGTTGTCCATGATGACCAAAGTGTCTGCCCCTGCAGGGAAATATCCCATATCGTAGCAGTCCTTAATCCACTGTAAAGCAGCGATACCTTCAGGCGTATTGACACAAAAGCGTCCATTCTCGTCAAACAAAGGACAACCAAAAGCACGTATGAGGGTCATGATATGCGTATCCCCCTGATTGTCCCCTGCATACATCATCATAGGAGCAGTCAGGTCAGGCAGATTGGTCTTGAGCGTCTTTAAGACATACTCATACTGCTCCCTCGTCCAGTTTTGAACCACATCAGGGTCCTTGACATATTCCTCCAGTCCTGCCTCACGAAATAGATTACCGTCAAAGGACAATGTATTTTGTGCAGTTAGAAAAGGCATCATGTATGTCTTGCCGTTTAAGGAGCTTTCCACCCAATGACTAGGATATATATCTGCCCGCAGTTCATCGCTGATAATATCGTCCAAAGGAACCACACGTCCTGTATGGATATAAGTGGACATATTGAAGTATCCTTCAAAAAGCACATCTGCAGCATCAGGCGTATCGAAACAGCCTGGAATCTCTGCATCCTCGTTGGTAAGCTCAAACTCCACCAAATTGATTGTTACATCTACATCCTCATACTGTGCACAAAAGTCATCAGAAGCCTTCTGCAAAAATTGAGCGGCAATGGTAACATCGCAGCCCCCGATATCACTCATTTGAAGCGTAGGGCATTTAACATTCAAGGTTACCTTAGGCTTTTGTTTCTCCTTGCCATCGCACCCCGCCAGCAGTCCACAAAGCAATGCTGCCACCAATAACACGCAAACTCTTTTTCTCCTGTTTTTCATATCATCTCCTCCTAAAATTTGTAATAGCAGATAATTACGAAGCTCCTTATTTTCAAAATGGAAAGCCGCATTTCGCAGTCCCTATTTATGATAGATGCCGACGCAGAGTTTCCAGCAATGCATCAATATCAATAGGCTTACCCACATGAGCGTTCATTCCTGCGTTCAGGGCATTTTGCCGGTCTTCCTCAAAGGCATTGGCAGTCATTGCAATAATCAGAATTTGGGAACGCACAGGATCGTCCAACCCACGAATTGCACGGCTGGCCGCATAACCATCCATCACCGGCATTTGTATGTCCATCAGCACAGCATCAAAATAGCCCGGTTCAGATGTCTTGACTGCCTCCACAGCCTGTAAACCATTTTCTGCTGTCTCCACAACGAAATCCCACTCCTGCAGAAGCTCAGTAGCAATTTCACGATTAAGCTCGTTGTCCTCCACCAACAGCAGCCGCCGTCCCTGGAAGGACACCTCCTCTGAGGTAACGATAGCTTCAGACTCCTTAGGTTCATCCTGCAAGCGGAAGGACAGCTTGATAATAAATTCCGTTCCCTTTCCCTTTTCGCTTTGAACCTCGATGGTTCCATGCATCATATCCACAATGTTCTTGGTAATAGACATACCCAGCCCCGTACCCTGAATACCGCTGACCGTGGCAGTCTGCTCCCGTGTGAAAGGTTCAAAAATGGTTGCGGCAAATTCCGGACTCATGCCAATGCCTGTGTCCTTGACCCGCAGCTCATACTCACCCCAATCGGGTCTTTGTCCCTCGTGCTCAATCAGACAAAGGGAAATGGTCCCTCCTGAAGGGGTAAATTTCATGGCATTGGACAGCAGATTCAACAGAACCTGATTCAAACGCAGCTTGTCACAATAAATATCCTTATTTGTTACATTTACTGCATCGATACAAAGCTCCAATTGCTTGGAGTGAATATCTGTCTGGATGATATTGCGGACATTTTGCAGAATTTCCTCCAAATTCTCGGGTTTTTCCTCCAAAACCATCTTCCCTGATTCGATACGGCTCATATCCAGTACATCGTTAATCAGACTAAGCAGATGGTTGGAGGACTGACTAATCTTTTCCAAGTAGTCCTTTACCCGGTCAGTATTTTCAATATATTTTGCAGCCAAATTGGTAAATCCGATAATGGCATTCATAGGCGTGCGGATATCGTGGGACATGTTATTGAGGAAGGTTGTCTTGGCACGGTTTGCCGACTCAGCCATGGACAAAGCCTCGTCCAGCTCCTCCCTATGCTTCTCCTCCGCCTTTGCCCGAGCCATAGCCTGACGGCTGCGCAGAGCCAGCAGAAGCACCAGCACCACGGCTGCTCCCATAAACACAAAAATTAACAGCACGATTCGAAGCAGCTCCATACTCTGCCTCTCAAAGACAGAGCGGGAAACCGACATGACAAAATACCAGTCTACCTCCGGCATAGGGGTAAAGCGCATCAAACCTCCACCCTCCTCAGATTCAAAGGCGATGGTAAATGCTTCATCTCTTGCAATACGTTCCCTGATACCCTCAATTGTAGCGCCATCTGTAAGATAGTATTTTTCCAAATCGGTAAAGAAGTTGTCCCTTGTTTGGATGCCATGGCTGCGGTTCAGGTTCACGATATAATTGCCGTTTTGGTCAAATACGCTGCTGTAGCCTTCCCCATCATAACTGTCAATCTTCATTTCGCCATCCAAGGTATTGATATGAAAGCGGCAGACAATATGGGTAAATGTTTTTCCCTCTATGGTAAACGGCTTAATCTTCGCACCAAACAGCAAACACTCACTTCGGCTCTCCGCACTTTCACTTTCCCCATCATAGCGGACAACAAACCGTTCTTGCCCCTCACGGCAATATGAGGCAATCACCTCATTTTGGGTAATAAACATGGAACCATAATAAATGTTTTCATCTTCATCTATCAGGGCAAGATCAGTGCACTCCAAGCCACTCTCTTTTAAGTGCAGCAACTCCAAAACCTCCTGAACAGTCTGCGACTTTGCCTGTCGACATTCATTTCCCACACCTGCCAGCATATTCCAACGGTATTCCAAGGATTTTAAGATAGCAGTCTCATCGTGAAGCGCCAATTCATCCATAGACTGGACTGCCAAGTTGATTACCCGATTAGTCATAACAGAATAAAGGATTGCCACGCCTATGGAGACAGCAAAAATCAATGCAAATACGATTAGCACCCTGCCCCGCAAGTTTTTAGTCGTTTTCTGCTTATTTTGCGTCATGTCCCGCTTCGCTCCTTTACCCATAAAATAGAATATCAACAAAGGCTGTTATTGAGCCCGATAACATGCTTATATTATATTATTGTGAAAAATCACTGTCAAGCGTCCCATTTGCAGACTGTAACGAAAAATATAGCATTAAATTTAATCAGCCAAAAGCTTCATCTGCTCCACAAGCTCCTCATCGCTAATCATCGTTATTCTTCCCTCGTCATACTGCTTCATAACCCATTCATAAACAGCCTGAACAATCGGAGTATTTTTGTCAACTGCAGGTTTTCCCTGCTTTTTATAATATTGATTTATCCAAAACGCAATTCCTGCCGCGCCTGACGTATTGGTAACGGAAACCTTTGGCGGTCTGTCAAGCAGTGCCTCCGTATCAAAAATGTTGTATATTTCAGGGTTTTTCATAATTCCATCCGCATGGATTCCCGCTCTTGTAAGGTTAAAGTTTTCCCCAACAAAGGGGGTCATCGGCGGTATATTATAATTTGTTTCCTTTTGAATATACTCTGCAATTTCCGTAATTACCTTTGTATTCATTCCATTAAAATGTCCTCTTAAGGATGCATATTCAAATACCATCGCCTCCAAGGGAACATTTCCCGTTCTCTCGCCAATGCCAAGCAACGAACAGTTTACTGCTCCTGCGCCATACATCCATGCCGTTGTTGCATTTACAACACCCTTATAAAAATCATTATGTCCATGCCACTCTAACAGCCAAGATGGAACATCCGCATAATGCTGAAGTCCGTAAATAATTCCCGAAACGCTTCGGGGAAGTGCAGCACCGGGATAAGGCACGCCAAAGCCCATTGTGTCGCAGGCACGTATTTTAACGGGCACGCCGCTCTCGCCTGAAAGCTCCATAAGCCGTTTTGCAAACGGTATAACAAAACCATAAAAATCGGCTCTCGTGATATCCTCAAAATGACATCTTGGACGAAGTCCTGCTTCAATACAATCAGATACAATTCCAATATACTTTTCAAGTGCCTGCTTCCTTGTCAGCCCCATTTTATGGAAAATGTGATAATCGGAGCAGCTTACCAAAATCCCTGTTTCTTTTATTCCAATGGATTTTACAAGCTCAAAATCTTTTTTTGATGCCCGAATCCAAGTGGTTATTTCAGGAAATTTGTACCCAAGCCCCATACATTTTTCCAAAGCCCTTCTGTCCTTTTCCGAGTAAACAAAAAACTCCGTCTGGCGAATCATGCCGTTTTCACCACCAAGCTCATGTAACAGCTTATAAATATGTACCATCTGTTCCTCCGTATAAGGTATTCTCGACTGCTGCCCATCACGAAAGGTTGTATCGGTAATAAATATATCCTCCGTCATATTTTCAGGCACCCTGCGGTAATTAAATGCTATTTTCGGTGTCTCCGTGTACGGGAACATTTCCCTGAAAAGCTCCGGCTTCTCTACATCCTGCAATGTATAAATATACGGGTCCTGTTCCAGCTTATATGTCTTGTTGCTTAACTTGATATTCTGCATAATGACTCCTTTCAAATTTTTATGCTGTGTGCTTACATGCAATCATGACTTAAATTTTACACCGTATGCTTACATGCAATCATGCCCTAAATTTTACGCTGTGTGCTTACATGTAATCACTCTCTAAATTTTACGCTATGTGCTTACATGTAATCACTCTCTAAATTTTATTTGCATATATTATAAGCATGGGTTATACTATAAGTAAAATAGATAATTCAAATTGTTTTTATTCGAATATCGAATTATCATTTTACTTGAATATAGAATAACTATATTCGCTTCACGATCATGTAATTATGCATCGATACATGGTTACTTTATGTAACCATTTGCTGATTACCCAAATATATAAAACGGAGTACGCTTATGGACATTGACGGACTAAAAACATTTATTACATTGGCAAATACTAAAAATTACACACGGGCTGCCGAACAGCTTTTTGTCGCCCAATCTACAGTCACAAACAGAATTAACGAACTGGAAAAGGAGCTTAACCTATCATTATTTTTGAGAAATAACCGAAGTGTCGAGTTGACATTGGAGGGGGAACAGTTTTTACTTTATGCAGAAAAAGTAATAGAATTAACAAATCAATCTCTTACAGAAATCACCTCACTTCATCAATTCGAAAATCAACTACATATAGGCTGCTCAGACTCCATTTACGAGGGCCATCTTGCGCCACTCATTTTAAAGCATCATAGAAAACACCCAAAGGATTCCTTAAAAATAACAATCGGTCTTTCAGGACATCTTTTGGAGCAGCTTCAAAACGGCATTTTTGATGTTGTATTTTCTTATCTTCCGCTTAAGAAAAAAGCATTTCAATGTGAGCTTTTTAAACAGGACGCAATGGTTTTGGTTACGGATATCCAAAACAAAAAATATGATAAGGGGATTACAAGAGCGTGCTTAATTCATGAGCCTTATCTTATGTGTAACTTCGCGCTTCAGGATGTGGGGCAGTTTATTCGTAATTTGTTTCCGAAATACCATCAGTTTGCACTTGAAATTGATGACTGCTCAAAAATCATTCCCTATGTGCTCGGACAGAAAAGCTATACATTTCTCCCTGAAAACATGGCAATTCCATATATAAAAGCTAAGCATCTGCGCATGATACCTTTAAAGGATTTTCAGGCTCCCGTTATTAACAGCTATATTATTTGCAGAAAAAACAAGCTTGATTTATGTCATAGGATTTTTTCCACTGCATTTACAGCATCAAGGCAGACGACGGCACAAAATCTGCAGTCTTAGTGTGCCAGCTACAACGCAGCCTTCCAAAATCCATGTAAGTTACAGTATGCATATGCAGCCACAGCCTCGTCACCATCTGTCAAAACAAATTCTGCGACAGGCTCACACGAGGGCGAAAGCCTCGCAAGCTGCCCACCCTTCTTTGTCTCTAAAAATATCCAGCCAATGCTGTGTTCCTCGGTCATCGGATGCAAAATGCTTCCCACATTTACGGTAATTTTATTTTCGTTCTTTTTTACTACCGGCAGATGCTTTTCTCCTGCACCCTCTGACTGTTCTGCGTCCAAAACCTCAAAGCCCGAACATGCACAGCCCTGTAATTTTTCCTTGTCACCTGATATGAGATAAAAGATTTTTTCGTCATTTTTTAAAAATACTGCTCCCATTTATGTTTTCCTTTCTGTCGCTTGGTATCTGTTTTCTGTAAAGTCCATTATTTCGGACGACCTTATGCTAGTATGTGCGGTTTTGCAGGAATTATTCTTAATGACTTTATATAATTGCACACAGTCCCTTATTGTGATAAAATTATTCCAAAACAACAAGACACATCTTTATGTA
>JAMPEW010000036.1 GCA_023664775.1 Clostridium sp. | reverse complement strand
TGACAAAAAGAACCATAGAACGTGCATTTATTTCTTTGCAGAATAAAAAAGTCATTGAAAGAGTCGGGTCAAAGCGTGATGGGAGGTGGATTGTTATTCAATAAGTATATGTGAAAAATCAACGACAGTTTTTACATCGGACAGGTTAAGAAAAGGCTATTATGGATATACTCAGGCATTTTCAAACAGCTTTATGGGAGGATAAGATGCTAAAAAAGATAAAATTTAAAGGCGGTTTTTTTTCTGAAGAAACTGAGTTGGAATTATTTATGCATGAAGATAGAATATCACTTCTTTACGGAAAAAATGGTTCTGGAAAGAGTACAATTTCTAAGGCTGTGCGGAAAGCAAAAGGAGATGTAGTTGATGATATAGTCCAAGCTACATTGCTTGATCAGGAAGATACTGTTTTTTCGGGTACTCAGTGCATTCATGTGTTTAATGAAGATTATGTTAGTTCGCGTGTTAAAATACGAGATGATGGGCTAAACACAATTATTCTTTTGGGTGAGTTAGGTGATCTTGAAGATAAAATATTGGATTTGGAGCTTAGAATTGAGGCTGAATCTAACAGAAATATTGAACTCAAAACGGCTTCTGATGAATATAAGGACAGGGATAACAAAAAATCTCCAAGTAACTGTAGAATTCAGATTAACCTTGGATTGTCTGGGGAAGGACATTGGGCTGAACGAGAAAAGATTATTAATAATGGTAAGCGCAATGCTGGGGTTACGGATAAAGTGATTGATTCTATAATTGCGCAGCATCCTGCCGAGACACTGGCAGATTTGAGAAAGCGTTATGAAGAGAATCTTCAATTGTTAAGGCAGGTAAGGGAAAATGAAGCAGCTCAGATCAGAAATACTGTGAAACTGAATGTTCAATATGATGAAAAGGTATTACAAGGTCTTCTTGCACAGAAGGTTGAAAGCACGGTGCTCTCAGATCGTGAACAATATCTTCTTCGGCTCATTGATGATGGAAAATTAGATCAAATCAATGAAATGAAATTTGTATTTTCAACAGAAAAAACAAAGAAATGTCCTTTTTGCTTTCAGGAAATCTCAGATCAAGGGAAACGGGATTTGATTAGTAGTATAGAGAAAGTATTATCGAAAGAAGTTGATATTCATGAGAAAAATCTCAAAAAATGCATCATACCGGAATTGAGCGTTGATTTTTCAGGCATGGATGTCTTGAATTCACCCAATTATATAAAATGTAAAGATGTAGTGGAAGAAATCAATAAGGAGATATCTAAGATACGAGAAATTATTCTTAAAAAGATTAATCATCCATATACACCTATTACTGATTTTGAAAACGATCTGATTTATAAACTTGAACAATATGAGTTAGCTAGAACTAAATTACAGCAGGAAATAGAAACTTACAACAATGCTGTTAAAAGAATTGGAGCACTTAAGAGAAATCTCATTGCTGATAATGCAGCAATTGCACACTATGAGGTTTCTAGAGATATTGAGTTATGGAAGCAAGCTTTAGAGGATCAGAAGAACGCCGATGAAGCATTAAAAAAATCCAATGAGAAAATCATAAATCTCAATGATGAGCTGAATGTCTTAAAATCTCGAAAGAAAAATATAAAAATAGCGGTCAACTTGATTAATAAGAGTCTTAGATATGTATTCTTTTCAAAGGATAGATTGAAAATCAAAGTTGAGGATGATAAATATGTATTATATGCATATGGAAAAGCGGTAAAGCCCAATAATGTGTCTGTTGGTGAAAGAAATATTATTGCTTTATGCTACTATTTTACAGAGCTGATCATGAATCAGGAGGCGAAAGAAGGTTATTCAAAAAAACTAATTCTTGTTATTGATGACCCTGTATCAAGTTTTGATTTTGAAAATAAAGTGGGAATCATGTCATTGCTGAAGGCTAAGATAGCCGATATTATTAAAACTAATCCAGAAAGTCAAATTCTGTTAATGACGCATGATATTCAGTGTTTATACGATCTTCAAAAAATTGGAGAGGAGGTTTGTAGCGAATATAAGAGAGAAAGCAACGGACAAAAGAAAGTTACATACACTTGCCGTGAACTGAAAAATAAAGAGATTATTCCATTCAGTTTTGCAAAACGAAACGAATATTCTGAGATTTTGAAGACGGTATATGATTATGCTTGTAGCGAGGATGAGAATAACAATATGATTATTGGAAACTTAATGCGACGGGTGCTGGAAGCATTTTCAACATTTGTGTATAAAACAGGAATAGCAGATATTTCCTGTGATGATACAATCTTGCAGCAGATTGGTGACAAGGATTATATTGATTATTTCAAGAATCTAATGTACAGGCTTGTGCTTAACGGCGATAGCCACATGCAAGAGAGAACAAATAGTTTGGATGATATGGATTATTTGTATTTTTTGAGCGATGAGGAACGACGTAGAACTGCACAGGAAGTTATATGTTTCATTTACTTATTAAACAAGAGACATGTTTTAGCACACTTGGAAGGAAAACAAAACATTGAAACTAACATTCAAAAGTGGTGTGCAGATATAAAAAGCTTTTACGCAGGTGATGAAGTAACGATATGACGAGAAACAGAATAATGGTCAGTAGCTTAAGGTTTATGGAATTCAAGCTTTCTATCATTGAACGTGATATGGAGGTTTGGACAATGGTAAACACGTCGAAAGTATTGTGTTGCTTTCTAAACTTCATGCAAAATAGAATATAGAAGTGGAACTCTCGATGAGTGAGATGGATTTAACAGTGGCAGAGGGGTAAAGTTACTTATGGGGGGATTAATGATTATATTTTGAAGAAACATAATGTAAGGGTTTCATCATTATACATCGCACAAATAAAGCAAAACATGGAATTATCGAAAGAGATTGCTATAATAAGCCAAAGGACAAAAAGTCAAAAGCATCGCAATGCCCATTGGAGAAGGAAAAGTTGATTGAGGAGGCATTAAGGTATTCTAAGGTGATTTCATAAGGTTTAAGAATGAAATTCTATTAGATAAAAACTAAATTATTAAGGATAAAGGAGATAAGATTATGCAACCTTATAGAGTTTGGGTTTTTTCAGATTTAATCGAAAAAAATAAAAGAGTGTTCAAAGTTCCAGTGTATCAGCGTAATTATGACTGGTCTAATATACAGTGTGAAAAAATTTACCAAGATATTTATGAAGGCAAATGAACGGGATCATAAGCATTTTACGGGAACTATTGTTTATATTGTTGGTTTTGATGGCAGTAACTTAAACGAAGCGTTGATTATAGACGGACAGCAGCGTCTTACAACTGTGTATATTCTTTTAAAGGCACTTTACGATGCAGCAAAAGGGGTATCAGTCAGAATAGAAAACGAAATAGAGGAAGTGATGTTTAATAGAAATTGCGATGAAAAATATAAGTTAAAATTAAAACCAGTGAAATCGGATAATGAGCAGTTGATACTTCTAATTAAAGATAAAATTGACGAAATGGATAGGAATTCCAATGTCTATAAAAACTATATTACTTTCAAAAACTTGATTGAGAATACACTGGCATCAGGCTTAGAGTTGAATGATATTCTTGACGGTATTAAAAAACTGGAAATGGTAGAAATTGTTCTTGATAAATATCAAGGTGATGAGCCGCAGAAAATTTTTGAGTCTATCAACTCAACAGGATTGGGATTAAGTTTGGCAGATTTGGTCAGAAATTATTTGCTTATGGACGATGACAATCAGGATGAACTTTATGAGAATTACTGGTCTGCTATTGAAAAGAATGTGGGTTATCGAAATTTGGGTGATTTTGTTATAAATTTCTTGAACTCCCAAATAAGTAAGTCTGTAAATAGTGAAAATGCATATCGTTTATTTACAGAACACTGTGAAGAGAATAATTTATGCCATGAGGATATACTGAAAAAATTAAAGAAAACATCAAAATATTATGGGGCTTTTATAGGTGAAAATAATTATTACAGCAAGGAAATTTCAGATTATTTGAGAGCTTTTTGTATAATTAAGCAAACAACAATTATTCCTCTCTTATTCAGAATTTTGAACGATTATGATGATGGGAATATTAATGAAGAAACTCTTTGCAAAGTGTTGAATTATTTACTTACATATTTTGTTAGAAAAACTGCTTGTGAAATTTACAAGAATTTGTCAAAGTTTATGAAATCAATGTACGATAGAGTCATTGATGGAAATTATGATAATTACTATGAAAAATTTGTGATTTTCCTTAATGATTCAAAGACAAACGATCGTATGCCGACAGATAAGGAATTTGAATATGCCCTTATTAATAAACCGTTATATAAAAAACCAATTTGTAAGTTTGTGCTTTCTGTAATTGAGAACTCCATGAAAGAGCATCTTGACGTCAGTAATCTTACAATAGAGCATATTCTGCCGCAAAAAGAAAATTCTGCTGTATGGAAAAAAGAAATTGGCGATAATTATAGCACTGTATATGAGAAGTATCTGCATACACTTGGGAACTTAACGATTACAGGGCATAATAGTGAATTGGGAACGAAGCCATTTAGTGATAAGAAAAAAATCATTCGTGATAATTCAAAGGCAAATGTTTTGAATAAGGAAGTTTTATCGGCAGATCAGTGGAATGAAGACTCAATTTTAAACAGAGCAAAGGTGCTTTCAAATATTTTGATTGGTAAATTTGAATATGTCGAAAAGCATACTGATATTATTGAAACAAATGAATTGAGTTTTGGGGTTGATAGTGGTATTAATTTTTCTAATACTAAGCCAGAGGAATTTTCGTTTGTTGGCGAATATGTTAAGGTGTCAAGTTGGGCTGATTTACTCGCTAAATTCATTAATATTGCTTACGACTTAGATGCAGAAGTATTTCATGATTTAGCGGTAAAGGATTATTCAATCCTATGTGCAGATAGAATATATATAAGTAACGATGAAAGAAAACTTCGCAAAGCAAGACAAATTGATAATAGCGGTATCTTTTATGAAACCAATTTGTCATCAAATAATATCATTTCATTTATTAAAAATTTACTTTTAAAAATGAAATTGGAAAGTGATGATTTTAATTTTTCTCTTTCAGAGGCACCTTTTGACGTTAATGATGAAAATACCTGGATAGAAGGATTATTGCCAGTTGGAAAATTATTCTATAATTTGATCGAAGATCTTATAGAGAAATCAAAAATCACTGTATCTGAAGTTGAACGACTGAAAACAAAAGAATATACAAAGTCACTATTCCGCTCCGCAGATTATCCGGCGGTTGCAAACCACAGAACAGATAACATGGGGAATTCCGTTTATAAGAGATATAGGGCGAAAGCATTACAGTTTGATGGTGCTGATATTTATATTTCCACGCAGTTCTTTGAGTCGGATCGTGATGCTATAATTGAATGGTACAAGGAGCATTTGGTTTAATAAAAAAGAAATCACATAGCAATTAGAGAATAAAAGTGCAATGGGCGTTGCACAATTTAGAAGTGAGATATTTATTACATGATTGGAGAAAATTAAGATGAAAGAAAACGATTATCATTTTCAAAACAGCACACTCAAAGATACAATCACAGCCTATGCAGAAAAAATTATATTAAACAAAGTAAGTTATGACGATAGTTTCGATTTTCAAAGGTTCACTCAGATTTAAAGCAGACGTTTCTGTCTGGAAACTATTTTATTGAAAAGAAAGATAAGACTGATGTTTCGTTGTTTGAAAAGGAGCTCGGATATAAGCTGCCACAGGATATTGAGGAATATTTGAATTCATATTGGCATCCGGGAATTTTTGGCTACGATAAATTTTATGAGTATGAGTGTATATGTTTACTTGGAGTTATAAAATATGAGAATGAAAATGCAGATGATGTTCTTTTTAACAAGAAAGGCATTGTGCATTTGGCTAAGCTGTGGCGTGATGATTTTGGTGGAAATGTAAATGAATATCTGCCGATAGGCTATTTGGGGTATTCCGGGAATGTTGTTTTGTACGAAGTCAAAACGGGCAGGATATTCATGGAGGACTTTGATAATGATGGTGAGCCTGAAAAGGAACCGTTTGAAAATTCCTTACAGGAGCTGATACAACATTTAGAGCCTATGAGTATATGAAAAAGGAATTCGAGGATATAAAGAAAGCTTTATGCACAAATATATGTGAATGAAATTAGAGGATATGCAGCGTTTTCATAGGCATTTATCAAAAGGAAAGCTGGCTCAGATTGTGAAGCAAGCTTATGATGAGATTGACAAATAATGCATAAATGGGATAAAAATCGAGGTGTTAAACTTGGCAGAGAAAAAAGATGAAATAACTATTCGTTCTAGTGCAGCAGAATATCTAACCTATGTGGCGTCAGTAGGCGACCAACCAGATAGTATTGAAATGCGCTATGAGGATGAAAACATATGGTTGACGCAGAAAATGATGGCGACGTTGTATGATGTGGAAACCAATACAATTAACTATCACATAAAAAAGGTGTTTAGCGATAGTGAATTGCAGGAGGACTCAGTTATTCGAAAAATTCGAATAACTGCCGCCGATGGAAAAAGTTATAATACAAATTTATCACCGAAACAATTGAAAATATAACATGTATGAAATATAATTTATTTGTATTATTTGCCAAAAGCAAATTGAGAACGGTGGGAATGGACGAACATTCACATGAAAGGGGTTTTGAGCATGGGTTATTTAGGTGAGGAAATTAAAAAACTGGGCTTTGGTCTTATGAGGCTTCCGCAGAAGGACGGTGTTACAGATGTGGAGCAGACGAAGGAAATGGTTGACATTTTCATGGACGCGGGCTTTACATATTTTGACACGGCATGGGCTTATGCAGGCAGTGAGGACGCCATAAGGCAGGCACTTGTAGAACGGTACCCAAGGGACAGCTTTCAGCTTGCAACAAAGAATGCGGCATGGATTAACTGCAAGACAAGGGAGGAAGCCATTAGTCAGTTTGAAACATCCCTAAAGCAGACAGGAGCAGGTTATTTTGATTTTTATCTGCTTCATAATCTTGGCGAGGGCAGAACACGTTATTTCGATGATTTTGATATGTGGAGCTGGATTGCCCAAAAGAAGGAGGAAGGAAAAATTAAGCATATGGGCTTTTCCTTTCACGCAACACCAGAGGAATTGGATGAGATTTTAAGCAACCACCCTGAAATGGAGTTTGTACAGCTTCAGATTAACTATGCGGATTGGGACAATCCGGCAATACAGTCCAGGGGGTGTTACGAGGTTGCAAGAAAGCATGGAAAGCCTGTCATTATTATGGAGCCTGTCAAGGGCGGCATGCTTGCAGCTCCACCTGAGACAGTAAGGACGCTTCTCAAGGAGGCTGAGCCTGAAAGCTCAATGGCTTCATGGGCAATACGGTTTGCTGCCGATTTAGATGGGGTAATAACCGTGCTTTCAGGAATGAGCAACGTGGAGCAGATGAAGGATAATGTTTCGTTTATGAAAGAGTTTACGCATCTTTCTGAGGAGCAAAGGACGGTTCTGAAATCGGCACAGGAGGAAATGAGCCGTATACCGCTGATTCCTTGTACAACATGTAATTATTGTGCAAAGGTATGTCCGATGGAAATCGGCATATCAGGATCCTTTACAGCCATGAACATGCTGACGCTGTACAGTGACCTTGGCGCGGCAAAGCATCAGGAGGATTGGCTTGTAGGCGGACATGGCAGGAAGAAGGCGGCAGAATGTGTTAAATGTGGTAAGTGTGAGGAGGTGTGTCCTCAGCATATTTTGATTCGGGACGAGCTTGTAAATGTTGCGAAGGCGCTTGGATAGAAAAAAATTAAAATAATATAGAATAAATGATAAAATAGAGTGAATATTTGATGATTTTTTCACATTTTAGCAGTATAATGTAAGCAAAAAAAGTGAAACAGCTTTATGTTAAAAAGGAGGATGTGCGTTATGGCAAAAACTTTAGTAGCTTATTTTACGTATTCAGGCAATGCTAAGAAGGTGGCAGAAAGGGTGGCACAGCTTGCAGATGCCGACATATTCGAAATTGTGGCGAAAAATCCTTACTCAAGTGATTATCAGACATGTATAGAGGAGGCAAAGAAGGAGGTTGCTGCAAATGCCAGACCTGAAATTACCGACAAGGTTCAGGACATGGACAAGTATGATACCATAGTGGTTGGATTCCCGAATTGGTGCAGTACATGTCCGATGGTGATACTCACATTTTTGGAGCAGTATGATTTAACGGGAAAGAAAGTGTATTCTTTTGTTACAAACGGTGGCGGCGGATGTGGAAAGAGCACTGAGGATATTGCAAAAAGCGCCAAGGGTGCAGAGGTTACGGAAGGCATTAACGGCAATGACCTTTCTGACGATGCAATTAAGCAGTGGCTTGGACTGTAGTTTATATTTTTTGAGATAAATGAAATATGTAGTAATATGTATTAAAAAGATTTACAGTTGTGGAGGAACGGAAAAACATGAGAAAGTCAATTCTAATTGTGGACGATGACGAGCTTAATAGAGAATTACTGAGTCAGATTTTTGAGGATGAATATAAAATTTTGATGGCAGAGGATGGTAAGCAGGCGATATTACAGTTAGAAGAACATATGGAGGATATAGCAGTTGTTCTTTTGGATTTAATTATGCCTGTTTTAAATGGGTATCAGGTGCTCAAGGTTTTAAATTCAAGGAAGATATTGGATGATATTCCCGTGGTGCTTATTACCGCGGACAGTGACGGACAGACGGAGCTTTCCTGCTATTCCCTTGGAGCATCGGCGGTTATAACCAAGCCCTTTGTGACGCAGACTGTGAGAAAGCGGGTATATAATCTTATTGACCTCCACAGAAATGCGGATGCGCTTGCAAAAAAGGTTGAACAGCAAAGAGAGCGTTTGCATGAGCAGCGCCGTAAAATGGAGATATTTAATGAAAAGCTTGTTGACGTTGTAAGTAATATTGTTGAGTTTCGGGATTTGGAATCGGGCGCCCACGTAAAACGTGTGAAAGGACTTACAAGGATTATGGCTGAAACTTATATGAAGCTCTATCCGGAATCAGGACTGAATGATGACAAAATAAATGTTATTGTCAGGGCTTCGGCGCTCCATGATATAGGTAAAATTTCCATACCTGACAGTATACTGCTTAAGCCGGGCAGACTTACTGATGAGGAAAGGGAAATCATGATGAGCCACACCACAAAGGGCTGCGAGATTTTGAAGCTGATTGACGTGGTGCAGGACGATGAGCAGATGCAGGCGGCATACGACATATGCAGGCATCACCATGAAAGACATGATGGCAAGGGTTATCCTGACGGGCTGAAGGGAGATGAAATCCCGCTTTCTGCACAGCTTGTTTCCATTGTTGACGTATATGATGCACTTGTCTGCGAAAGAGTTTACAAGAAGGCATTTGATAAGGAAACTGCTTACAATATGATACAAAATGGAGACTGTGGTATTTTTTCACCAAAGCTGTTAAAATGCTTTGCGTATGCAAAAAAAGAGATGGAGGAATTTTCCGATAGTCAGAAGGACTAGAAAATACTATAATAGGCTATAAGTTTACATAATAACGTGAGAAAGGAAAATATAAAGTGGCAGATAAAAAGATTATGCTCGGCAATGAGGCGATTGCCAGAGGTGCTTACGAGGCAGGCGTTAAGGTTTCGGCGGCATATCCGGGCACACCAAGCACAGAGATAAGTGAAAATATAGTGAAATATCCGGAGATTTATGCAGAGTGGTCTCCAAACGAAAAGGTTGCCATGGAGGTTGCAATTGGCGCATCCATAAGTGGAGTGCGTGCTATGGCATCCATGAAGCATGTAGGGGTAAATGTGGCAAGCGACCCGCTTTATACCATATCCTATGGAGGAGTAAATGGTGGACTTGTCATAGTTGCAGCCGATGACCCGGGACTTTACAGCTCACAAAATGAGCAGGACAGCCGCGCAGTTGCAAGGGCGGCAATTGTTCCTGTGCTTGAACCCTCCGACAGTCAGGAGGCAAAGGACTTTACAAAATATGCATTTGAAATAAGTGAGAAATATGACACGCCCGTCATGGTAAGGACAACAACAAGGCTTTCCCATTCCCAAGGTCCTGTTGCGCTTCTTGACAGGGTGGAGGTAGAGGATAAAGCCTACGAGAGAAATCCTGCAAAGTTTGTAATGATGCCTGCAAATGCAAAGGGAAGACACGTATATGTTGAAAAACGTATGAAGCAGCTTGCAGAGGACGGCTGTACAATGCCTATAAATAAGGTGTTTTACGGTGATACCTCCATCGGCTTTATAACAAGTGGAATCCCATATCAGTATGTAAAGGAGGTATTTCCTGAGGCTTCCGTTCTGAAGCTTGGAATGGTGCATCCGCTTCCGAAAAAGCTGATTGAGGAGTTTGCATCAAAGGTGGATAAGCTTTACATATTTGAGGAGCTTGAGCCTGTTATCGAGGAGCAGGTTAAGTCGTGGGGCATAGAGGCATATGGCAAGGAAATTTTTACAATTCAGGGTGAGTACAGTGCCAATATGCTTAGAAAGGCACTGAAGGCTGAGGATGTGGCGGCGAAGCCATACGATAATGTACCTGTAAGACCGCCGATTCTTTGTCCGGGCTGTCCACACAGAAGCGTGTTTACAGTTTTGAATAAGCTGAAAATACATGCTGCGGGAGATATAGGCTGCTATACCCTTGGGGCAGTTGCACCTCTTAATGTTATAGATACGACCGTTTGTATGGGAGCAAGCATTTCCACCCTCCACGGCATGGAAAAGGCAAGGGGGAAGGATTATATTAAAAATTGGGTTGCCGTTATCGGTGATTCTACATTTATGCATACAGGTATCAATTCCCTTATGAATATGGTCTACAATCAAGGCACAGGAACGGTTATCATCCTTGATAATTCCACAACAGGAATGACAGGGCATCAGGACCATGCCGCTACAGGCAAGACCTTAAAGGGTGAGGTTGTACCTGCAATTAACATTATGGGGCTTTGTAAGTCGCTGGGCATAAAAAATGTAGTCGAGGTAAATGCATTTGACCTTGAAACGCTTGAAAAGGTTGTCAAGGAGGAGGTCGCAAGGGACGAGGTTTCCGTTATCATTACAAAATCTCCGTGTGTGCTTCTTAAGGGTAATGTATTTCCAAATGTTTGTAAGCCGATTCCTGAAAAATGTAAGAAATGTGGAATGTGCTTAAAGCCGGGCTGTCCTGCACTTACAAGATTAGAGGACGGCACAATTGCAATCGATACAACTATGTGTAACGGATGTGGACTTTGCAAGTCGCTTTGCAAATTTGACGCTATAGAAGCTTGTGAGAAATAGGAGGGAGTATCAGTGGAAACTAAGAATATCATGATTGTAGGTGTCGGTGGACAGGGTACTCTGCTTACAAGCCGCATACTTGGCGGAATAACGGTTGATGCAGGATATGACGTTAAGCTTTCAGAGGTTCATGGCATGGCACAGAGAGGCGGAAGTGTCGTTACATTTGTAAGATATGGCGATATGGTTGCAGAGCCGATTGTTGAGGAGGGGCAGGCGGATGTGCTGATTGCCTTTGAAAGACTTGAAGCGATGCGGTATGCACATTTTCTGAAAGAGGATGGCGTTATTGTTGTAAATGATTGGCGCATAGACCCTATAACTGTAGTTACGGGTGCGGCAAAATATCCTGATAATATTATAGAGGAGCTGGGCAAAAAACATAAGGTTTACTCCATAAATGCAATGGAGGAAGCAGAAAAACTTGGCAATGTGAAGGCATTTAATGTTATTGTTTTGGGACTTGCCGCAAGACATATGGATTTTTCCGAGGAGGCATGGCTCAAGGTAATAGAAAATACAGTGCCGCCAAAGACGATTGACATAAATAAAAAGGCTTTCCTTTGTGGATATAAGGGAGCGTAATTTCGGTTATACTACGAGTTAGACGAGGAGATGATATAGGCAATTGCGAAACTTAGTGGTTTCAAAAAGTGAGTTGTGCAAAATGTATAATTTATACGCAAGGTGCTTTGGAGCCGTCGGTACTTAGCGAGGTATTTTCGAGCTTAGTACCGTTACGTGCGACAAGCAGCGCAAGCGTGCCATGCATTGAATTATACATTTTTCACAACGTATTATCTAAAAAACATAGTTTCGCAATTGCCTATAGATAATATTATGTGAGGTATGCACATGGTTATAGATTTTCACGCACATGTTTTTCCTGAGAAAATGGTTGCCGGGGCAGTAAAGACCTTAGAGGAAAAATCAGGCGTTCCTGCGAAAACAAACGGATGTATAGATGGGCTGCTCGCCTCCATGGAACAGGCGGGAGTAAGCCGTTCCATTGTGCTTCCGGTTGTTACGGCGCCAAAACAGTTTTCAGGAATAAACAGATTTGCGGCATCAATTAATGAGGAATTTTCGGAGCGCCTTACCTCCTTTGGCGGTATTCATCCCGATAGTGAGGATTATAAGGGACAGCTTAAATTTTTAAAGGACGAAGGCTTTGTTGGCATTAAGCTTCATCCTGATTATCAGGGGGTTATGTTTAACGACATAAGATATAAGAGAATTGTGGACTATGCCTCAGAGCTTGACATGATTATACAGGTTCATGCAGGCGTGGACATCGGACTTCCTGACCCGGTTCACTGCACGCCTAAAATGGCGTTGGAGGTAATTTCAGAGACGGGAGCAAAAAAGCTTGTGCTTGCACATTTTGGAGGCTGGAAGCTTTGGGATGAGGTTGAGGAGCTTCTTGCAGGCAGAGATGTTTATTTTGACACTGCATTTATAGAGGGCTACATTGACAGAAAGCAGTTTGAACGGATTGTAAAAGCACATGGAAACGATAGGGTGCTTTTTGCAACGGACAGCCCATGGTCGGGGCAGAAGGAAACCATAGACTGGATTAATGCCTGTGACCTTGACGATGAAACAAAAGAAAAAATATTTTACAAAAATGCAAGGAAGCTGCTGGGGATATAAGCAGCTTTTGTAAAAAGGTATTGATTTTTTTGTAGAAATGTTATTTAATCGTATAAGCGGTAGTTATTATGCATATTTATGTCCATATCACTTTGATGCATTAAAGCGTAACGGTGTAAAGCGTTAGAAATAGGACGGTTAATATCGGATGTATTTAAGAGATAGCCGATATATTGTAGGTTAAGGCACCGCTATGAAATACATAGCAGGGTTTCCTGCGGAAAGAGGAGAGAAATGGTAGTAAAAGTAGCAATGTTGGTTGTTTTTTTCTCAGTAATGATTGTGGTAGGCATTTACTGTAGAAAACATGCAACGGATGTAAATGGCTTTGTTCTTGGAGGAAGAAGCGTAGGTCCTTGGCTTACGGCATTTGCTTATGGAACATCATATTTTTCAGCCGTAATATTTGTCGGATATGCAGGACAGTTTGGCTGGAAGTTCGGTATTGCCTCCACGTGGATAGGAATAGGAAATGCATTTATAGGCTCGCTGCTTGCATGGGCTGTACTTGCAAGAAGAACGAGAACCATGACGCAAAAGCTTGACAGTAAAACAATGCCTGAGTTTTTTGGAACACGATTTGATTCCACAATGCTTAAGGTTGTAGCTTCAATTATCGTGTTTATTTTCCTTATTCCATATACTGCATCGCTTTACAATGGTCTTTCAAGACTTTTCGGTATGGCGTTCAATCTTGACTATACGGTATGTATTGTTGTTATGGCAGTGCTTACGGGTATATATGTTATAGCAGGCGGCTATATGGCAACTGCCATCAATGACTTTATTCAGGGGCTAATTATGCTCATCGGAATTGTTGCTGTTATTGCATCTGTACTTGGTTCAAACGGTGGTTTTATGGAATCGTTAAAGAGTCTTGCGCAGGTTGAGGATGCTGCCGTATCTGAAACACCGGGTGTATTTGCCTCTTTCTTTGGACCTGACCCATTTAGTCTGCTTTGTGTGGTTATACTTACCTCGCTTGGTACATGGGGACTTCCTCAGATGGTGCAGAAATTTTACGCGATAAAGGATGAAAAGGCAGTAGAAAAGGGAACGGTTATTTCAACATTTTTTGCATTCGTTGTTGCAGGAGGCTGTTATTTCTTAGGTGGATTTGGACGTCTGTATGACATAGATGTTGCCTCTCGTTCTGTTGGTTATGATGCAATTATTCCTGCAATGATAGAAAAGCTTTCGCCGTTTTTGATTGCCGTGGTAGTTGTGCTTGTGCTTTCCGCTTCCATGTCAACGCTTTCGTCACTTGTACTTGCCTCAAGCTCAACGCTTACAATCGACCTTATCAAGGGCGCAATTGTGAAAAATCTTGAGGAGAAAAAGCAAGTGCTTATCATGCGTGTATTTATCGTTGTGTTTATTGCCATATCAGCAATTATCGCAGTCATCCAGTACAAGAATAATGTGACGTTCATAGCGCAGCTTATGGGTGTTTCATGGGGCGCTCTTGCAGGAGCATTTCTTGCACCGTTCATTTACAGCTTATATTGGAAGGGTGTTACAAAGATTTCCGTTATCATAAACTTTATATTCGGTTCGGGAATTATGATTGCAAATATGCTGTTCAGGGAGTCATTCCCGACACTTCTCCAGTCACCGATTAACTGTGGTGCATTTGCAATGGTTGCAGGACTTATTATTGTTCCTGTTATAAGTCTTATTACGCCAAAGCCGGATAAGGAAAAGGTTGCAGAAATGTTTAAGCCATACGAGACTTCGGAAAATTAGATATAAGCAGTGAGGGGCTGCCGCTTTTTCATGCGGCAGCCCCTGACTGCTTATTGCTTATTGTTGCTTCCACGCTTTCAGCGCCCGTAATAATCCGTCCTGTTCTGCCTCGGTCATTTCAGAAAAAAGATACAAAAGCTCATCTTCTTTATCGCTGCGGGCATCTGCCTGGACGTCCTTTCCGTACCCTGCTTTTATAAATACGTCCATTGGCGTATTGCATAGCTTGGAATAATAGGCAAGCATCCGTAAATTCAGCTTGGCACGGTTATTTTCTACATTGCTGACAAAGGCGATTGTGCAGCCTAAATCCTTGGCAATTTTGTCCTGCCGTATGTGATTGCTGACACGTATCTCCTTCATTTTTAATCCGATTTTCTTATAATCAAGTTCTTCCATAAAAGCCTCCTAAGCGTAAATATATGGCTATATTATAATATATTTTCATTCTAAAGACAATCCTATTTTTGTTTTATATTGAGCAGGATATAAAATTGGGCGGCAGGATTACGGATGAAAACTGAGAAAAAATAAGAAAATGGGGAATTTAATATTAATAGTTTAATTGGATTATACGTGTATGGCATGATGAGATTGGAGGATATTTATAATTTAAGTGAAATAACGATTTGAACAAAAAATACGTTTGACAATACAACAAATTTGTTGTATTGTATAATTGCAAGTAAGAGAGGATAATATACTTATGAATCGGACGTTTATTGAAGTACCAATATTTACAAAGAAGTGGAAAGAGTTAGGATTAACAGATGAAATGTTAAGAGATTTGCAGAATATATTATTAAATGACCCTAAAACTGGTGAGGTTATTCAAGGAACCGGAGGACTTAGGAAAATCCGTATTCCAATGGAAAACAGAGGAAAGAGTGGTGGAGGTCGTGTTATTTATGTAGATATTGAATTGAAAGAAATAATTTACTTTGTGAATGTTTATTCTAAGAATGAGAAAGATGATTTAACAGAGGACGAGAAGAAAGCATTTAAAGCAGTTGTAAAAATATTAAAGGAGGGATAGACAATGGATAATTTTTTTGATGATACCATGCAGGGATTATTAGAAGCTGTTGAAATTGAAAAAGGTTCTATTCCGCTTACTGAAAGAAAAGAAATGCCGGCATCTACATTTTATGTATCAGATAACGACACGGAATTGATTAATCGTCTTGTTGAAATCCGTAAGAATGAGAATGTATCCCAGTCTGAACTTGCTAGAATGGTAGGCAGTAAACAACAGGCGATATCAAGATTGGAAAAAAATGAACATAGCCCATCTTTAAAATTATTTTACAGTATGGTAAATGCGTTGGGATATGAATTACAGATTGTTAAAAAACAGAATATATAATATGAAGAATGATTATTATATAGGCTTTCATACTATAAAAGCGATACGATTCGTAGTATCGCTTTTTATCTTGCATTTTTCTCCCCATATGGTAGTATGGTTCAAAAGCATTTAATTTTTTAATCTAATTTTAATCTAACTAACATTTTAGATTAATCCTCGCAGTGTATGATAAACCCCATAAGGAACACAAAGGTTGCTGATTAAAATTAGAAAGGATGTATGAAATATGGATAATTTTGAAAAGGTGGAAAAAATCAGGGAGAAAACAGGAGTTACCTATCAGGAGGCAAAGGAAGCCCTTGAGGCATGCGACTACGATATGCTGGATGCCATGATATACTTAGAGCAAAAGGGCAGGATTGAAAAACCAAACGTAGACAGCTATTCGACTGACAGCAAGATGCCTGCCAATGCAGCAGAATTTGAAAAGGCGCAGCAGTCTTACGAGGATTCCTGTAAAAAGCATACATTTGGCGATGTCATGGGAAGAATTTTTGAATGGTTCAAAAGAATGGTAAAGAAGGGCTGTGACACGACATTCTCCGTAGACAGAAACGGCGAAAATGTATGTAAGGTGCCAGTGATTGTTCTCGTCATTGCACTTATCTTCCTTTTCCCTGTTACGGTAATTTTACTGATTGTGGGTATGTTCATGGATTGCAGGTATTCCTTCTTGGGCTTTGAAACAACAACAGTGGATATCAACGACATGTTCAATAAGGCTTCCGATGCATGTACCAATTTAAAAAATGATATCAACGAAAAAGAATAAATCATGGAGGAATAACGCTGTGGCACATATACTTATCGTGGAGGATGAGACAAAAATAGCAAGATTTATCGAGCTAGAGCTTTTGCATGAGGGAAATGAGGTTACCAAGGCGGCTGATGGCCGCCTTGGTCTTGATTTGGCGCTTGAACAGGATTTTGACCTTATACTGCTTGATGTTATGCTGCCTAAGCTAAATGGGCTGGAGGTGTTAAGGAGACTTAGACAGAAGAAGGACACGCCTGTCATTATGCTTACGGCAAGGGATGCGGTTATGGATAAGGTATCAGGACTTGATGCGGGTGCAGATGATTACATTACAAAGCCCTTTGCCATTGAGGAGCTTCTTGCCCGAATAAGGGTTGCCCTTAAAAAACGGAGCAGCGGTTCGGCAGCAGCAACAAATTATATGGAGATTAATGGTGTTAGGCTTGATGAGGACAGGCACGAGGTTACGGTAAATGGTACGGCTGTGGAGCTTACAAACAGGGAATTTGAGCTTTTACACACGCTTATGCAGAACAAAAATATTGTTATGGACAGGGAAAAGCTTATGAATATCGTATGCGGCTATGACTACATAGGCGAGACAAATATCATTGACGTATATGTAAGGTATATCAGGACGAAAATAGATGATAAGTTCGGAATAAAGCTTATTACAACAGTGCGCGGCGTGGGATATGTCATACGTGAAAGCTGTCAGGCTTGATAGGGAGTTTTTAAATTTTCTGTAGATATGGATTTTGTCAGGATATGGATTGCAGCACACAAAACATAAATATAATATTAGGATGAATAATATGAATGAAAATAAAAAAATGACTTCAATCGCACGAAAAATAAATATAAGCTTTTGGTTGAAACATCTTGGAGATATCATTGCTGCAGATGTCTTACTTATATGTCTTTTTTTTGCCGCCTTCATCATTAAGTCGGAGGGAGAGGTTGCGAAGGATAAAACAGTAATAAGAAGATATTTTGACGTTGAAAGGCAGTTAAAGAATGAGGAGCAGCATTTCGTATATATTGTGTCATTATCAGATGATACAAGAATTGTAAGCAGCCTGAACGATTTTTGTGCTCCCTTTGAGCTTCCTGCCATTGCATTTGTTTCCCTGCAGGGCATTAATTTATTTTTGGCGCTATTTAACACAAGCATGGTAAGGAAAAAAATGCGTCCGTTAAACGACCTTGCAGTGAGGGCGCAGGAAATAAGCGAGGCTGTGTATGACACCTCAAAATTTGATAGCTTGGAGCAGGCAATCGCAAAGGTGCATGCCGATTCTCCCGATGCGCATATTTCGACAGGGGACAAGGATTTACAGAGCATAGAAATTGCGCTTAACAATCTTCTCTCCAAGATGAAGGAGAGCGAAAGGCAGCAGGCAAGATTTGTTTCAGATGCCTCCCATGAGCTGCGCACGCCTATTTCTGTCATTCAGGGCTATGTAAATATGCTTGACCGTTGGGGAAAGGAGGACGAGGCGGTTCTTGAGGAGGCGATTGAGGCTCTGAAAAATGAATCGGAGCATATGAAGGAGCTGATTGAGCAGCTTCTGTTCCTTGCAAGAGGCGACAGTGGAAGAAACTCGCTCCACGTGACTTCCTTTGACTTAAATGAGGTTATGAGGGAGGTATGGGAGGAATCCGTAATGATAGATGAAACGCACGTGTATGAGCTTGATATTGTGGGCGGGGAAGCCGATGCCCAGCCTTGCATGATGCAGGGGGATATGGCAATGCTGAAACAGTCCATTCGCATCTTTGTTCAAAATGCGGCAAAATACTCAGAAGAAAAAAGTGTTATTAAATTAGGCGTAAGGCAAAGTGAAAATGCAGTGAGCTATGTTGTTCAGGACGAGGGCATTGGTATGAGTGGGGACGATGTTGTCCACATTTTTGAACGGTTTTTCCGTTCGGATGAGGCTAGAAATGGGGAAACAGGTGGTTCAGGACTAGGACTTTCCATTGCAAAATGGATTGTGGACGCACATGACGGAACCATTGATGTTCTTTCCCGCACGGATATCGGCACCCGTTTTACGGTAGCTTTTCCTAGACAAAATAATTGAAAGCTGATACTATAAAAATAGTGATATAAGAGGATGAAGCATATAGTATTTGAAGCCAAATCGCAGTGAGGAATGTGAGAGTAGATGGACAGTATTACAAAAACTTATAAGGCATATGCCAAGGTCAATCTTGCGCTTGATGTTTTAAGAAAAAGACCTGACGGGTATCATGATGTTAAGATGGTGATGCAAAATATTGATATATATGATGAGCTTGCATTTACGGTAACGAATGTTAAAAAAGCTGCTGGGGATTACCGTGAAAAATCAGTTTGCGAGGATAACAAATCAAATGCGGCGCAGGAAAAACCCTGCTATAATATTGTGATTGAAACAAATAGACCTGAAGTGCCGACAGATGAGAGCAACCTGATACATAAGGCAATCAGCCTTATGTTTGACGAGTATCACGTGTGTGGCGATGTTTTGGTGAAGCTTACAAAGAATATTCCCATTCAGGCGGGCATGGCAGGAGGAAGTACGGATTGTGCTGCGGCATTAAAGGCTGTGAATGATATATTTGAGCTGGAGGCTTCCATGGAGGAGCTTATGAGGCTTGGCAAAAGGCTTGGGGCTGACGTTCCATTTTGCCTCCTTGGGAAAACGGCGCTTGCTTGCGGCATTGGCGAGATACTGACAGAGGTACAGGGACTTCCTGCTTGTACAGTGCTTGTTGTAAAGCCTGCCATAAACATAAGTACGGGCATGATTTATGAAAGCATGAACTGTGATGCGTTAGAGAGCCGTCCCGATATTGACGGAATGCTGAAGGGCTTAAAAGTGGGTGACCTTGGCATTGTCGCATCAAACATGGAAAATGTAATGGAAACCGTAACCGTAAAGCTTTGCCCCGATATAGAGGACATAAAAAATGCCATGAAGGAAAAGGGTGCATTAAATGCAATTATGAGCGGCAGCGGACCAACGGTATTTGGAATTTTTGATGCTTCCGAACAGGCGTGGGAGGCGGCAGATTATATAGGGGAGCTTGACCTTGCAACGGATATATTTGTTACAAAGCCTGTGTAGAAAAATAACCCGTGTTGACTTTTTCCATAAAATGGATTAATATGTCATTAAAGAAAACGGATGTGTCAGCTCTAGGAGTTTCGATTTATTTTGTAAATTAGGAGCATGTTATGGGCTGATGTTCAAAAAGGAGGGGAATTATGAAAAAAAGAGTATTCTTGGGTGTTGTTTTTTTGGCATTATTCTTTGTTTCTGCTTTTTCAATTATATCGTATGCACGTGAGAAATCGCTTGACAGGGATTATGGTGGATTAACCTTAACATGTTATATAAAATGCACAAGTACACGTGGTGAGGGCTCTACTTCCGGTGCAAATATAAAAGGATATAAAAATTATATTAAAGTCGCAACATATGATATTAATCAAAATTCATTAGGATATTCAGAAGTTTATTCTACAACAGATGCTTCAACAAGTGTTACAAAGGGTTCCCCATATTTGACGAAAACATTTCATGCGGCAGCATATGTTGATGGTAATATACAGTGTCTTCCAATATATCAGCAAATTCAATTGACTGAATGCAGAGATTAAAAAACATGAGAAGACGGGTTTCAATCTTTTTTATAAGTGTACTGGCGATACTTCTTATGTTATATCTTGGCGTTGTTTTATTATATCATTCCGGCTGGGCAAAAAAATTAAATTATGACGTTTTTTTTACCGCAGAACAGTTAGTCGAGCTTAAAGGAGAAGAACATGAAGAAAGCTTCGGTGTAATATATGGTTATGGAGATGACGTCCTTGATTTGGAGGTGGATGTACAAGAAATAAAGGGGGCGGTTGACGTTACCGTGTATGCCGGACAGAAAAAGCCCTCTGACGATTTGAGTGAAATTGTGAATCCTGACTGTGAAATCATGAGCTTTCAGGTTAATGAAGCGGGAAAAACAAGCTATAGAATAACTGATAAGGGCTCCACCGCTTACGCCATGTGCTATAGGCTCACCGAAGACTCGGAATATGCCAAAATATATGAGAAGTGTTATAGCTGGAGCACAAATTGGGACTGTCTTATGGAAAAATTTGGAATGAAGAAAAATGAAAAAATCGGTATTGATGCATTAAAAAGAGCGATGGAGTAATATGAGATTTTTAAGGTATAGGACTGTTAGCTTATGGCTTATATTGGGCTTTGCCGTGGCGTTTATCGTGTTTGATTTCAGGATGCAGTCGGACATAAGGAGTGGGGCGGAGAATGCTGCCCTTCAGGCTTCTTCATTTGATAATTATAAGGTGAGCATGCGCCTGGAAATGACAGGTGAAAATGAAACGGATACAACCCCATATATTAAAGAATTTCTGACAAAGTTATGTGGCGAAAATAATGTGGTAACAATTAATAATTTGGAATTATATTTTAGTCTTGGTGATATTAAAACGGGGGTTATTTGTGTATCTGCAAATATGCCCCAATATCCTCTGCATAAAGGCGCATATCCCACATCTGAACAACTATCAACAGGAACGGGATATGCAGTTGTTTCATATTCCCGAAAAAATGACATATATGTTAAAAATGAAAAAGAGTACATTGATTTTAATGGGGAAGCATTTGAAATAACAGGATATCTTGATAATAATGCAGCATGGCTTGTTGATGGCGGTGTTATTTTCTTTCCCAACAGCAATGCTGATGGGCTATGGTTCTTTGTAGCAAGGTTTCTTGAAAACGGATGGCTTTATTTATCAGTGGAAAGTGACGAGCCAATGGATTTTGCGGATGAATATGATGAAATAAACGAGTATGCGAAAAAAATTTCAAAAAATTCCTTTTATGTAAAATACGCAAATAATGTGGGATATACAACCGTGGGGGAAAGTCGCAAGGAATACTCGAAAGCCCTGACAGATAATCAAAAAAGATATACGCTATACATATATTTGTTTACAGTAATTATGCTGTGCTTTGTCTTTGAATTTTGGATGTCCATGAGAAAAAAAGAATTTATGATAATGAGAAAAAATGGCTTTTTTATAAACAACATTTTATGGACAATTTACAGAGACACATATGCGCCGGCATTGCTTGGGGCGGGTTTAGGAAAGATAGTAAACATTGCCATTGAGTGTGTATTTAACGGATATTTTGATATTAATCAAAGCATTGTAATTTATGATCTTATGATTGTGATAATGTTTTTAGTCGTAACGGTTACATTGGTTACGCTGTTCTCCGTCGTAAAAATGCTTATAGGATATAAAAAAGGATTCATGTACATGAAATAAGATTATGTTGTTTTTGTGAGGGAAAATGAAAGCATTAATAAGGTATAAGTTGGTTGTATCATGGATGACGGCTGTTTTTGCCATGAGCTTTATCGTATTTAATTATAATATTCAGGCAAAGATAACCGAAAAAAATGAATATTCGGATGCAGTAAAAAACTCTTATAAGTATCAAAGTACGGTAGCACTCATACCTGCATTTGAATTTTATGATGCCGACACTGACTATAGGCAGCTTTTTGTGGAGTGTATTTCTGAATTTGATGGACATGGAGTAAATATTACAATCGTGGATATTAATGCAAGGCTGGATGATTATGGAATGGAGCAAATGGCAGCTTTGTACATTGCAGGCTCGCAGCCTAAATTTCCACTTATTTGGGGTCGTTATCCTGATGAAGAACATATGCGGGAGTCGGAAAAATATGTTGTGCTTGGTCGAAATAAGCTGAGATATGCGTACAATGAAGCTGGTAAGCAATATGTGAAATTAAATGGAGAAAAATATCAGGTTATTGGCTGTATGTCAACAGGCAGATCTCATTATTTGGACAATGACATTATAATTTTCGATAAGGATTATGATGGTTTGTTTTGGAACACGATGAATACTGCCATAAAAATGGGTATGGTAAATATTGCCTTTGAAAGTGAAGATAATGCCGACATGGGTGATATTGTGTCGGATTTTCAGGCTCATGTAAAGGATGCTTCCAATGGAGCGCTTGAGGTTGTATGGCTTTCTGATAGTGACAATTTAAAAATGAGAGCGTCTCACGTTCCTGAAGTGAGGTATAGAAGATGGGCATGGCTGGCATATGCTTTTAGCATAGTAACTACTTTATTTATGTGTCAATATTGGATGATACGCAGAAAAAAAGAGTTTGCCATTAAGAAAACCTATGGCTTTTCAGGGGTAAGGATTATATGGCAGTTTTTGACGGAAATTTTGGCGATTATGCTTACAGGCATAGTAATTGGCATTTTTATAATTTTTATTAATCATGTATTTACAAATAACTTTATGGTCTTTGACCTTCGTGTGTTTGGTTATTTAATGTTGATTGTATTAAGCTATATATGCATAACCCTTTTTTTGATTAGTATATATCCGATTATTTGGCTGCACACTGTACCGACGGTTCAATTAATGAATGGCAGGAAAGGAAATAATTAGTTATATGAATACTTTTTTGTTTGGCATATTTCAAATATTTAAAAAACCGTGGGTGTTCCTTATAACTACAGCTATGCTTGCGATTGGACTTGCGGTTTCATTTTATTCATTTATTGTTTATGATTCATACCACTATCCTACAAGACAGGCTGAAAAAGCGTTAAGCTATGATATTAATCATGTATATAAAATCAATTTTGGCATTGCAATGTTAGGGCTTAATACGGATGATTTTGATAAAATATCTGAGCTGTATGATAAAATAGGAGACATTAAAGACGTGGAATGTCATGGCGGTTATTTTTTTCATACCAACGGAAAGAAAAATAAGTTATATCTTGTTCCGTCATTAGCGCATCTGTGCAATTTAAGAAATGCTGAAAATAAGCCCATTGACTTTGCTTATGATGGCGGTGAAGGCGAGTATGGAAAAGCATATGTAGGAATGGAATTATCCGGTGAATATCCGGTTGGAAGCGTATTTTATGATGAAGAGACGGATTGTGAATATATGATTGCGGATGTCATTAGGGAGGACAGCTTATGGCTGCCCGATGATGTGTACGGAGATTCCGCCGTCAATTTAAATAATGCCATACTGTTGGATTTAAAGTATGCTACAGGGAAGCCGGGAAATGGAGTTTATTTATTTAATGCCTGCAATCATCTGTTGATTGCGTCGGATAATCCCGATATAAAGGATGAATTATTGGCGCTTTGTGAAAATCTGGAAATTAACATAAATGGTGTTTTAAGCTTGGGAACCATGTATTTAGCGTATGAGAAAGAAGCTATGGACAGGGCGGGTGAAAACTACCTGCTTCCTCTTGTGCTTTTGTTGTCGGCAATGATTGTATGCGTAATAACATCTAAAATGTCAATTATGGCAGGTAAAAGGGATTATGGGATAATGATTTCCAATGGTTTTACCAAGGTAAATATTATTGGAATGGCATTGACGGAAAATATCATAAAATGTGTCTGCGCATTTACTGCATGTATGCTGTATTGGCAGATACAGTACATGAAGATGGATGATTTTACAAGAATATTATATAAGGATATGTCTGTATTCAGAATTTGCCTGTTCTTAATTATATTAATTATTGCGTGTGAATTTCCTGTAAGATATTTATTGCGCAGTGAACCGTTAGATTTGATTAACAGGGTGGAATTATAGTACTTGGAATACGATTGATGATTTTTGGAGGAGTGTAAATGATAGTTTTAAAAAATGCAATGAAGTCCTATAAAGGGGACGGATGTGAAACTACTGCATTAAATGATGTAAATCTTGAGATTAATAAAGGGGAATTTGTAGCTGTAATGGGAAAGTCCGGCTCAGGAAAATCTACTTTGCTAAACATAATAGGGTGTATGGACAAATTAACAGAGGGAAGCTATCATTTGGATGATGTGGACGTAACGGGTTTAGGTACATTGGGATTAGATAAAATAAGAAAAGAAAAAGTAAGCTTTATATTTCAAAATTATGAGCTGATGGAGCATTACACCGTATATGAAAATATTGAAATCCCCTTGTTAGCGGCTAAATTAAGTAAAAAACAACGAAAAATAAAGATAAAAGAAATTATGGACAGGTTGTCCATTTCCCAGCTTTCCAAAAAATTTCCAAAGCAAATTTCAGGAGGGGAACAGCAAAGAACCGCTATTGCAAGAGCTTTGGTTGCGGGAAATGATTATATGTTGGCTGATGAACCGACCGGAGCACTTGATCAGGAAAACTCAACGGCTCTAATGAATATATTTAAAGATATACATAAAAACGGAAAAACCATTATCATGGTTACACATGATAAAGATATTGCATCATATGCAGACAGAATAATAGAAATATGTGACGGGAAAATATTTAAGGAGTAAGCCATGAAATTAGACATAAACATAGATGAATACCTGCCCCTGCGTGAGGTGGTTTTCCGTGCCCTGCGAAATGCAATCGTGCAGGGGGAATTTCAGCCTGGCGAGCGTCTTATGGAAGTGACAATTGCCAACAAGCTCGGCGTGAGCCGTACTCCCGTAAGGGAAGCCATACGAATGCTTGAGCTTGAGGGTCTTGTTGTTATGATACCGAGAAAGGGCGCAGAGGTTGCCAATATTACCGTAAAGGATTTAAAGGATGCCCTTGAGGTCAGAATGGCGATAGAGGCATTATCCGTCCGTCTTGCATGCGAGCGTATAGACGAAACGGGCAAGGAGGAGCTGAAGCAGGTGTGTATTGCTTTCAGGGAAGCTATAAATTCCAAGCTTGTTCCTGCAATCGTGGAGGCTGACGAGGCATTTCACAATACCATATATAAGCTTTCCCAAAATCCACGCCTTATCAATATTGCCCAAAATCTGCGTGAGCAGGTGTACCGCTACAGAGTGGAGTATGTAAAGGATTTCTCCTACCACGACAATCTTGTAACGGAGCATGACCAAATTACCAACGCCATCCTGTTAGGCGATAAAGATACGGCTGAACGGATTATGAATGAGCATATTTACAATCAGGAGCAGATTGTAATAAAAAATGTTACAAATAAAAACAATTAAATTTTTAAAATTTTCTGTAATAATTCTGTAAGAACTCATTGTTATACTGCTTTTATATTACAGACAGTGCCATTGCTTTTATGCAGTAAAATCAGATCATGGCGCTTAACGAATAAGGAGTGATAAAATGAGTATATTATCTGCAACAAATCTATGTAAAACCTACGGTTCGGGAGAAAACGAGGTAAAGGCACTTGACATGGTTTCCCTTGACGTAAACGAGGGAGAATTTGTGTCTATTGTCGGAAGCTCAGGCAGCGGTAAGTCAACGCTGTTAAATATGCTGGGTGGCTTGGACAGACCGAACGCAGGGGAGGTTGTTATTTCGGGCAACCATCTGTTTGACATGAATGATGAGGAGCTTACCATTTTCAGAAGAAGAAACATGGGCTTTGTTTTTCAAAATTATAATCTTGTTCCCGTATTAAATGTGTATGAAAATATCGTGCTTCCTGTGGAGCTTGACGGAAGCCCTGTTGACAGGGAGTTTATTTCCCATGTGGTAAAAACCTTAGGACTTGAAAAAAAGCTTACCGCAATGCCGAATCAGCTTTCGGGCGGACAGCAGCAGAGGGTTGCAATCGCAAGGGCACTTTCTGCCAAGCCTGCAATCATACTTGCAGATGAGCCTACAGGGAATTTGGACAGCAAAACAGGAATGGACGTTATATCGCTGCTCAAGGTGACAAGCCGTGACTTTAACCAGACCATGATTATGATTACCCACAATGAGGAAATTGCCATCATGGCAGACCGCATGGTAAGGATTGAGGACGGAAAGGTAGCTTACGGGGGTGGTGATGGAAATGCTTAAAAATAACAATAAAACCGCAGTAAAAAGAATAAGCAGGCAATCACTGAAAAATAACAGGGTGCGGAATGTATTTTCCATGCTTGCCATCATGCTTACAACCATCATGTTTACGACAATCTTTACCCTCTGCTTCAGCCTGTATGAAAACATAGAAACGATGTTTGTACGGGAGGAGGGGACGGCAGCAAACATCTTTTACCAGCACCCGACATACGAACAGCTTGAAGCCGTAAAAGGGCTGAAACACATAAATGCTGTAGGAGTACAAATATATGCAGGGGCAGTATATATTCCCAAAATGGAGGGGGAATATATCTATTTCAATTACTATGACGAAACGGAATTTGAGGAGCATTTCATGCCTGCCATAAGTGATGTGGAGGGGCATTATCCTGTGCAGGAAAATGAGCTTATGCTTTCTGCCTCCTCCCTTGATGCACTTGGAATTGATAAGCCTGCCGAGGGAATGAAGCTTGCCTTTGATTTTTTTGGCGGCGGCAGTAAGGAATTTGTGCTGTCCGGCTGGTATCAGGATTACATGAATTATTCGGGCAGCAAGGGTGGTCTTGTTTCGAAAAAATACATTGAGGAAAACGGCATTGACATGAATGTTGACGGAAGAATTTGCATATCCCCAAAGAAAGGGCAGACAGACAGCCTGTTCGAGGAGCTTGAGGAGGTTGAGGAAAGACTGAATGTAGATTTGCAGAATTTCTATTATATCGACAATAGAGTGCAAAGCCAGGGGAGTGCCATATCAATTTTTGGGGTAGCGGTTCTTTTGGGATTGATTATCGTTTCCAGCGGATATCTGCTTATTTACAATGTCATGTATATATCAGTGTCCAAGGATACACGCTTTTATGGCTTGCTGAAAACAATCGGCACGACGCCGAAGCAGATAAAAAGCATTGTCAGGGCACAGGTTATGCGGCTTGCCATAATCGGACTTCCTGTTGGAATTATAATCGGAAGCGGCATATCGTTTGTGGTTATGCCATTTGCCATGCATATGTTTGATGCTGGCAACTTCTCGGCGATGCCTGAAAAAATATATTTTAACCCAATCATTTATGTGGTAACAGTGCTGTTTGTAATGGTTACAATACTCATAAGCTGTAGAAAGCCTGCAAAGCTTGCAGGAAGTGTGTCGCCTGTGGAGGCAGCGAAATATACAGGTGTATATGCAGGAAAAAGCAAAAAGAAAAATACCACATCGGGCGGAAAGCTTTACCGTATGGCATTTAGAAATGTGTTTCGTGAAAAGAAATCGGCTGTGCTTGTATTTGCGTCACTGTTTATGGGTACGATTGCATTTCTTGCAATGAATGCATTTCTTAGGGGGCTTGACCTTGAAAACTATGCCAACATGTATCTGCCTTACGATTATACAATAAACTGTCATATAAGCAATGAGAGCGGCTATGACAACATGAGGAAGCAGAGCGAGG
This sequence comes from Clostridium sp., assembly GCA_023664775.1. Classification (GTDB taxonomy): domain Bacteria; phylum Bacillota; class Clostridia; order Lachnospirales; family Lachnospiraceae; genus Coprococcus_C. Next base: position 729 of record JAMPEW010000036.1, on the reverse strand, counting down.
CACTGGCAGAGGAGCTGAAGGAAATAGATGGCATGAGTACCGTAAGCATAAATAAAAAAATGTACGTGCTGCTTGAGTTTAACCGGGACACGTATATGCCGTTTCTGGAGCCTGAGGCAAATTATACAGGCTCGTCGCCTGAGGAGCTTGCAGAGTTTTATGAGACAAACAAAAATCCTGATGCTTCCTATGGAACCTTTGCAGTCACGGCGGATGATTGGATAATCGAAAAGTATGCTGCGTTTCGGGGAGAAAAAATAGATATTGACGCATTTGTAAACGGCGATATCTGTATTGTCGGCTGTCTGGAAACGGATGAGGAAGCAAATCGGATGGTGGGAAAAACCATTACCATGACAAGCGGGGACGGGAACCATTCCATTGACCTACAGGTTGCCTCCTGCTCTACCTATGAATCGTCGTCCTTTCTTCAGTTTGCACAAAGCCGCTACATGGCAGGCTGTCCGGAGTATATCGTTTTAAGCCACAAGGCGATGGAAAAGCTTGGGGCAGATTATACGGTCGATACCATTACCATGACCTGCGAGGCAGATAAGGAAGCCTATGTGACAAATGACGTGAAACGGCTTACGGAGAACAGGGACAATGTTGCGACTGTGGAGATAAAGACAGAATTCATGAGCAGCTTGGCGACAGCCATAAAAACAATGAATCTGTTGACAAACGGTATTTCCATACTGCTTATCCTGATTGGCGTCATTAACTTTA
>JAMPEW010000035.1 GCA_023664775.1 Clostridium sp. | reverse complement strand
ATTTTATTCTGTCATTCAACGGAAGAAAGCAGAACGTTCCCTGCCGTTAGAAATGGTAGATTATTTTGTCAAAAACAGTCAGTTGCATTATTATTTGTCAGCTTATAAAAATGCTAAAGTATATCGAAATATAAATAATACATTAATATGTTTAAAAGGATTTTCTTCAACAACACCGGCTGTTTATTCTGCTACGTTTGATGTGGATTCGTGTGTTGGTGGTGGGTTTTATTTTAATGTGGGTGGATATGGTCTTGTAATAGACCCGGGTATAAATTTTGTAGAAAATATGCACAAAAATAAGATATTCATAGAAGATATAGATGCGGTTATTGTAACACATAATCATTTGGATCATAATAAAGATATAGGGACGATTTCAGCTTTGCAGCATGATTTGAATAGATACTATAGGCAATGTGTTGCGTTTTACAATAAGTATTTTGACAATATTGATTTTTCAGATCATAAAATTTCGTGGTATTTGGATGAGAGTACAAAAAATGACACTCAATCATATATATCTGATAGTATAGCATTGGGAAATTGTAAAGAATGGAGTAGTCTTTCGGATAACCTTTCTTTTATGGTATTTGAAACAAAACATATTGTTGATGGGTTATCATATGGAGTGAAAATTAAGATACAGTTTGAGGATAGGGAATTATGCATTGGCTATACTTCAGATACGGGCTTTTTTCCTGAATTGATAGAATATTTAGAAGATGTGGATGTTATGATATTTAATATAAGCGATGTATATGAAAAAGATATACGTGGAAAAAAGGCTAAAAGAAGTCATCTAGGATATGATGGTAGTATCAAGTTATTAAAAAATGAAAAAATGTCATATCAAGTGGCAATTGCTTCAGAATTTTGCTGTACCAATGGTGATTATCGCATGGCTGTGGTAAAGAAGTTGCGAGAACAAGCCGATTTAATTAATGAAGGCTCTATTGTGGTCGGGGAGGTTGGCTTACAAATGTTTTTAGATGAGATGAAGATAGTCTGCAGTAAGTGCGGTATACCTCACCAACTTAATTTAATTGAAATGGCTTCTCCCAAACGTGAATTTGGGAAAATTGATTATATCTGTCCCAATTGCAGGACTTAATGCATTTATAGAATGATAATTAATAAAAAGTTGTGTGAGATATAAAGTTGTCTATTGACGATAATGGTAACCTAAGGTACAATGGAGGGAAATTAATGAAAGATTATGAGCATATGATGATAGCATTGGATGAATATATAAGTCATAATGTAGCTGCTGTTATATGTATTGAAAACTACCATGACAAGTCTATTCCCAAAGCTTTTCGTAATATATTTGATGTTTTTTCCTTATATCGAAAGGATTATGAAGAAAATACAGAAAAGTATGAAAAGGGGTGTGCTGAAGACAAGATTCAATTTCAAATGCGGTGTCGTGAGAAAAGGGAAGATATGTTGAAGTGGTTTATAGAGGAATTGAAAGAAATTAATTCTGATATAGATTATGAGCAGGTAATAGCAAAATATTTAGATGATTTGGACAATGAGGATATACAGACTCCGGAAATGTATCTGGATATATATCCTATGTTAATTTCTTTAATTAGAAAAAAAGAGGAAGAGGTTTAGGCTGATGATTGAAAATTTTGAAGAAAGATATGCACGATTATTGGAAGACGTTGATGAGGATTCTTGTGTTATGTTGTCATCTATTGAAAGTCGGGGTGGGTATTTATGCCATTCACAGTCGATTGTAACTTCAAAAGATGACATTGATTGCGCAGAGGATGCTTTTGTCGTGCGGTATTGTTTAAAGACTGTATCGGAAGTATAATATCTATGGAAAGTTATTCAAAAATGCTGTTGTCTGAAAAAGAAATTGTATGCCAAAACATCTATACAAATGAAATTCTACGGAGTGCTGATTGCTTACAAGAGTACAAACTGTATGCTAAGGCTGTTAAAAGGCAGATACCACCAAGTTGTTATACTAATTTTCGAGATGCATTGTTTCATTTTAGAAAAATGTGTAATTCATGGGAGGAACATGAGATTATGCAACAAGCCTTTGCAGTAAAAGAACATCTTGGGAGGGCAAGGACGGATGCTAAAGTTAGTATATTAGTTGTATATGCAAAAATTATAGAAGAATTGTTATTACGAAATGATATTACAAAAGAAATGAAAAATTCAATGCGTAAGATACTTCATAAAATAAAGAATGTTGTTATGGTAAATCGAATTGAGGGCATGATGATGTCTGAAATTGTTATTAATTATTATAGTGATGATGATATTTCAGAAATAGTGGCAGAGTATCTTGATTTTGTTCAGGATAAATGTGAGGATCAATTTAAAAAAATTAGAGATATGCTAAAGACTGATATGGAGAAACAAATTGAATTGTCAAAAAAAAGCTAGTAATTACATAACAGAATAAAATTTTATAGCCGATTGGTAAAATAAAAGCCAATCGGTTTTTTATTTTTTGTGTAAAAAATCATTATCGTATGTGGGACGCTGCTATTTACAAATAATGAAATTTATAATAAAATAACATATAATTATTGAGAATGTAAATATGTGAATAGCGTAAAGCATTGAAATATCTATCATTAAAAGGAGAATGTTACTATGGAAGACGAAAAAAATGTTACAGAAACAAAAGATAAAGAGGATAAAAAACATATTTTAGAAAAAGTGGATTATTATCCTATAGGTACAGTAGTATTGCTTAAAGGTGGAACGAAAAAGTCTATGATAGTATCTAGAGGTGTTGGGACACAAATTGGTGAGGAAACGCAGCTTTTCGACTATGGTGGGTGTCTTTATCCTGAAGGGATAGTTGGACCTACATTATCATATTTTAATCATAAAGATATATCAAAAGTATTTCATTTGGGAATGGAGAGCGAAGAAGATACAGTTCTTGCAGATGGCATAAATGATATAATTATGAATTCTGGTTTAAAGAAGGGAAATCCATACGATTTAAATATGCAGAATTTAAAGAAATATGGAAAAAAGAGTTAATTGGTGAAATGACATGAAATGTTTTGCGTGTGGCAATGAGATAGGAGAACGTAATGTATGTCCGATTTGTGGAACTCCGGCAAAAAATGTACTATGCAGTGATGTTGATGTTTCTTATGTGAATGAAGATGCAACAGGTATTATGTATGAAAATACAATTTTTCAAAAGGGTATTAAGCCTCAAGTGAAAAAACCAGTAAAGCAGGAGAACAAAGAAAATTTAGGGCAGGAAGAACTTGGAGAAAAAAAAACAAAAGGTGCATCCGTAATTCCAAATTTTGTGATGGCTGATAAGTATGACGATAAGAAAAGGAAAAAGAAGATAAAAAGGATTGTCATATTTATTTTGTTTACTGTAATTTTGATTGCCGCAGTTGTAATTACGGTTATAATCATATTAAAAGAAAAAAAATATTTAGCAGGATTACCTGCTTATGCAATCTCTTATTATGATTCTAAAAATGGTATTTCTTATCAGGAAGATAAAAGTATATCGTATATATACAAAGGTCAGCAGGAAAATTTGGATATTGCTACTGATGGAAGCGGCATTGTCTACCTTGATGGTGACAGCCTTGTGGCTATGCAGCAAAATGAAACATCAGAGATTGCTGTTAAGGTTGTTGAGCCCTATAAGGTATCTCCTGATGTAAAAAGCGTTCTTTACGGAGTTGAAAATAATGGTAAGGTAGATGTATATCTTTACAAAGATGGAACAAGTACATTAGTAAGAGAACAATTAGATAATCTGAAGGACATTGTTGTAAGTGAAAATGGTGATTATTTCGCATTTTTAACCACATGGACATATCAGGAATGGAAGGAAGACCATCAGATTCCTGAAGGTGGTGAATATATCACAAATACAGTGTATGATATATATTCAGTTTCTCCTTATGGAGAGGACAAATTTAGAATTGAAATTGAAAACGAAGAGTTGAAGCTTAATTATATAACCAACATCGGTAATATATATTATAGCAATTGTAAGCAAAATGAATTATCACTTGAAACCTCAGGGGAAGATTCAAGTTTGTGTGGCTCGGCATTTAAACTTATGTACTATGATACATTAAACAAGTTGGTTGTGGTAACTGATGATAGAAGACTTGTTTTATGTGATTTGGAAGGAAGTGAACAAAAGCTTATTGCTACGGAAGTCGATGACGTTTATTATGTGTATTCACATTCTGGCTTCTGCGAGTACGAAAAACTTGAAGAATCATCCGAAAACAAAAGTGATTCTATAGCTGTTGTGTATACAAAGGGTAACAAAGTGTATTATAACAATTTGGCTGATGCAGATGATACCACGCATCTTTTTAATGGTGACGCATCAGCATTGCGGATAATAGATGAGGATTCGTTTTATTATGAAAATAATGGTCTTTACAAATATACATATAAGGACGGTAGAATTACTAGCACTCTTTCAGACCAATATATATACAATAAATCCGGACGTGGATATGTTTATCTTCAAGATGGAAGGATAATGTATGTAAAAAAGAAAAAGGCAAAGGAAATATGTGCGGCACAAGAGATTAAGATGTTAGTTGGAAACAGCGTATATTATGTGATGGAAAATAAGCTTTATAAGGTAAATCTTAAAGGAAAACCAAAACCTGAATTATTATTTGATAATAATATTGACGTAAAAATACACTATAAGTAATGAGGTGTTATATGCAGGCTTTTTTATGTAAGGATTATGTAAGTGAAGAAAAAAATGAACATTATTTAGGCTATACTTTAAAGGATAATTCGTATTTTTATAATACATTATATCAAATAGTAAAAAAAAGCAATGATACTTTTGTGGAATGTTACAAGCTTATACAAAATGGCAGAATAAAGTTTATTTATGATATAAATGAATATAGGCCTTATAATGCGGTGTCATTTAACTTATCATTAGATCAGTTTGTAAGACTGTTAGGAAGCTTTGTAGCTTCGTTAAAAAAAATCGAAGAAAATGGTTTTGTACAGATTGAAACATTGGATATTGATTTGGAAAAAATATATGTTAATACTGAGGAATTTACGGCTAGATTAGTTTGTGTACCATTAAATGTTAATTCTGTTTGGGACACAAAGGAAGAATTTCACAGCATGGCTGTAACATCTGTAGGTAAAATGATATATAATTCTGAATTTATGGGAAATGAGTTTTTTTTCAATATGTTTGATGATTGTAACAGCAGTAGAGTCAGTTTTGAAGAATTGTACAACAGAATGAGAGACGGACACTATGGGATATATTTCATTGCTAATGATATGGTGCAGGAAAATGGTGAACAGCAGAATTTTCTTAGATTACATAGTTTATTTAATGGATATGATATAGAAATAAATAAATCTAAATTTACAATTGGAAAAAACAGTGGTGATATTGATCTTAGTGGTTACAGTATGCTAAGTCGTACTCACTGCGAAATTATAAATAGTGACGGTAATTATTATATAATTGATAAAAACAGTACTAATGGAACCTATGTTAATAATAGCCGTATACCGAGCGAAAAGATGATACCTATAAAATCTGGTGATAATATTTTGCTTGCGGATTTGGAATATGTTGTTGTATAAGGAGATATTTTATGGCTGAGATATCTATTGTAATTGCATCATTGGACAGAAAATATTTGTCCTCCTTGGAGCTTAGCTTTACGAAAAAAGTAGCTTCTAACGTGAGCCTTGAAATAATAACAGATTACGAATATCTTTTAAATTTTTTCTCTATTCCACGAAAAATAGACTGCCTTATTATTGATGAGGATTTGTATTCGGAAATGGTTGACAAACAGCATATAAATTGTGTTTTTCTTTTTACTGAGCAGACTACTGATTCGCTTCAGAGGTTTAATAATATTGAATATATCTACAAATTTTCCAGTGTAAAAGAAATATTCCATAAAGTAGTAGGAAAGATGGGGCTTGACATTAACAATGGTAAACGAGATGGAAGCAAGTCTGTTAAGACAAGTACAATAATGGTATATTCGCCAATCGGTGGTTCAGGAAAGACTATCGTGGCCTTAGGTCTTGCTAATCAGTTGGCAGATTTGAATAAAAAAGTTTTGTACTTAAATGTTCAGTCTCTGCAGGATTTTCAGCCTATGGTAGGAGATTATGGTTATTGCGAAAATGGTTTCGATAGATATCTTATGAGAAAGGACCCAAATGTTGCAAAAGAAATGCAAAGATCTGTTGTCAATGTTGGATTTGATTGCCTGAGAGGATTTAAAGGTTCCATGCTTTCGTATGGAATTACAGATGAACATTACATTTTCCTTATACAGAATCTTGTGGAAAGTAAAATGTATGATTATATCATTGTGGATTCGTCAACTGAATTTAGCAGCATAAATTCCAAAATTATGAGTTTTAGTGATAAGGTAGTTGTAGTTGCAACTCAGGGGCGAAGCGAGGAATATAAAATAAATTCCTTTATACATAGCATAGAGTATTCAGAGGATAAATTTTTGTTTGTATGTAATAAATATGCTGAAAAGAAAAAGATGCTTGAATTGCCATATAACATGACTGAGTTTTTATATGAGATAGAACAGCCGGAAGTCGGATATTTGGATATATGCAGATATAATGCTCTTAAGGCTACGGCGTTAGTTATTTTATAGGATTGGATGGTACAAATATGAAGAAAAAGATAGTCATGATGCTAAAAATTCATTGCAAGGATGAGAGTTATGATATAGAGGTCGATGAAGATATAACTGCGTATGAATTGGTTATAGCGTTAAATACAGCTTATAAATTAGGACTTAATACAAATGATATAACAAATTGTTATTTAAAAACTGAAAATCCGATATGTCTTATAAAGGGCGATAGAACCCTTAAATCATATGGGTTGAGAAACGGAACGATTATCAATTTTACGAGGAGTATTCAATGACAGATTATACATATAAAATAATAATCCATAGTACAGGTTTATATAGGGAAATCCAACTGAAAAATGATTTTGCAGAGACTGTCAAAATTGGTACTACAAAAAATTGTAAAGTTAGATTTGACAGGAAAAATTTTTTTACAGATTTTGAAATTGAGCTTAGCAAAGACGATAATTGGAATGTAAGTTGTTACAATTCTGTGTATATTGATACTAATGGTATGGTAAAAAGCCATGCCATGGAATTATATCATGGTAGCGAGATTGCATTTAAGTATGAAAGCAGTAATTCTGAACTGTTTAAAATGAGTTTCCTTATAGATTTTGATGATCAGTTGTTTGATTTTAATAGAGTAATTGATATATCGCAGATTCCGAATTTTGAAATTGGTGCCAAAGAATATAATGTTATAAGAATCATGGATTCGACGCTAGGTGATGACAGTGTAACGGTTACTAGACAGGGAGATTCGTTGATTCTCAATGATAATAATACAAAATATGGAGTATATATAAATGGCAGAAAAGCACAGATGACAGATACAATATATCCATATGATTTTTTTATGTTAGATGGATATTATTTTTATTACAGGGATAACAAATTATATACGTCAGCAAAGGAAAATATAATATCAAAGCTGGGGGAGGTTATATTAAAGGAATCTTACAGCGAGCTTAAGTATCCTGAGTTTAATAGAAGCGTTAGGATGAAAATAGTTATTCCCGATGACAAAATAAATATTTTGCCACCAAAGGAATTGGCAGAACCACCAGATGCAAATTTGGCAATGACAGTTGTTCCATCAATTGTTTCGCTTGTCATTATGATGATGATGAGAAGTATGATGGGTGGAAATAAAATGTTTTTGGTATATTGTGGTGCTACCATGGGAATGGGTATCATAACATCTGTTATTACATATTTTCAACAGGGTAAAAAATACAAAAAATCTATTATGGATCGTGAAAAAGAATATACAGAATATGTCAAGAAACAGGAAGAAGAAATCAAGGAAAGAAGACGTAAGGAAAAGGATGTACTCTGTGATAAATTTATAGATATAGATTCTGAAAAACAAATTGTGAGAGAGTTTTCGTCTAGTTTGTTTGAAAAAACAAAGGAAGATGATGATTATCTTACGGTAAGAGTTGGAACTGGAAATATTGATGCAAACTGTAAAATTGAAATCAAGGAAAAAGAGTTTAAAAATCTTGATGATAAGATAGCAGACTATCCAGAACTTTTAAGAGATACATATTCCAAGATTGAAGGCGGACCTGTTGTTCTTAATCTTAGGGAATGCAATGGAATAGGTATCATTGGCTCGAGAAATAATTTGTATGAGCTTTTAAAAATACTTACAGTAGATATAGCGACAAGACATTTTTATGATGACGTGAAGATGTATTACATATTCAAAGAAGAAGATTTGGATAAATTCATGCCATTTCGCTGGCTCAAGCATGTGGGAAGCGAGGATATTTCTATCAGGAATTTCATGTACAATGAACGGAGTAAAAAAATAATGCTTGAGTTTTTGTACAAGGAATTATCCAGAAGAGACACAATGAAGGACGATGATTTAAAGTCGGAGACTCATCATGTTATTTTTGTGTATGATTCAAAAGGATTTTCAAATCATCCGGTATCAAATTTTTTGAAACAAAGCAAAAGGCTTGGATTTACATTTATATTCCTTGAGGATTATCAGGAATTTTTACCTGAAAATATTGATTACGTTGTATATGTAAAGGATTATGGAAAAGGAACCTTGGTAAATGTTACTAATAGAGAAGACATACAGGAATTTACTTATAATGGAATAGAAACAAGTGAAGTAGAAGCAATATGTATGAAGCTTGGCTGTATAAATGTTCAAGGTGTATCACTTGAAAATAACCTTATATCCAATATATCATTGTTTAAGTTGCTTGGTATTGTCAATATAACAGATATAGATTTAGATGAAGCATGGAGGAAAAGCGTTGTATATAAAACAATGGAAGCACCTCTTGGAATAAATGCAAATAATGAGATTGTATATCTTGATTTGAATGAAAAGAAGCATGGTCCGCATGGATTGGTTGCAGGAACAACGGGTTCAGGTAAGTCTGAGATATTGCAGACATATATTTTGTCCATGGCACTTAAGTATCATCCATATGAGGTTGGATTTGTGATAATCGACTTTAAGGGCGGTGGTATGGTTAATCAGTTTGCAAATCTGCCTCATCTTATTGGAGCAATTACTAATATTGATGGACGTGAAATTGAAAGGTCTTTGCTTAGTATAAGGGCAGAACTTAAAAAGAGACAGGCAATTTTTGCAGAGTATAAGGTCAATCATATTGACAGCTATATAAAGCTGTTTAAGAGTGGTAAGGCTGAAAGGCCATTGCCGCATCTTATTCTTATTGTAGATGAATTTGCTGAACTAAAAAATGATCAGCCGGATTTTATGAAAGAGCTTATAAGTGCTGCTCGTATCGGGCGAAGTCTTGGCGTTCATCTTATTTTAGCAACGCAGAAGCCTACAGGTGTGGTTGATAACCAAATTTGGAGTAATTCTAAGTTTAAGCTTTGTCTTAAGGTTCAGGATAAAAATGACAGTAATGAGGTCCTCAAGTCCCCGCTTGCTGCGGAGATTAAGGAGCCGGGACGTGCATATCTGCAGGTTGGAAATAACGAGATATTTGAGCTTTTTCAATCAGCATATAGCGGAGCAGATATTGATGAGCAGCAGGCAGGCTTGAAACGTGAGTATGAGGTTGCGCAGCTTGATCTTGCAGGCATTAAGAAAATTGTTTTTTCTCAGAAAAATACAAAAAAAGGAACTACAAAAAACCAGCTTGAAACTGTAGTGGAATACATTAACAGTTTCTGCGAGAAAAATTGTATTCCTAAACTTCAGGGGATTTGCCTTCCAAGCCTTCCTGAAACAATAAATTATGAATACATAGCTTATAACAAGCAAGATTCGGTTGGTGTCGTACTAGGATTCTATGATGATCCTGATAATCAAAATCAGGATGCTTATAGCTTGAATCTTACAATGAATCATTTGTTTATACTAGGCTCTGCACAGTATGGAAAAACCAATATGCTTCAGACAATTATAAAGAGCTTAGCCAGCGAGTATTCACCTAAACAGGTTAATATTTACATATTGGATTTTGCTTCAATGATATTAAAAAATTTCTCTGAACTTAAGCATGTAGGAGGTGTAATCACTGCATCTGAGGATGAAAAAATAAAAAACTTTTTCAGAATGATGCATCAGGAAGTTGCTAAGAGAAAAAGTATTTTGGCTGATTTGGGTATAAGTTCATTCTCATCTTATTTAGATGCTGGTTATAGTGACCTACCACAGATAGTAATTGCTGTTGACAACTTCACTGCATTAAAGGAATTATATTTTCAGAGAGAAGATTTATTATTGTCTATATGTAGAGAAGGTGTATCTGTTGGGCTTAACGTAATATGTACAGATACACAAAGTTCAGGCATGGGATACAGATATTTATCAAACTTCTCAAAGAAAATTGCTCTGTTTACAAATAATGAAGGCGAGTATAATAATATTTTTGGTTTCTGCAGAATGAGAAATCGGAATGTACCGGGAAGGGCTATTGTTGAAATTGATAAAACATTATATGAGTTCCAAACATTCCTTGCATTTGAAGGTGAAAAAGAAATTGAAAGGGTTGTTGCAATGAGGGAATTTGTGGAAGACATTAATGGTAGACATGGTAAAGAGTATGCACGTAGAATTCCTGAAATTCCCAAAATACTTGATAAAAATTATGTTGTTTCCAATTATGACGAATATTATAATTCAAAGGATAAAATTATGCTTGGACTTGATTATAATAGCGTAGATCCTATTATGATAAAAGAGAATGAAATAGGGCTTATTGCTATTTCAGGAAAAGAAAAGGGTGGTAAGGGTACTTTTGTCAGAAGTTTAATTTCGGCTATTGACAGAAAAAGCAACATGGAGTCATATGAGCTTTATGTTATTGATGATGTTATGGGTAAATATAGTTTTCTTCAAAATAATCAGGCAACACAAATATATGATATTAATCAGGAAAGCGTATTGGGCGTTATAGATAAAGTTGATTTAAAACTTACCGAGACATATGATGGTATATCAACCCGTGCAATAAATATTAATAGCGTTCCGAATCGTATGATTATTATACAAAATCGTGATGCAATAGAGGTATTAAGTAAATCTAAAACTCACATGGATAAGCTTAAGAATATGATAGGTAAATACAAAAATCTTAAAGTATCTATAGTTATTGCTAATTTGGAAAATGTGCCTATATCATTTTCAAGCGGTGATTTATTAAAGATTATTAAGGATAGAAAAAATATAGTGTTTTTAGATAATATAAATGCATTTAAGATGTTTGAAATACCACCAAGTGTGTTGAAGGAATTTCAAAAACCTATTGAAGCTGGTGATGGATATTATATAACATCTGCGCAATGGAAAAAATGCAAGTTTATAAAAGAGGATTAAGCTTAGGGGAACTTCTAATTCTGATAACGTATTTCTTATTTTCAATGATGTGAAGAAAGTGCAAGATTGTTAGAAGCACTTAAATGCTTTTATGGAATGGTTGCATAGGGAATACTTGCGTAGGGTGTTTGTTAATGATAGTTATATAATGGGTTAAATAGGAGGAGGTTTATTATGATTTTAGAGGAAGAAAAAAAGAAAGTGATATTAAAAAGATTGCAGAAGTCTGCAATAAAAAAGCTTTTTGCAATTTTGATAATATCATTAATTTTTGGAATTTTCGTAATGCTCGTATTGAGTTTTTCGGGCGATGCAGACACACGTACAAAAATGATGGCGCTTGGAATTTTTGCGTTTATGATGTTCCTATTTCAGCTTGATGATTTTCTGATTGCAGTTTGTATGCTGGTTGAATGCTTGACATTGAAAAAATCAGAAATTACATATCACATTGTAAAAGCTACTCAAATAAGCCCTTCGCCATGGCCCCTGCATCTTGGAAGAAGATTGCTTAATCACAAAAAGGCGGTCTATGAATATGAAGGAAAAAAACGATCAAGGATTTTATGGGCGAATGTTATGGTAAACAGCAAGGATTTCAGACTGCTTTTGCTTGTGCCTGAAAATAAACACAAAAATCTCTATGCTTTTCCACTGGTAAATTTTACGGATATAATAAACTGGCATTTGTAAAAATTAACAAAATAAATCGAATATTTGCAACAAAAAAACGAAAAAAAAATATTTAACAAAAAATGCTTGTTCATTGCCTGCTGATATATTACTATGAAAAAAATCGTGGAAAAAGTAAGGAGGAAGGTGTTTTATGAAAACCTTTGACGGCTACAAAAAGGGCGTTGACCTTGGCGGCTGGCTTTCCCAGTGCAGTCACGAGAAAGCCCATTATGACAGCTTTATCGGCAGGTCAGATATTGACAAAATCGCTTCCTGGGGGCTTGACCATGTGAGGCTTCCGATTGACTACAATTTGGTGGAGGACGACAACGGAACTGTCCTTGAAGATGGTTACAGCTACATTGATAGTGCGATTGAATGGTGTGGCGAGGCAGGGCTGAAGCTTGTCCTTGACCTGCACAAGACCGCAGGCTTCTCCTTTGACAAGGGCGAGGGTGAAAGTGGATTTTTTGACAGTGAGGCTTTGCAGGAACGCTTTTATAGTCTTTGGGGACGGCTTGCCAAGCGTTACGGAAAATATTACGAGCGGGTTGCCTTCGAGCTTTTGAATGAGGTTACCGACAGGGAATTTATTGGTGCTTGGAACAAAATTGTCGGGAAATGCGTGCCTAAAATAAGAGTGCTTGCTCCTGAAACAACAATTATTGTGGGAAGCTATGGGAATAATAGTCCGGATGCACTGCCTGAGCTTGTACTGCCTGATGACAGTAATATGGTGTTATCCTTCCACTGCTACGACCCGTTAGAATTTACGCATCAGGGCGGCGTGTGGGTAGAGGGTATGTCGCCTGACTTTAGAATGGCGTTTGATGAGAAAAAAATTACCGAGAAATTTTTTGTGGAATGCTTCGCAAAAGCCATTGCGACTGCGGAAAAGTATGACGTGCCCCTCTATTGTGGTGAGTATGGTGTGATAGATCGTGTCAAGCCGCAGGATGTTCTCAAATGGTACAAGGCGATAAACAGTGCATTTAATCAGTTTGGGATTTCCCATTGTGCATGGAATTACAAGCAAATGGATTTTGGACTTTCGGATGAGTGGATTAGTCCTGTTATTGGGGAGCTTGTGAAATATCTTTAAGCGTACATGAAAAGAGGCTGCTGCGTTTGTGGTTCGACAGACGCTGCGGTCTCTGTTCGCTTTAACCAATAAAGCTTTAAGCTGCCTGCAACCTCAGGTTGCGGGAAAAAGAAACCCTCAGTTTATGGACATTATACAATAAATGGATAAAATTTATCATGGCACAAAGTTGACGTATATATTAAAATGAACATACAAAACAAACAGAGGGAAGGAAAACACATTGATAGGTGAAAGACTTGCAAAACTTAGAACAGAACATAATATGACCCAGGAAAGCTTTGCCGAACAGCTTGAGGTAAGCCGTCAAGCAGTTTCAAAGTGGGAGCTTGACAAAACGCTCCCTGATGTAAATAAACTGCTGAAAATGTCAGAGATGTTTGGGGTAAGTGTTGATTATATATTAAAGGGTGATAAAGCTTTATCTGAGGCAAATCAGGAAATTACCGTTACGCATGAACTGGATGGAATTGATATTGACGGACAAATGAATGAGAAAGAGGCTTCTTACAAATCAGATGAGGCAGAGGCTGAATCCCAAAAAGATGAAGCAGAAAAAAATGCAGGAGCAAAAGACGAAACCGACAAAAATGAAGCCCAAAAAGGGAAAACGGAAAAAGAGGAAGAGGTCATAGGCATTGAATCGATAAAAGCAGGTAAGGGCAAAACAGGAAACAGAACTGCTATAGCCGTAAGCGCCGTGATTGTCGGAATTTTGCTGCTTGCAGTTGTTGTGTTTGCCATATTCGGTTTGACAAGCAAGGTGTGGAATAAGAGGAGCAATCACGAAACGCTTGTCCGGGTAGAGAAAATATATGGACAATATTCCCTTGTGGACGTAAGCAGCTATACGGAGGATAAAGGCACAACTGCAAAAACTGTGTTTCTTGACACAAAGGGCATAAAAGAGGGAGATTACGTGTATTGCTATATAGACAGTCAAAATAAAAAAATTTCAGTGGATTATTCAACGGCTTCTGTCAGTGCTGTTGTTGCGCTGCTTGTACTGTTGTTTTTTGTATGGATACTATTGATAAGGAGCTTGAAAAAAGATGAGTAAAAAGCGCATGTTTGTTGTAATTGCTGTCGCATTTGTAATTGGTGCTGTAACAATGATAATCGGTACATATTTATTACAAGGAGCTGCAGCAGATGAAGAAGACGATAACTATGTGGCATATGTTGTAATAGACGGCTTTGAGATACCAATCCCCGATAAATATATGGCGGCAGTTTATGAGGGGGTTGGGTTGTCATACTGCGATAAATCTTCCTTTGAAATGGGAATTTCAGTTGTGGATGGTTCGTACGGGGAGACTGTACAGGATTTAGATTCCATGAATGAGCAGATTTCTGAGTGGGGAGTATTGAAAAAGGAATTTACAGAAATATCGGTGGGAGGACGTGACTATGCATATTGTGTCTGTGTGAATGAGGGGGAGACAATCCTGCTTGCATTTAAAGAAGCGGACAGTGCTCACTCGTTTCAAATAATGGTCAGGTGTTTAAAAATTGATAATATGAAATTCCAGTCAGCACAGGAGCTTCAGCAGGAATACGATTTTCTGATACTGACAGCCGATACCCTTTTGGCAAATGCAAAGCCGACGAATAAGGAAAATACGCCGTCTGGAGCTACCTTTGTGGCAGCGGATATGTACGGAGGAATGCATGTTGAGTTGCCAAATAAATTTATCGCCCACGACATTTTGTATGACAGTGCGGAAAATCAGTTGGTTGGATATGATGTGGAGGATAACTTTTATATGATAGGCAGGGAAGTATACCCTCATTATTACAGCATGAAGGTTTATGAGAATGAAGAAAAAGACATTTTAGCTGTTGTTTTGGTGGACGAGAGCCAACCGTCAGGAATGTGTGCGCAGGATATGATGCGTGAGGGTGCCACCTTGTGGATAGATGAGTCTGAGCTGCCGGAAGTAAAAAGCATTCAAAAGGGCGAGCATACCTTCTATTACTATACATATAATGAAGCTTATGATGTCAGAGGGGAAGCGAGGGTAAAATATCATTTTGAGGCGGCAGCGGATTTAGAGGACGGAAAAATATACCGGATAACGGCACAGTCGGACGTAAGTGCCGATGCCTGCGACATCAACACCTATGCTAAATTTATGGATATAGAAGCAGACCGTTGATGCCTCGTAAAATCTCCTTTTTATGGCGTAGAAGCAAGTGTAGTTGTCAGAACTGAGCATTCTCTGACAATTACACTTTTATGGTACTAAAATACGCTCAAATTCAGAAATAATAATTCGATTTTCATGATAAACATAATTCGGGTAACATTCAACATGACGCTATTGCCAATTCCAATTTGATTTTTTCACAAAATTTTGAAAACCCTGCATGACAAATACTATGTAATAAATTTCTTGCCTATCCATTCGTTTAATGTTATATTATAGGTTACGGTAGAATGTTGATATAGCATTGATAGAAGGTTAAGTCTGATGACAGGCTTTATTTTGGAGGAAGATATGAGTCTCATTGAAAAAATATTTGGAACACACAGTGAAAAGGAATTAAAAAAAATAAATCCCATCGTGGATAAGATAGAAGCCTTGGATGAAAAGATGCAGGCATTATCGGATGCCGAGCTTAAAGCCAAGACAGACGAGTTTAAAAAGAGACTGGAGGAGGGTGAAACCTTAGACGATTTGCTTGTGGAGGCATTTGCTGTCGTTAGGGAGGCGGCAAGCAGAGTGCTTGGCATGAAGCATTACAGGGTGCAGCTTATCGGTGGAATACTGCTTCATCAGGGACGTATTCCTGAGATGAGAACTGGTGAAGGTAAAACGCTTGTGTCCACGCTTCCGGCATACCTGAATGCCCTTGAGGGAAAGGGCGTCCACATTGTAACCGTAAATGATTATCTGGCAAAGCGTGACGCTGAGTGGATGGGACAGATACATGAGTTTCTCGGTCTTAAGGTCGGGGTTATTTTAAACGGCTACAAAAACGATGAGAGGCGGGAAGCGTATAATTGTGATATAACATATGTTACAAACAATGAATTGGGCTTTGATTATCTTAGGGATAATATGGTGATATATAAGGAGCAGCTTGTTCAAAGGGATTTGCATTATGCAATTGTGGACGAGGTTGACTCCGTGCTGATTGATGAGGCGAGAACCCCGCTTATTATCTCAGGTCAGAGTGGTAAATCCACAGACCTCTACAAAATGTGTGATTACCTTGCAAGACGTATGAAGCGTGGCAGCTCCGACATGGAGATAAGCAAGATGGACGCCATTATGGGTACACAGGCAGAGGAGGACGGCGATTACCTTGTAAATGAAAAGGATAAGCAGGTTGCCCTTACGGAGCAGGGTGTAAAAGAGGTTGAGCAGTTCTTCCATATAGAAAACTTTTCGGACGCTGACAATATAGATATACAGCACAACATGATTATGGCACTGAAAGCACATGCCCTTATGTTTCGGGATAAGGATTATGTTGTTAAGGACGATGAGGTTCTTATCGTAGATGAGTTTACGGGACGTATCATGCCGGGAAGACGGTTCTCCGATGGACTTCATCAGGCGATTGAGGCTAAGGAAAATGTTAAGGTTAAGCGGGAAAGCAGGACGCTTGCTACGATAACCTTCCAAAACTTCTTTAATAAATATAAGAAGAAAGCGGGCATGACCGGTACGGCGCTTACGGAGGAGCAGGAGTTTCGGGAGATATATGGAATGGACGTTGTGGAGGTTCCTACAAATCTTCCTGTTCAGCGTATCGACCACAACGATTCCGTATTTAAGACAAAGAAGGAAAAATTAAATGCAATTATAAATGATGTTGCGGAATGTCACAGCAAGGGACAGCCTGTGCTTGTGGGTACAATCAACATCGATTCCTCAGAGGAGCTTTCACGGCTTCTTACAAAAAGAGGTATTCAGCATAAGGTGCTAAATGCAAAGTTCCATGAATTAGAGGCGGAGATTGTTGCCGATGCGGGACAAAGAGGCGCCGTTACAATTGCCACGAATA
Organism: Clostridium sp.; assembly: GCA_023664775.1. Classification (GTDB taxonomy): domain Bacteria; phylum Bacillota; class Clostridia; order Lachnospirales; family Lachnospiraceae; genus Coprococcus_C. Next base: position 12,719 of record JAMPEW010000035.1, on the reverse strand, counting down.
TGGCAGGCCGTGGTACTGATATAAAGCTTGGCGAGGGCGTACAGGAGCTGGGCGGACTTAAAATTATCGGTACGGAAAGGCATGAGTCACGGAGAATTGATAACCAGCTTAGAGGACGTTCGGGACGTCAGGGAGATCCGGGCGAATCCAAGTTTTACCTTTCCCTTGATGATGAGCTTATGAGACTTTTCGGCTCAGAAAAGGTAAAGGCTGTTTATGATGCCCTGAAAATTCCTGAGGGCGAGGAAATACAGCATGGAACCATAACAAAATTCGTCGAAAAAGCGCAAAAGAAGATTGAGTCAAATAACTTTGCAATCAGAAAAAATCTTCTTGAATACGATCAGGTAAATAACGATCAGCGTGAGGTTATTTATGCCGAGAGAAAAAGAGTTCTTGACGGCGAGAGCATGCGGGATGTTATATTTAAGATGGTGCTTGACACAGTGGAAAGCTATATTGACAAGACCTGTTCCCCTGACCTTCCTGCAAATGAGTGGGAGATAGAGGAGCTTAACAGACTGCTTGTTCCTATTATTCCATTTCCACAGATTGCCCTTACGGAGCAGGAAAAATCGTCAGGCAATCTGAAGGAGTTTAAGCAGAGGCTGAAGGAGGAGGCTGCCAAGATTTACGAATCAAAGGAGGCTGAATTTCCTGAGCCTGAGCATATAAGAGAGGTTGAAAGAGTTATCCTTCTTAAAGTAATCGATAAGAAGTGGATGGCTCATATTGATGACATGACACAGTTAAGACAGGGTATCGGGCTTCAGTCAATAGGAAGCAAGGATCCTGTTGTGGAATATAAATTTGCAGGCTTTGACATGTTTAACGAAATGACGGCATCCATAAGGGAAGATACGGTCAGGATGATACTTCACGTCAAGATAGAGCAGAAGGTTGAACGTGAGGAGGTTGCAAAGGTTACAGGTACGAACAGAGATGATTCTGCAAAGAAGGGACCTGTAAAACGCCAGTCTGCTAAAATAGGCAGAAACGACCCATGTCCTTGTGGAAGCGGCAAAAAATACAAGATGTGCTGCGGGAGAAACCTGTAGCATATAAAAAGTGTGGTGATATAAGTGATAGAGCTCGACAATTTTAAATTTACAATCAATGAATATAGAACTCCGCTTAAAGAAGTAAGGGATTCACTTTGACACGGCGGGAAAAGAGCTTCGTGTTAAGGAATTGGAGGCAAAGCTTGAGGCACCTGATTTTTGGAACAATACGGATGAAAGTCAGGTTGTTATGAAGGAATTAAAGGGGCTGAAGGACGCTTTGGAGTCCATCGGTAATCTTGAATCGCATTTTGAGGATATCGAAACGCTGATTGAGATGGCTGAGGAGGAGCAGGACGACAGCCTGATAGAGGAGATAAGCGAGTCTATAAACGTATTTACGGAGGAATTTGAGAATTTCCGGATAGAAACGCTTTTGTCCGATGAGTTTGATGCGAATAATGCGGTCATAACGATACATGCGGGTGCAGGCGGTACGGAGTCCTGCGACTGGAGCGAAATGCTTTACAGGATGTATGTAAGGTGGGCAGAGAAAAAAGGCTTTTCCGTGGAGGTGCTTGATTTTCTTGACGGCGACGAGGCAGGCATAAAGACGGTTACATTTCAGGTAAACGGAACAAATGCTTACGGTTACCTGAAGTCCGAAAAGGGCGTTCACAGGCTTGTGCGTATTTCTCCCTTCAATGCAGCAGGGAAAAGGCAGACAAGCTTTGCATCGCTTGACGTTATGCCGGAGCTTGATGATAACATTACCGTTGAGATTAATGAGGATGACCTTAGAATAGACACGTACCGTTCAAGCGGTGCAGGAGGTCAGCACATTAATAAAACCTCATCGGCGGTCCGCATTACCCATATTCCTACGGGAGTTGTTGTGCAATGTCAAAATGAGAGATCTCAACACAGCAATAAGGATAAGGCGATGAAGATGCTTATGTCCAAGCTGTATCTTATAAAGAAGCAGGAAAATCTTGAGAAGATTTCTGACATAAGAGGCGAGATAACGGAAAATGGTTTTGGAAGCCAGATAAGGTCTTATGTATTGCAGCCTTATACGATGGTTAAGGATCATAGAACCAATTTTGAAACGGGAAATGCACAGGCTGTTTTGGATGGAGGAATAGACGGATTTATCAATGCATATTTAAAGTGGATGAATACAAAACAGCAAGATGAATGATATGATTAAGGGGTGTTTGTGTATGGCAGAAGTAAAATATTTAGTTTTTTTGTTAGGTAATCAGAAGTATGGAGTAAGATTATCCGTAATTGACGGTATTGAGAGGACGTACAATGTCGTGCCTGTTCCTTTGGGTGCAAAGCATATCAAGGGAATTATACACTTGAGGGATACGATTGTTCCTCTTTTTGACATCAAGTCAAATTTTGAAATTACCGAGGATGCTGATATTGTTGACAGACAGCTTCTCATAACGGAAACGCATGGTATTAAGCTTGGAATAGAGGTAGACAACGTAGTGGGCATCGTCCCTGTTGATGATGCGGACATTAAAACAATCCCAATCATTGTAAAAACCAATGAGACAGGCTATCTTGAAAATGTAGTAAAGATTACCGAGAATGGAAAGACAGAGATTATAATGACTATTTCCGTGGATGATATTATGTCGGACAGAGATTTTGAAAATGTATCGGATGCGCTGAACGAGGTGGCATCGGAGGATGAATAAAACGGGAGGATTATGCTGAAATGGTAAATATAGCGGTACTTGGATATGGAACGGTAGGCTCAGGCGTTGTGGAGGTTATAAATAAAAATCACAATAGTATTAACAAAAGAGCAGGTAAGGAAATAAATATAAAGTATGTTTTAGATTTAAGGGAATTTCCCGGCGACCCTGTCATGGATATACTTGTACATGATTATAATGTCATTTTAAACGACCCTGAGGTTGAGATTGTAGTTGAGGTTATGGGAGGAATCAATCCTGCACTTGAATTTACAAAATCTGCTCTTATGGCAGGCAAAAGCGTATGCACCTCCAATAAGGAGCTTGTGGCAGCCCATGGTGCAGGGCTTCTTAAAATAGCGCACGAAAAGGGCGTTAATTTCCTCTTTGAGGCAAGCGTGGGCGGAGGTATACCGATTATCCGTCCGCTTAACCAGTCGCTTACCGCTGACGAATTTACGGAGATAACAGGAATTTTAAACGGAACGACCAATTACATTCTTACAAAAATGGCTGACGAGGGAAGCGATTTTGATACGGTGCTTAAATCGGCGCAGGAAAAGGGCTATGCGGAGAGAAATCCGGAGGCTGATGTAGAGGGCTATGACGCATGCAGGAAAATAGCGATACTCACTTCTCTTGCTTATGGAAAACAGGTGGATTACGAGGACATTTACACGGAGGGAATAACAAAGATAACCGAGGTGGATATTGATTATGCAAAGAAGCTTGGGGCGAGCATAAAGCTTCTTGGAACAAGCCAAATGATAGATGGAAGGGTGTACTCCATGGTAGCTCCGTTTATGATAGACGAGGAGCATCCCCTTAAAAATGTAAATGGAGTATTTAACGGAATTTACATTGACGGCAATATGCTTGGCGGCACCATGTTTTACGGAAAGGGCGCTGGAAAGCTTCCTACGGCAAGCGCAGTTGTATCTGACGTTATAGATGCGGCAAAGCATCAGGGTACGAATATTATGACAATATGGGATGAGGAAAAGCTTTCCTTGGGTGACATTCATTCCTACAAATGCAATTATTTTGTGCGGGTTGACATTGAGGGCACTGACGAGGAAGCAACGGAAAAAATTGAGAAGGCATTTCCGAAGGCACGTATATTGCAGGCTGAAAATATCCATGAATTTGCCTTTATGACGGGCATAATCACGCAGGCGGAATTTGAAGATAAGATAAAAAATTTCGACCTTATAAGCAGAATAAGGACAACGGAGGCACTTTGCTGATTGTTTGTTTCGTAAGCTTTTACATATCAAAGGGCATGCCCCTTTGGATATTATTATATCAATAAGACATTTTATAGGAGGAAAACATGCTGATAGTTAAAAAATTCGGTGGAACTTCAGTCGCCGATAAGGAGAGAATTTTTAATGTAGCTAGAAGATGTATTGAAGATTATCAAAAAGGAAATGACGTGGTAGTGGTTTTATCCGCTATGGGTAAATATACAGATGAGCTGATTACCATGGCGAAGGATATAAATGAGCTTCCACCAAAGAGAGAAATGGATATGCTCTTTACGATTGGCGAGCAGATGTCTGTTGCACTTATGGCAATGGCAATGGATAAGCTGGGAGTGCCTGCAATATCATTAAATGCATTTCAGGTTGCCATGCATTCGACCTCCGTTTACGGCAATGCAAGGCTGAAAAGAATTGACAGCGAGAGAATCAGGCATGAGCTTGAACAGAGAAAGATAGTTATTATTACAGGCTTTCAGGGTGTAAACAAGTATGACGATTATACGACGCTTGGCAGAGGCGGTTCGGACACGACTGCCGTTGCGCTTGCCGCAGCGCTTCACGCAGATGCCTGTGAGATATATACGGACGTGGACGGTGTTTACACTGCTGACCCACGCAAGGTTAAAAATGCACGAAAGCTTAATGTTGTAACCTATGATGAGATGCTTGAGCTTGCGACCTTAGGCGCAGGTGTTTTACACAACCGCTCAGTGGAGCTTGCAAAGAAATTCGGCGTACAGCTTGTTGTACGTTCCAGCTTAAATACTTCAGAAGGAACAATAGTCAAGGAGGGTTCTAAAATGGAAAAAATGCTTGTCAGTGGTGTAGCAGGAGATACAAATTCAGCAAGAATTGCAGTGCTTGGATTAAAGGATGAACCGGGAGTGGCGTTCAAGCTGTTTAACAGCCTTGCAAGGCACAATATAAATGTAGATATGATTTTGCAGTCTGTAGGAAGAAAGGGAACAAAGGATATCAGCTTTACAACAACCGAGGAAAGCGCAGATGAGGCTGCAAAGATTATAAATGAAAGCTTCAGCAACTTTGAGAGCGTTGACGTTGAGAAAAAGGTTGCAAAGGTTTCAATTGTCGGTGCGGGAATGCAGACGAACGCAGGTGTTGCCGCAAAGATGTTTGAGGCACTTTATGACTGTAATATTAATATAAGAATGATATCTACCTCCGAGATAAGAGTTACTGTACTGATTGACGAGGGAAATACGGAAAGAGCCATGAATGCAATCCATGATAAGTTTGATTTAGGAAATTAGTTGATGTAGGTTTTATGTGACAATCCATTTCGCCAGCATGTGGGCTTTACACCTTATCAGGAGGAAAATATGAAGAAACGCAATGATTATATTACGTGGGACCAATATTTTATGGGTATAGCCATTATGTCAGCCGCTAGAAGCAAGGACCCCAATACGCAGGTTGGGGCATGTATCGTTGATGAAAGCAACCGCATTCTTTCTATGGGCTACAATGGTATGCCGTCAGGCTGTAATGATGATGAGCTGCCTTGGGACAGGGAAGGCGAAGCGCTTAACAGCAAATATTTTTATGTATGTCATGCCGAGTTAAATGCAATTTTAAATTACAGGGGCGGCGGAACGCTCAGAAATTCCCGCTGTTACGTTACGCTGTTCCCCTGCAATGAATGTGCAAAGGCGATTATTCAGTGCGGGATAAAGGAAGTCATTTACATGTCGGATAAGTACAGTGATTCGGAAAGCACCCTTGCGGCAAAGAAAATGTTTGAGATGGCAGGGGTATCGTATACACAGTACGAAAACGCACACAAGAAGATTGAGTTTGAGATATAAGTGGATGGAGTGCTATGGTAGATACAAAAACAATAACCGTAAAAATGACATATCAGTCCTTATGCAGTTATATAATGAACACATATTACAGAGGCTTTCAGGGCATAAGTGGTCTTATACTCGGCTTTGGCTCGCTCATATTTATTGTTTTGGGCTGGCAGAGCCTGACATGGAAGCAGAAGGTTATTCTTGGCATTGTTGCGGGGATTTTCCTTGTCATCAATCCACTTATGCTTATGTTCAAGGCATATCAGCAGTTTAAGCTAAGCCCGTCCTATAAAAAGCCGCTTGACTATACCTTTTCCGATAAGGGAATAACTGTAAGCCAGGAGGAGGCATCCCAGGAAATTCCTTGGGAAAACATTTGCAGATTGTTTATGACAGGAAGAATTTTGGCAGTCTATACAAGCAGACTGCATGCTTTTGTAATTCCTCTTTCTGATTTAGGGACGGAGCGGGGCAAGATAATTGCGTCCCTTGTTCAGTTTACGGCGGCAAACAGACCGCGGTTGAGCAGAAATTTAGCGAGGTATAAGAGTGGAAAAGGATTGTAGGGTATTTGAAAGCTTTTGTGCCGAGGAAACATTTAATATTGGGAAAACGCTTGCCGGGGAGTGCAAAGCCGGGCAGGTGTACTCGCTGTACGGAGATTTGGGTACAGGGAAAACGGTTTTTTCACAGGGCTTTGCAAAAGGACTTGGGATAAATGAGCCTGTAAGCAGTCCTACCTTTACGATACTGAAGGAGTACCATGAGGGGCGTATGCCGTTTTACCATTTTGACGTGTACCGTATAGGAAGCGAGGAGGAAATGGACGAGATAGGCTACCACGACCTTGTGGGCGGTGACGGCGTGTGCCTGATTGAATGGGCGGAGCTTATTCAGGATATACTTCCTTCGGACTGCATAAATATTGTGATTACAAAGAATGTGGAAAAGGGCTTTGACTACAGAAGGATAGAGGTTAGGGTTTTATGAAAATACTTGGCATTGACAGCTCAGGAATGGTCGCAGGGGCTGCTGTTGTTGCAGATGATATAGTCCTTGCCGAATATAATGTAAATTTTAAAAAGACACATTCGGAGACGCTTCTTCCCATGATAGATGAAATCGTGAGAATGACAGAGCTTGACCTTGAGGAAATAGATGCCATTGCCGTTGCGGCAGGACCTGGCTCCTTTACGGGACTTAGAATCGGCTCTGCAACGGTTAAGGGCTTGGGACTTGCACTTTCTAAGGATATCATTCCGGTGCCGACCTGTCATGGGCTTGCATATAATCTTTGGGGTGCAAAAGGACTTGTGTGTCCGATTATGGATGCAAGGAGAAATCAGGTTTATACAGGCATCTATGAATTTCAGGGGGACGAGCTTGCTGTTATTTGCGAACAAAAGGCAGTAGATATCATGGATTTGCTTAAGGAGCTTGCGCCTATGGAAAAAACCGTTACATTTTTGGGTGACGGCGTTCCTGTCTATAAGGATGTGATTGTGGAAAATGCAGCTTTTGATTTTAAGCTTGCACCTGCACATATGAACAGACAGCGGGCTGCATCGATTGCGGCGCTGGGAGCTGTATATTATGCAAAGGGCATGACGGAGGCGGCAGAGGAGCATCACCCTATCTACCTTAGAAAGTCACAGGCTGAACGAGAGCGGGAGGAAAAGGCTTAGATGAACCAAAGGTCTGCATATGGTGAGCAATCAGATGATAGTGGTTATTTGCTATCTGCGATTACAAATTTGGAACAGGAATGTTTTTCTGATGCATGGTCTAGGCAGAGCATAGAACAAACCTTGAGCAGGGAATACAATCTGCTTGTTTTTGCAGGCGTGGATAAAAGTGGAAATCCGTTTGAAAAGACGGTTTTCGGCGGCATGGATTTTCAGTCACGGCTTGCCCAAATAGGCAAAAATGAATGTGAATTTGCGGGCTACATGATTGCAAATGTTATCGGTGATGAAAGTGAGCTTTTAAGGATAGCTGTTGTGCCTGAAAGAAGGAAACTGCATACAGGCTGCAGGCTCTTAAAAAAATATTTAAAAAATACAAATGCAGCCTCATATTTCCTTGAGGTAAGGGCAGGAAACATTCCTGCAAGGGGGTTGTATGAAAAGCTTGGATATGAAGCGATACACGTAAGAAAAGGATATTATCAAAATCCTTTAGAGGATGCGATTGTATATGAATTAAAAATTTGATTTTTTTTACAGCAATTTACAGATATGCCAGCAATTTTGCATTTCAATAACGAATAATCTCTAATATAATGATATAGGCAAAGAGCTTAATCTACAATGCTGCATTGCCAAAGAACAAAAGTAAATGTGCAGCAATATCACAATATTGGAGGAATTATATATGATAATATGTAATAAGTGTGGACGTGAGATAAAGGTAGTGAATGACATTCCGAGAGAGGACTTCCTTGCGGTTTCAAAGCAGTGGGGGTATTTCTCAAAAAAGGATGGAAAAAATTACAAATTTTTTATGTGTGAAACGTGTGTTGATGAGCTTGCCGCTACATTCAAGGTGCCGGTTGAGGTGACGGATAATACGGAGCTTGTCTAAAATATAAAATAATATAAATTGATAAACGGGGCTGTTGCACTAAGAATGTTTATATCATAATCATACACGTTCACTCGTCAAACGATTTTTTATGAACATTCTTAGGGTGACAGCTTCGTTTTATTTTGTGAAGCTTTTAGAAAAGAGGGATGAAATGTTAGATATTTGTCTGCTTGGAACGGGGGGAATGATGCCCCTGCCTTACAGGGCGCTTACGTCGCTCATGGCAAGATATAATGGAAGCAATATTTTGATTGATTGTGGGGAGGGGACACAAAATTCAATAAGGCTTCAGGGCTGGAGCTTTAAGCCGATAGACGTAATATGCATAACGCATTTCCATGCAGACCATATCAGCGGTCTGCCCGGGCTTTTGCTTACAATGGGAAATGCTGAGAGAACGGAACCGCTTACGATGATTGGACCAAAGGGACTTGAGCGGGTGGTTAATTCGCTCCGTATCATTGCGCCGGAGCTTCCTTTTGATATAAAATTTATTGAGCTTTCAGAAAGCAGTGAGGAAATAGAAATATGCGGCGTTAAGCTACAGGCATTTAAGGTAAATCACAGAGTAAGTTGCTATGGCTACAATATCGTTTTGGACAGGGCAGGAAAATTTGACGTGGAAAAGGCAAAGGCACTCGGACTTCCTGTACAGTATTGGAACAAGCTGCAAAAGGGAGAAAGGGTAGTGTATGAGGAAAAGGAATACACAAGCGATATGGTAATGGGCGAAGACCGTAAGGGGATTAAGCTTACATACTGCACAGACACAAGACCGGTTGACGCCATTGTTCATGCGGCAAAAAATGCTGACCTATTTATTTGTGAGGGCATGTACGGCGAGGAGGAAAAGCTTGACAAGGCAAAAGAGCACAAGCATATGACTATGTATGAGGCTGCAAGACTGGCAAAGCAGGCGGACGTAAAAGAAATGTGGCTTACCCATTACAGTCCTGCAACCACAAGACCGGCAGAGTTTGAGGATAAGGTAAAAAGCATATTCCCAAGGGCAAAAATGGGAAAGGACAGAATGAGCGTGGAGCTTAATTTTGAGGATTGATATAAAATATTTGATTTGTTATACTGAAATTAGGAATATACACAGGTGTTGCATTGAAGGAGGATTGATGTTATGGCAAAAAACCAAAAATCAGGAATATCAATAAAGTCAATCGTGATTGCTGTACTTTGTATTGCACTTGTTTTGTTTTACTTTAATTATTTAAGCAACCGTTCCTCCGAACGAAAAACCCAAAAGCAGATTGATGAGCTTGCTGCACTTAGCAGTCATGACATGGTGAATGATTATCCAAGGACGCCGCGGGATGTTGTGAAAATGCATTGCAGATTTTTCAAGGTGTTTTATGGACAAAGCCTTACAGATGATGATTTATATATATTAAATCAGCAGATAAGATATATATATGCTGAGGAGCTTTTGAATTACAATAGTGAGGATGCCATGCTGAAATCCTTAAAAAGCAACATTGAAAAGACAAGCAAGGAAAAATATAAGTACAAATCATACATACTTCCTGAAGCAAGCCAAGTAAAGACATACACACAAAATGGCAAGGAAATGGCGACAATGGAGGTCGAGGTTAGGGTCGATACAAAAGATTCGGGTGGATATGTTTATGTACAGTACGTGCTGGTAAAGGAAAATGAACAGTGGAAAATACTTGCATGGGGCGATTACAACATAGGTGGAGGACAGTAAAATGAGTACCACTATTTTAGCCATAGAGTCCTCATGCGACGAAACCGCCGCATCAATTATAATGGATGGACGAAGCGTAAAATCAAATATCATTTATTCACAGATAGAGCTGCATAAGCTGTATGGCGGCGTAGTTCCTGAGATTGCTTCAAGAAAGCATGTTGAGAAAATTAATCAGGTTGTTCAGGCTGCAATCAGTGAGGCAGGCGTATCATGGGATGATATTGATGCCGTTGCAGTGACATATGGACCGGGACTTGTGGGTGCGCTGTTAGTGGGCGTGAGCTTTGCAAAGTCACTTGCGTATGCGAAGCGCAAACCCCTTGTCGGCGTCAATCATATTGAGGGACACATTGCTGCAAATTATATAGAAAATGAAGATTTAAAACCACCGTTTATGTGCATGGTTGCGTCAGGCGGACATTCCCATTTGGTATATGTAAAGGATTATACGGAGTTTGAAATTGTTGGCAGGACGAGAGACGATGCGGCAGGTGAAGCCTTTGACAAGGTGGCACGTGCCATCGGACTAGGCTATCCGGGAGGTCCGAAAATTGATAAGCTTGCAAGGGAAGGAAATCCGGAGGCAATTGCATTTCCAAGGGCATACATGGAGGATGCTCCTTACGATTTTTCGTTCAGTGGTCTTAAATCTGCCGTATTAAATTACTTGAATGGATGCGAAATGAAGCACATAGAGGTAAACAAAGCAGATGTTGCCGCTTCCTTTCAACAGGCGGTTGTGGATGTGCTTACAGATAATTCAGTGAGGGCAGCAAAGGAATACGGGTGTGAATGTCTTGCACTGGCAGGCGGAGTAGCATCAAACACTATGCTTAGAGCCTGCATGGAAAATGTGTGCAGGAAGGAAAATATTAAATTCGTCTATCCGTCACCGATATTTTGTACTGACAATGCCGCCATGATTGGGGCTGCGGGGTATTATGACTTTATAAATGGAAAAAGAAGCGGATGGGATTTGAATGCAGTTCCTAATTTGAAAATAGGCGAGAGGATTGACGCATAATGGAAAATTTGGAATGGCAGATATGCAGGAAGATATTGCTGATGAAATAACAGTGGTGCATGATACGGTGGAGCTGTATGACGCAAAGAAAAATGTGGTAAAGGCAGAAAATCTGTTGCTTGTCTATCTATTGCCGGTGATTTGGATATATAAGCAGGATGCGATATTTGGTTCCTGTGAGTACAAGCATCAGTGCAGACCGTATCGCTCAAAATGGATATGTTCCCGTCAGGTACAGGATTTAATTTTACATTAGTTCATAAAATTTGTATTGCTTTTCACGGAAGCAGGATGGGGGAAATTATTATGGACGATGTGGGATTTACAGAATAAGCGCAAGAAAAGTATAATGATGATTGATTTTGTGGTGGAAAACTGATCGTACAGTGCAAACGTGCCTGTGTTGATTTGTCTATATTGTACAACGGACATTTTCAAAACATAGAGTTTCACAATAATCTAAATATTTTGTGACAGAAAGGTAAAATCATGGCAATTGGGATAGTTTTAGCGGGTGGAAGCGGCAGCCGTATGAACAGCAATGTGGCAAAGCAGTATATGCTCATTCATGGCAAAGCAGTAATTGCTTACGCACTTGACACATTTCAAAAAAATGAGCATATAACTGATATTGTGCTGGTTGCAAGAAATGAGGATTTGGAATTTTGCAGAAATGAGATTATAAATAAATATTGCTTTGATAAGGTAAGACGTTTGGTTTCCGGCGGAGCAGAGCGGTATGCTTCTGTATATCAGGGACTTTTGGCTGTCGGTGATATATTGACGGGGACAATTATTTCAGATACTGGCGATTTTAAAGCCGACAATTTGGAGGAGCATAATCAAGCTTGCGTACATGACGGTGAGATTGTAGTGATACACGATGGGGCAAGACCATTTGTAACAAATGAAATGATAAATTCCTCTATTGCGTGTGCCGCTAAGACAAGCGCTTGTACAGTAGGCGTTCCCGTAAAGGATACCATTAAAATCGTTGATGAAAATATGAATGGCGTTGAAACGCCAGACAGAAAATTTCTCTATCAGATTCAGACACCACAGGCATTTGAATACAAGCTGATTATGGAGGCGTATGAAAAAATGTATTTGGAGCAGAGCACCGCTTCTGCTTGTGAAAAAACGATTATAACAGACGATACGATGCTTGTGGAGATGTATACAGGCATTAAATCGAAGGTGATTTTTGGCAGCTACGAAAATATAAAAATCACTACTCCTGAGGATATAAAGATTGCTGAAATTTTTTCTGAAAATTTTTTAAAAAATTGATTGGAAAATTTCCAAAAAAATGTTGACAAGAAACAATGAGTTTGTTACTATTAGTAGGTCGCTGACAAAACAGCGACTTTTAATTGCATAAAAAATAAGATGTTATTGATTTGTTTCTTATATTAAGAAAGTTCTCTGAAGCTTCTTAATAAAGCAGGAGTAAAAATTCTGTTAGGATTCGTCCAAAGTGCCATTAAAGCTGTGGCGGCATAGAGCGTGCCGAAGGCACTTTGTTCTATCAACAACATTATATGGAGAGGTATCGAAGTGGTCATAACGAGGCGGTCTTGAAAACCGTTTGTCC
>JAMPEW010000034.1 GCA_023664775.1 Clostridium sp. | reverse complement strand
GCCTGAGTTTAAGCATATAGAAGCAGGGAAGTCCCTTGACAGTAAAATGTAAGAAAAATAAACGCCGATATCCTGCTTAACAGGAAGTACATGGCAGAGAATTTTTTGGATTTAGTCGGTTCTTACAATGTTTGCTAAGATATGAATTGCAAAGCAGATGGTATGTTGGTTGAATTTAGTGAAAAGAGTTAGGAGTATTGAACCAGAAATGACACAGTTTTCGCTCATTATCATATGCTTTGGAATTGTTGTAATTTTGAAACCATTGCACAAATGGCTGAAATGAAGGCTTTTTTGTGCAAAATATATAAGAAAGTATAGAGAGGATAATCATGGAAAACAACAGAAATGAACAGATGGAGGCTTTAAAGGTATTGCAGGAGTTTAATGGACGTTTAATCAGCAACATGAAGGCACTTGTAAATGAGCTTTCAGGAGAGCGGTTAGAGGATACGGATAAGCTTTTAAAGACAGTCATTGATGCCCTTAATTGGGAAATTCAGGTTGTCAATGCAACCATGGACGTTTTAAATGAGGGAACAACAAGGGTTGATAAGGAAAGCTTTAATAAGACGATTACCGCACTAAGCGAGGCTGTTGCATCAGGAGACGATAGCAAAATGGCAGAGCAGTTTGGCAATGTAATTGATGTGTTTGAGGCTTTGGATGTGGCTGTGAAAGAGGTTGTGCCAGTATGAAATTGATACCATTGTCTATTCCTAATTTTGAGGGGAATGAAAGAAAATATGTGGATGACGCTGTCAGTCAGGGCTGGGTTTCAACAGGCGGCGCATATATTACCAAGCTTGAGGAAAAGCTTGCCGAGTATGTTGGTACTAAGGCCGCAGTTGCTTGTCAAAGTGGAACTGCAGGGCTTCATCTTGCACTCATTGAATCGGGTGTGCAGCCGGGGGATATGGTAATTGTACCTACGCTTACATTTATTGCGGCAGTTAATCCTGTCCGTTACCAGTTTGCCGACCCGGTTTTTATGGATTGTGATGAAAGTCTGTGCATGGATCCGATGAAGCTTAAAACCTTTTGCGAGGAGGAATGTACGTGGGATGGAAATGCGCTTATACATAAGGCTGATAAAAAATGCATCAAGGCTGTAGTCGTTGTTCATGTATTTGGAAATATGGCGGATATGGAAGCAATCATGGAGATTGCAGAAAAATATAGATTAAGAGTTGTGGAGGATGCGACCGAGGCATTGGGAAGCTGTTATACAGAAGGAAAATATGCGGGAAAATATGCGGGGACAATAGGCGATTTTGGCGTGTACTCCTTTAACGGAAATAAGATTATTACCACAGGAGGAGGCGGTGCTGTTGTTGGAAAAAATCAGGCTGAGCTTGAGCATATCAGATATATTTCAACACAGGCAAAAACTGATCCGATTTTTTATGTACATGATGAGATTGGATATAATTACCGCATGACAAATGTACAGGCGGCACTCGGGGTTGCACAAATGGAGCTGCTTGGAGAATTTGTGAAAAGGAAGCAGGCAAATTATGCGCTTTATGCCGAGCTGCTTCGTGAATATAATAAAGGCAGGCTTATGAAATTTAGAAGTGGAACAAGCGCAAATTATTGGTTTTACGCCTTGGAGCTTAAGCTTGACGAATTAGGAATTACAATTCGGGAAGTGATAGAAAAGCTGCATAAGGAGAATATTCAGACAAGAGCAATTTGGGGACTGATTCACAGGCAAAAGCCTTATAGGGAGGCTGTCGCATATAAGATTGAAAATGCAGAAAAGTACAGCAGGTGCGTGCTTAATATTCCGTGCAGTACGCAGATTACACAGCAGGAAATCGAGTATGTGGCAAAAAGTATAATGGACATGTAACAAAAGCATTGATGAAAGGGAGATACAAAAATGAAGGTTGTATTGTTAGCGGGTGGTTTTGGAACAAGAATAACAGAGGAAAGTGAATTTAAGCCCAAGCCTATGATTGAAATTGGCGGTATGCCTATGCTTTGGCATATTATGAAATACTATTCCTTTTATGGACATACTGAATTTATAATATGTGCAGGATATAAGCAGCATAAAATAAAAAAGTGGCTTGCAAATTATTTTTTATATACATGTGATGTTACCTTTGATTTTACAAACGAAAATAGAATAAACATTCATAATCAGTATACGGAGCCGTGGAAGGTTACCGTGATTGATACAGGACTGGAAACGCTTACGGGCGGCAGGCTGAAGCGTGTTGGGAAATATATAGGAGATGCGCCTTTTTTAATGACATATGGCGACGGCGTGTCGAACATTGATATAAACAAGCTGGTAGAATTTCATAACGCACATGGGAAGCTGGTAACCTTGTCGGCGGTGAAGCCCGAGGGACGCTTTGGCATGATGGAAATAAACGGAGACAGGGTTATTTCATTTCGCGAGAAACATAAGGATGATGTCGGCTGGATTAACGGAGGCTTCATGGTTTTAGACCCTGATGCATTGGATTATATAAAGACGGATGTTATGTTTGAACAGGAACCAATGGAACAACTGGCAAATGATGGACAGCTTATGTGCTATAAGCATGACGGCTTTTGGCAGTGTATGGATACATTGCGTGATAAGCAGAAGCTGGAAGGTATGTGGGCGTCACAAAACGCACCTTGGAAGGTGTGGTAAATGGAGGGTTATATGTTAGACTTTTACAGAGGTAAAAGGGTATTGATTACAGGGCATACAGGCTTTAAAGGCAGTTGGATGTGTCAGGTGCTTTGCAATGCGGGGGCACGTGTGTATGGTTATGCCCTTGAACCGCCTACAAATCCGAGTCTTTATGAGCTGTGTGATTTGCAAGAAAAAATGACGTCGGCTGTTGGAGATGTGCGGGATTTGGCACATTTGCAGGAGGTATTTAATGAGGCTTGTCCTGAAATAGTCATCCATATGGCGGCACAGCCCATTGTTCGGGAATCCTACAAAAATCCAGTGTATACATATGATGTAAATGTTATGGGTACGGTAAATGTATTAGAGTGTGTGAGAAATACAGAATCGGTGAAATCATTTATTAATGTTACAACGGATAAGGTTTATTTAAACAGGGAATGGTGCTGGGGCTACCGTGAGAGTGAGGAATTAAACGGATATGACCCCTATTCCAATTCAAAGTCCTGCTCGGAGCTTGTAACGGCAAGCTATGTAAATTCCTTTTTTAAGGACAGGGACATTGCCGTCACGACAATGAGGGCGGGAAATGTTATAGGCGGCGGGGATTTTGCTGCTGACAGAATTATTCCTGACAGCGTAAGGGCTGCCGTGAAGGATGAGGATATAGTCGTGCGTAACCCGTATTCTACAAGACCCTATCAGCATGTGCTTGAGCCTGTTATGGCATATTTGCTTGTTGCAAAAGCCCAACATGAGAACAGGGAGCTTGCAGGCAGCTACAACGTAGGACCGGATGATATTGATTGCCGGACGACGGGAGAGCTTACAACCTTATTTTGTGAAGCATGGAACAGCATAAACGGTACAGATATAAAGTGGATAAATAAATACGATGGAGGACCACATGAGGCTTCCTTTTTGAAGCTTGACTGTTCTAAGATAAAAAGTACTTTTGGCTGGAAACCGGTTTGGAGCCTTGAGCATACAATGGATAAAATTGTCGAATGGAATAGGGTTTACATGGATAAGGGAGATATTTCATCCTGTATGGATAGAGAGATTGAGGAATTTATCAGTATGGCACAGTGGATATAGAAAAGCAGTTAATGTAAGCTTAGACATATGGTAAAGCAAAATTATAAATGCGGTAATATTCGATACAAGGAGATTATATGGGTAATTGGAAAAACGAAGCAGAAGCAAGAAATCAGATAAAGGAACTGGTGGCAAAATATTACCACGACTTTAAGGAGAAAAAAGAACCATATAGGGAAGGCGACAGGATAAATTATGCTGCACGTGTCTATGATGAAAAGGAAATGTGTGCCCTTACGGATGCCTGCCTTGATTTTTGGCTTACAACAGGGCGGTTCGCTGATGAGTTTGAGAGAGAATTTGCCAAGTGGATTGGCATAAAATATGCACATCTTGTAAACAGCGGTTCTTCTGCAAATCTGATTGCATTTATGGCGCTTACCGCCCCTGAGCTTAAAGAACGTCAGATTAAAAGGGGTGACGAGGTCATTACGGTAGCATGTGGATTTCCTACAACCGTAGCGCCGATTATCCAATACGGTGCCGTTCCTGTGTTCGTTGATGTTACCATTCCGCAGTACAATATAGATGTCACGAAGCTTGAGGCTGCACGTTCAGATAGGACGAAGGCGGTTATGATAGCACATACCTTGGGTAATCCGTTTGACCTGCGTACCGTAAAGGAATTTTGTGATAAGCATAATCTGTGGCTGATTGAGGATAACTGTGATGCGCTTGGAACGCAGTATACCATTGATGGCAATACAAAATATACGGGTACATGGGGAGATATAGGTACAAGCAGCTTTTATCCGCCGCATCATATGACTATGGGTGAGGGTGGATGTGTTTATACGGACAATCCACTTCTCCACAGATTGATTTTGTCTTACCGTGACTGGGGACGTGACTGTATATGTCCGTCAGGACATGATAACTTTTGTGGACACAGGTTTGAGGGACAATACGGGGAGCTTCCTCAAGGGTATGACCATAAATATGTATACAGCCATTTAGGATATAATCTTAAGGTCACTGATATGCAGGCGGCAATCGGCTGTGAGCAGCTTAAGAAGTTTCCTGATTTTATTGAAAGAAGACGGCATAATTGGGACAGGCTGCATAAAGCGTTAGCGTGTGTATCGGACAGGCTGATTCTTCCTGCGTCGGCAGAATGCAGCAGACCGTCATGGTTTGGATTTCTTATTTCCATAAAACCTGAAAGCGGATTAAAAAGAAATGATGTTACAAAATATATAGAAGAACATAATGTACAGACAAGACTTTTATTCAGTGGTAATCTGATTAAGCATTCCTGCTTTGATGCACTTAGGGGAACAGATGCATATCGTGTGTCTGGTGATTTGGAAAATACGGAATTTATAATGAACAATACATTTTGGGTAGGCGTTTATCCAGGTATGACGGATGAAATGATTGATTATATGGCAGAGGTAATCGTTAAGGCGGTTATGCGCTAACCCGCATGTCAGGATACGGTAATTGTTTTTGGAGGATGCAAAAAAGAGATGAAATATGAATTTGAAAATCTTGGTTTAGAGGGTGCATATTTGATTAGATCCAAAGTGGCCTATGACAACAGGGGTGCATTTGTAAAGGATTTTGAGGAGACTGCCTTTGCAGAAGCAGGTATATCGTTCCATTGTTCGGAATCTTTTTTCTCAATTTCAAAAAAAAATGTGGTGCGGGGAATGCATTTTCAGATTGATAATCCTCAGGCAAAGCTTGTCGGTGTTATCAGCGGAAGCGTTTATGACGTTGTTGTGGACTTGAGGAAGAACAGCGATACCTTTGGAAAATGGCATGGTGCAGAGCTTTCGGCAGAAAATGGACATAGCTTTTATGTTCCGAGGGGGTTTGCACACGGCTTTATTGCGCTTAGGGATGACACTATAATGGAATATAAGTGCGATGGAGCTTATAGCAGTGACACTGATACGGGAATCAGATTTGACGATTTGGATATCAACATTCAATGGCCGATAGACGACATGAAAAAATGTATTATGAGCGACAGGGATAGAAGCCTTATGACCTTAAAGGAATTTTCAAGTCGATTTGGCGGTTTGTAGGGAGTGCAAAAATGAAACGAGCAATTGTAACAGGAGCAAATGGATTTGTGGGGGCTGCCGTATGCAGGCGCCTTGTAAAAAATGGCATATCAGTAACGGCTGTTGTTAGAAGTAAAGACTCTGCACTTGGCAGGCTGAATGGCATTGAGGGGCTTGATATTGTATACTGTGCCATGGAAAGCATCAAAGAACTTGTCAGCCTGGTATCTGACAGCCATGATACATTTTATCATTTTGCATGGGAGGGAACCTCCGGCGCTTTGCGGGGAGATGAAGCAGTGCAGCTTGCAAATGTCAGACACACATGTGAAGCTGTAAAAACGGCTAAGCTGCTTGGGTGTGAGAAATTTATTTTTGCGTCAAGCATTATGGAATACGAAATCGAGAAGCTTTTTAACAGTGGAAAAGCGCCAAGTATTTCTACTGTATATTGTACTGCAAAGAAAACGGCAAATTATATGGCACATGCTATCGCTGCTTCGTTAGATCTGACATATCTATCAGCAGTTATCTCTAATATATATGGCGAGGGTGAAAGCTCTCCCCGGCTTATAAACAGCAGCATAAGAAAACTGTTAAATAAGGAGGAAACCTCTTTTTCCACAGGGGAGCAGATGTATGATTTTGTATATATAGAGGATGCCGCAAGAATGTTTGCCGGACTTGGAGAAGATGGCAGAAATCATCGGGTCTATTATATAGGGAGTGGAAATCCCCAGCCGCTAAGGTTCTTTTTGCAGGAAATGGGAAATCAGCTTGCTCCAGGCAGAGATATAGGGATAGGGAAAATGCCCTTTGATGGGGTAAGTCTGACCTACAAGGAGTTTGATATTCAAGCTGTTTTAAAGGACACTGGAATCAAGGCAGAGGTGTCCTTTGATGAGGGAATCAGAAAAACTGCGAACTGGATGAAAGAAAATGGCATGTAAATTTCTCAAGGCGTATATGGTGTTTTTACACTAACCCGCATATTTGGAACATTTCCTGTAGCCTCACATCGTAGCTGTGAAATTCCTTTACCTTATCATGTCCGTTTTTTGCAATCTGACGTCTTTCGTCATCATGTTTCAGGTAATAATCGATTTTGTCAAGCAAATCAGGGATATTGTCGTAGAGCACAATATCCTCATCAGGAATAAAATGCTCAGGAATTTCAGCCTGATAATTGGATATGACAAAGCCGCCTGCTCCCAAAAGGTCAAAAATTCTAAGGGGAAGTCCCGTTTTGATTGGACGGTTCGTCATATTGAGATTGATTTTACTGCATTTAATAATCTGCGGCATCATGTTGCTTGAATCTGCACCGCCGCGGTTGTGTATGTTTGGTATCATTGATGTATCGCTTAATGTCCATAAATCCATGTCAAAGCACTCGCTTATAGCAGTAAGGGTGCGGATACGCTCCTGCTCCGTACATTTGTAGCCTATGTATGTGTCGGCAATGATGCCCTTGACGTCCTCTGTGTAATCCTCGCCAAGCTTATGCCAGTCAGCATATTTTTTAAATTCCATTGCAAATTCATCTGTCAATGAATCCTCAATAAAATTGTAGCCGTATACATTTAGCTGTGCATTGATTAAGCCGTCCACATAGCCGCGAATGTAATCAGGCAGATCCTTTTCTATAAAGTTGTATTTGCATTTTTCTGAATAAAGCGATCCCACAAAGGAAATGTCGCAGTCGTACATTTTGTGCTCTTGGGGCGTAACCTTTATGCTGTCCCATGTAGGAGTGTCGCAGGCCATAGGCATATGAAAAATATTGTCAGGATTAAGTGGTGAAAATTTTTCCACCTGCATCCTGTCCAAAAGGAATATGCGGTTTGTAGGCAGGGAAATTGTTTCTGAATATAGCATAAAGCTCGGACAGTCTACCGTCCATGAAATGTATGGTATTTTTAGAACCTTGCATCCTCGTGCAATAATTGGCTGGAAGTTGATTGAAAAAACGCAGTCAATATCAGGAGCACCCTTAATAATGTCTACAAGCTCATGCAGATAGTCCGTATCATAATCAGAGCTTAAAGGGGTCTTGTCAAATGTAATAAGCTCATATCCGAGACGCTTGATTGCATTTGTTATTCCTGTTTCACATATACTGTTCCATCTGCAAAATAATACCTTCATAAGTAACTCCTTCTAAGAAAACATACCAATTCTTCTAATGTGCCTTTCATCCCCGGAAAAAGGTGTGTCTATAAACGTGTCCACAAGCATAAGCGCAAGTCCTGCCCCAAGTGTCCTTGCTCCAAGACAAAGAACATTTGCGTTGTTGTGTTCCTTTGTTGCCTTTGCGGAAAAGCAGTCTGAACAGGCGGCTGCACGTATGCCCTGCACCTTGTTTGCCGCCATTGACATTCCGATGCCCGTGCCGCATATAAGTATTCCCAGCTCGCAAGCTCCGCCTGCAACCTCCTCGGCAACTGCCTTTGCATAGACAGGATAATCGCATGATGCTGTGCTGTCACAGCCCATATCCTTAAATGGGATTCCTCTTTCCTCAAGGTGCTTCATAATTTCTTTTTTTAATTCGTAACCACCGTGGTCACATCCGATTGCTATCATATATTTGTTATCCTCCGGGTTTATTATTTTAACATTATAACAATATAATTGCTTTTTTGATATATCAGGTTAAACTTATATCTTTATCACTTTCTGCCCTGCCGCCTTAAGCAGCCTGTTCATGATGGCATCTCCAAGCTTACCATGATGAAAGGCCTCACTGTAAATGTAATCTGCCCCGATGTCATCACATTCACGCAAAATACCGTACAGCTTTGCGGCTATGGTTTCACCGTTTGCCCTCTCGCCTGCTACTAAAATATTTTCACAATTGTATAAATGTACGTTTTCGGCAGAGGCGATAACAGCAGTTTTAAAGCCCTGCCGTTTTTTCTCTGATATAAGGTCGTTTATTCTTTTTGCAACGGAAAGCCGTGTTATGTAGCTGGACGCTGAAGTAAGGCTTCGCTGAGGGGTTTCAATTGTGCCGCTGTCATCGGTTCCTGCCGCATCGTCAAGCTCTACAATGGTAAGCTCGCCCTTTGGAGCGTAATGTGTATATTTCATGCCGGGGGCTTTCGGTTTTATATCTAAGCTGTTTTCTGTAAGTGCTTTGTCTACGGCAACTGCCCCGACTATATTTTCAAGCATGGCTTTTGTTATAAAACCGGGTCTTAAAATGACGGGAGCATCACCTGTCATATCAACAATCGTGGATTCTATGCCGATACCCACTGCACCGCCGTCAAGTATCATGTCAATTCTACCTTCCATATCGCTTATTACATGACCTGCCGTGGTTGGGGACGGCCTTCCCGAAATATTGGCGCTTGGTGCTGCGATATAAAGCTGGGACTGTCTAATCATGTCAAGTGCGGCAGGATGTGAGGGCATGCGTATTGCAACAGTGTCAAGTCCGCCTGTAGTCTCCCTTGGAACGATATCCTTTTTAGGAAGTATGATTGTAAGGGGACCCGGCCAAAATGCCTCCATAAGCATAACTGCTTTTTTTGGCACATGAGATGCCAGCTTGTATACAGCATAGGTATCAGCAATATGGACAATAAGGGGATTGTCGCTTGGACGTCCCTTTGCCGTGTATATTTTACCTGAAGCCTCAGGGTTTAACGCATCCGCACCAAGACCGTATACCGTTTCGGTCGGAAAAGCCACAAGACCGCCTTTTCTAAGAATGACAGCCGCTTTTGAAATTGCCCCTTTGTCACCACAATTCATAATGATTGTGTTTTTGGTTTCATCCATACCTGAGCTCCTTGCTGTTAAGATACAACTTAGGTAATTGCGAAACTAACATTTTATTAATATACGTTGTCGAAAATATACAACTTCAACTCAGGGCACGCTTGCGCTTAACGCCCTGCCCATGAACTTGTATATTTTCTCCAATTTACGTTATTATAAAGCTAAGTTTCGCAATTACCTAAATATGATATAAATGTTTTTAGCACATACCATGCCATAATTATAGATAGTTCCAAGTAAATTTACAAGACAAAATGCACCAATGTAAAAAATAAGTATAACAATTTTGAAATATGGGCAACAATACAATATGTTTATCTGCATAAAAATAGTCAATATGGTATATATGTACAAAATATGAACATTTTGGCATTAATATTATTGAAAAAAATACCAAAATCATTTATAATATCCTTTATCTGTGGTGAATTGTGGGGAAATTTGTCTATGAAAAAGAATGATAATCAGGTTTGGAAAATGCTGTTTCTCATCACGCAGATAGGATTTACAATGCTTACCACGATTTTCATAAGCATTGCCATCGGTTATTTTCTTGGAAAATGGCTTGGAAAAAATCTTGTTGGCTGGTTTATTGTAATTGGAGTTATTGCAGGCGTAAGGTCTGTATATATCCTTATAAAAAAGTATCTTGAAAAATAGCAGGCGTTGTAAGGTCCTGCTTATAGAAATGCAGTTTTCTATAGAGGGAGTTGTGAACGAGGTGGCTGCACGAAGGGTTTTAATGCAACTTTATATAGGAATAGGCATGTATTTTGTGGTGTTTGGAGTGCTTGGCGTCATAGTTATGCGGCCCATATGGCTTTTTATTATATCACTTTTCGTCGGATGTGTGGCTGCGTGTTTTATTGCATACAACATGTATGATGTGCTTGACAGGGCGCTTGAGCTTGAGACGGGCAAGGCAAAGAGCTTTGTAACGGTAAGAAGCATGATAAGACTTGCCGTGTGCCTTGTGCTTATGGCTGCGGGCATAATGATAGACTGGGTCTCCTTTGTGGGAGTTACCGTAGGTCTGCTCGGACTCAAGGTGTCAGCTTTCCTAAATCCCATGATAAGAAAGCTTACAGGGGATGTTACGATGGCAGCTTCGGAGGACACAGCTTCAGATGAAAATGAAGCAGATGAAGATGTGGAACTGACAGGGAAGGAAATTACCGCAAGGGCAGTCGCAGAAAGCCATGATATGGATGATGACGAGTACGAGGATGCACTTATAAAAAAATATTTTAAAAAATATACAGAAAAATATAAAGACAGATATATGTAGAGCAGCTGCTCTTTAATATATAACATAAGATATGTTCGGCGGCAGAGCCGCCGGGACACGGCGTCAGCCCATTTGCCGAAGGCAAATTTGGAATGACTGATGTTGCAAGGAAGGAGGGTGAGTATATGATAAGTGGTGTAGCCACTGGAACCGGTCTGATACACATGGAAGAAGAATCAAACATAGATTTCTTTATCCATGAGCTTTATCCGATTGATTTCTTTGGTCATACGGTCTACATTACCACAACCCATGTATGTACCTTGATTGTATTTGTCACCATTATACTGTTGGCAATAGCGGCAAGGAAAAGCGTCCTTAAAAAGACGGATAACCCCAGTCTTTTTGCTACGGGAACAGAGCTTGTCATAAACACGCTGCTTAATTTTGTTGACAGCTCGATGGGAAAGTCGGGCAAGAAGTACATCAATTACATTGGTACGCTGTTTATATTTGTTTTTCTATCAAATATATCAGGGTTATTTGGGCTTAGACCACCTACGGCAGATTACGGTACAACACTTTGTATTGCACTCATAACATTTGTGATGATACAGTATGCAGCGATACGGTATCAAAAATGGGGCGCAATAAAAGGCTTGTTTGAACCGATATTTCTGTTTTTCCCTATAAACGTAATCAGTGAATTTGCAACTCCTGTTTCACTTTCACTTCGTCTATATGGAAATATTCTCGCAGGAACGGTTATGATGGCACTGTATTATGGACTTATACCAATCTTTTTCAAGTTTGGTATACCATCGGCATTACACGTGTACTTTGATTTATTCTCAGGCGCGATACAGGCATATGTATTCTGTATGCTGACTATGGTATTTGTAGCCGACAAACGAAATGTTGAAACTGCCTAGGGGCAAAGAAAAACTTAGATTAAAACCCCTGAAGGGGCAAAATATAAAAAATGGAGGAATGAAAAATGAAGATAGAAATTGAAGGATTAATAGGCGCTTGCTCAGCAATAGGAGCAGGTCTTGCAGTTATTGCAGGTATCGGTCCTGGTATCGGTCAGGGAATTGCAGCAGGTTACGGTGCATCAGCAGTTGGACGTAATCCGGGAGCAAAGGGCGATATTATGTCAACTATGCTTCTTGGACAGGCTGTTGCAGAGACAACAGGTCTTTACGGACTTGTAGTAGCACTCTTGCTTATGTTCCTTAAGCCTTTCGGTAAGTAGTCCTAAGGAGGGACCCGCTTGCGGGAGGATACCTTAGGGCAGACCCGCGAAGCAAGGGACCCGCTTGCGGGAGGATGCCTAAGGACAGACCCGCGAAGCAAAGACCATACAGCAATTTTAACCGAAAGGAGGATTAACCGTGACAGGTTATTTAAGCATTATAAGCAGAGCGAATGTTGCTTTACTTGCAGAAGAACAGGGACGTGTATTCGGACTGGACATCCAGCTTTTATTTGACATACTGATACAGGGCTTTGCGGTTTTCCTGCTTTTTATATTCTTGTCGTATATTCTGATAGACCCGGTAAGAAAGGTGCTGGAGGAGAGACGGGAAAAGATAAAAAATGATGTGGAAAGCGCTGCAAGCGACAGGGCGGAAGCAGCAAAGCTTAAGGCTGAGTATGATGCCAGAATGAAACAGGCAGATGACGAGGCTGGTGAAATTCTTTCCGCAGCAAGAAAAAAAGCCGTTAAGAATGAGGAAAACATTATTGCCGATGCGAATGCTGAGGCAGCAAGGATCATTTCAAGGGCAAATCAGGAGGCTGAGTTAGAAAAGAGCAAGGTTAAGGATGAGGTAAGGCAGGAAATCATCAGTGTGGCAACGGTTATGGCAGGAAAGTTTGTAGCCGGCTCAATGGATGACAGCAAACAGGCGGCGCTCATTGATGAAACCTTAAAGGAAATGGGTGATGATACATGGCTAAACAAGTAGATACAACCTATGGAAATGCGCTCTTTGAGCTTGCAATTGAGGAGAATAAGCTTGATGCTCTGTATGATGAGGTTTTGGCGCTTATAGACATTTTGAAGGAAAATGGTGAACTGATTAAGCTTCTTTCCCATCCGCACATTAATAAGGATGAGAAGAAAAAGGTTGTAAGAAAGACCTTTGAAGGCAAGGTGTCAGATGAGCTTACAGGACTTATTGCAATGGTTGTTGATAAGGATCATGCAGCAAATCTCATACAGGTGCTTGCGTATTTTATCAAGCTTGTAAAAAAAGAAAAAAATATCGGTGTTGCGGCTGTTACAAGCGCGGCTCCTCTTACAGATGAGCAAAAGAGCAGCATCGAAAAACGTTTAATTGAAACAACTGCTTTTGACACCATGGAAACAAGCTTCTTTGTTGACAGCTCCCTGATAGGCGGGCTTGTCATAAGGATTGATGACAGAGTTGTTGACAGCAGTATTAAGACAAAGATTGAGAATTTGGCAAAGTCACTTGTATAAATAAGCTTTGTTTATATGATTGACAACATGCCGACATCAAAAAATATTTTAGGATGAAAGAAGGTGTTTTTTTGTCCATGAATTTAAAACCTGAGGAAATAAGTGCTGTTATTAAAGAACAGATAAAAAATTATAAGCTTCAGCTTGACACATCGGACGTTGGAACAGTAATCCAGGTTGCCGATGGTATAGCACGTATTCATGGTCTTGAAAATGCTATGCAGGGCGAGCTCCTTCTGTTCCCGGGCGACGTATACGGAATGATACTGAACCTTGAGGAAGATAATGTAGGTGCCGTTCTTCTCGGAGATGCAAAGAACATCAACGAGGGTGACATAGTAAAAACTACAGGAAGGGTTGTTGAGGTGCCGGTTGGCGACGCAATGCTCGGACGTGTAGTAAATGCATTAGGACAGCCGATAGACGGCAAGGGTCCTATAGAAACAACAAAGACAAGGCAGATTGAGAGGGTGGCATCCGGTGTTATTGCCCGTAAATCTGTCGATACTCCTCTCCAGACAGGTATTAAGGCGATTGACGCCATGGTTCCAATCGGAAGAGGACAAAGAGAGCTTATTATAGGCGACAGGCAGACAGGTAAAACTGCAATCGCCATTGATACAATCATTAACCAAAAGGGACAGGGCGTAAACTGTATTTATGTAGCCATAGGACAGAAGGCGTCCACAGTTGCAAACATCGTGAAGACCCTTACGGAATATGGCGCTATGGAGTACACTACAATTGTGGCATCTACGGCAAGTGAGCTTGCACCGCTTCAGTATATTGCACCATATTCAGGATGCGCAATCGGTGAGGAATGGATGGAGGCAGGCAAGGACGTACTTGTTGTGTATGATGACCTTAGTAAGCATGCTACGGCTTACCGTACACTTTCATTGCTCCTTCGTAGACCGCCAGGACGTGAGGCATTCCCTGGTGATGTATTCTATTTGCACTCAAGACTTTTGGAGAGAGCTGCAAAGCTTTCGGATGAGCTGGGCGGAGGTTCCCTTACAGCCCTTCCGATTATTGAAACACAGGCGGGAGATGTATCTGCATACATTCCTACAAACGTAATATCAATTACAGACGGACAGATTTACCTTGAAACTGAGATGTTTAACTCGGGCTTCAGACCGGCTGTAAATGCAGGACTTTCCGTATCAAGAGTAGGAGGCGCCGCACAGATTGGCGCAATGAAGAAGCTTGCTTCCCCTATTCGTGTGGAGCTTGCGCAGTACAGAGAGCTTGCTGCATTCTCGCAGTTTGGCTCGGAGCTTGACGCAGATACAAAAGAAAGACTTGCACAGGGCGAGCGTATCAAGGAAATGCTGAAGCAGCCACAGTATAAGCCTATGGCAGTTGAGAAGCAGGTTGTAATTATATATGCAGCTACCAAGAAATATCTTCTTGATATAGATGTTGACAGAGTGCTTGAGTTTGAAAGCGGACTTTTTGAGCACATAGCTACAAAGTATCCTGAAATATTCGAGGGAATAAGGAAAGAGAAAAAGCTTACCGAGGATATTGAGGAGAAGCTTGTGAAAGCCATTGAGGAATTTAAAGAAACATTTTAGTCATAGCAATATGTATAAGTGAGGTGATAAGTCTTGGCATCAATGAGAGACATAAAGAGACGTAAGGAAAGCGTCCAGAGCACCCAGCAGATTACAAAGGCTATGAAGCTTGTTGCAACAGTAAAGCTTCAAAAGGCCAGAGGAAAGGCTGAGAGTAATAAGCCGTATTTCGGTATGCTCTACGACACCATCTGCTCAATACTTGCCATGACGAAAAATGTTGACCATGAGTACCTTATGGAAAGTGAGTGCAAGAAAAAGGCAGTGATTGTCATTACCTCCAACAGAGGTCTTGCCGGAGGCTACAACAGCAACATTGTAAAAATGGTTGCAGGAGCCGATTTCCCAAAGGAAGATACCTATGTATATGCCGTGGGAAGAAAAGGGATAGAAGGACTTACCCGTAAAGGCTACTCAGTGTATAAGGATTTTTCAGAGGTTATAAATGAACCGCTGTTTTCAGATGCAACTAATATGAGCAAGGAGCTTTTGACACAGT
The DNA here is from genome assembly GCA_023664775.1 of Clostridium sp. Lineage (GTDB taxonomy): Bacteria > Bacillota > Clostridia > Lachnospirales > Lachnospiraceae > Coprococcus_C. The sequence goes on along the minus strand of JAMPEW010000034.1, from coordinate 17,162 downwards.
ATTCAAAAGGTGAGATCGGCGAGATTTATATTGCCTATACAAACTTTAAGAATACGGTTACACAGGAGCCGAAGCTTGTTAAGCTGCTTCCTTTATCGGAGGATGAGTTTGTAAAAAAGGATGAGAATACAGATGCAAAGCTTCTCATGAATTTTGAACCTACTCCTGAGGAGGTGCTTGACATGATTATTCCAAAGTATATGTCAAACATAATTTTTGGAGCATTCCTTGAGTCGGTTGCAAGTGAAAATGGAGCCCGTATGCAGGCGATGGATTCAGCAACAAGCAATGCTGAGGACATGATAGCAAGCCTGTCACTTAAGTACAACAGGGCAAGACAGGGCGCAATTACTCAGGAGCTTACTGAGATAATTGCAGGAGCAGATGCTATAAGTTAAATTATTATAAGTAAGGAGATTAGAAATGGCAGATACAAACGTAGGTAAAATTACCCAGATTATAGGCGCTGTCATTGACATTAAATTTCCGGAGGGAAAGCTTCCTGAGATTTATGATGCCATAACGATAGCAACTAACAGTGGTACTACCCTTTATGCGGAGGTATCACAGCATCTTGGTGATGAAACTGTAAGATGTATAGCAATGGGTCCTACAGACGGTCTTGTAAGAGGCATGGAAGCCGTAGGTACAGGCGCACCGATTACGGTTCCTGTAGGTGAAGCTACACTTGGACGTATGTTCAATGTACTTGGTCAGCCTATTGATGATAAACCGGCGCCTGAGGTAGATACTTATCTTCCGATTCACAGAAAAGCTCCACAGTTTTCGGATCAGTCAACGGAAACTGAAATTCTTGAAACCGGTATAAAGGTCGTTGATTTACTTTGTCCTTATCAGAAGGGTGGTAAAATCGGTCTTTTCGGAGGAGCCGGAGTTGGTAAGACAGTTCTGATTCAGGAGCTTATTACAAATATAGCAACAGAGCACGGTGGATATTCTGTATTTACCGGCGTTGGTGAAAGAACAAGAGAGGGTAATGACCTCTACTATGAAATGATAGAGTCAGGCGTTATCAATAAGACAACAATGGTATTTGGACAGATGAACGAGCCGCCTGGAGCGAGAATGAGAGTTGGACTTACGGGTCTTACAATGGCAGAGTATTTCCGTGACAAGGTCGGTAAGGACGTGCTTTTGTTTATTGACAACATATTCCGTTTTACACAGGCAGGTTCTGAGGTTTCGGCATTGCTTGGACGTGTGCCTTCAGCCGTTGGTTATCAGCCGACGCTTCAGACAGAGATGGGTACGCTTCAGGAGAGAATCACATCGACAAAGAATGGTTCCATTACATCCGTACAGGCTGTATATGTTCCGGCAGATGACCTGACTGACCCTGCACCGGCTACAACCTTTGCACATCTTGATGCAACAACGGTTCTTTCCCGTTCCATTGTTGAGCTTGGTATCTATCCTGCTGTTGACCCGCTTGAGTCAACCTCAAGAATACTTGACCCTCGTATTGTAGGTGAGGAGCATTACAAGGTTGCCAGAGGCGTGCAGGAGATACTTCAGAAGTACAAGGAGCTTCAGGATATTATAGCAATCCTTGGTATGGATGAGCTTTCAGAGGAAGATAAGCTTGTTGTTGCAAGAGCAAGAAAGGTTCAGAGATTCCTTTCGCAGCCGTTCCACGTTGCAGAGCAGTTTACGGGTCTTCCGGGCAAGTATGTACCTGTTGCCGAAACGATACAGAGCTTTAAGGAGATACTTGAGGGTAAGCATGACGATGTTCCGGAAGGATATTTCTTAAATGTAGGAAGTATAGAAGACGTTGTTGCTAAGTGCAAGTAAATGTTGTAGGGAGATTTTGTATGGCAGATAAGACGATGGAAGTTAGGATAATTGACCCGCAAAGAACCTTTTATAACGGTCAGGTGTCATTTATCGAGTTTAATACAACAGAGGGCATTCTCGGAATATATCCAAGGCACATTCCAATGACGGCAGTGATAGAGCCTGGTGTTCTTAAGCTTGTTGATGAGGAAGGCAATGAAAAGGATGCCGCACTCCATTCCGGCTTTGTTGAAATACTTGGCGATAGGATAACAATTTTAGCAGAGTGCGTTGAGTGGCCTGATGAAATTGATATTAACAGGGCGGAGGAGGCACGTATAAGAGCCGAACGCCGTATCAAGGATTCATCACAGGATACAAATAGGGCAGAGCTTGCTCTTAAGCGTTCCGTAGTACGTCTTATGTTGGGTAATAAATAATAAAATAATAACATGAAAAGGAGCTGTCGCAGCAGGACATAGTCTGGTGCAGACGCTCCTTTTTTGTTTTGGAGTGACTTTATTTATGTTAAAAAAGTGAAAATAGTATGAAATTAAACTATATACTCTTGACTTGGTAAAAAATTTGTCGTAACATTGTTCCGTGACTTAAGAATAATTAAGAATACGGAATTGGAGGATATAATGTTACAGTTAAAGGACATTGTAAAGACGTATAAAACAGGTGATACTGAGGTTCAGGCCCTTAAAGGCGTGAGCATAAATTTTCGTCCCAATGAATTTGTTTCCATACTTGGACAGTCAGGCTGTGGAAAAACGACGCTCCTTAATATTGTGGGAGGACTTGACCAGTATACCAGCGGTGATCTTGTCATAAAGGGAAAATCCACGAAGCAATATAAGGACAGGGATTGGGATGCATACAGAAATCACTCGATTGGCTTTGTATTCCAAAGCTACAACCTTATTATGCATCAGTCTGTATTGCAAAATGTTGAGCTTGCATTAACGCTTTCGGGCGTATCAAAGGCAGACAGAAGGAGACGGGCGAAGGAGGTTCTTGAGAAGGTTGGTCTTGGGGATCAGATGAAGAAAAAGCCAAATCAGATGTCCGGTGGACAGATGCAGAGAGTTGCTATTGCAAGGGCGCTTATCAATGACCCGGAAATACTCCTTGCAGATGAGCCGACAGGAGCGCTTGACACGGAGACAAGTGTGCAGATTATGGAGCTTTTAAAGGAGATAGCGAAGGACAGGCTTGTGGTTATGGTTACGCATAACCCTGAGCTTGCAAACGAATATTCCACAAGAATTGTAAAGCTTCTTGATGGAGTGGTAATTGATGATTCAAATCCATACACGGATGAGGAGATTGAAAAGGAGCAGTATGAGGAGCTTGACCATAAGAGCTTAAAGCATAAGAGAATGTCATATCTTACTGCCCTTAATTTAAGCTTTAACAATCTTCTTACAAAGAAGGGAAGAACAATCCTTACCGCCTTTGCAGGAAGCATTGGTATCATAGGCATTGCCCTTATTTTGTCCTTGTCTGACGGCTTCCGGAATTACATTAAGGGAGTGGAGGAGGATACATTATCCACATATCCCCTTGAAATAACGGATGAAACCGTTGATACCTCGGCAATGATGACTGCTATGATGGGAAGTGTACAGCCGAGCGAAGATAAGCATGATATGGATAAAATATATTCTAATGATTTTGTGGGCAGTTACATTAACACGCTCATGGGTGAGGTTAAGGTAAACGACATGAAATCCTTTAAGAAGTACATAGAGGAGGGCGACGGACAAAAGATTAAGGACTACACCTCCGACATTAAATATACCTATGGAATAGAGGTTAATGCATATCAGATTAAGGATAACAATGAGATTTTTCAGGCAAATCCTTCTGCTGTTCTTGACAGTATAGGAATGGGCACGTTTTCGGATATGGCATCCATGAGTGTAGGCTCAGGAAATATGTCCATGAATTTATGGTCACAGATGATTGGCAATCAGGAGATGCTGGAAAACCAGTATGATGTGATTGCAGGCGAATGGCCTGACAGCTATGATGAGCTGGTGCTTGTTGTTTCGGAATATAATGAGATAACGGATTACGAGCTTTACTCGTTGGGACTTCGTGACGTATCGGAGCTTCAGCAGATGGTTACAGCATCCATCATGGGCGGAACAAAGGAATTTGAAAGCACCTCATATACATATGAGGAGCTCTTAAATGTAAGATATAAGGTGATTCCTTCTTCCGATTTTTACGCTTATGATGAGGCGGCGGGCTGTTACGTTGATAAGAGTGATGATGCAAATTATATGCGGGAGAAGATTGAAAATGGAGTCGAGGTTAGAATTTCTGCTATTGTACGACCGAGCGACAGGGCAACGGTACATTCCATTAATACAACCATAGGCTACCGTAAGGATTTGGTCGACTATCTTATGGCAGAGGCGAAGGAAAGTGAAGTCGGTAAGGAACAGCTTGAAAATCCTGATATAAATATATTTACGGGCTATGAATTTGGAACCGACTTAAATGAGGCAGCCATGGAGGAGGCAGAGGAATCATCCCAGGAAATGTATGAGCAGATGGGTATTGCCAATATGTCCAATGAGGAGCTTGCCATGATGATGTCAAATATGTCGGCAGAGGAAATTGCCGCTATGATAGACGCCATGGAGCAGTCGACGGCAGATATGATGTCCAGCATATCACTCAATGATTTAAAAACTGTTGAGGATGCAACCTACGAGGAAAACCTTATATCATTGGGAATAGCATTTGAAGATGACCCTATGGTGATAAGCATGTACCCGATTGATTTCGAGTCCAAGGAATTGATTATGGATATCATAGACGATTATAATCAGTCGGTTATGGATGCAGGCGAGGAGGAAAAGGAGCTTACATATACCGACATGATTGGAACGATGATGAGCTCAGTCAGCTCCATTATAAACAGCATTTCTTATGTGCTTATGGCGTTTGTGGCAATATCACTTGTTGTATCGTCCATTATGATTGGAATTATTACATATATTTCCGTTCTTGAGAGAACAAAGGAGATTGGTATACTGCGAAGCATCGGCGCTTCCAAGAAGGATATATCAAGGGTATTTAATGCGGAAACAATCATTGTGGGATTTGTTGCAGGACTTTTGGGTATAATAGTTACAATATTACTCAATATCCCTGTAAATAAAATAATTGAGCATTTCTCAGATTTGAAGGATGTTGCAAAGCTTCCGGTCGCAGGGGCAATTATTCTTATTGTCATAAGCGTTGTGCTTACGATGATAGCGGGACTGCTTCCATCGAGGGTTGCGTCAAAGAAGGATCCTGTTGAGGCACTTAGGAGTGAATAAGGCATTATGCGTTATGTGAAACAGTTTTCAATTATTATAATGATTTCATTTGCGGGGGAGCTCTTAAAGGAGCTCCTTCCTTTTTCGGTTCCGGCAAGTATTTATGGGCTTGTCCTTATGCTGCTTGCGCTTATGACGGGAATGATTAAGGTGGAACAGGTAAATGATGTGAGTACATTTTTGCTGGATATTATGCCGATTATGTTTATTCCTGCGTCCGTAGGGCTTATGGAAAGCTGGCATGTTATGCAGAGCATACTTATTCCTGCCGCCATATTATGTATTGTGGGAACGCCTGTTGTTATGGTTGTGTCGGGACGTGTCACGCAGTATATCATGCTCAGGCTGGAAAAAAGGAAAGGTATAAAGGAAGAAAATAAAGAAGAAACAATAAAAATAATAAAGAAAACAATAAAGTAAATTCAGGCGATAATAAGCAAAGCGTACACGAAAAAATTTTTTAGAGAGGCTTTTTTGCAAAACATATCAGAAAGTGTAGAGAGAACATATGGATAGATTCATTGTCGTAATTTCAGATTCGTTATTTTTTGGTTTAGGAATAAGCGTTATCTGTTATTTTGCAGGCGTATTTATAAAGGATAGGACAAGGCTTGCGATTGCCAATCCTATTTTAATCGGTTTTCTGCTCGTTATAGCTGTTTTGAAGCTATTTCATATTTCCTATGACAGCTACATGAACGGCGCAAAGTATTTGTCTTATCTGCTCACGCCTGCAACCGTATGTCTCGCTGTACCTCTTTATGAAAAGCTAAAGCTGCTCAAGGAAAATGCCGTTGCAATATTTTTGGGAATACTGTCAGGCATCGCCGCAAATGCATTTACCGTATGGCTGATATGTATATTGTTTACTCTTGATGAAACCATATTTGCAACCATTATCCCGCGTTCGGTCACAACGGCTATCGGAATGGTCGTATCATCGGAAACCGGAGGAATTGAAACTATAACGGTAGCCCTTATCTGTGTGACGGGAATTGTGGGAAATGTTATTGCAGATGTTGTGTGTAAGACGTTTAAAATCAATCATCCTGTTGCAAGGGGAATCGCAATCGGAAGCTCCTCGCATGTTTTAGGTACAGCGAAGGCTGTGGAAATGGGTGAGACAGAGGGCGCCATGAGTGGACTTGCCGTGGCTGTATCGGGAATCCTTACCGTGATTTGTGCACCGCTGCTGCTTAATATAGGGCTGCCGCACTAGATAAATGACTATGTGGCACACTTGTGGACAACGTAAATCACTATATGTGCGTAAAACTGTTTGAATACATTAGCACTTGAATTGCATATATAAATCCGACAGCGCATATTTTATAATAATAAATACGAATAGGGAACGGTTGCATTCAGTGCTTTTAATTATGATATAAATATGCTGAATGGGATAGTTCCTTGCTGATGGTGTAGTATGCTTGACTATATTTGGGCTTTTATGATTATTGCCGGGGTTATATTCGGTGGCTTTCAAGGGGCTGAATTTGTTAATCTCGTGGCTGGAGGCGCAATTGACTCTGCGAAGGAAGCCATAGAGCTTTGTATTGTTATGCTTGGTGTTGTTGGTTTGTGGAATGGGATAATGAATATTGCAAAGGAATCAGGTCTTATCACCAAATGGACAAAGGGAATTGGTCCCGCCATATCCTTTTTATTTCCAAACATACCAAAGCAGGATGCCGTAAGACAGGATATTGCCATGAACATGATTGCCAACATGCTTGGACTTGGCTGGGCGGCAACTCCTGCAGGACTTCGGGCAATGAAGGGACTGAAACGGCTCGAGGAAGAACGGATGAACGAAAAAAAATCTAAAATCACAGCCGCTTCAAATGAAATGTGTACCCTCATTGTACTTAACATATCCTCACTCCAGCTTATTCCCGTAAACATAATCGCATACAGAAGCCAGTACGGAAGCGCCAATCCCACTGCCGTCATAGGTCCGGGGCTTGTTGCAACCTCTGTTGCAACCCTTGTAGCAATCGTTTTTTGTAAGATCATAAGCAAAAGAAAGTAATATAATTACTTTTTTGTAAGCCGGAGAACCCCTTTTCGCAGTTATTTATTAAAGCATTGAAAAAACACCGTTAATGTATTAAAATTATTTGCAGATAGAAGGGTTAAGGCTGCGTCAGCTCTTTGCCGAAAGCAAATTTTAAATGGGTTGACGTTAAAAGTTGGGGGAGCTTTGTTATGAATGGAAAAAAGCTTTACATTGTAGTGCCATGCTATAACGAGGAAGCAGTTATTGGTGAAACTACAAAAAGGCTGACTGTTAAATTAAATAAAATGATTGAAGCAGGTGAGATAGACAGAGACAGCAGGATTCTGTATGTGAATGACGGCTCCAAGGACAGAACGTGGGAGATGATTGAGGAATTATATGACTCAAATGCGTTTGTTACCGGAATTTGTTTGTCCAGAAACAGAGGACACCAGAATGCTCTGCTTGCAGGTCTTATGACTGCAAAGGAGCATGCGGATATTGTAATTTCCATGGATGCGGATTTGCAGGATGACATAGAGGTCATCAGTGAATTTGTGGCGCAATATAAAATGGGGGCTGACATTGTATACGGGGTAAGACGTTCGAGAAAAAAGGACACGTTCTTTAAACGGCATACGGCGCTTGCATTTTATAGGTTTATGGAGAAAATGGGCGTGGAGCTTGTGTATAATCATGCGGATTACAGACTTATGAGTAAACGGGCGCTTGATGCGCTTTCCGAGTTCAAGGAGGTCAATCTGTTTCTAAGAGGTATTGTTCCCATGGTAGGGTTTCAGACGGCAACTGTTTCATATGACAGAGGCGAGCGGTTTGCAGGAGAGTCAAAATACCCTTTTAAGAAAATGATGGCGTTTGCCATAGATGGAATCACCTCATGCAGTGTAAAGCCGATAAGAATGATAACTGCTCTTGGTTTTCTTATTTTTCTGTTTAGCATAGCGATGCTTCTTTGGGTAGTTGTAGGACATTTATTAGGCAATACGATACAGGGCTGGACAACCGTAATTGTGCTTATGTGCTTTTTCGGTGGCTTTCAGATTATGAGTATTGGAATTGTGGGAGAATATGTAGGAAAGATATATTTGGAGACAAAGGAAAGACCGAGATTTATTATTGAGAATACGCTTATAAAATAGCAGCTTATATCTACGAAAGGAAAGTAAAATGAATGATGTGGAAACTAAAAATAAATTTATGCACAAGCACTGCTTTTCAATAAGTGCATATAAGGAATCGCCATATTTAGAGAGCTGCATAAAATCCCTGATGGCGCAGACTGTAAAGACAAGAATCATTATGTGTACCTCCACGCCAAACAGTCTTATCAGCTCTTTGGCGGAAAAATATAATATAAAGCTGTATGTGAGAAACGGAGCAAGTGATATAAGGTCTAACTGGAACTATGCTTATAATATGGCTGACAGCGAATATGTAACCGTAGTGCATCAGGACGATATCTACGGCAAGAGGTATGTGGAAAAATTTTTTCAATGTCTGTCAAAATATGAGAAGACGAGTGTGGGAAAAAAAGTGCCGGTAAGCATTTTTTTCTCGGATTATCTTCCTATAAAAAATGGCAAGGCAGGGAGCAGAGATATCAATTGCAGGCTGCGAAGACTTCTAAGATTACCCCTTAAAAATTTTTATTTGGCGGGAAACAGAATGGTAAAAAAAGCCATATTATCCTTGGGAAACAGCATATCGTGTCCGTCAGTTGCCTATAATAAAAGAGTGTTGGGTGACAGCATATTTACCTCTGATCTTCAGTTTAATATTGATTGGGACACATTCCTTAAGGTTGGAGCCGTAAAGGGTGCGTTTTTATATTGTGATTGTCCCCTCGTGGGCTACAGAATACATGAAAATGCAATTAGTAAGGAGTTTATAGATAATAGGAAACGATATGATGAGGATTTGATTATGTTCCGAAAATTTTGGCATGAAAAAATAGCAAGGTTTATTATGCGCTTTTATGTAAAGGCATATGACACCTATAATGAATAATAATCAAAGGAAAATAATTTTTATTGCAAAGGAAAATGTACATGAATATTGCATTAGTGTTTAACGGACTTGGTATAGGGGGCGTTGAAAAGGTTGGCTCAAATTATGCAAAGCTTCTTGTAGAGGCGGGACATAAGGTGGATGTATACAACCTGAACCCGAAGCTTAATTCTATGGAAAACAGATTTCCAAGGGAAACAACAATAATAAGAAAAAGCTTCCCGCTTTTATTGGTGCCGGGGTATTATATTTTGTTAGTTAAAAAATATGCATGGGGAAAGTATGCATATCCCGTGATTTATTTTTTGACGACTATTTTATTGCATCTAAGAAAAATATTTGCAGGAGATAAAAAGAAATATGATGTTGTCATTGCATTTTCAGGGCATCTGCGGGATTTGACGTTTGTGGCGCAGGAGTTCGTTCAGGCGGATAAAAAGGTCTGCTGGGTACATGGAGCGATGATAAGTAACCTTGCGACAGCCAGCACCTATGGGGATTTATATGCCAAAATAAAAAATGTCTGTGTGCTTTCCGAGCATATGCAGGAGCTCGCAATATACGGCAACCGAAAGCTGTCAGATTTAAACATCAGGAAAATTTATAACCCTGTTGCACTGCCGCAGGCAGAGTATGACGCTGCACTATGCAGGGAGTTGAAGAAAAAATATGGTGAATATCTGCTTATGGTTGGCAGATTTGAAACTGACAAGGATCAGATTACAGTTATAAGGGCAAGAAAAATTTTGGAGGAAAAATATCAATTAAAGCCGAAGCTTGTCTTTGTGGGCGGTGGAAGCACATTGAAGAAATGTAAAGCATACGCAGAAAAAATCGGACTTAAAAATAATGTTATTTTCATGGGAGAACGACAGGATGTACAGAATTTTTATGCTTCTGCAAGGGTGTTTGTCCATTCCAGTCCGGCAGAGGGACTGCCTACCGTATTGCTTGAGGCAATGAATTATGGCTTGCCTGTTGTTGCCACTGACAGTCCACCGGGCGTTTCTGAAATTTTACAAAATGATAAATATGGTATAAGATGTAATATTGCAGACCCATATGATATGGCGGACAAGCTTGCAATTATGCTTACCGATACTGAAAAACGGGAGCATTATATTTTACAGGGGAAAGAACGGTTAAAGGATTTTACCTTTGAAAAAATTTCTATGGAGCTGAAGGAGCTGTTAGCAAGCTTGAAATGAAAAAGCTGTTTGGTATGTAAAGGGATTAATGAAAGGGAGACATCCACATGAATGATGATATTATGGTCAGCATATATTGCACAGCGTATAACCATGAAAATTATATAAGACAGACCTTAGAAGGCTTTTTAAAACAGAATACGGATTTTAAATATGAGGTCATTGTCCATGACGACGCCTCCACGGATAAAACTGCGGAAATTATAAAGGAATACGAGGAAAAATACCCTGATATCGTTCGGGCGATTTATCAGAAGGAAAACCAATATTCTAAGGGGGTAAGGATTTTTGAAGCATTTATTGCGCCTGTCATAAAGGGCAGATATGTAGCTGTCTGTGAGGGCGATGATTTTTGGACGGATGCAGAAAAGCTTAAGCTTCAGGTAGAATTTTTGGAACAGCACCGTGAGTATTCCGCATGTGTGCATCAGACGGTGCTTTTTGACTGCAGGACAAGGAAAAAAAGACTGCTGTCGCCATACGATAGGGATCGTGATGTTGACATAAGAACAATTATAAGTGGGGGTGGAAAGGCATATCATTTGTCATCCCTTGTATTTCGGAGGGAATTTGCAGAGCATAGACCGGATTTTTATTATTTGGGAAAAAAGGTAGGCGATTATCCCCTTAGCATTTTTTTGGCAATGAAGGGGAAAATCTTTTTTATGAACAGGACGATGTCTTATTACAGACAATTTTCCGGGCCATCCTCATGGACCTCTGAAATAGGCATAAGTGAAGCAAGGCTTGCCGAAACAAATAAAAATCTCATTGCCATGCTAAAGGGTGCGGATGAATATTCAGAGTATCGATATCATAAGTATATTGACAGTGCCATTTCACATTTTGAATATGAAATGAAACGGCTGAATCATGATAAGGAGATAATAAAGAATGCAAGATACAAACGGTGGTTTAAAAGGGAAACTGCTGTAAATAAATTATATATTTTAGCAAGGCTTTATGTTCCTGAAAAAATATTTAACACAGTAAGACGGATAATGAGGAAGGACAATGGAAGCAGATAACAATACAAAATCCAGCATAATGTCCAACTTGATATGGAGATATGCCGAACGGTGTGGAGCCCAGGGCGTCACATTTATTGTTTCCCTTGTTTTGGCAAGGCTTTTGGATCCTGCAATGTATGGAACAATCGCCATTGTAACGATCATTACAACAATTCTTCAGGTTTTTGTGGACAGCGGTATGGGAAATGCACTCATACAAAATAAGGATACCGATGATTTGGATTACTCTACCGTATTCTTTTTTAATGTTGTATTATGCTGTGTACTGTATGCCGTTGCGTTTTTTGCAGCGCCACTTGTATCAAAATTTTTTGACAATCCGGAGCTTACGCCTATCGTGCGTGTTTTATGTCTGACAATTGTTTTTTCGGGCGTGAAAAATGTCCAGCAGGCATATGTGTCAAAGACAATGCAGTTTAAACGGTTCTTTTATGCGACCCTGGGGGGAACCATAGGTGCAGCGGTAATTGGAATCGCTATGGCGCTCAAGGGTTATGGCGTGTGGGCACTCGTAACACAGCAGGTTTTCAATGTTGCCATTGATACACTGATACTGTGGCTTACTGTTCGCTTTAGACCAAGGCTTATGTTTTCCTTTCAGAGGTTGAAACGGCTGTTTTCCTATGGATGGAAGCTTTTTGTGTCAACATTGTTTGACACGATTTATACAAATGTATTTCAGATATTGATTGGTAAATGGTATTCAACAGAGGATTTGGGCTACTTTAATAGGGGAAAACAGTTTCCTGAGTTGATTATAACAAATGTAAATTCCTCAATAGACAGCGTTATGTTTCCCGTGGCATCCTCTATGCAGGACAGGACCGATGACCTAAAGCAGCTTACAAGACGTGCCATAAAAACAAGCAGCTTTATCATATGGCCTATTGTTACAGGACTTGCCGCATGCAGCAAGCCGCTTGTAACCGTGTTGCTTACTGAAAAATGGCTGCCGTGTGTTCCTTTTTTGCAGATTTTTTGTTTTTCCTATGCGTTTTGGCCGATTCATACTGCAAATTTGAATGCAATTAAGGCAGTGGGGAGAAGCGATATATTTTTAAAATTAGAAATATTGAAAAAAACAATAGGAATTTTACTGCTTATCATTGCCTTTCCTAAGGGTGTGCTTGCAATCGGAATTACATATTTGCTGGTAGCCCCTATCAGTGCTGTGATTAATGCTGTGCCTAACGTAAAGCTTATCGGTTATTCCTACAGGGAGCAGATAGGGGATATAATGCCTGCGCTGTTGCTTTCTCTTGTTATGGGAGCGTTTGTATTTGCCATGTCATTTATAAGGCTGAATGTCATTCTTGTTTTAATCATGCAGATTGTGGCAGGCATTTGTATTTATGTGGGAGGAGCAATATTGTTTAAGGTTGAAAGCTTTGGATATATTTTGAATTTAATCAGAAGAAAATAAAAAATGTGGGAGCTTGATTATGGGTGAAAAAATTGCAGTGCTGATGACTGCTTACAATGAGGAAAGGGAATGGGTATGCGAATGCATGGACTCTCTTTTAGGACAGACCTACAGGGATTTGCACTTATATGTTTTGCTTGATAATCCTGAAAATGATACTTTGAAGCATCTGTTTAAAAGCTATGAAGAAAAGGATTCCCGTGTAAGCTTTTTCGTGAATGAAAAAAATTTGGGGCTCGTTATGTCGCTCAATAAGCTACTTGATGTGGTTACTGAACCATATATTGCCCGCATGGATGCAGACGACATATGCGAAAGAGACAGGCTGGAAAAGGAAATGAAATTTTTAACGGACAACAATTTGGATTTCGTGATGTCGGATTGCAGCTTTCTCTATCCAGACGGTAAGTGTGGCTGTGGGCAGTCGCTTCCTGCATTGATTGGTGAAGCATTTAATGAGGCTTCAGCATACGGTAATGTTTCGCTTCATAATACGTGGCTGATGAAAAAGGAGGTTTATGCTTCCCTGAACGGGTATCGGGATATCAGATTTTGTGAGGATTATGATTTTGTACTTCGTGCAATTCAGCAAAAATTTGTCATTGGAAGAATGTCGGAGGAAACGGTGGTTTACAGACTTCGTGCAGGCAGCGTTTCCTCGCTGAATGCAAAGGAGCAGTTTGAAAAGGCAAGGCTGCTTAGATATATGTACCGAAAGGGCAGAAGGGTATGCAAAATATCGCCTGAAAAATTGAATGACAGATTTTCAGACTATGGAATGGAGCAAAAGGAGAAATTTGCGGCGGCAAAGACGGAAATAGATGCTTTTGCAGGAAGTCTTTATGGCAGTCATTATATAAGGGCAATGGGGAAGGCAGTAAAAATATTGCTCTTAAACAGCGAGGGCAGGAGATTATTTTTCAATTTGTTTCTTGGAAGGTGCAGGCTGTCCGCAGTTTATAAAAAAGCGAAAAAGAATTTAAGTGAGGATATAAAATGAAAAAGGTTTCAGTCATAATACCGGTATATAATGTAGAAAAATATTTAAGAAGATGTCTGAATAGCGTGCTGAAACAGACCTATGATGATTATGAGATTATATGTATCAATGATAAAAGCCCCGACAACAGTGACAAGATACTTGCCCAATATGCAAAAAAATTTCCCAATAAGATAAGCGTATATACAAATGAAGAAAATCTTGGCTTGGGAAGGACAAGGGAACGGGGCTTACGGCATGCAGAGGGCGAATATGTAATGTTTATAGACAGTGACGACTATATAAAAAGCGATTATATAGAAGCCTATGTAGGCGCCATGGAAAACGGTTCGTATGATATGGTTATCGGCGGCTATATCAGGGACGTGGAGGGGAAAAAGAAGGCGCATCATGTATCGGACAGCATATGGAGTGTTCTTACCTATCCTGTGGCATGGGCGAAAATATTTAAGAAATCCTTTGTTCTGGACAATCACATAGAATTTTCAGATATACGATGCGGCGAGGATATCTATTTCAGCCTTTCCCTTGCGTATCATAACGTAAGGTATAAGGTGATAGACTATGCGGGATATTATTATTATTTCAATAAAAAATCCATAACGGGCTCTATGGATTACAGTAAAAACCATGAACAGTTTGTTGCAGGTATTTACGCACGGTTTATGAAAAATCATGACATGGCAAGGCTTGATAAAGCTACACGGTATGCAATTGAATATTCCTATATTGCAAACATGGTAAATGCGCTTATCACATACGACCACGGCGCAGGGATAAAGCTTATGAAGCAGAAGTATGAGTATGTGATGAGAGAGCTTGAACGAAAATTCCCGAACTACAGGGAAAACCCTTATATCGGAATTTTAAAGCCAAGGGGACAGACGCTTAAAATACGCATGGGTGTAGGCGTGACAATGCTTCTGAATAGGATAGGATTGGACAGGCTTATGTTTTATGCGATAGCGCTTGTCTGAGAAATTACGTAGTATGTGATATGTAACAAAGATGAGAAAATATAGTATTTCTAAAATGTAGTTGTACAATGGACGTTTGTAAAAAATAGCGTTTTGCTCATCACTAATTGTTCAAAAACGGGAGTGACACACGTGGATAAAAAGAATAACGTAAAGAAAAATTGTATAAGGTGGGCTGTGATTGTTGCCGTGTCACTGCTTTTTTCCGTCCTGACAGAGCTTGTATTTAATTATAAATTAATTTCTATTGGGGCGTCAAACCGTGGGGTAGCTTCCGTCGGCATGGAGGAGCTATCCTATACGGGATTTTTGCTTGATGGAACTACTTTCGTGGCTACGGGAGAGGAACCGGCGGTTATCAGAATTGATAAGCCTGTAAAATATTTAAGCAAGCTTTCCTACAATCGAAGTACGGGAACGGACACACGCACATTTATCAATGTTTATTCAGGTGGCGTGCCAAATGAGATTATTGATGCAAACAACAGATGCATCAGTCTTTCGGAGCAGGTAATAAACGGCTCTGTGGATTATATTGAGATGGTGTTTGAAAAGCCGTATGAAGGCATGGAAGTAGGCGGCATTACATACGATAATACAATAAATTTCAGTTGGCGGAGAATGCTGCTTTTTGCTGTGGGGATATCTATAGTTCTGTTTTTGCTTTTGTTTAGAAAGACCGTTGGAGCGCATATAGAATTTGCCTTTGCATATGTAGCCCTTGCTGTCGGCCTTGTGATGGCAATTGGGTTTCCTGTGCAAAAGGTTTCGTGGGACGAGGAATACCATTTTACGTCTGCCTATCATCTGAGCATTTCCAAGGTTGTCGTGACCCCTGAAATATTATATTACGGTGACGCTTATGAGACGGGGTCTCTCATGTACCCAAAATCTGAGACGGAGTTTTCTCAATTTAAGGAATTTTTGGACGGTAGCGATATCTATAATTACGACAACACAGAGCAGGTGCAAAAAGGCGGCTTCATGGGCTTGTCGAGTATAGGGCATATTCCGTCTGCGGTAGGAATGAACATAGCGAGATTATTTAAGCTGCCATTGTCATATCTCTATATTTTTGGCAGAGTATTTAATCTGCTGTTTTATGTGCTCTGCTGCTTTTTTGCGATAAAATATATGAAGCTTGGGAAACGGCTTCTTGCAGTGGCTGCGCTTATGCCAACGAATCTTTTTTTGGCATCTGTTTTCTCCTATGATGCTGCAGTAAACGGTATGCTTTTTTTAGCAACTGCAATTATTTTGTCTGATATTGTGGACGAAAAAGCGGTATTTAACTGGAAAAAATATGTGTTTACAATGGGACTTATTTTTGTGGCATCCGCCATAAAAATAGTGTATATCCCATTTGTGCTGCTGATATTGATTATGCCGAAGGACAGATTTAAGACGAAGAAGGATATGCTTATTATGAAGGGGCTTATCATTGCAGGTGTTGTGTTTGCTGTGGCGCTTTTGCTGTTCTTTGTAGATTTGGCGGATTTTATGTCGGCAGATTTAAGAGGCGGGGAAACAAACGTGGCGAAGCAGGTTGAGTACATGTTGGATAACATTCCTACGGTTGCTGGGCTGGTAGTAAAGAGCATGGCATCGTCATTTGTAAGCTACTCCGTTGGAAATGGCGCATATGGTTTAGTGGGACATTTTGGAGAATTTCCGTATGAAATACTCATTATTGCTTCTATGTGTATTATTATCCTGACGGATGGCTCGGAGCTTATGCTCAATATAAGGAGCAGGGCAGGTGTGGCACTTGTCATGCTTGCAACGACAGTGGTTGTGTGGCTTAGCATGTATATTGTATTTACGCCTGTGGGAAGCTCGTGGATTGGCGGCGTTCAAGGAAGATATTTTGCACCTGTAAGGGTTCCGTGTTATCTTTTGCTTGCACAGCCTTTTATAAAACTAAAAATACCAAAAGCACTTCACAATGCGGCAGTGCTTCTGGTACCGGTTGTCTTAAACTGTGGAATTTTAGCTGTGGCATTTTGCAGCTGGGCGAAGTAATTTGTCCTAAGGAGGGACCTGCGAAGCTATTGCGACCATTGTACGAGGGGCTGTCGCAGCAAGGATTTAAGGCGCATAGCTGCTTCTCCATGACAAGCCTTCTTTTATTTTGTATTTTTATAACCTGTGCTATCTAAGCATATTAGGATATTTTGCTTTTCCTGATAGAAAACTGCGTTTTCTATCAGCATGGTTCATAGAACCATGCTAATATTCGAACTTCGTTCTATTATAGCCTGTGGGGCACTCCCTTGAACTCGTACACAGCCATGCAACCAAACGGTATGTGTATTTTGAATTTGTCAACAAGACCGTTTAGAATACCCACATTTG
>JAMPEW010000033.1 GCA_023664775.1 Clostridium sp. | reverse complement strand
TTAGTACTTCGGGGAGGTTTACTCACTTTTACATTGCAATTTGCGGAAACTCAAGAAAGCCTTTTGAACAACAAAACATTTTTTGTCCATTCAAAAGGCTTATCTTTTTATGCTAACTTAATATGCATTCACAAATCCGTAACATTCCTCGTCAATAAGATTTCCCTTTTCATCATATATTCTGAAAAGCGTCCAATAATATCCATATTTTGGCTGCCATACTGCCCAAAAAGCCGCCTCTGGTACAGTATGCTGTCCGGTAGACCATATCCATGCATCCTTACCTTCAGCAAGTAAAGTACAGTCTAATATGAGCAATTCATACCTAAATGACTGGTTTGGATTATTATAAGTTTCCACGCCAATAAGATAGCCGCCACCCTCGCCTGTATATGGCATTTGGCATATTCCCTTGATAATGTGATGCTGTATTCCAACACTGGACTCCACTGTTGATGTCTCATCTCCAACCTTCCTAACCTGACATACAAGAATTATATTGCCGTATGTATCCGGTGACCAGTCAAGCCATTCATTCCCCTGTGTCCATCCTGATACCTCAAACCATTTTTCATCCTCCTGTTTACAGGCAACCCACCTGTATTCCAGACCTGACTTATCCGTATAGTTTGTAGTCATACCTGCTAAAATTCTCGTTGGAGAATTTTCAGCGACATAAATTCCCCGGGAAATAATAGGTGTAGTACCCGTTCCTCCGCCACTTGTACCATCAACATAATAATTTGTATCAATGTATTGATCCGATTCGCCTATATGTCTGTAATAAAGTGCGGCAGTTGCGGCAACAAGCGTTGCATTATAATCTATTGCAACTTCATTACATTGATAATCACTTGCCGAATCAATATACTCACCACCCTGCTTCGGTCCTCCTACCAATGCACCAAGCAAAACATTTGCCTGTGTGTTGGTCCCTTGAGGTCCGCCTGTATATCCTGAAGCTGCCCTGTGATGCGGATATTTTGCACTGTATTGATTATATCCTACAACGTAACACTGATTTCTCGGGTTATTTCCAAGCAGATATTTCATCTGATTTTCTGCCCACGTAAGATTTGTATTTGTTCCTGTCATGCTGTCATACAAAAGTCCTGTATACTGCATGGATGTGTTATATCTTGCCGAACCCCAACTATCAATACAACAAAAGCCGTCGCTATTCGTTCTTCCACTGTACTGATTCATCAGTGTTGAAAGTGCATTTGAATTTCCATTATAATATGCAACAGCCGGTCCCACATTATCCCAGCCCAAAGGCCAATAGGGCTTCTGAGCATTATTGCTTCCTGCGTAATTATTAAATTCAGAAAGATACTGTGAATCTGACGTTACCTGATAAAGTAAAATAGCAGCCAGACAATAATCATCTTCCCAGCCTGTGGAATTATAAAATCCATTCGCAGTTGTATTAACTGCCTTGTTGTTTCTTTTTGCATAATCAAAGAGTTTTTTTGCAGTGTCAAGATACTGTTCTCCGCCAAAATTCTTATACTGTATAACCAAAGCCGCTGCACTTAAACAAACAATATCCGTAGAAGGCGCTGACGCACTTGTAAAATAAATCTGTCTATTTGCATTTGTCTGGTTTTCAGGTGCCCCCCAATAGCCATGGTCATATCCTCCGCCGCCTTGTCCCACCTGACAGCAAAATGCCTCGACATAACTTCCATCACTACTCAGCACAGCACAGTTCACAAAATAATCTGCAAAATATGTTGTAATGGTCTGAAGATGTCCAACCTGTCCTGCATACTCATATGCTTCCCTACTTGTATCATAGCTCATTCCAAGTACAAATGCAGCGTACGCTTCAGGCAATCCAAATTTTACATGGTCTCCTGCATCATGAAAGCCGCCTGCCAAATCAACCGTCACAGTGCTTCCATCACTTCTGGTATATGTAGTTTTGTCAAACGTATGACAATCCCCTCGCCATGACAACATACTGTGCTCGTCCACGCCATCGCCACACATATTCGCATCATAAAAATATAATGAATACTGTAGCAATTTGGCATAATTGGCCTCTATATCAGCCGCCTTAGCTTCATAAACATTAATTGACATAAGCATCATAATTGCTGTAAGACATACTGCTATTTTTCTTTTCATATAACCCCTCCCTGATTAAATTACTTACTTAACAATACCTCAATATAGCCTTTCCTCAAGGAATATCCATATTCCTTCGCCGAAGCCCAACCTTTTCCGTATGGATTTTCCTGAATACCAAGCCACTCTACATATTGTGCCGTTTCTCTGGTAACAAGCACAAATCTAGGATCTACACACGCATTTACAAGTGGTTCATCAGAAGCATAGGCTTTGAGATGCTGAACCTGTGCTCTTATGCCCTCGCGGACAGATGTAAATGTTGCCGGTGTACCCCCATCATCTGTTGCGCCTATTCCTGCAAAATTTAATTGTGAAATGTCAACCACTCCTCCAAATCTCAAGAAACCGGTTTCTTTCATTGCCTGGCAAAAAGCGACCTCAGCCTTTACACCCTCAGCATTACATTCCTCTATATATATTTTACAGAAATCTTGTATAGTCGGAGCGTCCGTAGTAGCGTAGAACGCCGGATATGTTGCATAACTATTATAATATCTTACCATCTGTTCAAGTGAAGTTCCATTACTTCCCATAATTTTATAAAGCTTTTCCTCCGGCTGTTTAAAGGTGTAACACTGACTGGCTGCAATATTTTCCACACCGTTCTTTGCTTTTATGTATACCTGCATTGCATATGTAGCATAATTATTTTTGTGATTGTTTATATCCACATGCACTACATAATTTCCGTCGCTTTCCTTTTTTGCATCGTACCAATGAATGTCTTTTAAATCAGCCGCTGACCAAACAGGCACCCTTATACTTTCTATACCAGGAATACAATTTACTCCCTCTATTTTTATGTCAAAGGTTCCCCCGATATTATCCGCATTGTCAACATACATTTTATTTACAGTAGGTGAACTGACATTAAATGACGTACCGCCTAATTTCACTGTACTGCCATCCTTCAAGGTCATATATGCATCTCCGTAATAGGTGCCACTTTTGGCATACTCGGATACACCAACCACTGCCAGCCACCTGCCAAATTCATCTTTACCAGCCTGATACCATTTTAAATCACTTAAGCCCTGATTCCATACTCCAAATCTAACGCTGGTAACGAAATCTCCTTTCGGAATGTCCTCCGCAATAAGTATGTAATTAAACTCATTATCACACTGAAATGTTGAAACCTTTGGCGTTGGTTCGGCAAAATCATGGCATTTACTTAATGCAACCACCTCAACACCATTATTTGCCTTTACGTATGCTTGCATTGCGTAGACACCATAATTGTACTTATGGTTTTTAATATTTACATGTGCGATATAGGTTCCATCGCTTTGTCTTTCTGCATTATACCAATATAAATCGCTCAAATCCTGCTCAGACCATACAGGTATTCTGATGCTTGCAATCCCCGATGCTGTATTTATTCCTGAAACAATAATATCAAACGTTCCACCGCTCCTGTTTTCGTTGGTAACATATATGGTTGTAGCAGTCGGGGCACTTACATCAAATGAGCTGCTCCCGATTTTAATAAATTGTCCGTCTGCCAAAGTCACATACGCATCTGTATAATAACTTCCACTTTTGCCATAGTCGGATATCGGCATAAGTGCCAGCCATCGTCCATATGAGTCCAAGCTTCCCTCATACCATTTTAAATCGCTTAATCCCTGATGCCACACTCCAAATTTAACATTTTCTACATCATAACCAGAAGGTATATTTTCCGCAATAAGTATATATGTATTCTGGTCACCCGGATCAAATGCAGACACCTTGGATGCCGGCTGAACTATATCCTGATGTTTTTCAGCCGTGTTTACCCTTACTCCCTTTGTATCCGTAACAAATGCCTGAACAGTGTAGCTTCCATAATAATTTTTATGATTTTTTAAATTCACCTGAACCGAGTAAGTACCATCTACCTGTTTTTTAGCATCATAAAGATATTGATTACCCATATCACTGTCTGACCATGCCAAAAGCTGTACCTTAGAAATTCCATTAGAACTTTCTATATCCGATATAATAACATCAAAAGTTCCATTTGAACTGTCAATATTTTTTATTGTAATTTCACTTTTATTAGCACAGGCTACTTCAATTTCAGTTTCTCCAACCTTGTACCTTGTTCCGTTTTCCCTTACAACGTACGCCTCAAATAAATATGAACCAAAAGCTTCAAAATCATTTATGTCGAACCTTGCGTACCAATTACCGCCTTGTCCGATTGTCCCATAATCTTTTATCTGCTCGGTCCTTTTACTTGTAACCTGAACTTCTACTTTACCTGCTGCATTTACTCCTGAAACAACAACCGTATAGGAGCCGTCAGGATTATTCTGTACAACTGTTAATGTTGCTGCGTCCTCTTTATATTCCGAGTCCTGTGTAAGTCCAAAATATTCTATAAGAGCTGCTGCATCTGCCTGTCCAAGCTTTTTTAATTTCTCATCTGAACCCAAAAAGTTTTCTGCATCAGATTGATTTGTCAAAAAAGCATGCTCTATTATTATTCCAGGGAAACCACACAATTTTGACTGTCTTATTACTCCGTAATAATCACCCAAAGACCCATCCGGATAATATTGAACATTTCCTGAATCATCCCTGATTTTAGCCCCTCTATTCGTAAGTCCGCACTCTGACAGCTTACTCAAAATTTTATCACTCAATTCCTTAGCATCCTTACTCATTTCCGGATTGTAATTGGCATTAGGATAATAAACCTCTGAGCCATTTGCAGTTGCTACAGTTGCCGAATTGTTATGTATGCTCACAAATATATCAGCATCCAAATCAGCAGCAAACTTAACAAGAGGTCCTACAGATTCCCCTTTAGGCGCACTCAAATCAAGTCCATTATTACTTGTTGTTCTTGTCAGATAAACCTTAACGCCATTATATTTTTCAAGTTCTTCCTTGCAATATTGGGCAATCTTCAAATTAAGATCTCTCTCAATATATGTAACACCATTCCATTCATATGTAGCACCAGGATCTCCACTAGATGTTCCGTGTCCGGGATCCAATACTATAACAATGTCATTTTTATTTTTTGCCATTACTGCACCATCAGATGCTGCCAAAACTGCGCTTTCCATTTCCTGCGCAGTAACAACTCCGTCATCACTGACAATTACTGCATCTGAAATCATTTCATCTACAACATCTTCTACATAAGCATCTGCTTCTGTTTCTATAATGTCGTCAACACCAAATGATGCATGAATGCCTGCATCATATAAATATATAGTATGTGATGTTTCTCCTGCCATGTACTCAACAGCCGTAATAATATATTTACCTGATGTATAGCTTTTATCAATTAATATCTCAAAAAGTGCCGACTCACTGTCAACGCTTTTTGCATAACTGCTGTACTCTGTACCACTTTCCTCATTCTTATAGTAAAGTACTGCATTATCAAAAACAACATTCCCATCTCCCAAGCCTACGAGAATATTTTGGGTATCAGTTGTAGTAATGCTTGGTTTGTCTACAACAAGATAGTTTAAAAGAATACTGTTTTCACTGTCAAGCGCCCCATCGCTTTCTGTAGCACATTGTGCATCAGTATCTGTAGCCGTGTCCTCATAGAATTCATTATTATATTCCTTATGTACTCTTTCTGCTGCCAAGCTTTCAATCCAACCGTTTGAAAGGAAGATGGAAACACTCAGTATTAACGCAATTATTCTTTTTATTTTTTTCAAAATAAAAGCACCTCTCTTTTCTTGTGTCTATTTTATAAATTAAATTTTATCACAACTGACCCTTTATCACAATAAACTTACCTTCAATGGTAAAATTTACTTAATAGCCCTAATATGCATTCACAAAACCATAACACTCCTCGTCAATCATTGTTCCATTTTCATCATAAATCCTGAAAAGTGTCCAATAATATCCGTATTTTGGCTGCCAAATTGTCCAAAGCGCATTTCCTTCGCTCACTTTTGTTTTACCGGTTGTATATATCCATGCAGGCTTATTCTGGGCAAGCAGCGTACAATCTAATATCAGCATCTCATATTGATACGCCTGATTTGGATTGTCAAAGGATTCAACACCGATAAGATATCCTCCTCCCTCACCGATATATGGCATCTGACATTTACCCTTTATCTGCTTATGATGTTCTATTCCTATGTCGGCTTCGGCAATACTGTCCTCATTTCCTATTACTCTTGCCTGTCCTAATAGTATATATTGTCCCGACAAATCAGGTGTCCAGTCAAGCCACTCATCATTTGCTACCCAGTCTCGTATTTCGCTCCACTCCTCTGTATCCGTACGGTATGCAAGCCACCTGTATTCTAAATCCGCAGGATTTGTAGCTGTCGTAACCATGCCGACCAAAATATGTCTGTTGTTATGCTCTGCGACATACAAGCCGCTTGAGGTCACCTCTGAATCTACTGCTTTTGTCCAAATGGACGTTCCGCTGCTTTTATCACTTTCCATATAAAAGCCTGCACCTGCCCTCTTTGCATAAAAGTTATATGCTGTATTCGGTTTAAGGTTATTAAATGTAGTACTGCTTTGCCAGTTTATTCCGTCAAGAGAATACAGACATCCGGCAATTTCATTGAGCGTTATGCTTGTATCGGATTTACTTTTTTCCGTGGGAGCCTGTGGTATATCATATACCGCATATACATTAATCCTACAAACCGCTACATACAATCCATCCGTAGTTATAACCATTATATTTGTTTCCCCTGGTCCCACTGCAGTAACAACTCCATCCTGATTCACAGAAGCTACATTGGTATCGGATGACTGCCACCACGTGGTTTTATCCGTCGCATCCGCAGGACTTACCTGGACAGTCAGATTTAATGTTTCATTGTTACCCATAATAAGATTGCATGAGTTCTTATCAATTGTAATACCCGTTACAGACACAATCTTTTCTGGCTTCACTGTATAATCCTCATATGCAAGAGGCGCAAGTCCATCATATATACTGAAAGGCACATGTCCTGTTCGTATATTGGCATCAGATTTGTTAAAATAATTATTACCACTTATGTTCCCTAAATCATCCCATGTAGAATCAACATTATACCACTTACCATATAAATGAACCTTATTCCATGCATGCCCAGAGCCTGTTATTCCTACAGTATCAATACCCGAAGCATTCATAATTATTCCAAACATTTTTGTGTAACCGGCACAGACAGACTCTCCCTGCATCACAGCACTGTATGCCGATTGGTCATATTCTCCTGCTTTGTAAACTACATTTTGGCATACAATGTCATATGCCTTTTTTTCTTTATCATAGTCATTTGCTTCTGCACTTATCTCTATCGTCCATGCGTCAATTTTATCGAAAAATGCCTCTGTTACCCTTTTTCTTGCCTCGCCGTCTGCAAAGGCATCATAACATCTCAGCCATATTATTTTCCGAGTCGGGTTATAAATCAATCCTGAAGACAAAAAATAATATTGTGGATTTTGATATGCATATAAAAATGCTATATCCTTTGCCCTCTCATATTCAAGCCCATTGTACGAAACACTTTCAATATAATAATTTTGAAAGCTCTCATTGTATTCAGCATCAACATCTGTATTTATGTATTTTCTGCATACACTGTCAATGTCATCATAAAATTCCTTTTCTTCAGCCGTCAATCTTTCCCTGCAATAATCATTTCCATATATACTCCAATTTCGTCCTGCTACATAAAGCGCCTGTTCCTGAACATCGAATTTTTCTGAAAACAGATATGCTTCTTCAGCAGATATTTCTATACATTCAAATTCCTCACAACCATTTTTTTCTTCAAACGGAACATCACTATTTTGTTCCGCTAAAGCTATAACAGGATATCGAATACAGCAAAGACTCAGCATTATAGCCATTAAAAGCAATATTGACGTTTTCAGCCAACGTTTATTTTTCATATAATCCCTTCTTTCACGTTATGCATTACCGCCCCTATAGTCTTACCTCATCCAGCCAATGACAGTAAATCATTTTTTCACCTTATGCCATACTTTAGCCATGGGGGTTCTGATTGAATCAGGTAAAAAACCTAATTTTCTGTTAGCAGGAATGTATACACCCTGCCTCACACCATTTACTACATCGTAAGCTCTTGATAGGTTCATGCGCGTTTCATGATACGTACCTGCATCCTGTCCTTTAAAAAATATAATATTGTTAAGCTCCTTTAACATATGATTTAAGTTAGTAATTTCCAATGCCGCCCCTATATCAGATAGGACCCAGCCTGAATAAAATCCCATACTTTGGACTGCAAATGGATATATTCTCTCTATCGCATGCATGATGGTTCCGTCATCATCAACCGGTTCCGAAGGAAAATCCTCATAGCTCCATTCCTTGTCAAATATCGGTTTGAGAGCCTCACTCCTTACCCAAAAATATGAACCCAAACCTGCTATCGGTTCCTTTTCTGGAGACATAGATACATTTATTCCAAGTTCCTTGGCAAGCTTAACCGTATTTTCGTAATTATTCCCCCACTCAAGTCCTAATGTTATATAATAATCTCCGTGATTTGGAGGTGGGGGTACAAGCATTCCCAATTTTTTGTTTTGTTCAAATGTTGATAAAATATTCTCTACATATTTCTTTGAAGCAAGGACATTTTCAAAACATTTATATGCAAAAGACGTGCCTATTGTACCAGGTTTTGTCTGCCCTGCCTTTTTATCATGAACATGGCACACATAATCATACTGTCCCAAATATTTTCTAAATCCTACCAAAAAAGGTGCAACATCTCTCCCCTTGTTCGGAACGACGGTAATGTTAAGCATGTTACACTTTAAATTTGAAAATGTTTCTTCAATTTTTTGTTTTTTATTTTCTGTATCTGTAGTGATATATAAATCAGCCGTATCAGGCATTGCCGATGCATATAAAGCACATTCGTCAATCAACTCTTCAAAATAAATATGCATTACCAACGCTATTTTTTTTCCTGCCGTGGCATTCGGATTCTCACTAATTTTACTGGAAAGAACATAATTCCACTGAAAATTTTTTTTCAAATCAGCAAGATTTTCAACACGCAGAAGATTGTCCATAATCAAATCCATATTATAATCAGTTTTTTCCTCTAAATACTTATAGAGCAACATTGCTTCCTGACCGCATGACTCATTAAGCACAACATTATAATCCTGCATAAAAGAGCGTCTTTTAAATATCGGACATTTTTTTTCTTCCAAAACTTTTGTTGCCATTCCTATCACAGGCTGATGGGATAAATCCCTGTAATCCTCCGCATCAACATATACCTCCCACTTAAATCCAGCTTTCTCAAAATATTTTGTAAACCTCGCTTCATGCCGTGTCACAGAGTCAAGATATCCTGTAATCATAGGCATTTCATCCCAATACTTATGAAATACCTCTGAATTCAACATATTTTTTCTTACCGCTATAAAATGGGACTGTATATGGTCAGGTATAAATCCGTCGGGCATTGTCCCAAAGGGATCATCCTCTGTTCTGTAAAATTGTGTAATTCCCCAAAAATCAAGGTCCTTACCATTCATTGAACAAAACATATCCGCAAAAGGATATACAGGTCCCGCAATGGTGTAATTCATCAATATAATTTCATCATAATTTCCAAGTTTCTCCCACCCAAGCTTTTCCATGGCCTCCTTATAAGCCCATACATCAAAGCCTTTATTTTCTCGCACCAAAATATCATCCGTGAACCTTTGAAATTTTGCTTTCCCCTCGTCCACAAGTGCTCCATTACACACCACAAATATATCCGACACATTCTTTTGCATATCTGCCAGAGCATATGGGATATAATCATCCACTATTCCATTTTTATCATAAAAAAAATATATAAGCAGCCTACTTGAATCATTGCCTAAAACCATAACTATCTCCTTATCTTTTTTGTTATATTCCTCATAGGTTCAGTTATTTTCCAACTTGTTGAATTTTTTATATTTTCAAGTTCCTGTTGGAGTGCCTTCACATTTTCTGACTGTTCCGTAAGTTCCTGTCGGAGCGTTTTCATATTTTCTGACTGTTCCGCAATTAATGAATCTTTCGTTAAATTACTATATCTTATATCATTGAAATCACCAATCATTTTGCATATATGGTTGCTACTTTCATTATCAATATAATTTATATGAAATTCAAAATATATCTGTTTTATGCCTGAGTGAAAATCATCAAACAAAAACCTCGGATCACCATGGTTAAAGTATATTGTTTTATTGTCTGTCGATTCTCCGTTATTGCCATATAATAATTCATATTCATCATCTGCAATCCCCAAGGCCTTATCAACATGTACAATACAACTGCAGCTTGCAGGATCTACTGCAAGTGTTTGGACACTTTCATCCACATCTATATAAACCGCTACCTTTCCATTCTCGTCAGGAAATATATCAATATATTCTGATACATAATGGTCCGCATAAAACCTAATACATTCTATTTTGTATTTCACATTTTCCATCGGTAGTCCCCCTGCAAAATGGACTTTCTTACCGAATTTTCCATAAAGCTCCCACAATGGTATATTTCCATTAAAAACATAATTTTGAAATTCATCATCCATAGCTTTATAAACATCATATAGTTTCTCATCAATTTCTAACAATTTACAAAGATTAATACCATCCAGCAATTTTGCCCTACACGGAAAATCATAATAATAAATTGCCCTGAACAACACAAAATCAACGGGAATGGCGAAGTTAAATACCCATTCGTAATCAAGAATCGTCCATTTTCCGTCAGCATCAATAATATTAGGAAAAATCAGATCAATATCGCAAGGCAGCATTGCCCCACAATTTGCCGTATCAACTGCAGTCTTACCAAACACCTTGTAATATTCCTCACATGGAACAAATTTGTTCACAGCATTTTTTCTCATCTCATATGCATATTTTTTTATCAGAGCAGTAAATGCGTCGTAATTCTTTGACGCAAGATATCTATCTAATGTTTCTTCCAGCGTTTCACCATACACATATTCCAGCAAAAGGTTGTCATCCTTCATTTCGCTTTTATTTATTTCAAATATTGAGTCAGAAAACACTTCCTGAAGCTTACGTGAATTTTCATACATGTTCCTGATATGCTTTTTTCCACCATCGGAGACACCAGTCTTATAAACATATCTGTTTCCTTTCCCATCTTCCATTATGCTCGTTTTTATATTATAATCAGGGTTTCTGTCATTAGAATATTTTGTAAAAATAATTTTTTGCATATTGCACCTCTTATTCAGATGTCACGGCATCTTATGCTAAGGACCTGCGATTACCATAAAGGAATTTGAAAAAAAATCAAACATTCCGTCAGCAATCAGGTTATCATATACTTTCATCTCATCAAACAACATCATTCTGTCACTGTCAAAATTATTCATATTATTTGATAAGCCTCCTATTTTAGGCAGATAACTGTCAGAATATATTGTTATAGGAAATTTATAATCAGGATAAGGATAATAAAACATAACGTCATTGAACCCACAATCAACAAAGATTTTTTGCAGTTCGTTTTTAGAAAATGTCCTCACATCATAAACATCAACATACCCTTCTATTCCTGAAAAAAAAGTACCCAAATGATCTTCCCGACAGCCAGCCCAATATTTAAGTCCATATTTATTCTCAATGGCTAAAACGATTTTACCATTCTCATTGAGATGATCTTTAAGCATTATTATGAAATCTTCATACGGATTGTCTGAAGCTATATACTTACCTGCATATTCCAACACACCTATCAATGTTATATAATCATATTTTTCCGTGATTTTTCTTTCGATGTCCTGAAAATTTCCCACTGTTATAACAATATTGTCCATGTGCTTATTTCTTTCTGCATTTACAAGGCTTCTCATCCTTGATAACTCGATACAGTCAACTTTACCTGCCTTTTTTGCAATAGTACCCGTAATCGCACCACAGCCTGCACCAATTTCCAAAACTTTATCATTTTTCGTAAAAGGAATACAGTCAACTATATTCCCCCGCAGATTTGATAAATGATATAATATGGGCCACTTTTTTTTCTCAGCAATAACCCTATTATATTCACTATTGTCATACTGTTTTACTATATCTAAAAGCTCCTCTTCAGAGCCATCAACATATAGGTCTGTTCCTCCGTAGAACCCGTAATCAAGCATCACTTTGCCTACATATTCAGTATTGTTTTTCAAACCAAATTCCTCCACATATTAACAAAGAACCTTTACCGATGAATTCATATCATAAAAACCCACAGTATTTTTATCAGAAATGACATTAATATTACACACATCATACAGTCTGTTATATACGACAAAATCATTATTTTCATAGCCTACGCATCCAAAAGATAAAAGGTAATTTTTTCCCTGCAAATTCATGTTTTGTGAAAACTCTATAACCTTTACCTCGTCATGTTTAACCAAGCCGAAATTTAAAAGCTCATACATTGTATTGGTGCCTGTAACGTCTGTTCCCTGCAAATCTTTTATTGTAAATGCAAAAATGGGTTCTTCGATATCCTTATTAAATTTAACTTTCATTCTTATTTTAAATTCTGTATTTTTTTGAATGTTGTTTGTTATTCTCCCCTTATCATCTATAATTGCAAAATCAATAATTTGTGCATATTTGTTCCCATACTCAAGTGCATTAGGATTTTGCATCAGACTTTCCTTCCATGCTGCTCCATCCTCAGTCAGCTTCTGTTCTTCGTTGATTGCAGTGCCAGTTTCACCTAAGTCCCGATTTTCAGCATTACTAACTAGTACCTGCTTATACAAATCTATTACCTCTTTGGGATCACCCTCAGCCATCTTTATTCCCTTGTTAAGTAATATGACCTTGTCACAATATTTTGCAATGCTTCCAAGGTCATGACTTACAAACAATATGGTTTTCCCCGCATTTTTAAATTCGGTAAACTTATGATAGCATTTCGCCTGAAAAAATACATCTCCCACGGACAGTGCTTCATCAACTATAAGAATCTCAGGATCAATGTTAATTGCCACAGCAAAAGCAAGCCGAACAAACATACCACTTGAATATGTTTTTACCGGTTGCTTTACAAAATCACCTATATCAGCAAAATCCAAAATGGTCTGTAGCTTTTCATCCACTTCTTCTCTTGAATAGCCCATCATTGTACCGTTAAGATATATGTTTTCTATTCCGGTATACTCCATATTGAATCCTGCTCCCAATTCCAGCAAAGCAGATATTCTGCCTGATATATCCACTTTCCCTGATGTCGGATTGAGTACACCAGTAATAATCTTCAAAACAGTTGATTTTCCCGACCCGTTCGTACCTATTATTCCTACTGTTTGACCTTTCTTAACATGAAAGCTCACATCAGAAAGTGCAAAATGCTCTCTGTATTTTTTTTCTTTTGTGAATCCCAACGTCTCCTTTAATCTGTCGGAAGGCTTGTCGTATAGCTTATATAGCTTACTCACTTTATCAACACTTATAGCTATATCACTCATGTTTTATCCCCCAATTTTCACGGTTCATTTCTGTAACATGATTTTTTTTATCTTTGCTGCATCTCCCCATACAGCAGGCGAATCATATGCCCTGTCAGGAAACACACCATATTTTAACTTTATGTTGAAATTATTATCCTTTATAAATCCTTCAACTTTATCAGCAAGCGATATAGGTATGCCCGAACAGCAATTTATAATCCCATCAATCTCAGTTTGCAGGGATACTGCGGCAATCTGCTGTGCAAGCTCATTTACACTTATAAAATCATATTTATTTTTGCCTGTTGTAAATGGAAATTCTTTTTTTCCATCTTTTTCCGCAAGAACAAGCTTAGAGAAAATCGAGTTATTTTTCAGATCATCGCCTATAATATAATATCCTCGTATCCACTGACAGCATATATCCTTTTCTTTTGCAAGAAGAAATGTAAGCTGCCTCAAGGTATTTTTAGCCACAGCATAAAGAGAGCTTGGATTACACGGCGTGTTTTCATCAATGGCACCTTCCCAATATCCAACCTCATGCATTGTGCTCATAACTACGATATGCCGTAATCCTCCGTCTATCATATTTTTTATAAATTCATAGTGCTTAGGCAAATCATTGATATGACTTAAATCATTGTGGACAAATCCGTTTCTCCATGCCAAATGTATGCACACATCCGGACAACCAAACCTCTGATATATGTCCACATCTCCTCCAAAAAGCTCAACATCATATTTTATCGCCCTTTTGTCCACATCGTCATAACATATATCTGATACACTAACCTGATGTCCCATATCCAATAAAGTTTCCACAACATGCCTTCCAATATATCCATTTGCTCCAGTCACTAAAATATTCATTATCAATTTCCTTTCATTATTTATAAAACATCTGCAAAGTGAACCTGTAACCTTTTAAATATATTTCTTCCCACTACATACAAAATAAAAACTCCAATCCAATAACCAATCGTCCACCTCGGTCTTTCCCAAAACCAAATTTTGTCTAAAAAGGTGTCTCTAAATCCATTTACAATATAATATATTGGATTAATCTTCATCACAGTATTCAATTTAGGAGATATATTTACCGCATTCCACATAATAGGCGTAGCCCATATTCCAACCTGCAATATTATAGATATGACCTGATTCAAATCCTTAAAGAAGATTATAATGGAACTTGTAATATATGCAAGTGCAATTAAAAGCGCAAACATGCATATAATATAATATAACACCTGAAGGGTATATAAATCAGGATAGAAGCTATAGAACGCATGCAGTATTATAGTAAGCACAACAAATATCAAATGCACAAATATTGAAGATGTTACCTTTACTATTGGCAGAATATCAATTTTAAATACAACTTTTTTTACGAGATAGCTATATTCTGTAAGAGCATTGGCTCCTGAACCAAATGCGTCTGCAAAGAAAAACCAAGGTACAAGTCCACACATTAACCACAGCACAAACGGATAATCAAGCATATCCCCAGATCTTAGTCCGATGTCAAGTGCAAACCAGTATACAAGCATCAATATAATCGGCTGCACAAATGCCCAAAATATCCCAAAATATGACCCTGCATATTTTGTTTTAAAATCATTTTTAGCCAAATTCAGTATCAGTTTTCTATCATAAATCAGATTTTTACCTGTATCCTTTATAACCTCCATATTAAGCAGAGATTTTTTCTTGCTCATTTAAAAAATACTCACTTTCTACTTATATGTTTTGAAAACCATAGCATTGCTCATCTATTAAATTGCCATCTTCATCAAACAATCTGAAAAGTGTCCAATAGTAGCCATACTTAGGCTGCCATATTGTCCAAAATGCATTTCCTTCTTCCACACCACATTGTGTAGTCGTATATATCCATGCATCCTTTCCCTCCGCAAGCAATGTACAGTCAAGAATTAAAATCTCATATCTGTATTTTTGACCAGGATTATCATACGTTTCAAAACCAATAAGGTATCCTCCGCCCTCTCCCGTATAAGGCATCTGACATTTTCCTTTAATGTAAGGGCTGTAGCTTATATCTGTTCTGACTTCCTCTATGGTTTCATCGTCACCATCTACCCTCGTTTTTCCAATCAAGGTATAATTTCCATATTTCTTAGGCGTCCAATTCAACCATTCATTATCGTATGTCCAATCAGATATACACTCCTCATTTTCCTCATATTCCCTCTTGGCATACCAACTGTATTCCACTTCAAATTTTGGTGATACATTCGTGGTGGTAATGCCTGCTATATATCCCGTATGATCATTTTTCAGAAAAAATATTCCAGTTGGAACAGAGTATGGCAGCATAACATTAACCTCATAAGAAGACGACACACCTGCTTCCATGTATGTCGCTGTTATTACTGCTTTTCCTACATACTTTCCAGTTATCGTTCCGTCTTGGGAAACCTCTGCCACATCCGGATTACTGGATGTCCACTGAATAGTTGCATTACTGTTTTTCGGTGTTATCGTTGCTGAAAATTTGTACGTATCACCAATTTCCATATCAAAACACCTTGGTCCAACATCCACCATCCACAGACGGTATCCCGTCTCCGGACTAATCGTTATTGTTTGGGCATCTGCCGCATATCTCGTTTCAATATATGAACATTCACTATTAATAGTATCCTTTGAGATTGTCCTGCCCCATCTAATCGTGCTACTAGCGTTTCCCTCTGCAACAACTACATAATCATCATATATCTGCAGCACAGTAACCGAATGATTAGACGGCACTCTAAGAACATCACCAACCCTTATGGCATCAAACCAGTCACCACTAATATCACTTAATGTGCGAAATCCCGCATTGCCAAAAGCCGCATCACTTACCAAGTGCGCAAAGCCCATGCACCCCCATGCTTGCCATCCACAATTCCACGTATAAGAATTATCATTTGTCCAAGTCATTCCTGTAGGATATTGCGGCATTATGGCAATCATTCTATTATATGCCTCGTCTGAAGATATTGTAGAATAACTTGCATAAACATTAAACTCGTCTTCCAATACCTCATCTATATCACTTTCAACATAACTGTCTGTTTCGCCCGTAGAATCATCATCAATTGCAGCATCAGTCTCTGTCATCAGTTCTATTGCAGCATCCGTGTCCGTCATTAGTTCCATTGCATTAACAGAACCGCCACCTAATGAACTAAATAAAAAAATACAAGTTATTACAGTTGCAAATGCCTTTTTTCGCATAGCACTTCTCCTTTTTTGCTTTTGTACATCGGATTTATATTTATCACATAATCTGTTTCCATGTAGTAATTTAACATAATTTCATTTATAATGCAATATGTAACATTCTGTCATTCGGAGCCCCAAAAATATATGTACAACTACTCCCCATACCTCGTCTCGATATAAGCGCAATCACCGTTTATCTTATCCTTTGATATGGTTCTTCCCCATAAAACCTGACCACCCCAGTTTCCCTCGGCAACAACTATGTAGTCACTGTTTTTTTCAAGGACGATTACGGAATGACTGTTGTAATCCGTTCTTACAATGTCCCCAACCTTAATTTTATCATACATGTTTCCGCTGCCGTCATTTTCTATTGTCCGAAAGGAAGCATCGCCAAACGCGGCGTCACTTATCATATGTGCAAAGCCCATACAGCCTGCCGCTGACCATCCACAGCTCCACGCATATGAATTACCATTCGTCCATGAAGTACCTGTAGGGTAGCTAGCCTCCATGGCAAGCATCCTCTCGTATGCCTCCTCAGGTGATATTGTGGAAAAGCCCGATAGGTCCAGCTCCTCGCCGCGCACCTCAAATGCACATCCCACTGCATAAGGACCCTCGCCTGATATGTTGTACGTGATGCCTGTTACATCGAGCACCACTTCATTCGGCGTGCTATCTCCTGAATGTTCCTCTGCCCTTGCATCTTTTCCTGCTGATAATACTCCGCCAAGCATCGTAATTCCCAAAAGTGTCATATATGTTTGCTTTCTTAATCTTCTAAACATGCTAATTCTCCTCATCTTTCATGCGCTTATTATTATTTTACACGCACACAAAATGAGATTGTAGCACATATTTAATTTTAATGCAACAAAAATTAATACTTTTTTAATTTATTTAACACTTTTTTAACATTTCCATATCAATATTTTTCTATATCCCCTTTATCCTCTCAATCGCCTTTACCGTATTCTCATAGGTTCCAAATGCCGTCAGTCTGAAATATCCTTCGCCGCTTGGTCCAAAGCCGGAGCCAGGCGTTCCCACAACATTTGCCTTCTCAAGAAGATAATCGAAGAATTCCCATGAGGTCATATTATCAGGCGTTTTCAGCCATATGTATGGCGCATTCACTCCACCTGACACAGAATATCCTGCATCCTTAAGCCCGCTATATATGTATTTTGCATTTTTCATGTAATATGCTATCTGTTCGGCAGTCTGTCTTTTTCCTTCCTCAGAATATACTGCGTCGCCTGCCTGCTGTACGATGTACGGTGCGCCGTTGTATTTTGTTCCGTGGCGTCTCGCCCAAAGTGGATTTAGTTCCGTACCGTCTGCCGCCTTAAGTGCATGCGGTACTACCGTAAAACCAAGTCTTGTCCCCGTAAAGCCTGCATTTTTAGAAAAGCTCCTAAGCTCTATGGCACAGGTCTTTGCTCCGTCACATTCATATATCGTATGAGGAACATCCTCCTCGCTTATATATGCCTCATATGCAGCGTCATATATAATTACTGCACCAACCCTGTTTGCATAATCAACCCACATCTGAAGCTGCTCTTTTTTAATTGTCGCTCCCGTAGGATTGTTCGGGAAACAGAGATATATGATGTCAGGCGTATCGTTTGGAAGCTCAGGGGCAAAGCCGTTTTCCTCCTTACACGGCATGTATATTACATTGCTCCAAAGTCCCGTTTCACTGTCATATTCTCCTGTTCTTCCAGCCATGACATTTGAGTCCACATACACAGGGTATACAGGGTCACATACAGCTATTTTATTGTCAAGTGCAAATATCTCCTGTATGTTTCCTGAATCACATTTTGCTCCGTCACTGATAAATATTTCGTCTATGGCAATGTCCACGCCCCTTGCCTTATAATCATTTTTTGATATTGCA
Source organism: Clostridium sp. (assembly GCA_023664775.1). Classification (GTDB taxonomy): domain Bacteria; phylum Bacillota; class Clostridia; order Lachnospirales; family Lachnospiraceae; genus Coprococcus_C. The sequence goes on along the minus strand of JAMPEW010000033.1, from coordinate 13,936 downwards.
CTTCTTAAAAATTCATAGCCAAGATCAGGTGCATAGCCCTTAAAGGTTTCCTTTACCCCCATCTCGTCAACTGCACTGTGAAGCCTCTCAATAATGGCAGATGCAAGAGGCTGGGTCACATCCCCTATTCCAAGCCTTATTATCTCCTTGTCAGGATTTGCCGTCTGAAATTCCCTTACCTTTTTTCCTATTGTGGAAAATAAGTAGCTTCCCGGTAATTTTAAATAGTTTTCATTTACTTTAAACATTTTTTATTCCTCCATAATCTTTGAACATCCGCCCATTACTCAGCAGTTTCCTATAAAACTCAAATTTACTTTCAGCATATGCTCCGATTTACATTGTAAATCGGGAACGCATAGGCTGACGCTATATCTCGCCGTCAAACACAACCCTTGCAGGTCCTGTCATATAAACCTTGTTGCTTTCCCGGTCCCATTTTATGATAAGCTCTCCCCCTAAAAGCTTTACGGTAACTTCATCCTCCGTAAGTCCGTTCAGGATTGCCGCAACAACTGAGGCACAGGTCCCCGTTCCACAAGCGAGGGTTTCACCGCTTCCCCGCTCCCAAACACGCATCTTTGCATATTTTCTATTTACGATTTGGACGAATTCTGCATTTACCCTGTTGGGAAATATTGGATTTGTCTCAAATTGAGGTCCGATTTCCTCTATTGGAAATGAATCCGTATCATTTATAAATGTAACGCAGTGGGGATTACCCATGGAAACACAGGTTATATTCCACTTCTTTCCTGCTATTCTTACAGGGCAGTCCCTTATCATGCCTGTCTCCTTGATATCTGCTTCTATAACTTTTTCCGGAAACTCATTTACAGCAGTACAATTTTTCAAAATTTCATCCACACTTACAGGAATATCCTGCGGTGCAAGAATAGGCGCTCCCATATCTACGGTTACCAGCTTTACCCTGCTGCTTTTTTTATTACTGCCATTATCCTTTTTTATATCACCTGTATCTTGACTACCATTTATTTTATTCTCATGCTGTATCTTCAGGTCAAGATATTTTATCCCGGCTAATGTCTCAACTGTTATGCTTGTTTTGTCCGTAAGCCCATAATCATACACATATTTCCCAACGCATCTTATGCCATTTCCACACATTTCTGACTGTGATCCGTCCGCATTGTACATCTCCATCATAAAATCCGCTGTCTTTGACGGTTTTATAAGTATCAGCCCATCTGAGCCTATTCCAAAATGCCTATCGCTTATTTTTTTCGCAAGCGCACTTGGATTTTCCACGTTCTCCTGAAAGCAGTTTACATACACATAGTCATTGCCAAGACCTTCCATTTTCGTAAATTTCATGCGTTTTCCCCTTATAAATTAAATACCACAGCATATACTGTGCAACAATAACTCAAATTTCTATAACATAATACCACCAACTCATGCGATATACCATACTTTTTTGAGGGAAGAAGCAGCATACCGCTCACCTTTTTTAGGAATTTCCTATAAAAATGAAAAAGCTCCAACCATTTTACGGTCGGAGCTCCATTGCTCTTAATTAATCAACTACATATGGCATTAAGCTTATGTGTCTTGCTCTCTTAATGGCAACTGTTAAAGCTCTCTGATGCTTTGCACAGTTTCCGGTAATTCTTCTAGGAAGAATTTTACCTCTCTCAGAGATATATCTCTTAAGCTTATTTACGTCTTTATAGTCAATAACAGAATTTTTCTCTGCACAGAATACGCAGACCTTTTTTCTTCTGCGGATTGGCCTTCTTTTCATAGGAGCATCTGCGTGTTCGCTTTTTTCTGTCTTATTGTAAGCCATTTTTCTTACCTCCATTTTATATTTACCAATGAACCCTCGCCATCTTAAATCACCTTCAGCGATAGGCTCGTGCTACATATTAGCTTTTCTTCGAAAAGTCAATACATATACTACTTAAACGGTAAGTCGTTTTCTATTCCTTCAGGAATACTCATGAATCCATCGGCACTTGCGTTTGAAGGGGCAGGTCTTTCAGTATTGGCTGTACTATGTGACTCACTGGCGTTCTTGCTTTCTGCGAACTCCTGCTCATCAACGATAACCTCTGTGGTATAAACCTTTACTCCGTCTTTATTGGTATAGCTTCCCGTCTGAATTCTTCCTGAGACTACGATTTTAATTCCCTGTCTGAAATATTTTTCTGCAAACTCTCCTGCACGCCCAAAAGCAACACACGGAATAAAATCTGCCGTTTGGTCATTGCCGTTTGCATCCCTTCTTCCGCGTCTATCAACTGCAAGGGTGTATCTTGCTATAGCTAAAGGCTCTGCTGCCTGTGAGTATCTAACCTCAGGATCTCTTGTTAAACGACCCATTAAAATAACTTTGTTCATTTGGAATTCCTCCTTATCCTACTCTGCGTCCTGTCTGACACAAAGATATCTGAGAACAGATTCCATGATACGAACATTGGCCTCAACCTGAGCCGGGCTTTCAGGACTACCATCAAAGGCTATAAAATAGTAATAGCCCTCTTTCATCTTCTGAATCTCGTAAGCGAGTCTTTTTTTGCCCCACTCATCAACGTTAGTAATTGTACCACCAGCCTTCTCGATAATAGCCTTAGCCTTATCGACAACTGCTGTTCTGGCATCGTCTTCAATCTTTGCACTAACAACCAACGCTAATTCATACTTGTTCATGTCATTGCACCTCCTTATGGTCTAATGGCTTCAGAGCTGCGTCCGAAGCAAGGAATGAAACACAAGCCCCTGACTTATGTTTGAACCTTTTATGGTTTTGTTAAACCGGCTTCATAGCAAGCATGGCTTTCTATGAAGTAAAATATATCACAGAGTTAGATAATATCATACGGATTTTAAAATATCAAGCCTTATTTTATAACAATTACCTAATTTCATATTTTATAACAATTACCTAATTTCAGAATTAAACATTAAAATATGGTGCTAAATCCTAAAGATGGGTTTCTGTCAAGTAATCGTTGATATTATTACATACAAGTAAACACATAAAAAATCTTGTTTTTTACTTGTATGCAATTGTATTTTACTATATAATTTTATATAATACGTTATTACCTCGGTAAATTTCTATGTGTTTTTCACTATATTTATATCATAGGGAGTGTCATTTATGGATTTAATAAATATCATCTTTTTATTAGTATTTTTTATCCCACTATTACTTTTTGCTTTATGTCACAAAAAAATGCCGAAACGCAAGACTCTGAAAATCGAGCAATATACCACAGAATTGCAAGAATTCAAACCAAACATCTCTATCTGTGATGTAACAGATACCGATATCAAAAAAATCAAAACCGCCATTAATACCTCCGCACAGATTATTGGGATGGTGTTTGCTATTGATATTTTCGCAATTCTCGGAGTTATCTATCATGCAAAGAACAACGACACAAAACTTCTCGGTTATATAATCTTTTTTGGTGTTCTGTTTTTGTTAAGTTTCCTGTGTATTGCAATACCTATGAAAAGAGACTGCATTTTCAAGCAGAACTCAAACTTCAAAAAGCAGACAGGAATTATACTTGAATATAAAGTGAAGTTCTATCGTCCACATGCAAACACAGGTCCTGCACTATATACTGTTAAGCTTGGCACATATATTAACAGCCAAGAACCTGTTGTTATTCAAATGGATATTCCTGATGTTGTTTTTGATTATATACTAAAAGGAGAGCCATGGTGGATAATCACTTATAATGATGCTCCTATAACAGTAATTAGAGGATAAAAAAAGTGGTAAAAAAAATAATTATTCTCTTTCACTTTTTGTCTTTCTGTTATACAATATAGAGAATGTAATTTTTGATTGAGATGATACTAGGAGGACAAATATGGCAAAGCGAACAGACATTAATAAAATTCTTATTATCGGCTCCGGACCGATTATTATAGGTCAGGCATGTGAATTTGATTATTCAGGCACACAGGCATGCAAGGCACTTCATAAGCTTGGTTATGAAATTGTACTTGTCAATTCCAACCCTGCAACGATTATGACAGACCCTGAAATGGCTGATGTTACTTATATTGAGCCGCTTAACGCAAAGAGGCTTGAACAGATTATTGCAAAGGAGCGTCCTGATGCAGTGCTTCCAAATCTGGGAGGACAGTCGGGACTTAATCTTTGTTCTGAACTTGCTGCCAAGGGCATACTTGACAAATACGGTGTTTCTGTCATCGGCGTTCAGATAGACGCAATTGAACGCGGCGAGGACAGAATTGAATTTAAGAAATCCATGAACGCAATTGATATTGATATGGCAAGAAGCGATGTTGCCTACAGTGTTGATGAGGCACTTACCATTGCCGACGGTCTTGGCTATCCTGTAGTTTTACGTCCTGCCTACACCATGGGCGGTACAGGCGGCGGACTTGTCTACAACAAGGAGGAATTAAAGGTTGTATGTGCAAGAGGTCTTCAGGCAAGCCCTGTCGGACAGGTTCTCGTTGAGGAATCCGTCCTTGGCTGGGAGGAGCTTGAGCTTGAGGTAGTCAGGGATTCCGAGGGAAATATGATTACCGTATGCTTCATTGAAAACATTGACCCTATCGGCGTACACACAGGTGATTCCTTCTGCTCTGCTCCTATGCTTACCATTTCCGAGGACGTCCAGAAGGAGCTTCAAAAGCAGGCGTACAGAATCGTCGATTCCGTACAGGTTGTCGGCGGTACAAATGTACAGTTTGCACGCAACCCTGAAAACGGCAGAATTATCGTTATCGAAATCAATCCGAGAACCTCCCGTTCCTCTGCACTCGCTTCAAAGGCAACAGGCTTTCCGATTGCATTTGTTTCAGCCATGCTTGCCTGCGGGCTTACCCTTGCGGATATTCCATGTGGAAAATACGGAACATTGGACAAATATGTTCCTGATGGGGATTATGTTGTTATTAAATTTGCACGTTGGGCATTTGAAAAATTTAAGGGTGTTGAGGATAAGCTTGGTACCCAGATGCGTGCCGTAGGCGAGGTTATGAGTATCGGAAAGACTTATAAAGAAGCTTTCCAAAAGGCAATCAGAAGCCTTGAGACAGGACGTTATGGTCTTGGACATGCAAAGAATTTTGATACACTCTCAAAGGAAGAGCTTTTAAAGCTTTTGATTACACCTTCCAGTGAACGCCATTTCGTAATGTATGAGGCACTCCGCAAAGGAGCCACCATTGATGAGATATATGAGCTTACAAAGGTAAAGCATTATTTTATAGAGCAGATGAAAGAGCTTGTTGATGAGGAGGAGGCTTTACTTGCATGTAAAGGCAGCCTTCCTTCTGATGAAATGCTTACAAAGGCGAAAAAGGACGGTTTTTCCGACAAATATTTAAGCCAGCTTCTTGACATCCCTGAGGATGAAATCAGATTTAAGCGGAACGACCTTGGTGTTGTTGAGGCATGGGAGGGCGTACATGTAAGCGGCACAAAAGATAATGCTTACTACTACTCAACCTACAATGCACCTGACAAAAACCCTGTAAATTCTGACAAGCCAAAGGTTATGATACTTGGAGGCGGTCCAAACCGTATCGGTCAGGGTATTGAATTTGATTACTGCTGTGTTCATGCAGCACTTGCATTAAAGAAGCTTGGGTTTGAGACAATTATTGTAAACTGCAACCCTGAAACAGTTTCAACCGACTATGATACATCCGACAAGCTTTATTTCGAGCCGCTGACGCTTGAGGATGTTTTGAGTATTTACTATAAGGAGAAGCCTGTTGGCGTTATCGCCCAGTTTGGTGGTCAGACGCCGCTGAACCTTGCCGCAGAGCTTGAGAAAAACGGCGTCAAAATTCTTGGCACCTCACCTTCCGTTATCGACCTTGCGGAGGACAGGGATTTATTCAGGGAAATGATGGATAAGCTTGAAATCCCGATGCCTGAATCAGGTATGGCTACAACAGTTGACGAAGCACTTTCCATTGCAGCTAAAATCGGATACCCTGTCATGGTCCGCCCTTCCTATGTTCTTGGCGGACGCGGCATGGAGGTTGTGTACGATGATGACAGCATGGCTGAATATATGAATGCGGCCGTAGGCGTTACGCCTGACCGTCCAATTCTGATTGACCGTTTCTTAAATCACGCCCTTGAGTGTGAAGCAGATGCAATCAGCGATGGAACCCATGCATTTGTTCCTGCGGTTATGGAGCATATTGAGCTTGCAGGCGTACATTCCGGCGATTCGGCATGTATCATTCCTTCCGTGCACATTACGGAAGAAAATGTGAAAACCATAAAAGAATACACGAGAAAAATTGCAGAGGAAATGCATGTCAAGGGTCTTATGAACATGCAGTATGCAATCGAAAACGGAAAGGTATACGTGCTTGAGGCGAACCCTCGTGCATCCCGTACCGTACCGCTTGTTTCAAAGGTATGTAACGTGAGAATGGTGCCTATCGCCACGGATATTATTACCTCGGAAATTACAGGCCGTCCTTCACCGGTTCCAGAGCTTAAGGAGCAAAATATTCCTTACTACGGTGTAAAGGAAGCTGTATTCCCATTTAATATGTTCCCTGAGGTTGACCCGATTCTTGGACCGGAAATGCGTTCCACAGGCGAGGTGTTAGGGCTTTCCACCTACTATGGCGAAGCTTTCTACAAGGCTCAGGAGGCCGCACAATCTCCGCTTCCACTTGGCGGAACTGCACTTTTATCCGTAAACCGTAAGGACAAGACTGAGATTGTAGAGATTGCCAAATACCTCAAGGATGACGGCTTTAAAATTCTTGCCACAGGAAATACCTATGAGGTTATTACCGAGGCAGGCATAGAGGCTGAGAAAATCAAGAAGCTTTACGAGGGACGTCCAAACATATTAGATGCAATCACAAACGGACAGATTGACCTTATCATCAACTCCCCTGTCGGCAAGGACAGTGTAAATGATGACAGCTACCTCCGTAAGGCGGCAATCAAGGGAAAGGTTCCTTATATGACAACAACTGCCGCTGCAAGGGCAACTGCAAAGGGAATTAACTACGTGAACAAAAACGGAGATGGTGCAATTGCTTCCCTGCAGGAGCACCATGCAATGATAAAAGATAAATAAGGCATATCGTACTTGTGGGCAGTACAGACTACTGTATGTGCTGCCCCTTATTTTGAGAATGTATCAAGCACCTTATAGAGCAATGTGTAAAGCTGCAGGGCTTCCTGCGTATCAAGCTTGACGCAGCCTGCAACCTTTTCGGGAACATCCTTCACTTTTTCCTTCAGTGCTTCGCCCTTTTCCGTAATCTCAACCAGCAGCACCCGTTCATCCTCCAAGCTACGGTAGCGTTTCACATATCCTTTTGTCTCAAGACTTTTCATCACAGGTGTCAGTGTCCCCGAATCAAGGAACAGCTTTTTACCAAGTTCCCTTGCACTTATCTTTTTTTCCTCCCACAACACCATCATGGCGATATACTGCGTGTATGTGATGTCAAGCTTATCCAAATACGGTCTATACTGCTTAATCACTTCGCGGGAAGCTGCATACAGTGGGAAACATAATTGATTTTCAAGCTTTAGTCCTTCATATTGATTATCCATTTACTGTTATAATCCTTTCCACAATACTTATAACTGCTACCTTACGATTGCTGTAACTGATTATACGCTTCCCTGACGGCAAGTGCAAGCTGGTCTGCACAGGATGTTGGACGTCTGCCACATGTATTTCCCAAAAGTTTTTCTTCAATATCCTCCACCGTACTTCCCTCAAGCAATTTGGATATCGCCTTCAAATTACCGTTACAGCCTCCCTGAAATTCAATATTTGAAATGACATTTCCGTTAATGTCAAAGCAGATAAGCTGTGAGCAGGTGTTACTTGTTTTATATTCGTATCTCATTATAGGCACTCCTTTATTTTTTCTTCTAAGCTTTTCATGTCTGTAGGCTCAAAACGGGCAACAATATTTCCCTCCCGGTCAATCAAAAATTTTGTAAAATTCCACTTTATCCTACCATTGTTTTTGTAATCCTTGTCCATCTTTTTTGCAACACCATTCATCATAAGTGCCATTGGACCTTTTCCGAAGCCCTCAAAGGTCGTGTTTTCCACAAGCCACTGATACAGCGGAATGGCATGCTCTCCGTTTACATCTATCTTTGCAAATTGAGGAAATGTAATTCCATATCGTCCTGTACAGAAGGAATGGATTTCTTCATCATCACCGGGTGCCTGTTCCCCAAACTGATTGCAGGGAAAATCAAGAATCTCTAAGCCCTGTTCCTTATATTCATCATAAATATCCTGCAATGCATCATATTGTGGCGTAAATCCACAGCCGGTTGCCGTATTGACAACTAACAACACCTTACCCTTGTAATCTGCAAGCGAAACTTCGGTTCCATCCTGTGCTTTCACACTAAAATCATAAATTGACATATTTTTTACCTCCATATTAATTTTTTTGATAGCCATGAGCAAAACTCTGTTTTTGTAAAAGTTCGTTGTGCGATATAGGCAAAACATTTTTTTCAGATGTCCGTTGTATGACTGATTTTGTGGATAGCATGTTTTGTTATATCTAATTCAATTTTGTTCAATTAAATTTAACTCAATTATATCAAGCCAATCCTAAACGGTCAACTATTTTTTTATAAGCAATTACGAAGCTCCTTATTTTAAAACCTAGTTGTACAATGTAGACAATATCATAAATAGATGCTTTGAAGCCGTCGGTGGTTTGCAAAAACATAATTTTGCAATCGCCTATACACTTATAAATAAAAAGGAGAAGCTGTCATTTTATACAGCTTCCCCCAATTGATGCGTTTTTATTTCATGTTTACTCGCTCAATTCTTCCTGCGTTACAAGCTTTACGCCCTTTTTCGTTAAAACGTCCTGCGCCAATGCGTTGTCACTAACCTTGAAGATAATGTATACCTTATCTTTCTTGCCCGTATTTACATCATAAAGGTATTCAAGATTAATGTTTGCCTCGTCAAAAATGGTAAGTATGTCGTAAAGACTTCCCGGCTCATCTGTCGTTGCCACTGCAATTACATCTGTCACAGAGAAAATATATCCCTTGTCCCGAAGCACATTGACTGCATTGTAGGTATCATCGACCAACAGGCGGAGCACGCCAAAATCCCTTGTATCAGCCAATGAAATGGCATGGAGGCTGATTCCCGCATCAGACATAACCTTTGCAACCCCTGCAAGATTTCCTACCTTATTTTCAACAAATACTGATATTTGCTTTATTTCCATGTGTAACCCTCCTTTAAATCCATTCTTAAAGCATCAGCTTTGATACAGATTTCTCTTATCAATGACTCTTACTGCCTTGCCCTCGCTTCTTGTGATTGTCTTCGGTGCAACAAGCTTTACGTCTGCATAAATTCCAAGCATTGCTTTAAGTGCTCCTACCAGCTCCTTCTCATTCTTTTCTATTTCTGCAACGGAGTCAGAGAACATCTCTGGTGTCATTTCAACCTGCACCTCAAGGTTATCGCTGTTGTGTACCCTCGTTACGATTATCTGATAATTTGCAGCGTAGCCCTTGTTAAGAAGTACTGTTTCAATCTGTGACGGGAATACATTTACACCCTTTACAATCAGCATGTCATCACTTCTTCCAAGCGGCTTTGTCATCTTAACGTGTGTTCTTCCGCAGGAGCATTTCTTATGGCTTAAAATACAGATGTCTCTCGTTCTGTATCTTAACAGCGGGAATGCTTCCTTTGTGATGCTTGTAAAGACTAACTCGCCCTTTTCTCCGTCAGGAAGCACCTCACCTGTCTTTGGATTGATTACCTCGGCAATAAAATGGTCTTCATTGATATGCATGCCTGTCTGCTCGGCACACTCGAAGGAAACGCCCGGTCCTGAAATTTCTGTCAGCCCATATATGTCGTAAGCCTTAATTCCAAGCTTATCCTCAATGTCGTGTCTCATTTCCTCTGTCCATGCCTCGGCACCAAAAATGCCTGCTTTTAATTTTATTTTGTCCCTTACCCCTCTCTCAATCACCGACTCGGCAAGGTATGCCGCATAGGACGGCGTACAGCAGAGAATGGTAGAGCCAAGGTCCGTCATAAACTGTATCTGACGCTCCGTATTTCCCGATGACATTGGAAGTGTCAGGGAGCCAACCTTGTGGGAGCCTCCATTCAGTCCCGGTCCTCCTGTAAATAGACCGTAGCCGTAGCAGACATGTACGACGTCCTCATTTGTGCCGCCTGCCGCAACAATCGCCCTTGCACAGCACTCGTCCCACAAATCAATATCATGCTGGGTATAAAATGCAACGACACGGCGTCCTGTTGTTCCACTGGTCGACTGTATTCTCACGCACTCACTAAGGGGCTTTGCCAAAAGTCCGTATGGATACTGGTCTCGAAGGTCATCCTTCGTTGTAAATGGAAGCTTATGTAAGTCGCAAACCCCCTTTATGTCCTCAGGCTTAATTCCAAGCTCATCCATACGTTCCCGGTACATGGCAACATTGTCATACACGTGCTTTACCTGCTTTACAAGCCTTTCATCCTGCCATGCCCTGATTTGCTCCTGAGATGCAGTTTCTATCTCAGGCTGAAAATAATTTCCCATAAAAAAATAATCCTCCTCCAATGTTATTTGATTGTCAGCACTTCGTAGTCCTTTATAATTTTCCCTAACAGAATACCATTTTTAAGAAGGTTCTTCAATATAAAATTAGTTTGGAAAATCGTTGCTTGGAGAATGTGCAAACACATAAATGTATGATATAATATGTCTATATTGCAAAAATAAAGGATTGCCAATTTCCACAGAATAATATGGAGGAAACATATGGATCATTCAAATAACATGGCAAACAAATATGATGAAATCCTAATTGAAAACAAATATGCAATCACCAAGGAATTAGTTGTCAAATGGGTACATGAAAATAAAAAAAATACCCAAAACAAAATATTTTGGATTTGCATGGCAATATTGAGTTTTGTGCTGACGATATTATGCATACTGACAAATCATATGGCAGACGGTGCCTTGTCCGCCATATATACGATTTTTTGCATTTTGCATTTATATTTGCGCTATAGTGCAACCAGAGGTTATAATACATATGCAAAGGCATACAACAAAGAAACTTGGGAAAGACGTATTCTTTTCTTCAACGATTATTTTGAAATAATTGAGGAAAATATCAGTGTCAAATATCAATATAGCGATATTGTAACGATTGAAAAAATTGACGACCACATGATTTTGAAGCTCCAGAAAGGCCGTATCCGAATTTATAAAAATGCATTTGTGAAGTCTGGCTTTGAAGCATGTGAACAATTTATAAATGAAAAAACACACGATATGGAACCTGCTAAGTAATGGGCTGACGTTCAAAGGTTGTGTCAGGTTTTCTATGAAAACTTGACATGTAGTATGTCTTATGACAAAGTTGGAGGGATAAACTATGTATCTTGTTTTTGATGTGGGTGGTACATTTATTAAATATGCGCTTATGGATGAACATGGCGAAATAGACGAAACCGACAAATTTCCCACACAGCTTGACAACACGCATGGAGTAGAGTTGCTTGTGAATTCCATTTTTGAAATTTATACAAAGTACAAGGATAAAACAATTGAAGGAATTGCAATGTCGCTTCCGGGGCTCATCGATGTGCAAAACGGTTTTGTCCATGATGGCGGGGCATTGAAGTTTCTTGCAGGCGTGCCTCTTGGGAAGCTGCTATCGGAAAAATGCGACAACCTTCCTGTTGCCCTTGAAAATGATGGAAAATGTGCTGCTCTTTGCGAGTCATGGAAAGGAAATGCCAGCAATGTAAGGGACGCCTATGTTCTTGTTTTAGGCACAGGCGTAGGCGGCGGCATGATAATCGACCACCACGTTCATCACGGCAACAGCCTGGTAGCAGGCGAGGTTTCCTATACCTTACATAATATGGACAGGGCACAGTCCGAAACAATTACCCCGATTGAAACTATCGGCGAGGTCGGCCGTACAATTGAGGTGCTTCCATATATTGCAGACTCCTGCTGTTCTACGTTAAGTCTTCGCTGCAAGACTGCCAAATACAAAGGGTTAAGCTACCATGATGTCGGAGGCGAGGACATTTTTAAATGGGCATCCGAGGGCGACGCAGGCGTACAAAATATTCTTGAGGACTGGTACTTTACAATTGCCAAATTGTGCGTAAATATCTACGTTATATTTAATCCTGAAATTATACTAATCGGCGGCGGTATAAGCGCACAGCCTCTTGTTCTTGAGGGAATATGCCGATACGTTGACAAGCTGAAAAAAATATCAAAAATGTTTGCGGATATAAAAATCGGAACATGTAAATATAACAACCGTTCCAACCTTTACGGCGCAATGATGAATTTCAACCAGCTTTATAATGAATAATAACATAATAATGAATGGAAGCAGGAGGTATCTCATGATTATAACGAGAAATAAAAAGCTCCCTGAGGATTTTCTTTGGGGTGCATCAACAAGCGCATATCAGGTGGAGGGTGCAAACCTGACACACGGAAAGGGTCCAAGCGTGCAGGATGTCAAAACAGTCCCTGCCGGCACAAGTGAGCTTGACGTGTGTGCAGATTTTTACCACCACTACAAGGAGGATATTGCCCTTATGGCAGAGATGGGCTTTAAAACCTTCCGTTTTTCCGTTGCATGGACAAGAATACTGCCGAAAGGCTTTGGTGAGATAAATCAAGAGGGAATTAATTTTTACAGTGATGTTATTGACGAATGTCTGAACTACAACATCGAACCCCTTGTTACAATGTTTCACTTTGACCTCCCATACGAAATAGAAAAAAAGGGAGGCTGGACAAGACGTGAAAGCATTGACGAATTTGTTAATTTTGCAAAAATACTTTTTGAAAATTACGGCGACAGGGTAAAATACTGGCTTACCATTAACGAGCAAAACATGCTCACCCTTTCAGGTGATGTAATCGGCACCTGCAATTTAGAGGGTGTTTCAAACAAATACAAAAAGCTTTATCAGGAAAATCATCATATGCTGCTGGCTCAGGCAAGGGTCATGAAGCTTTGCCATGAAATGATACCGGGTGCAAAAATCGGTCCTGCGCCGAACATTTCCCTTGTTTATCCTGCAAGCTGCAAGCCTAAGGATATTTTGGCGGCACAAAATTTCAATGCCATAAGAAACTGGCTCTATCTTGATATGGCAGTATGGGGACGCTACAATAATCTCGTTTGGAAATTCCTTGAGGAGCATGACGCCATTCCTGACATTGAAGATGGAGATATGGAGATTATGGCACAGGGACATCCTGACTTTATCGGCTTTAATTATTATTCCACAGCTACCGTTGAATGGGATGAAACAAATACGGAAGCTATATCAGGCGACCAGCAGAGTGGTTCCTGTGAACCGGGCGCTTATAAAAATTTTCCAAACCCAAATCTTTTGCATACAGAATTTGGCTGGGAAATTGACCCTGACGGTTTTCGGGCTACGGTACGTGAAATGTACAGCAGATACCACCTTCCTATGCTTGTTACGGAAAATGGTCTTGGTGCATATGACAAGCTTACGGAGGACGGAAAAATACATGACGTGTACCGCATCGATTATCTCCGCAGGCATATTGAACAGATTAAGCTTGCAGTATCAGAGGGCGTTGAAATGATGGGCTACTGCCCTTGGTCTGCCATTGACCTTATCTCAACCCACGAGGGAATTGTAAAGCGGTACGGATTTATTTATGTAAACCGTGACGAATTTGACCTTAAAGATATGGCACGCTATAGAAAGGACTCCTTTTATTGGTATAAAAAGGTGATTGAGACAAACGGTGAGGACCTATCGTAACAAGTAATTAAAAAGGGGCTGTCGTAGTAAGGATTTAAGGCACATAAATGTTTACCCCATGACAAGCCCTCTTTTATTTTGTATTTTTATAACCTGTGCTATCTAAGCAT
>JAMPEW010000032.1 GCA_023664775.1 Clostridium sp. | reverse complement strand
AGCGTGCCAAGGGATATTTGTACCCTTAGAGCTATGTTTTATAATCGGCAGTAGAATGTTGATTGTGGCACACGTGTTTATAAAAAACATTGCTAAAAGCTTTATTTGAATGAAGTGACAGTAACATACGGAGCAATGCTAAGAAATGGATGATGATTGCGAGGGAAAATTATGACAACAAACAATATCCGCTATTTGTATAGTGCCAAAACGGGCATTGAGCTGATTTTCTGTAATCACTCAACCATATCTTACCCATTGCATAACCATGTTTCCGTGCTGACAATTGGCATCATACTGGAAGGCTCGGTTGTTTTTACCCAAAATAATGAAACAAGGGTTTATAGGCAAAATGAAACCTTCGTCATATTCCCGTATGTGCCGCATAGCATTTTGGCACATGAGTGTTATACCATGCTCAGCCTGTGCATTGGGAAGAATGTTGTAAGGAACGAGGATGTTGCCGTTATACAAAACCATATTACACATCTTCTGATGCAGGCTCTGAATATGGGGGAAATCAATCCGTATCAAATATTACTGATACTAAAACGCTTGGAGGAGATTGTGGATTTTTCCGGTTGGCAGCTTGAAAATAAAACGCCATATATCCACGACTTAAAAAAACAGTTGGAATTATATCCGGAATGTAAGCTCACTGTTGAGGAAATGGCAAAAAATGCTTTCGTCAGCAAATATCACTTTATCAGAAGCTTCAAGGCAGAGGTCGGGCTTACGCCGCATCAGTTTCAAATACAGAACCGAATCCGCAAGGCACAGCGTTTAATCCACAAAGCTGAAACAATAACAGAAGTAGCCTTGACCACGGGGTTCTGCGACCAAAGCCACTTCATAAAGCAATTTGAGAAATATGTAGGATTGCCGCCATCAACATACAAATTGTCCTCTGAAGCGATTTAGCTAACAGAGGGCAGGCATAAATTTTGCAAACAGACAAAGTCCATCATCCCCCGCAGTGACTTCATGTGGCACACCTATAGGAAAATAGGATATTATGCCTGCTTCGTAAGGCAGCGTGACGCCGTCGTTTACACATACGCCTGAACCAGAGATTACCTCATGTGTTTCCAGCTGCTTCTCGTGAATGTGCATGCCAATCTTTTTATTGGGGGCTATCCGTACAAGATGGTAACTAAATTGCCCGCCTGTCTTTTCGGATGTGATAATATGCTTTAGTGCCACGCCGTCAAATGCAGGATGCTTAGACCATGGAATCGCATCAAAGGAAACCTCTGTATCAGGTAAAAGCAGCTTCCCCTCCCCGTCAAATTTTTCAAACAGATTTTTAACGTCCATTTTAACACGTCCTTTCCATTTTTATTGGCAATATCCTTGCCTGCTTCCATCCTATCAATCAGCAGAAAAAATGAATTGTAAAAAATTGCGGAATAAATTTAATTATGCAGAAAACTGTTATGGACACAAGTATGGGAATATTAAAAATAACCGGATGAAAATTTGCTGGGAGCTTTGAAATTTTATTATAGTATCTCCTTGCTTTTTACCGTTACATATGGTATTATGCGTATAAGCAAGCAATCAAATAGTTCGGTATTTTTTTAAAATCTAAAAATTCTGATAAAGTTCTTGCTTAAAATCATCATATTACACAATAAGCAGGAACTTAAGAAATAATGTGTTCCTGTGCATAAAGGAGGAATGCATTTGAAGAAAGACATTGCAGAAAAAAGTCTGCTAGAGGAAGATGACGTGTTTGCAGATATTGCAAATGTAAATTTATTTAACGGAGCACAGACAATACTGCCTGAGAATTTGCAATGTGCACCGACAACGGGATATTACAGGTCTCAGGATGGAAAGCAGCGGATGCTGTTTCGTGACGTTGCAAAGCAGATTAACGGGCTTCATGGAACCATAGCATTTATTGGGTTTGAAAACCAAAGTGCCATAAGCAACATAATGCCTGTAAGAGCCATGGGATATAATTATACGTCATATATGAAGCAGGTAGACAACTTGATTGCAGAAAACCGTAAAAATAAAAATCCTGCATTTTCAAAGGAAATTCACGACTGGCAGAGGCTTAAGCCCGTGGCTACATATATACTTTATTATGGAACCGAAAAATGGGAAAAACCGGTATCACTTATGGATATGCTCGATATATCAGAGAAGGATAAGGGTTTTTGGGGAACTTTGATAGATGATTACAAGATTAAGGTTATACATATGGCAAACCAGCCTGAAAGCGTGAGAAAAAAATATAAATCTGATTACAGGGTTATAGCAGACTTTCTTGCATGTAAAAAGGACAAGGAGGCATTGAAAACAGTGCTGCGGGATAATGAGCAGAAGCTTGTGCATGTTCCACAGGTGCTTGATATGCTGGATGCACTGAGTGGGGATAACAGATTTGAGGAAATGAAACAATGTTATAATTGTTGTGACGAAACAAAAAAAGAGGAGGGTGTAAATATGTGTGAGTTGTTTGATATGGTTGAAGAAGATGGAATAAAAAAAGGAATCAAGCAGGGATTAAAGCTGGGAGCTGATATATTTAAGGTAATACGCAGTGGCATAAATGATAACAATGAAATTGCGGAAATCTGTAATTGTAAGGTTGAGGATGTTAAGAACGTAAGGCAGTCCTTTGAAATATAAGGAGAATATCCTGAGGTGCTTAGATAGGGAACGGGAGGCAGTAGATGTGATGATGTTTCATCGCAAATTATCAAATGTGGGTATTCTAAACGGTCTTGTTGACAAATTCAAAATACACATACCGCTTTGCGGCATGGCTTGTACGAGTTCAAGGGAGTGCCACACAAGCTATAATAGAACGAAGTTCGAATATTAGCATGGTTCACAGAACCATGCCGATAGAAAACGTAGTTTTCTATCAGAGAAAAGCAAAATATCTTAATATGCTTAGATAGCCCGGGTTATAAAAATACAAAAGAAAAGAGGGCTTGTCACGGGTAAACAATTATGTGCCATAAATCCTTACTGCGACAAGCCCCTTTTTAGCCTTTCAAATTACAAATAAAACAACAATTCCTCATAAGTCGGATATGGCAGGAAGTCATTTGGTATGGCGGCTTCTGCATCATCTGCAATCGTGCGGATTTCATTCATTGTAACAATGATTTTGTCCCGACAGTAGTCTGCCGCTCCCTGCATGCTGCTTATGCCTCCAAGCTGGGTAAGCTCGTGCTTTAGCTTGTCAATAAGATTCGTCATGTCCGTGTAATCGGAGGTAAGCCGTCTTATGAGAGCGTCCTGTGCCGTGCAGGATATGTTAGGAAGGTAGGCTTTTGTTTCTGCCGCTTCCCTTGCAGTTGTGGCGGCAAAGGAATTTATGGCAGGAAGCAAATCCTTGGAAATCATGTCAACCATTGCCCTTGCCTCAATGACAATTGTCTTTACATATGTTTCAAGTTGAATTTCATATCTTGAAAGAATTTCCTCCTTGGTAAAAATGTGATGCTTTGTAAATAGGTTTATATTCTTCTCGCTTATAAAACAAGGCATACAGTCAGGTGTTGTCGGCAGGTTGTATAAGCCTCTTGCCTCTGCCTCCTTTACCCAGTCGTCAGTATATCCGTTTCCATCAAATATAACCTTTTTATGCTTTCGTATGGCACGCTTAATAAGCTCATGTACAGCATGCTCCATGTCCTCCTCCGTTGTTCCGTCAAGCTCGGTGTAGAACTGTGCGAGAGCTTCGGCAACGGCAGTATTCAGTATGATATTAGGTCCCGAAACGGAAGCGGCGGAGCCGACCATGCGGAACTCGAATTTATTTCCTGTAAATGCAAATGGTGACGTACGGTTTCTGTCGGTTGTATCCCTGAAAAAGTGAGGAAGTACATTTGCACCTATGTCCATTTCTATCTTTTCCTGTTTGCCAAAATAGGTATCATTTTCTATGGATTTTAAAACAGCGTTTAATTCATCGCCGAGAAAAATGGATACTATGGCAGGCGGTGCTTCATTTGCACCGAGCCGGTGGTCGTTTCCTGCACTGGCAGCAGAAACACGCATTAAATCTGCGTAGTCATCTACGGCTTTAATTACAGCCATAAGAAACACAAGAAACTGTATATTCTGTGCGGGCGTGCGTCCCGGCTTTAAAAGGTTTACGCCATCATTTGTGCTTATGGACCAATTGTTATGTTTTCCGCTTCCGTTTATGCCTGCAAAGGGCTTTTCATGCAGCAGGCAGATAAGATTATGCTTGTCGGCAATTTTCCGCATAATCTCCATTGTAAGCTGGTTGTGGTCTGTGGCAATGTTTACATTTTCAAAGATAGGTGCCATCTCATGCTGTGCAGGTGCCACCTCATTGTGCTTTGTTTTGGAAGGAATACCGAGTTTCCAAAGCTCCTCGTCAAGCTCATGCATAAATGCGGAAACACGGGGCTTTAATATTCCGAAATAGTGGTCGTTCATTTCCTGTCCCTTTGGCGCAGGGGCACCGATTAGGGTTCTGCCACAGAAAATCAGATCCTTGCGTTTCTTGTACATATCCTTGTCTATCAGGAAATATTCCTGCTCAGGACCGACAGTGATGTTTACTCCGGTAACCGTTTTATTTCCAAGTAAATGGAGCATTTTAACAGCCTGTTCATTTAATGCTTCCATGGAGCGGAGCAGTGGCGTCTTTTTGTCAAGTGCTTCCCCGCTGTAGGAGCAGAAGGCTGTCGGGATATACAGTGTTTTATCCTTTATAAATGCAGGGGAGGTAGGGTCCCATGCAGTGTAGCCTCTCGCCTCAAATGTAGCTCTTAGTCCGCCTGATGGAAAGCTTGATGCGTCAGGCTCGCCCTTTACAAGCTCCTTGCCGGAAAATTCCATAATAACATGACCGTCGCCTGCGATATTGATGAAGCTGTCGTGCTTTTCGGCTGTGAAGCCCGTCATTGGCTGAAACCAGTGGGAATAATGGGTTGCGCCTAATTCTACAGCCCATTCCTTCATTGCAACGGCAACTGAGTTTGCAACGTCAAGCTCAAGATGGGTTCCGTTTTGTATTGTTTTCCTAAGTGCCTTGTAAATATCATTTGGAAGCTTGTTTCGCATAACCTCGTCATTAAATACAAGGCTTCCGAAAAGCTTTGGGATTTCTGTTGACATATGTATACCTCTTTCCCTGATTTTGTTTTATAAATATTTAAAGCCTGTTTGTTGCAAGCTTGTTCTACTTTATAGGAAATTCCTCCGAATTTCCTATGGCAGGATGAAAAATCCTGTTAGGAGATGCATTAATTATAAGTTTAGGGTATAAAAAGTCAATAAAATAATATGAAAACAACGGAAAAACAAGTAAATGTCCTGTTTTACAGTTGAAAAACAATTGGCAAATGAAGATAAAAAAGCTTGTGCATGAGTGTTATTTATGTTAATATTGGCATTGAGGTAGATATTATGTTTTGGAAAAATCGCAATCTACAACTGAAGAAAGGTTACACTTTTTCCCTTATATGGGGATAGTGCGCCTTTTTAAGACTGATTGTTAAACATATTTTATCAGCTTCTAAAATTTTATGAAGCATAAGGACGTCGCATTATCTTCTTAACCGTTATGAAATTTAAAGTTAAGGAGATTTTTTTATGTTTAAAATTAAAAAACAAATATCAAGGTTATATACAGCCTCCGTTCTCGGAAATTTGTCGCTTACGGGAGCATGGGTTGCAATTTTAGCGGCAAGAGGCTACAGCTTGGTGGAAATAGGAATTGCGGAAACCGTTTTCCACATAACAAGTCTTATATTTGAAATTCCGTCAGGAATATTTGCCGATGTGTTTGGCAGAAAGAAAATGCTGATTGTAAGCACGATTATGAGGATGCTTGGAAATCTTGTAATGATTTTATCATGCAATTTATTTATGGTATGCCTATCCATCGCATTTCATGCGCTTGGCTATAATTTTTCATCGGGTACGGGAGATGCGCTGGCATATGATTCGCTCAAGATAGCAAGCATGGAAAATGAATTTGAGCGTTATGAGGCAAATTCGCTTGTTATTTACCGTCTGTGCAGCGGAATTTCAACCATGTGCGCAGGCTTTGCCCTGTTTCTCGGTCATAAAATCGCATACGGTACAGACCTTGTGGCAGGTGTGATACAGATTTTTATTTTGAAGTCCTTGTGTGAGGTTTATGTGGGCAAAAGAGAGGAACGGGCAAAAAAAGCAAGTCTAACCTACATAGGGCATGAGCTGCTTGGATGCTTTCGGGAGAGCCTGCTGTTTTTAAAGCGTGCAGGGAAAAAAGTAATGAAATTAATGCTTTGTAATTCCTTTGTGGGAGCAGTTGACATTTTGCTTTTGTTTTTCCTGCAGGCAAAGCTTCCCGAAAAGGGAATTTCTAGGTGGTGGCTGGGCTTTGCCCTGTTCTTTATGGAAATGGGCGGCATCGTTGGTTCAAAGCTTATATTGAAGCTTCCAAGACTCAGGTACAGAAATGCATTTGCCGTGTCAGTGCTTCTTGTATTGACGGGTGTTTTTGTAGAGCATTCGGGAAGCTGTCTGCTCATGACCTTAGGAGGCTTTTTGGCTGCAATCGGAGATGATGCATTACAGGTTCGTACTAATGCAATTTTGCAGGATATGTTTCCGTCAGAGCAGCGGGCAACGCTCACATCTGTGGAGTCGTTTTCCTTCTCCGTAATCATGATAGTTTTTTCGCCGCTTGCTGGAGTTGTATTTTCTTATTGGTAGAGGGATGAAGACACTTGAAACTCTCTTTTAAATGTGGTATATTGGGAACATAAAAGGAGCAATCGCCCACAAAGTGGTTGACCTCCATGATAAGTGTTTAAGCCTACCTAGACCGTCAAGTACAAGGTAGGCTTATTTATTTTCGCTTGTTGTTAGCAGTGCAACAAGAAACGTTCCGAAAAGAATTAACAGCGTTAAAACTTCGTATGTACTCATATACACCACCTCCCCTCTAATTCAAGAATAGGGAGGTTACCACCTTGTAACACGATTGTTCCTCGTTCGTATTCTACCATATTCTTTCTTTTATGACAATTGCGTTTGTTGAAAAGACACTTACCTCATTATGAGGCAGTCGTTGTTATTGCGAGTAGCAGCGGCTGTTTTTCTTTATCCTTGAAAATTTGATAAATCAAATTCGCAAGGGTAACAATGAAAATACTTATCTGAATTAAATCTTGATATGTAATATACATTGTATTCCCCTCGTTTCATTCGTTTGGAGGGTTTTGAAAATCCCTCCATAAAAACAGGAGGGCAGAGCCGCCTTTTGCTCTATGGTTTCCAATGCTTATAATATATCATGAAAAATAAATTTTGAAGACAATTTATGCCTATACAGGTTGCATAACCTCAGCCTCAATTTCTTTAATATCCTCGTCGGATAAAGCAGGGAAAAATTCAGATATTTCACTAATCTTTATCTTGTCTGCCTTTAAAAGCCTGCGGGCACTGTCCTTTGCCGCCTCTTTCCTCATATCCTCCAATATTTTGCTCATAGTCGCAACTCCTTTCGCATCTTCCTTAAAATACCTTGCCTTTTTTGCAAGCTCCTCATAATTCATATCGTCAGGGTCGGTGCATGAAAAATCGTGCATCAGCTTACCGATTTCATCACTGCCCCTGTATTTGCCGTTTACATATATTATGTGAGAACCGTCGCCGAATAATACCTTGTTTTCCCCGATTGTAACATATCTCTCCACGGGATATATCGGCTGGTTTCCTTTCATTACGTCATTTTCCGTAATGAAAATAACATAGCTGTCGGGAATGTCCTCCGTGTATTCTCCTGGCTTTAATATATGTGCATCCAAAAGGCTGCTGTTGTGCCTTGCCCTTTTTGCACCTGCTCCTGCATCGTTCCTCTGGATTTCCACGTCAAATTCCCTGTTGCCGCTATCGACCGCATGAACGTCTAACGTAGCAGAACGACCTTGCAGGTTCTTTAGCGTTTCCTGAGTCCGAACTGACTTGACCTTTATGTCCTTTTTTCCTAAAATAATCTGCAGTATCAGCTCCACGCCCTCAAAATTATCCTCAAGGCAGACGGTCATAAAATCATCGTCCATGTAACGGAGTGATTTCAGACGCTCTAAATCCTCTTGATGCATCTGCTCTGTTGTACTCAAAGAACATCACCTTCTTTCATACATTAATTATACATCGGACAATGCTTTTTGGAAACCCTTTTAGAAACTGAATTTTTCCCAGTTTGTAAGTAGGGCGGTAGTGATTTGGTAATTTGGCTGCAATCGGGACTGCCTGCATATTGCATTGAATTTTATCATATGCTATAATATCAACAGTCAAAAAGGGGGAAAACAACCGCCCACAAGGTGGGTTGCCTCCCAAGGCGTGCTTAAAGCCTACCTAGACCGGCAAAGTACAAGGTAGGCTTTTTTATTCACACTTTACCACTGTCTATCCTGCTTTTCTATAAGAATATCCATTATTCCGTCAACAGTATAAAGTGTGTCGTTTGAACAAAGCTTAAGCTTGTCTATGATATTCTGTGGCACATTGTTTGAGTGTATGCTTCCAAGCATTAGATAATCAGGCGATACATTAAGCTCGGCACACAGCTTACAAAGCAAATCAAAGTTTGGCCTTGTTTTTCCTGTTTCAAGTGAAGATAAATGATTTGGGGATATGCAAGCCTTTCCGCAAGCTCATATTGATGCATGCCGAGATTTTGCCGCCTCCTTTTAATGTTGTTTCCCAAATTTTCAATACTAACCATAATTCAATTGCTGCTCCTTACAATAAAAATTCATTGTAAGCATATCAAGTTTAAATTGCTCAATGAACAAATTAAAATAGAATAAATTTGTCATATATTGTTTTGTATTTAATGCTGGAAAATAAATTTGAGTATTATGCATATTTAGAGAAGTTTCTGAATAAGACAGTTTCTTTATCCTGCATTGAATATAAAACCGTGTTCCAGATATTTGTTGTCAAATTGGAAAATATATGTTATAAGATAATGATAGGCAAAACAATACATCTCGGAAGCCGGTGTAAGTCCGGCACTGTGTCTCAGCAACCGTGTTGCCTACGAAGGGACGTGCAAATTTGCAGCCACTGAAGCATAGCTTTTGCTTTGGGAAGGTGTCTTAGTAGGATAAAGGCTAAGTCGGGAGACCTGTATTGTTATTACGAACGGAAGTCTTCTGAGGTAGGGCGGCGTTTTGTGCTTCTTATTTTTGTACGCTTTTTTACAGTTGAAGCATAAAAATATCTGATTTCTTATTTTAGATTGACAGTTCAGTCGTATGTTCAGCATTTTACAACATGATATGAGCGGCAGACCATAGGCAGAATTAAAACCTGCTAAGCTTCGAACTACAGCATCGAAGATGTTGTAATTGTACACAAGGAGGGAGACTACATATTGGAAAATAAGAAAAAGAAAACGCTGTACAATGCTCTGATGGTTCTTTTCATTGTAGTCATAGCCTTTTGCGGCGCAATGATAGTTGCTGTTACAAAGGGATATGTGGGTCATAAGGAGAACAGCATAGATGTAAACGAAGTCTATGGTGTGGTGAGCATTGAGAAAAATGACATTATATACACCTTAGATGAAAAGTCGAAAATTACGGAAGGAAATGTAATAACGACAAGAAATGGAGCAAGAGTAAGCTTTGGCGGAGAATACATATTAGGGGAAAATTCAGCAGCGGCTGTGAGTAAAATTGATGGCGAGCTGATGGATATTCAGCTTATATCGGGTGATATGCTTGTATGCCTTGGAGAAAATGACATTCCCGCACAAATCAGTACAGAAAATGCAATAATAACCTGTGACAGAGGGATATTTTCCATAAGTGCACAGACGGGAACGATAACTGTAAGCGTATTTTCGGATGAAGTAACCGTGAGCACAGGAGAGCAGAACGAGAAAATATTATCGGGAGCATTTCTGTGCATTATGGCTGAAGAAACTTATTCCGGCGACATAAGCATAAGCTCTTTAAACGGATTTTATTTGTCATTCTTATCAAAGCTTAGTGAAAGCAAGGAGCTGTGTTTTACAAAGGTGGAATTTGAAGCACTTGCCGCAGAAAGGCAGAGCGAGATACAGGAGCTTCAAAATGGAAGTGGGAACATCGTTTATTTGGACGCAAATGCTTCCGGGGAAAAAGACAATGGTATAGCACAGCAAAATGAGAACGCATATATACAGGATTATACGCAGACGGACGTAACGTATACGGAAAGTGGCGATGCCTTAAATGAGACGGAAAGTGGAGGAACTGCTGAAAATAGTACCGTTCAGGGAAATAAAACGGACCATGGCATATCTGACAATGATGGAAAGGGAAATACCACAGAGGCAGAAAATGGAAAGAAACCACAGACAGCAGTTGCTGAAGGTGGAAAAAAACCACAGGAGGAGAGTGCTGGAGGTGGGAAAAAGCCACAGACGGTTACTGAGGAAAGTAAGGTAACAGAGTCGCCTTCCACTACTGAGGAGGCAGAGCCAAAGGTCATGACCTGCACAGTGCAGATTAGGTGTGATACCATATTAAACAATCTTGAGGATTTGAAACCGGGAAAGGAAGCATATGTGCCTGAAAGTGGAATTATATTGGGAACTGCCACAGTAGAATTTACGGAGGGCGAAACGGCATTTGACGTGCTGAAAAGAGTATGCTCCTATTACGGGTTACAGATAGAATATTCTTATACACCCCTTTACGGCAGTTATTATATTGAGGGTATCAATTATTTATACGAGTTTGACTGTGGAAGTCAGTCAGGCTGGATGTATAAGGTAAATGGCTGGTTTCCAAATTATGGCTGCAGCTCTTATGTGATGGCTGATGGAGATACTATGGTTTGGTGCTACACCTGTAAAGGACTTGGAGAAGATGTTGGCGGAAGCGTATATTAAAGGAGGAGAAAATAATGACAGCATACAAAAAACAAGGTAAGAGAGTGATAGCCGCCTTTTTGGCAATCTGTATGGCGCTTGCATTTATGCCGTTCAATGTAAATGCGGCAGAACCGTCAGACAGTATATACGAGGTAAGCGAAGGTACCCCGACAGATGCAAATGCAGATAAAATAACAACGGAAACTATAGCTGCAAGTACAGATAAAATAACAACAGAAACCGTAGATGCAAATGCAGATAAAACAACGACGGAAATCACAGATGCAAATACAGACAAAGCAACAACGGAAACCGAAGCTGTAAATGCAGTCAAGACAACAATGGAAGTCGCAGATGTAAGTGCGAATGAAGCGGTGAATGCAGTTGCGGTAAGTGAGGAGGGACTTGCATCTCTTATCATATGCACGCAATTTTCACCGAGCTCGGCAAGCGTAATACTTAGAAATGAAACCAATACATATGAGACAAAAAATGTGTTTTCTACCGAAGTAAAGGAATATAATCTTGGCTCCATAAATGATAATTATCCGAACCTTTATTTTAAGGTGACGCCGTATACGGGCTATGACACAATAACGATTTACTATGGCGATGGACAGAAGAAGGAAACAAAAAATGTGAAAGCAACTTCAGAGACGCAAATATATGCGCCATGTGTTTTGGCTGGAAAAAATACATTTACGATTGAGGCTTCAGGGACAGGGAAAGCTGCGGTTACTTATACGTTCCATTTGAATGTGATACCTACGTTGACGGGACTTACATTTGATACGGGGGAGTATGAGCAGTTTACGGATAAAACCTTTTCGCATAATGCCTTTGAGTATACCCTTACCATTCCTGAAGGTGCAGATAGCGTAACAGTTCAGGCTGTACCGAGAAAGGATAATTACACGGTAACCTACAATGACGCTTCCTCATCTGCTGTTGCAATGCAGGGGGTTGACAACGTGCTTGTTAAGGTATCTGTGGGAGAGGGAGCCGATAAGCTTGAAAACATATATACGGTTCATATTGATAAAAAGAAATCGACCATCCTCAAGGTAAATACCATACCGGAGGATGCAGTTGTCATAGTATATGATAAAAACGGACGTCCACTCAAGAAAACAGACGGCGGCTATGAGGGATTGTTCTCCACTGGGGACTATTCCTATACCGTTACTAAAACAGGTTACATTGGTGTATCAGGGGATGTTCCTGCGACTGGTGGAGAAATCAATGTCACATTGGATAAGGCGTCTGAAAATCAGCCACAGGAGGTGGAAACCCAATGGAAGAACTTTAGGGACAGCGATGTCAATATGGGCATTACCGATGCAGAAACGCCTATCAATGCTGAAGAAACAGAGCTTTTGTGGGCTAAAAAGCTGGGCAGTGGTTGGGGAAACGCTCCAAGCGTACAGATAATTGTGGATGATGCTCTGATTGTTATGGCAGGAGCAAATCTATATAAGCTTGATTTAAAGACGGGAGAGATACTTGCCCAGACAGCGATGGCGGCAGCGCCTAATTGGGGATATACGCCTCCTGCATATGCAAACGGAATGATATTTTGTCCGCTAACAGGTGGAGTAATACAGGCGTTTGATGCAAAGACGCTTGACTCGCTTTGGATTTACAAAGATGGATTAGGAGGACAATCGTTATCTCCGATTACATATACTGACGGATATATCTATACAGGCTTTTGGAATAGCGAGACAAGGGATGCCAACTATGTATGTATCAGTGTAACGGATGAGGACACGACAAGGGGAAATGAAGATAAGCTTGCAACATGGAAGCATACGCAGGCAGGCGGCTTTTACTGGGCTGGCTCTGTGGCTGTAGGGGACTATGTTATAGTTGGAACTGATGACGGCACAAGTGGAACAAGTGGAAACGCAAGCCTGTATTCCTTTAAAAAAGAAACAGGGGAGATTGTGTCAAGGCTTGTTCTTGAAGGCATGGGGGATCAAAGGTCCTCGATGGCATATGACAGTGCCACGGGAAGGGTATATTTTACGACAAAGGGTGGACATTTGTGCAGTGCCAAGGTAGATGCGTCGGGAGTTTTGTCACAGCTTAAGCATGTTAATTATAATGCACAAAGCACAAGTACGCCGATTGTATATAAGGGAAAGGTTTATTTTGCAACCGGAAGCGGAATATCCTCAACAGGCTCCAGTGGAAATGTAGTCGTTGCAGATGCAGAGACGCTTGAAATGTATTATGCCGTAGGATTAAAGGGTTATCCACAGTGCTCGCTGCTTCTTTCAACAGCATATGAGCAGGCAACGGGATATATCTATCTTTATTCCTCATACAACAACACGCCTGGTGGAATATCCATGATAAAGGTAAAACCGGAGGCAACCACGGCAGATGAGGCGGAGCTTGTTGAGCTTTATGATGCCAAGGGGTATGAGCAGTATTGTATCACGAGCATCATATGTGACAAGGACGGAACGCTTTACTATAAAAATGACAGTGCAAACGTTATGGCAGTGGGTGTGCTCGCCTACGTTAAGGTAATCAACAAAATTATAAATTTAGGGGATGTAAATCTTGAAAGTGAAGCTGCAATTGTTAAGGCAGAGGAAGCATATGAGAAGCTTGATGAGGAAGAAAAAGCAAAGATTACAAATTATAGTACGCTTGTCAATGCAAGACAGATATTTGAAACGCTTAGGGCAGAAAAAAATGCCGGCGACATGGATGCACTTATCAGTGCAATTGGAAGCGTGACGCTTGAAAGTGAAGCTGCAATTATTGAGGCTGAGGAAGCATATGAGAAGCTTACGGCTGCTGAGAAAGAGCTTGTTAAGGCTTACGATATTTTGCAGGCGGCAAGAAAAGAGTATGACAGACTGAAGGAGGAGGAAAAAAATAAACCTTCCGTACCAACGCCTCCTACAGCAGAGGAGAAAAACCCAGAGGAGGATTTGCCGACAACGGAAGAAAAAAGTCCGACAGAGGAACAGCCCCCTATAACAGAGGAAGAAAAACCTGTTGAGGATTTGCCTAAGGCAGAGGACAAGGTGCCTTCGGAAGGTGCAGGAGGTTCCAACGTAAAAAGACCAGGAGGAATTACCATAGGCGGCAATCTTGTAAAGGCTGATAGTAAGTCAGATAATAAGCCGGAAAATAAAATAGAAGAAAACGTACAAAAGACTGATGCTGCTGTCAGTGGGGCAAACTCTGAAAGCAGGGCAGTACAATTTACAAATAGAGCAGTGGACAGCTTGGGCAAGGAGTTAAAGAGAATTGTGCAGGGAGAAGTAGAAGAAATCACTGCTGAGGAAATGGATACGGCGATAGCGCTTTATAACGAATACAGTATGTTGACGGAGGCAGAACAGGCAGAGGTAGAAAACTATGAGGATTTGCAACAGGTATTTGAAGCAATTGGAACGATAAACCATAGAGATGCGTCATCCGGCATTGATATTGACGGGCTTCAGTGGTATTATAAGTTAAATGTATATGAGAGGGCATTGGACAATTCTGTGATTGACAGGCTGAATCAAATGCCAAATAAGGATATGCAGGAGCTTTGTTCATACAACATAAGCATTACGGATTTGATAACGGATGAAGACTATGATTTTGCTGACGGCGTTACGGTCCGCATACCGAAGCCTGATATGCAGGGGTATGCCAATGCATTTGTTGTATGTCATGCTGATAGTGGGGAAACAGCCATGAAATGTAATGTTATGGCACTTTCCACCGTTCCAGTGCCTTCTGCAAGTAAGGAAACGGAGGCTGCCATAATAAAATGTGATGAGATAGACGGCTATCTTACATTTACGGCATATGAAAATGCGAATTACACTGTGATAGGTACGAATGCTGATTATGAACAGCTTATAAATGGAGCGGCTTCCAACACTGAAAATGGAATGATATGGATTTTGATTGCCATAGGAGCACTTTCAATGGCTGGACTTATAGTGGTTATCATAAAAAGAAAAAAGTCGGAAAATGAGTAGAGAAAAGAAATTTGCAGCTTACAATCCCATCGTTAGCTTTATGTATTTTGCAGGGGCAATCATAATCAGTATGCTTGCCATACATCCTGTGGCTGCTTTGCTTTCCCTTGTTATGGCTGCCATATGTTATATCAATGCACATGGCAGGGAAGCATGGAAGGTTATTGGTGCTATGCTTCCAATCTATGTTTTGCTTGCGCTGGCGAACCCCGTATTTAATACAAGGGGAGAGACGATATTGTTTACTTATTTTGGAGGACGTGTATTTACGCTGGAGGCACTATACTACGGTATAGTGCTTGCAGCTATGTTTATTTCCGTCATTTTATGGTTTTTCTTTTATCATAAGGTAATGACGGCTGATAAGCTGTTATATATATTTGGAGGGCTTGTGCCGGCAGTGGGACTTGCTCTTTCCATGATACTTCGGCTTTTGCCTTATTACAGAACTCATATGAAAAGTATATCTTCTGCAAGGAAGGCGGTGTCATGTGACGGTGAAAATAGAACTGTTGAGGCTGCAAATGTTATGCTGGCAATGCTTTCGTGGTCGCTTGAGGAGGGAATTGTCACTGCGGACAGTATGAAATGCAGGGGGCATGGCTGTGGGAAACGGAGCCGCTTTTCGGTATATTCATTGAAAGCAGGGGATGTTCTTTTCATGCTGTGGATAATTATACTAATTTTATGTATCATGTTTTGTAAGGCGAAAAAGGGGCTTGAGGCTGTATTTCTGCCCTGCATCAATATAAGCGGCATGGATAATGATTATTTTGTCATGGGGCTTGCGGCTATGGTATTATATTTTGCAACACCGATTGTGATAAATGTTACGGAGGCAGTAAAATGGCACTATTTGAAATCAAGGATTTGACCTTTTGCTATCCTGTCAGGGAGCGTGAGGCTTTAACTGATATTAATCTTACGGTTGAGCAGGGGGAATATATAACAATATGTGGAAAAAGCGGAAGCGGGAAAACAACACTGTTGAAACATTTAAAGCCCCCTATCACGCCTAAGGGAAAGAAATCAGGGACGGTGCTGTTTGAGGAAACGCCTGTGGAGGCGTTGGATTTGAGAACGCAGGCGGCACAAATAGGATATGTCATGCAAAATCCTGATAATCAGATTGTGACGGACAAGGTATGGCATGAGCTTGCCTTTGGACTTGAAAGCCTTGGGTACGACACGAGGACCATCAGGCTCAAGGTGGCTGAAATGGCAAGCTATTTTGGAATACAGGACTGGTTTTATAAAGATGTAAACGAGCTTTCAGGGGGGCAGAAGCAGCTTCTGAATCTTGCCTCCATTATGGCGATGCAGCCTAAGGCACTCATATGTGATGAGCCGACATCACAGCTTGACCCCATTGCGGCATCGGACTTTTTGCAGACGATAAAGAAAATTAATCTTGAGCTTGGCACCACCATAATCATGTCGGAGCATCGGCTTGAGGAGGTGTTTCCTGCCTCAGACAGGGTTGCTGTCATGGAGGAGGGGAGGATTATTGCGTGCGACACGCCAAGGCTTGTGGGAGACATGCTGAAAAAGGAAAACAGTGATATGGCTGTGGCACTGCCTGCACCGATGCAGATATATTACGGAGTGGGCAGCAGGGCAGCCTGTCCCCTTACCGTGAGAGAGGGAAGAAGCTGGCTTACAAAGGAGCTTGCGGGCAAAGCTTTAAAAAGGGACAGGCTTGATGAGTCTGATTTACCTGATGAGCCTGAAAAACCTGCAATTAAGACAAAGGAGCTGTGGTACAGATACAGTAAGGAGGGGGCGGATGTCCTGAAGGGTGCTTCCATTTCTGTGCCAAAGGGGAGCTTTTATGCCATTGTAGGTGGAAACGGTACGGGAAAGTCAACCTTTTTAAAATCAATATGCGGAATATTAAAGCCCTACAGTGGAACGGTCATCATAGATGGAAAAAAGCTTGATAAATATAAAAAAGGCGAGCTTTTTCAGGGACATTTGGCAATGCTGCCGCAGGACCCGCAAAGTCTGTTCGTGAAAAAAACGGTCAGGGAGGAGCTGCTGGAGATGGTTCATGGCAGAGAGGCGGAACAGGAAGTGGACGCTATGGCAAAAAAATGTCTGATTCGTCCTCTTTTGGATAAACACCCATACGATATATCAGGCGGCGAACAGCAAAGGACAGCACTTGCAAAGGTTCTTTTGACAAAGCCGTCAATACTGCTTATGGATGAGCCCACAAAGGGCATGGATAATTATTTTAAGCAGAGCCTTGTGGGAATTTTGAGGGAGCTTGAGAGCCTTACAATATTGATGGTTTCGCATGACATAGAATTTTGTGCAAAATATGCTGATTACGTGAGCATGTTTTTTGACGGTGGAGTGATAACGACAAATACGGCAAGGAAGTTTTTTTCGGGCAACAGCTTTTATACAACATCGGCAAACCGCATGAGCAGACACATATTTGCAAATGCTGTAACTGAGGAGGACGTGATAACATTATGCAGGGAAAATCTGTAAAAAGATGGGTTGGATATATCGTTATGCTGTTATTTTCAATTTTGCTGCTGCTTGTCTTTTGGAAGCTTGGCAATGGACGGTCTTATTTATTTGCAACCCTGCTTATTATCGGTGGAATGATGCCGTTTATTTTTGGCTTTGAAGGGAAAAAACCACAGGCGGCAGAGATCGTCCTTGTGTCAGTTATGAGTGCGGCTGCCGTTGCATCGAGAATGGCTTTTTCTTTTGTTCCACACTTTAAGCCCATGGCGGCAATTATTATGATAACAGGAATGGCATTTGGTCCGACAGCAGGATTTATTTCAGGAATGTTGTCTGCTTTTGTAAGCGATCTCACCTTTGGACAGGGAGCGTGGACGCCGTGGCAGATGTTCGCCTTTGGAATGGCAGGGTTTATAGCAGGCATCCTGTACGAGAAAAAAATAATAAATGAAAATAAGAGGCTTGTAACTGCCCTGCTCGGCTTTTTACTTATCGTGCTTATCGTTGGACCGCTGTTAGACACATCAACCTTTTTCCTGATGGACGGAATGATGGGAGATATGACGCCATGGTCTATCTATTTATCGGGGCTGTCTGTAAATGCCGTACATGGCGTGGCTGTCGCAATGACGCTGCTTCTTTTGTGCAAGCCGTTTATGGAGAGAATAAACAGAATTAAAGTTAAATATGACATTTCGTGATGTCGTAATCTTTTATGAGGAATCTGCATGAAATTTGAAAATTATCATCCGGGTATTAATTTCATATATTTTTTATTTTCCATGACATTTATACTTTGTTTTAATCACCCTGTTTATGTTGTCATCGCTTTTTTATCCTCCTTTGCCTATTCGATAAAATTAAATGGAAAGCGGGAGCTGGTATTTAATTTTATATTAGTTTTATTTGTTGTACTTTACTGTTTGTGGTATTCTTATTACAATCATTTTGGAATAACAAACATAAGAAAAAATTTTATAGGGAATAATATTACGGCGGAGGCACTTTTTTATGGGCTGGTGCGTGGAATGACAATAGCGGCATTTATTATGAATTTTATTTGTCTGCTTGCAGTTTTTTCCACCGATAAGGTAATATACCTTGCAGGCAGGCTGTTCCCAAGACTCTCACTTTTCATTTCCATATTTCTCAGGAGCTTTTCACGCATAAGGGAAAGAAATGCGGCTGTAGCGATGTCGAGAAAAGGAATTGGAATGGGAAAAGGACAAGGCACAATAATAGGCGGCATAAGAAACAGACTGCGCATACTGTCAATCGTTATTACATGGACATTGGAGGATTACATGGAAAGCTCTATGTCAATGAAATGCAGGGGGTATACGTTAAAGCATAGGACATCCTTTTCCATATACCGCTTTGATAACAGGGACAGAAGCCTTGTGATAATGCTTTTTATAGGCATAACCCTTACGCTTATGGCAGTGATGCTCAATCAGACAACGATATTGTATGACCCTGAAATCATAATGTATAAACCTAAGGGTTGGTCGTATCTGTTTTATCTGTCATATGCCTGCTTCCTGCTTCTGCCGATGGGAGTAGAAATCGTGAATGCAATTAAATATGAGAAAACGCACAGGGAGGAAGATGCTCATGCAAAACTCCTATAAATATTTTGAAAATAGGGACTGCAACTATTATCCATGCCATGAGGGAATAAATCATATAAACTGTCTGTTCTGCTTCTGTCCGTTATATGATATGGAAGAATGTCCCGGAAATCCTAAGTACATAACTGTAAACGGCAGAAAAATAAAGGAATGCACAAGCTGCACCTTTCCCCACAGGGCAGAAAACTATGAGGCAGTTTTAGAAAGGAAAAATCTGCATGAAAAAGATACTTCTTTATAGCTATCCGAATGACATTCACAAAAAAATTTCAGATATATGTCTTGCATGCGAAATAGAGTGCAAAAAAATACCGAAAAAAAGATTTTTGCAGACAATCGGAAATCATATGGGCATACCGGGGCATGAGGGCACAGGGGAACAATACGGGGAAGGTGACCTTGCCGAGCCTGTGATGCTGCTTGCAGGCATGAGCGGCAGCGAGCTTGACGGTATACTTGATACCTTCAAAAATTTAGGCATACCGTCCGTGGGCTTTAAGGCGGTTGCAACAAGCCATAATATAAATTGGACGATACTTGATTTGTATGAGGAGCTTGCAAGGGAAAGGGAAGCCATGCAAAAAAGACAGGGCTAAATAATTGCACATTTTTCCATTTCGTATTATAATGAAATTTAATGATGTCAAAAGGCGATATGCCGAAGACATGGCTGCAGGAAACAATCACTTAAAATGAGGTGCTTTTGAAATGAAATTTATACACATATCTGACGTTCACTTAGGCATGAAGCCTGACAGGACAAAAATATGGAGTGATGAGAGAGCAGATGAATTATGGGACAGCTTTAAAAATATTGTAAAGCTCTGCGAGGAAAAAAAGGTGGAGCTGCTTCTTATTTCAGGCAACCTTTTTCATGCATCACCAACCCTGCAGGAGCTTAAAAATCTTGATTTGCAGCTGAACAGGCTTTCAGTGACGAAAACCGTCATCATAGCAGGTTCCTGTGATTATATCGGGGAGGACTCGGTCTGGGAGCAGTATGATTTTAATTCAAACACGCTGATTATGCCGAGGGATAAGGCTGCAAATGTATATTTTGAGGATATAAATGTATGTATTACAGGCTACAGCTACGGAAAGCCTGAGTACACATCTAAAATACTTGAGAAATTAAAGCCGGGCAGGGAGGGTGCATATAACATTCTCCTCGGACATGGTGGAGACAAAAATCATATGCCGTTTTCAAAGGACAGGCTTGCAAAAACAGGCTTTGATTATATTGCCCTTGGCTACATCCGAAAGCCGACCCATATCCTTAAAAATAAAATGGCATTTCCTGGCTGTCTTGAGCCTCTTGATTACACGGATACGGGACGCAGGGGCTACATTTACGGAGAGGTTGACGAGGAAAAAAATACAACGATTTCATGGGTGGCAAGCAATAAGAGAAGCTATATAAACATGACGCTTGAGCTTCAGCCTGACAGTACAAATGCTGACATTTTGGACATTGTGGAAGCCGAGATAAAAAATCGTGGAAAAGAAAATATATACAGAATACTGCTCAAGGGAACGATTGACAGCAGCCTTGAAATTAATTTGAGTGGAATTGTCAGAAGGTATAACATAAATGAGGTTATTGACAGAACAGAGTATGATTACAATGTGGACGAGCTGTATCATGGCAATGAGAATAACCTTTTGGGAAGATTTATGAGCAGGATGAAGGACGAGGAAAGCGAAGAAGCTGAGGAAATAAGACAAAAGGCACTTGAATATGGAATTGGTGCGCTGCTGGGAGTTGGAGACAGATAAATGTATCTTAATAAGCTATCACTTAAGGATTTTGGAAAATTTAATAACAGTGAAATAGACCTTAAGGCAGGCATCAATCTTATCTGTGTGGACAGTGAGGCAAAGCGGTTTAGTCTTAAGGAATTTGTCGTTGGTATGTTTTACGGGATAAACCGTTTCAAGGGCATTGAGAAAAATGATGATAATTATGAGCGCCTAAAGTCAGTCAGTGGTAAAAATGCTTCGGGCAGGGTATATGTAAAAAAGGATGAAAGTTCATATTTTATCGAGCGTGATTTTCAAAAGCGGGGCGATAAGGTAAATGTGCTTGACATAAAAACAGGCAGAGAGCTTATGCTGAAGCATAGCAATAATCTCCGTGAGACTTTTTTTGATACGGACAGAAACACATATGCAGGCAGCCTATGTATTTCAAAGCCGAAGGCAGAGAATGCAAGGACACTGTCAAACGAGCTGATGGAATATGCAGGCAACATGACGTTGTGTGGTTCGGCAGACATTAATAAGACAGAAATTGTTGAAGCCTTGAAGGATGAAAAAAGAAAGTATGATACAAGGTCGCTGGAGCGTGAGACTGAGGGCATACGTGAGCAAATCGGACGATATGACGGCGTGGAGGATAAGCTAAAGGCAGTAAGAGAGGAAATAAAGGAAGTCGAAGAAGAATTTGCAATGGAAACTGCCAAGAGAAAGCGAGAAGCGAGAAAGCTGATTGAAACGGACAAGGGCGTAACCTATGAGGAGGACGACGCTTTAAGTGATAATCTTGATGCACTTACAAAGAACAGTACATTTACAGACGAGGAGGAAGACAGCGAAAGCAAGGAGGAAAAAATAACGGATAAGCTATGGTTTATTTTGCTTACCGGCTTATTTGTCATTGCCGTGATAACGGCTATGGTATATATTCTTCCGTTTGAGAAGGGCGTAAGACAGCTCTTTGTTGTCTGTACGATATTATTTGTAATCATAACGATAGTGGAGGGTTTGTATGCCAAGGGCGTATTTGACGGTGATGTCACAACGCCTTCGGAGGAGGACTTTAAGCGGGTCATACAGGAGCTTGAGCAAAAGAAGGCGGAGGAGGATGAAGTTAAAATAGACATGTCCTTTGCCGAGGAATTTATAGAAAAGAAGGTGGATCTCAAGGCAGAGGAGCATGATTTGCTTGAGGATAAAAGGAGAAAGCAGGAGCTTCTCGATGAGCTTGGCATTGTGGAGGCTGAGCTTCAGAAAATGCAGAAGGAGCTTCATGCAATTAATTTCGCAATCAATACAGTGAATGAGCTGTCAACAAATATACAGGGGGAAATGAAAAATCTGTTTACGGCATCGGGCGATTTTATAGCGCCTCTTACAAACGGCAGATATGATGATGTGCGTTTTGAGATAAGTGGACGGGTAGCAGTCGGCAAAGATGGAAGCTATAACGGCATTGACACCCTCTCCTATGATGACCTTAAAATGGTATATATGTCAATGAAGCTTTCGGCGGCAAAGCTGCTGAACAAGGATAACATGCCTATTGTAGTTGAAGATTGGTTTACGGGGAACGAAAGCTTTGCATCAAATCTGATACGCTGCATGGGAAAGGTCGGTGCGGAGCAGGTCATACTTCTAACAGCTAATCAGGGGGCAAAGCAGCAGCTTGATGATGCAGGAATTGAATACGAATACATTACCATGTAAAAATAAAAAGGGGCTGTGACAGCCCCTTTTTATTTAGTCAAGCTCTGGTGCCTTATAATTCGGTGTAATGGTTCCGCATTCCTTGTATTCCTGAATACGTGCCTGAATACGCTCAGACTGGTCAAGCAGACCACTGATGGAAGCGTTATGGTTCAGGTGGTCAATCAGCGTTGCAATATATTTGCTGAGGTCGGCAGAGCCATACCATGATCTTTCAAAAAGCTCAGGCATTTGATAGGTCAGGTTTGTGGTAATTACCTTCTCAATGATGCCCTCTTTATGACAGTCATCAAATACCTCTAAACCATTTGTAAATAATCCGAAGGTTGCAAGCGCATAAACACGTCTTGCCTTGCGGCGTTTAAGCTCCCTTGCGACATCAAGCATGCTTTCGCCGGAGGCAATCATATCATCTACGATAATCACGTCCTTGCCGTCAACGGAATCACCAAGAAATTCATGTGCCACAATTGGATTCTTGCCGTTTACAATCGTGGTGTAATCACGCCTCTTATAAAACATTCCCACATCAACGCCAAGATGGTTTGCAAAATAAATTGCCCTGTTCATGGCGCCCTCATCAGGACTTATAACCATCATATGGTCGCTGTCAAGCTTGAGGTCAGGGGTGGATAAGAGCAGCGTCTTGATAAACTGGTAAGTCGGCATAATATTTTCAAAGCCGCTTCTCGGAATGGCGTTTTGCACTCTTGGGTCGTGGGCATCAAATGTAATGATATTGTCAACGCCCATTCCCACAAGCTCCTGAAGTGCGATTGCACAATCTAAGGATTCCCTGTTGTTTCTTTTGTGCTGTCTGCTCTCATATAAAAACGGCATAATAACCGTTATCCTGTTTGATTTGCCGCCGATAGCCGCAATAATACGCTTCAAATCAGAATAATGGTCGTCAGGCGACATCATATTTTTTTTGCCGCAGATGGAATATTCGATATTGTGGTTTACAACATCCACCAAAAGGTAAAGATCCGTTCCACGGACTGATTCAGATAGCGTGCCCTTGGCTTCGCCTGAACCGAAACGCGGGCAGGCAGACTTTAA
Organism: Clostridium sp.; assembly: GCA_023664775.1. Lineage (GTDB taxonomy): Bacteria > Bacillota > Clostridia > Lachnospirales > Lachnospiraceae > Coprococcus_C. The sequence continues at coordinate 10,144 of JAMPEW010000032.1, read as the reverse complement.
AATATAGGAGTCTTTTTCATATCCTGTAAATGTAAGATTATCCTTGTGCTCGTTGTGCCGTTGGGCTCTCCATTTTGCGATGTAGCTGTCAACCTTTTCACCTAAGGCTTTGCAGCTTTGCAGAGGGATGATACCCAGCTTTCCTACAGGTACATTAATTAGTTTGCTTGAATCCGGCATGATTTTTCCTCCATAGCTTATGTAATTGAGTTAATTGCATTTTTTCTCTTTTGATATCTTATATTATCACCGTACATATAAAATACGATGTAATCTGCTATTATTCTTGACATTATCCTCTCGGAATAGCGTTCCCTTAACTGCGGCATTGTAAGGTTTGTCGAAATAAGCGTAGACTTGCCGCATACGCCGCGCTGATTAATTATCTCAAACAGAGAGGAAAGCACAAAATTGTTTGTAAGCTCTGTGCCTAAATCGTCTATAACAAGAAGCTCGCAGGTGTAGGTATATTGATAGAGCTCCTCCAATTCCTTTTTATGGTTCATAACATAATCTGCAATCAGCTTTTCAAACAGCTCGCTTGCAGAAAGATATAGAACAGAGTGTCCCGTATCTAAAAGCTCCTTTGCAATACAGTTGGTAAGAAAGGTTTTTCCCATACCCGTTTCACCGTATATCAGTATATTTCCACGCTCAGTTTTTGTTTGCTGAAAGCCCTCCGTAAATTCATGGGCGCGCTTTAGTATATTTTTCATGTTTTCCTTAGGAGAATACTGCTGGCTGCCCTGTACATTGCTATAGTATTCCAAATTAAAGGTATCAAAATTCTCCTTTTGAAGCACATTTTTAAGATTGGACTGAATGTAAAGGCAGTCTATAATCTGCTTCGTATAGCAGTTGCATTTTCTGATAAGGGGTAATGCGTGTGAATCGTCGCTTACCTCGATATACCCTGTATCCTTGCATTTCGTACAGTTGTAGACAGGCTCTAAATAATCAGAAGGGTAGCCTGCGTCAAGTAAAAGATGCTTCTTTTCAGCATTGATTTTGTGGATTTTTTCCTTGGTGGAGTTGGTAGTGGTCTTGTCGTTATCCAAACCAAGGGCACGCCTTTTAGCTGCTTCTATATGATAGTTTGTAGCCTGCTCATCAAGCTCCTCAATGCGGGGGATTTTGATATATACAGCCAAACGTCTCTCTTGAAGCAGCCGCTTATTGTTTAATCTTGTTTTTTCATATCCGCGAATAATATCTTCTGTGCTTAGTGCAAAGTAACTCATTTGTTATTTACCTCTTTTAGAAATAATTGTTCCATTTCGGTAAGCTCGTTATCAAGCTTTGTCTGCTTAAAGTTATTAAAGCTGCTTATGTTTGAAGTGCTTTGTTTGCGGCTTGCCTTTGCAACGAACTCCCTGTCTAATCGGTCAATATCCTCAAATGTCTTTACATTGTTTTTGTTCCAGTTTTCCAAAATTCCGTTTATGTATGCAAAGTTAGCTGAGCTTGGTTTTGCTTCTATGGCACGCTCGCATGCCTTTTCTATCATTTCCGCTGAAAAGCCGAAATCCTTGCTCCATGTGGAAATGTATGCAAGCTCAATGTTGGTTGGATTGGCACGTCGTATTCCCAATGCCTTAAATACAATACGCGTGATTCCATTTGTTACGCTTGACTGTTCCTTCGCCTGCTGTCTTGTTGTGATTCCGTCATTGTACCACGCAATTGCAACAGCCTCCATGTAACGGCAGTTCTTTTTGTTCATTGTCGTACAATATTCAATCAGGTATTCAAACAAGTCAACGCTGAATTTAAGAACATCATATATGTAAATAAGCGTTTCAGCATCACGCGTTGAAATCTGCTTGCCAAACAGTGTTTCCACCTGATACACAATGTCGGACCAATCATCATCGGACATCTTTTCGTCAATGTCCTTTGGCGTAAGCTTTGGCTTCGGCGGAGCAGTAAGGTCCACCGTTTTTTTAGCCGGCTTAGGCTTGACAAAATCATGTACACGTACCTCAGGCTCAGCCGCTTCCACAATATCCATGTCGTCCGGTCTTAAAATAGACACTGCATCGGAGGACATTTTAAGGCTGTCCTCGGAAGGGTGGAGTGGTAAGAGAACGATGCCGCTTAGCTGTCCCTTTCCGTTGTAGTTCAGCCTGAGTACATTTTTGCTGATCCAATATTTTATTGCACGGCATATATCATTTTCAGTAAGATTAAAATGGTCTGCGATTTCTGCTACGGTTATGGCTGCATTGTTGCTTAACAAACGTACTAAATAAAGGTACACCTTTACAAACTCTCCATTTGCATCCGTCATGTAGTAGTCAATAAAAAAGTTTGAAATCGAAGAATATGTCTCACTGTTTTCTGTTGAAATCGTAATATTTTTCATATTTTGCATACCCCTTTGACCTTCGTCATGTGCATTATAACATAGGTATTTTTAAATACAAGAGAACGTCTTTTCGGTGGGAGAAAAATGGAAAAATGTTAATAATGTGGATAATGTTGATTGTATGTTACCATAATTTTGTTACTGGAAGTTATGGGCTTAAAATCGTGTATTTTTAATTTTAGTTATGTAAACAAAAATCAAAAGGGCTATCACCCTTACATATGGTGGATAGCCCTGTGGATAATGTGGATAACTATTTTTTTAAGAGAGAATTTCCAATTGAATCGACATTTCCGGCTCCCATAGTTATCAACAAATCATTTTTTTTACAATTTTTTTCGACATAGTCTTTTATTTTATCAAATTCACCTAAATAAACTGCATTGCCGCCCATTTTGTTTATGCCGTCACAAAGATTTTTTGATGAAACCATGCCTGTGTCTTTTTCTCTTGCGGCATAGATGTCTGCAAGAAGAACATGGTCGCATACGGAAAGCGCCTTGGAAAATTCATCTAAAAGGGCGTAGGTTCTTGTATATGTATGCGGCTGGAACACGCACCAAAGCTCATTGTGCGGCGTGTTTTGTGCGGCGGCAAGGGTTGCGGCTATCTCCGTAGGGTGATGCGCATAATCGTCAATTACAATGACGCCGTTTTTGGTAATGCCCTTGTGTTCAAAACGCCGTTTGGCGCTGCTGCACGAAAATAAGCCTGCTTTTATATGCTCCATGGATATGCCGAGCCTTGCGGCAACGGCAATAACCGACAGGGAATTTGAAACATTGTGGATTCCTGTCGCATGCAGCGAGATTGTGTCTTTCTTCTCGCCGTTTACAACAAGAGTGTATGTCGGGTGTCCCTCCTCGTCAAAGGTTATGTCTGTGGCAGAGTACATATTTCCCTCATTAAGACCGAAGGTGTGAATGTCGCAGTTTAAATCCTTGCATATATAATCTGTATAGTCCATGTCTCCGTTTACCACAAGAAGCCCGTCGTCAGGAAGCTTCTCGGCAAAGGTTTTAAAGGAGGCCGCAATTTCCTCTATGCCGCTAAAAAAATCAAGATGGTCTGCATCAACATTTAATATGATGCTTATGTACGGGTTGAAGGCGTGATAGCTGTTTGTGTACTCACATGCCTCCGTCACAAAATATTCGGAGCTTCCCACACGGATATTTCCACCTATTACATCCAGTATGCCGCCGATGGAAACCGTAGGGTCGGTATCTGCCGCAAGCAGCACATGGGACATCATGGAGGTTGTAGTTGTTTTTCCGTGTGTTCCACTGACTGCAATGGAATATTTGTAGTTGTTCATAATCTGTCCCAAGAGCTGTGCCCTTGTGAGCATTGGTATATTTTTTTCACATGCCATGACGTATTCGGGATTGTCTGTTCCGATTGCCGCAGTATACACAACCAAATCTATCGTAGCTTGTATATTTTCTGCCGCCTGACCGATTATGACAGATGCCCCAAGCTCTTTTAGTTTATTTGTCATATCTGATTCCTTCATATCAGAGCCTGATACGGTAAATCCCTCCTTAAGAAGAATTGCTGCAAGCCCGCTCATGCTTATGCCGCCGATGCCCATAAAATAAACGTGACAGGGCTTATTAAAATCTACTTTATACATAATGTTCGCCTTTCATAGAAACAATTGTGAAACGCATGTTTTCTGTGAACGTCCCACAATTGCTTATAATTAAAATAGGAATCCACCAGCTTCGCTGGTCCCTGCTGCGAGGGTCCCCCTTAGGACATAGTATAGCATAATTCATTGACATTATAAACACTTTATGCCATTATTACTAAGTATAAATTTAAGGTAAAAAGAGGAACGGTACATTGGATAAATACGATGTTATTATTGTTGGAACGGGAGTGGCAGGACTTTTTACGGCATTGTCCGTAGCACCAAAATATAAGCTGTTGCTGATTTCAAAGGATAAGATTGAAAACAGCGATTCTTATTTGGCGCAGGGAGGCATATGCACCTTGAAGGAGCCTGCGGATTTTGACAGCTTTCTTGAGGACACCTTGCGGGCAGGCAGATATGAGAATAATCAGGACTCGGTAAAGGTTATGATTGAAAATTCTCCGATGATTATGGACAGGCTTGTAGAGTACGGCGTCAAGTTTGACATAAATGAGGACGGCACCTATGAGTATACAAGGGAGGGCGCCCATTCTACATACCGAATTTTGCACCACAAGGACGTTACAGGCAAGGAAATCACAAATAAGTTGCTCAACAACGTAAGGGAGCGTGAAAACATTACCCTGAAGGAATACACAAAAATGCTTGACTTTATTATAGAGGATAATGTGTGCCATGGCGTTGTCATAAAGGAAAAGGATGCCGTAAGGGCAGTGTATGCCAAACAGGTTGTGCTTGCAACAGGAGGCATCGGAGGATTGTTTACCCATTCCACAAATTTCAGGCATATAACGGGCGACAGCTTTGCACTTGCTTTAAGACATGGGGTTAAGCTTCAAAATATTAACTATATACAAATTCACCCCACAACGCTTTATGAGGAGGCAAAAAATCGGAAGTTTCTCATTTCCGAATCCGTGAGGGGAGAGGGTGGAATTCTTGTTAATAAAAAGGGAGAGCGTTTTGTGGATGAGCTTCTGCCCCGTGACGTTGTGACTGAGGCAATCAGAAAGCAGATGGATGAGGACGGACGTCCCTTTGTTATGCTGTCCATAAAGCATATGCCGAAGGAGGAAATTACAAGACGGTTTCCGAATATATACAGACACTGTCTTGAGGTGGGATATGACCTTAGCAAGGAGGATATCCCCGTAACACCTGCACAGCATTATCTTATGGGAGGCATACTTGCAGATACATATGGAAGAACCTCGGTAAAGCGTCTTTTTGCAGTAGGCGAGACAGCGTGCAACGGCGTTCATGGAGCGAACCGTCTGGCAAGCAATTCCCTTTTGGAAAGCCTTGTATTTTCGGAACGGGCAGGGTGGATTATCAGTGAGGAGACGGAACATATAGAGTATCGTGAGCCGCCTGTTTCATTGGAGGAATATGAGGACATTGAAGCTTGGGATGAGAAAAACAGGCAAATCATTATGGAAGAAATAAAAAGAAGGGACGGAGAATTTTATGATAAATGGTGTGACAAATAGGGTAACCATAGACAGGTACATTTTAAATGCACTGAGAGAGGATATTACAAGCGAGGACGTTACAACAAATGCAGTTATGCGGGAGGCGCGTAAGGGAAGTGCCCAGCTTATATGCAAGCAGGACGGAATCATATGTGGACTTGAGGTATTTACAAGAACCTTTGAGCTGCTTGATGACGAGGCTGTATTTGAAACAGACGTCAGGGATGGAGATTTTGTGACGAACGGACAGATTATCGGTGTGATAAAGGGAGATATCAGGGCGCTTCTTTCAGGCGAGAGGACAGGGCTTAATTATCTTCAGCGCATGAGTGGAATTGCAACCTTTACAAACAGCTTGGTAAAGGAGCTTGCAGGGAAAAGAACGAAGCTGCTTGATACGAGAAAGACAACGCCTAATATGCGTCCCTTTGAGAAATATGCCGTCAAGGTAGGCGGAGGCACAAACCATAGATACAACCTTTCCGATGGCATACTGATAAAGGATAACCACATAGGCGCAGCAGGAAGCATTACAAAGGCAGTAAGCATGGCAAAGGAATATGCGCCCTTTGTCCGAAAAATTGAGGTTGAGGTGGAAACGCTGGAGCAGCTTGACGAGGCGATAGCAGCGGGCGCCGACATCATTATGCTTGACAATATGGACAATGCTACAATGCGTGAGGCAGTAAAGCGTGTAGCAGGAAAAGCCGAGACGGAATGTTCGGGAAATGTGACAAAGGAACGGCTTGCCGAGATAGCTGATATCGGGGTGGATTATGTATCAGCAGGAGCACTTACCCATTCGGCTCCGATTATGGATATCAGCCTTAAAAATATGAAGCCGTTGTAGTATGATTGCAAAGGGAGATGTTTGGGAAAATGAAAAAAGTGAACCTTAGGAAGTTGAAAAAATTTATCTGTCTTATGGCTGTTGGCTGTCTGTTGGCAGGGTGTGAGGAAAGGAATAATGATACACAAGCTGTATCAGAGACAAGTGCTACAGATACTGCCGCAGATACCATGACTGCAACAGATGTGATTTCTGAAGATACGGAGACTGTCACAAAAGAGATTGATGTTCCTGAAGACGCAGTTTTGAAGGTTACAGAAACTTCCTATAGGGGCGGTGAAGTGTGGGAAACAATCGTAAAATATCGAAATGCGCATGACGATAATGTGGCTTGGGGATATGTCAGCTTCGATGGCAAAGAGACACTTATAAGTCACGACGAATATAAATATGATGAGAACGGCAAAAAAATCTATCACAAGAGTATAAGCGATACGGGAGAGTATACCGAAACGGAGTATCATGATAATGTTGAAAAGACAAAAAGCTATGATGGGACTAGCAGACTGAAAGGGGAAAGTGAAGCTGTCTTTGATGAATATGGTAACCATATTATGTCGCATACGATTGTTTATGATCAGGAGGGAGTTGTGTTACTGGAAATGTCAGAGGACTATTCCGACTGCGACTATGGAGAGAATGGCAAAATCCTTGTTTGCAGAGAACGTTCTGAAACAGGTGCAATTATCTCCACTACCACCAATATCTACGATGACATTGGCAATATGCTCTCGTCCGAACAAGTATATGCAGACAGTGAAAAAACCATATTCCATAGCTATGAATATGACGATAACAGTAATCTTATATCTGAAGAAGTAATAAGGAAAACGGATGTAGATACGGTTTCTAGTACAGACAAATATCAATATCAGTATGATGAAAATGGTCGGAAGATACGAATGGATTGCAATTATGTCAGTACCGATTCTGACATGGATATATCTGACTATACTATTTACGAATACACACAATTATAAATCACAGTTCTAAGGTTATCATTAAAAACATAGGCACTTTTATGATAACTTACGAACTATGACAAATGATGGTTATTATGAATGAACAATTGATGATTTTAAAGCGTGTGGCAGTAAAGTGTGTGGCAGGAAAAGCTGAGACGGAATCAGCCTTAAAAATATGAAGCTATTGTAGTAATATGGTTGTGTCAAGTTTTCTATGAAAACTTGACATGTAGTATGTCCGGCAATACAGTCGCCGTGACACTGTGCCGCTGCAGGGTTCTCGATTTACTTTGTAAATCGGAACATATTGCGAAGCAAAATTAGGATGTGGCGACGTTCAAAGTAAGGGAGATGTAGCATGAAAATTGTAGTTTTAGATTACGAGACGATAACAAGGGACGGTGATGTTTCCCTCAAGGAAATTGCTTCCTTGGGTGAGCTTGTGGTTTTTGGGTTTACGCCTGATGAGATGGTTGCCGAAAGAATTGGAGATGCAGAGGCTGTTCTTTGCAACAAAAGTCCCATAACGGAGGCTGTATTTGAAGCCTGCCCGAAGCTTCAATATGTGGGCCTTTTTGCTACGGGTTACAATAATGTTGACATTGAAGCGGCAAAAAGACACGGCATAACGGTATGCAATGTTCCAGCGTATTCTGCAAACTCTGTAGCGCAGCACACCTTCGCCCTCATTCTAAATCATTTTAATAAAATAAAGGAATATGCAGATTTAGTTGATAATGGTGGATGGATTAAGGATAAGGTTTTTAACCGTTTTTACATTCCAACCTATGAGCTTACGGATATGACCATAGGCATTATCGGTTACGGCGATATTGGAAGGCGGGTAGCAGAGCTTTCTACAGCCTTTGGCATGAAGGTGCTTGCCTATACACGCTCGCCCGAAAAAATAAAGCCTCCCGTAAGGTCGGTAAGTCTTTCTGACTTGTTGGAAAATTCGGATATTGTAACGATACATTGTCCCCTTACCAATGCCACAAAGGAAATGATAAATAAGGACACTATCGCAATGATGAAAAAAACAGCGTATTTTGTTAATACTGCAAGAGGTGGAATTATGAATGAGCAGCATTTAGCCGATGCGCTAAATAATGACATGATTGCAGGCGCAGGAATAGACGTGCTTACATTAGAGCCGATGCGTGAGGACTGTCCCTTAAAAAATGCAAAGAATTGTACCATAACGCCCCACGTAGCATGGGCGCCGAAGCAGACAAGGGAAAATTTATTTGCCGTTGTTGCCGATAACCTTTTCAAGTGGACAACAGGACAGCCCCAAAATGTTGTCAATGACAGCCTTTAGTGTGAGAAGGTAATTGAATCAGCCCATGAAAGAATTTTATCCTCAAGGCGGTTGTAGTGTTTTGATTTACATACAAACTCACAAATCCAGTAGGAATCTGCAAATGTAAACATGCAGTGGACATATGTGTATTTTGCCCCGTCAACCGTTTTGGAGTTTGTAAAATAATAATAATTGTTTCTGCTTATAAGCTGATCCTTCTGTGTGTTGTTAAGTGCAAGAATTTCCTGGCAATAATCATTTAATGAGCTGATTTCGTAGCCTGCAAGCTCAAGCTCCTGGGAGGTTTCCTGTACAGCAGAGAAAACAACATTTTCACTGGATAAATATATATCAAAGCCATCTCTTTTTTCTAATTTAAAAGCGTCGGTCAAGGTAATGGTAAGCTCCTGCTGTGTAAAGCTTTTCGGATTATCAGCACAGCCTGACAATGTACCTAGCACAAAGGCTAATATAAGTATAAATAGTATTGATTTTTTGATTGGATTTTTTTTATTCATACACTTCTCCTTTAATTATTTTGAAAATCTGCGGCTGCCTGCGCCCTGCCTTCTTCAATGTATTGTGAAATATCAACCTTATTTGAACGCATAATTTCTTCTAAGCGTGCTTGCTCTGCGGCTGCCTGTTTTGCCTGTTCTATCTCCGCCTGCTTTTTTGCCTCGTCCTCGGCAGCTTCCCTTGCAAGCCGTTCCACAATTTCTTTTGCAAGGTCAACATAGCCCTCTGACATGCCTGAGACGTCAAAGGAGTCATCCCAGCCGGTTATTTTCGTGGAGGAATCATCAGAAGCGACGTTTTCGCTTGGGGCAGGAGTTTGTGTATTTGTCTGGCTGGATACGGTTTGGTTTACGGCATCCTGTCTTTCCTGCATAAGCTTATCTGCCATCTGCGTAGCATAGTCCGAGGTGGCGTCCTCCTGTTGGGGAGGCACATAGCCCGGCTCTTTTTCCTCAGGCCATTCGCCATTGTGTATAAGCCTATATACCGGTTTATAAATAACACACCACCACTTGTAAACTGTCCGTCTTACACGTGTGAAGAAAAAATCCTTGTAAATATCATCGTCAGCATATGGAGCATGCCGTTTATGGCTCATAGTGACTGCCTCCCTTCTTACAAGTACATAGGTAATTGCAAAACTCACTTTTTGAAATCGCTAAGCTTCGCAATTGCCTATCATACAAGTATATGTAATTTTAAAACGTAATTTTATATTTTCCTATCATATAAATTGTTATTTGTAAAATTTGTTTATATTGTTATTATAATAACATTTTTGTGCAGTTATGAAAAGAAAAATTTAGTGATAAAAAAATGTCCAAATTGCATGTATTATGCTACATGCCCGGGAGTGTTGCCAAAATCCTTAAGCATCACTGCAAGCCTTATTTTTTCAGGCGTTAAATTATAAAATGTAGTGCCGTTTGTTTCTCTTGCGAGCATTCTCGTTTGTCTGATTTTCTGCCGTACAATCATTTCATTTCCCAAAAGGTCAATCAATCGTC
>JAMPEW010000031.1:5169-34176 GCA_023664775.1 Clostridium sp. | reverse complement strand
AGGATATGCCCCTTGAGGAAGCAGTGCCAAAGGCTGTTGATGAATGTATCAATGAAGGAATATTAAAAGAATTTCTTTTGCTAAATAAGGCGGAGGTAGTGAATATGAGTATATTTGAATATGATGCGGAATTACATATGCAGATGGAGCGTGAGGAGGCATTTGAGGATGGAATGGAGCAAGGAATAGAGCGGGGAAATAAACAGTCCGCGTTAAGAATGATAGAAGCAGGAAAGCTGTCTCTGGAGGAAATCGCACTGTATTCTAATCTTACGTTGGAGCAGGTGCTTGAATTGGAAAAGGAGCTGCAGTCAGTATGAGCATATTTGAATATGATGCGGAATTACATATGCAGATGGAGCGTGAGGAGGCATTTGAGGATGGACTTGCAGAGGGAATAGAACAAGGAATAGAGCAAGGAAATAAACAGTCCGCTTTGAGAATGATAGAAGCAGGAAAGCTGTCTTTGGAGGAAATTGCATTGTATTCTAATCTTACGCTGGAGCAGGTGCTTGAATTGGAAAAGGAGCTGCAGTCGGTATGAGTATATTTGAATATGACGGAGAAAATGTCAATTTTTTTATTTGTATTTGGAAGGCATGGTTTCCATAAAATACATATAACATCAAAAGCAGGTGAAAGCTTCCGCCTGCTTTTTTCATTTAACGCCTGTTTGCTGTTATAGCTGCTCATTCAAAGCTGTTCTTTCAAAGTCTTACCACATGGTGTAAAATTGGTGCAAAATTTCCAACCTTACGATTTTGTAAGGTTGTTGTCATATAAACCGATGGATAAATCGCTTTTTTCATAGTAAAACCGTATAAGAGGCTGTGAAAATATAGGATTTACCCAAAGTGCCATGAAAGCTGCAACAGAAAGGATGCCGAAGACATGGTGTTCCATGGTAATATACAAATACCGAACAGCCGATTAGATTTGTCAGGAGGAATAAAAAATGAGCGAAATATTGAAGCTTGAGGCAGTAGAAAAATATTACGGTGGAAAGGGAAGTCTTACAAAGGCGCTTGATAATGTAAGCTTTTCCGTTTCAAAGGGAGAGTTTGTCGGGATCATGGGCTCCAGTGGTTCGGGAAAGACAACCTTGCTTAACTGCATATCAACCATAGACAGGGTGACGGCAGGCAACATATATATGGACGGCGAGGATATAACAAGGATAAGAGGAAATGCCCTTAACCGGTTCAGACGTGAGAAGCTTGGATTTATATTTCAGGACTTCAACCTTTTGGACACGCTGACTGCATTTGAAAATATTTCCCTTGCACTGTCCATACAGGGGGTAAAGGCTGGTGAGATAGAAAAGAGGGTTGTTGCAATGGCACAAAGGCTTAATATAGAGGATGTGCTGAAAAAATATCCGTATCAGATGAGCGGCGGACAAAAGCAGAGGGTTGCGGCTGCAAGGGCGCTGATTACTGCTCCGTCACTTGTGCTTGCCGACGAGCCTACAGGAGCCCTTGACTCCAAATCCTCAAGGTATCTGCTTGAAAGCATGGAAATGTTAAACCATGAGCTTGAGGCAACAATCCTTATGGTTACCCATGATGCATTTTCGGCAAGCTATGCAACGAGGGTTATATTTATCAAGGACGGTCACGTTTTTTCTGAAATAAGAAAGGGCGCTGATACAAGAAAACAGTTTTTCGATAAAATAATCGAAGTAGTAACAATGTTAGGGGGGAATTTGAATGACACTCTTTAAACTGCCCATAAGAAATATAAAAAAATCAATCAAGGATTATCTGATATATTTTGCAACCCTGATACTTGGAATTGCACTGTTTTACGTGTTTAATGCAATAGAAAAACAGACGGCGATGCTGAATCTCTCAAACAGCGGTTATGGTATTATGGATATTATGTTTACCGTAATGGATGTTGTAGGCGTTTTCGTCTCGTTTGTGCTTGGCTTTCTTATTGTATATGCAAGTAACTTTTTGATGAAGCGGAGGAAAAAGGAATTTGCCATATATATGCTGCTTGGCATGAGCAAGCGCAGCATCTCAACGGTCATTGTCATGGAGACGGTTCTCATAGGCATCGTATCGCTTGGCGTAGGACTTTTGCTTGGAATTGGTGCGTCGCAGGGAATGAGCGTTATCGTTGCAAATTTATTCGAGGCAGATATGACAAGCTTTCAGTTTACAATATCGAATGAGGCTGTTGTAAAGACACTTATATATTTTCTTATCATGTATGCGCTTGTGATTATATTTGACGTTTTTGTGGTCGGAAAGGCAAGGTTGATAAACCTTTTAAATGCAGGCAGACATTCCGAGAAAAATTATGCAAAAAATCCTATCCTCTGCCTTATTGTTTTTGCCGTAGCCGCAGTGCTGCTTGGAACAGCGTATTACAAGGTAACGGCAGGGGTGGAAACATTGGATGATTTTGGCGATTTGGGAATACAGGTCGCAAAAGGAATTATCGGAACATTTCTTGCCTTTTGGTCGGTTGCAGGCATGCTTATATTCTTTGCCGTAAGGAGTAAGAAATTTTACCATAAGGGTGTCAACTGTTTCAGCGTCAAGGAGCTTGGCAGCCGCATAAACTCGAATGTATTTTCAGGAGGCATCATTTGTCTTTTGCTGTTCTTTACAATAACGGTGCTTTCCTGCTGCTTTGCCCTGCGAAACGGCATGAATGAGGTGCTTAGGATAAATGCTCCTGCGGATATTATGCTTGAGCAGAACGTAGCCGTAAGCGATATGGGGGATAAAGCGTCAATTATTCAGCTCCTTGAGGAAAAAAATGTTGATATGAGCAAATTTTCCGAATATGATGAGATTTGCTTATACGCCTTTGAGGGGCTAAATGCAAACGAGCTGTGGGACGACACCGGCGATTTAGGCTTTATGGGCACATTTTCCTTTGATGTAGTAAGAGTATCTGATTACAATAAAATTGCAAGACTTTATGGCAGGGACGAGTTGAGTGTAAAGGAAGACGAATATATTATGCTGGCAAATTATTTTGTAGATGTAAGGGAGCATAATAAAGCATTGGCAAATGGAAAAACACTGGATATCTGTGGCAAGACCTACAAGCCTAAGTATGATAAATGTGTCGAGCTTGGACTATACATGAATAATACCGAGGGTGAATCAGGAGTAATCATTGTACCTGATAGCTGCGACTTTGATGCTTACGTTGATGAGCTTTTATGGATAGAAACGCTTTTTATAGCTAATTATGAGGAGCTGCCGAAGAAAGAGCTTGAGGCGTGGGACGAATATTTGGCAGGTGATGTCTTTGATGAATTTATAAATAGCGATGCACATAGACCAAATGTGAACGTGCGCACAAAAAGCTACCTGTATGCCAGCAGTACGGGGCTTACGGCGATTGCCGTGTTTATCGGAACATATTTGGGACTTGTTTTTCTGATATCGGCAGCGGCAATCCTTTCACTCAAGGAGCTTTCCAATGCGGCTGACAACAAGGGAAAATATGGAGTGTTAAGAAAAATCGGCGTTGACGAAAAAATGCTGAATCGTTCGCTTATGGGACAAAGTCTCGTGTTTTTCGGAATACCGCTTCTTCTTGCAGTATTGCACTCCGTATTCGGAATACAGACGGGAATGTTTATCCTTTCCGCATTTTCAAAGAGGGGGCTGACGGGTGCAATTATAGCGTCATCAGGAATGATACTTGTTATCTACGTTATCTATTTCCTCATAACCTACTATTGCAGTAAGGAGATTATAAAGGAGTAGGGACTGAAAATGCAGTATATTTTTTTATGTTTAATCTGATATGAATGATTGATATTGCGTTGATTTTGTATTAATATAGTTATGTGCTTTTACAAAATGGAACATGCAAAATCGGGAACACAAGAAAAAAGTGGGCTATGAAACCTAATCGTTAGTTGCCCTGAAGGATGGAAGGCAGGTAATTATGAAAAAGAACAAAATCGCAACAGCATGTATGCTTGTGTTTATGACAGCCGTACTGCAAGGCTGTACAAACATAAAAGAGTACATTCCTGATTTTAAGAAGGGTACAGAAGAAAGTAAAAATCCGGTGTACAAAAGCGCAGAGGAGGAGATTGCGTTTTTGGTTGATGCGATAGAAAGGAAGGATGCACAGGCGATTAAAGATAAGTTTTCTCCTTATGCAAAAAGCAATATCGATGATTTTGATGCAAAAATTGACCGTCTGATTGAAGAATTCCCAGGCTGGAATGAGGAATATAAATTAAAGGACACCTTTCAACGCTGGTCAAATCATGGAAAGATAACAAATATACTGACGCCGTCTTATGACTTTGTTATAGATGATAAAACATACCGTATGCGCGTTATCTATTACAAGGAATCAGATGAAGATGAGTCGAAGCTAGGCTATTATTCCATCCAGATATATGAAAGATGGAATGATGAATATTCAAGTGAATGTTACACGCATGGAGTGGAAAACGACCCTGATATATTGCTATGGGACTATACAAAGGATTAAGACTTTTACAAACATGGAACATGAAAAAATCAGGGAAAACACAAGAAAAAGGTGGGCTATGAAACCTAATCGTTAGTTGCCCTGAAGGATGGAAGGCAGGTAATTATGAAAAAGAACAAAATCGCAACAGCATGTATGCTTGTGTTTATGACAGCCGTACTGCAAGGCTGTACAAACATAAAAGAGTACATTCCTGATTTTAAGAAGGGTACAGAAGAAAGTAAAAATCCGGTGTACAAAAGCGCAGAGGAGGAGATTGCGTTTTTGGTTGATGCGATAGAAAGGAAGGATGCACAGGCGATTAAAGATAAGTTTTCTCCTTATGCAAAAAGCAATATCGATGATTTTGATGCAAAAATTGACCGTCTGATTGAAGAATTCCCAGGCTGGAATGAGGAATATGAATTAAGTGATACATTTCAACGTTGGTCGAATCATGGAAAGATAACGTATATGCTGACGCCTTCCTTTGATTATACTGTAGATGATAAGGGCTATTGTCTCAGAATGATATATTATACAGAGTCAGATGAAGATGAAACCAAGTTGGGTTGGTATTCCTTGCAGATATTTGAATTTCCAAACCCTGATTATTCTGACGATTTTTATATGCATGGAGTTAATGACGACCCTGATATATTACTATGGGACTATACAAAGGATTAGTGCTTTTGCAAACATGGAACAACACATGACCCTGATATATTGCTATGGGACTATACAAAGGATTAAGACTTTTACAAACATGGAACATGAAAAAATCAGGGAAAACACAAGAAAAAGGTGGGCTATGAAACCTAATCGTTAGTTGCCCTGAAGGATGGAAGGCAGGTAATTATGAAAAAGAACAAAATCGCAACAGCATGTATGCTTGTGTTTATGACAGCCGTACTGCAAGGCTGTACAAACATAAAAGAGTACATTCCTGATTTTAAGAAGGGTACAGAAGAAAGTAAAAATCCGGTGTACAAAAGCGCAGAGGAGGAGATTGCGTTTTTGGTTGATGCGATAGAAAGGAAGGATGCACAGGCGATTAAAGATAAGTTTTCTCCTTATGCAAAAAGCAATATCGATGATTTTGATGCAAAAATTGACCGTCTGATTGAAGAATTCCCAGGCTGGAATGAGGAATATAAATTAAAGGACACCTTTCAACGCTGGTCAAATCATGGAAAGATAACAAATATACTGACGCCGTCTTATGACTTTGTTATAGATGATAAAACATACCGTATGCGCGTTATCTATTACAAGGAATCAGATGAAGATGAGTCGAAGCTAGGTTATTATTCTATTCAGATATATGAAAGATGGAATGATGAATATTCAAGTGAGTGTTACACGCATGGAGTAGATGATGACCCTGATATATTGCTATGGGACTATACAAAGGATTAGTGCTTTTACAAAATGGAACATGAAAAATCGGGAACACAAGAAAAATGTGGGCTATGAAAACTAATTTTTTAGTTGCCCCTGAAGGATGGAAGGCAGGTAATTATGAAAAAGAACAAAATCGCAACAGCATGTATGCTTGTGTTTATGACAGCCGTACTGCAAGGCTGTACAAACATAAAAGAGTACATTCCTGATTTTAAGAAGGGTACAGAAGAAAGTAAAAATCCGGTGTACAAAAGCGCAGAGGAGGAGATTGCGTTTTTGGTTGATGCGATAGAAAGGAAGGATGCACAGGCGATTAAAGATAAGTTTTCTCCTTATGCAAAAAGCAATATCGATGATTTTGATGCAAAAATTGACCGTCTGATTGAAGAATTCCCAGGCTGGAATGAGGAATATGAATTAACTGATACGTTTGAACGCTGGTCGAACCATGGAAAGATAACATATATTCTGACACCGTCTTTTGATTTTGTTATAGATGGCAGAACATACTGTATGCGTATTATTTATTATAAAGAGTCAGATGAAGATGAGTCGAAGCTGGGTTATTATTCAATTCAGATAATGGAACTCTATACAAATAGTTATTCGAGCGATGCTTATATACATGGAACAACGCATGACCCTGATATATTGTTATGGGACTATACAAAGGATTAACAGATTTACAGAACAAGGGAAAAGATAAGGAGAAAATAAAATGAGCTTTCAGGCTGTAGTGTTTGACATGGACGGAGTAATATTTGATTCGGAGGCTAAGGTCGTGGAATGTTGGCAGGTTGTTGCGGAAAAATACGGCATACCTGATATAGAGGATGCATGCCGTCAGTGCCTCGGTATCAATCGAGATGCCACGAGAGCGTACATGCTTGAAGCATACGGTCAGGATTTTCCTTATGATGAGTACAAAACTGAGATGTCAGCCTTGTTCCATGAAAGGTACGGTGATGGAAGGCTTCCCCTAAAAGCAGGAGTCAGGGAGATATTGTCATGGCTCATGGAGCATGACATAAAAATTGCCCTTGCAAGCTCAACGAGAAGGGCAATCGTGGAAGCAGAGCTTAAGGCTGCCGGGCTGTATGACTTTTTTGACAAGGTTATCTGTGGTGATATGGTGGAAAAAAGTAAGCCTGCGCCGGATATATTTTTAAAGGCATGTAATGAGCTTGGCATAAAGCCGTGTAATGCATATGCAATAGAGGATTCCTACAACGGCATCCGTTCTGCACATGGTGCAGGGCTAAACTGTATCATGATACCTGACCTTGCACCTGCAACAGATGAAATGCGGGAGCTTTCAGAACAGATTTTGCCTGACCTTGTGGCTGTTAAAGAGTATTTTTCTATTGACACATAGGCTTTATTTAGGTATAACTGTCTAAAAGTACCATTTGAATGGTTATCATAATATGAAACCTGATTATGATGGTGCTGCCGATTGTTTAAAAAAAGAATTACATTTATAAAGGAAAAGGAGAAACAAAATGAGTAACAAGGAAATACCTTACAAGATTTATCTTGATGAAAGCGAGATACCAAAGCAGTGGTATAATATGCGTGCTGATATGAAAAATAAGCCTGCACCCCTGCTTAATCCTGCAACACACCAGCCGCTAAAACCGGAGGAGCTTTCAGCAGTATTTTGTGAGGAGCTAATAGCACAGGAGCTGAATGACACGGATGCTTATATTGATATTCCTGAGGAAATTCAGGCATATTACAGAACATACCGTCCTTCGCCTACGATGAGGGCGTATCATCTTGAGAAGGCACTTGGCACGCCTGCAAAGATTTATTATAAGTTTGAGGGAAACAACACAAGCGGAAGCCATAAGCTTAATTCTGCAATTGCACAGGCTTATTATGCAAAGAAGCAGGGGCTTAAAGGTGTTACAACAGAAACGGGAGCAGGTCAGTGGGGAACTGCACTTTCCATGGCATGTGCATATTTCGACCTTGAATGTAAGGTATATATGGTTAAGGTTTCCTATGAGCAAAAGCCGTTTAGACGTGAGGTTATGCGTACCTACGGCGCAAGCGTAACGCCTTCGCCATCCATGGACACAAAAATAGGACAGAAAATTTTACAGGAGCATCCTGGAACTACAGGAAGCCTTGGCTGCGCAATATCGGAGGCTGTTGAGGTGGCTACAACCACAGAGGGCTACAGATATGTGCTTGGAAGCGTATTAAATCAGGTGCTTCTGCATCAGTCCGTCATTGGACTTGAGGCAAAGGCTGCCCTTGACAAATACAATGTAAAGCCTGACATTATTATCGGATGTGCAGGAGGAGGCTCCAATCTTGGCGGTCTTATATCTGCATACATGGGACAGAAATTAAGAGGCGAGGAGGATTACAGGTTTATTGCTGTTGAGCCTGCATCCTGTCCTTCCTTTACAAGAGGAAAATTCGCTTACGACTTCTGCGATACGGGAATGGTCTGCCCGCTTGCAAAGATGTACACGCTGGGAAGTGGCTTTATACCATCTGCAAACCATGCAGGAGGACTTCGTTATCATGGTATGAGCGCAACGCTTTCACAGCTTTACCATGACGGCTATATGGAGGCTGTCTCCGTTGAACAGACCTCCGTATTTGAGGCTGCGGAGCAGTTTGCAAGGACTGAGGGTATTCTTCCTGCGCCTGAGAGCAGCCACGCAATCAGGGTTGCCATTGACGAAGCTCTCAAATGTAAGGAAACAGGGGAGGAAAAGACAATCCTCTTTGGACTTACAGGAACAGGATATTTTGACATGGTTGCCTACGAGAAATTCCATGACGGCGAGATGTCAGATTACATTCCAACGGACGAGGACTTAAAGCCTGGCTTTGAAGGAATACCGAAATTCCCAGGAAATGAAATCTAAATAAAAAAAGGGGCTTGTTACAGTAAGAATTTAAGGCACACATAAAATTACACTGACAAGCCTCTTATATTTTGTATTTTTATGGTTACCGAGCTATCTTTAGCATATTGATATTTTGTCTTTTCTATTATGTGGGGCACGTACTGTTGTCTGAGTGCACAGCCTTATGCTGCCAACTGGTATATGTTTTTTGAATTGCAACTTTTTAAGACCGCAAGAATACCTCGCATTTGAAATTTGCGATGTTTGATTACATGCTGCTTAAGCGAAACTCGCTTCGCTCAGACAACGCTTCGCAGCATGTTTCATCGCAAATTATCAAATGTGGGTATTCTAAACGGTCTTGTTGACAAATTCAAAATACACATACCGTTGGCAGCATGGCTGTGTACGAGTTCAAGGGAGTGCCCCACAAGCCATAATAGAAAAGCAAAATATCTTAATATGCTTAGATAGCACAGGTTATAAAAATACAAAATAAAAGAGGGCTTGTCATGGGTAAGCAACTATGTGCCTTAAATCCTTACTGTAACAAGCCCCTTTTTTATTTTTACATCTGGTAGAACATTAGGTTATCCTTGAGCTCCTCCACGTTTTCTCCGTCAGCCTTAATATATTTGTCGTATACCGTCTGATGATGCTTGAGCTGCTTTTCTGTCTGATGCTCAAACTTGGTAATGGACGTCTGATAAACAGGGTTGTCCTTGAGGGTATTCCTGATTGCCTTTGCAAACGGACAGTACCTTACAAGTATGTCCCTCGATACCTTGTTAAGACGGAAGCTTCCCTTGGACTCGAAAACAACCCAGTTAGCATAATCTCTTGTGAATACTTCACGGTAATTGTTCTTGCAGCGGGAAAGTGCAATTTTAATCTTTTCTTTCGAGTCTGCCGAAAGGTCATTGTTTTTACGGTAGAACTGGATATAGGAACAGTATTCTGCCGTCAGCGACTTGTCAAGAATGTCGTTCCAGTGAACGCCCTGTATTTTACGGCACATCTCCCAACGGAAAGCACCCATGACATTAATCATTAAATCATCAACCTCTGACATTGTAAAAATCGGAAACATAAATCTGCCCGGAGTATCACTTTTAACGCCTGAGGTTTCCTGCCACATAATGCCACGGCTTCCTGCATTCGGCATCAAAATCATGTCAGGCAGAACCTCCTTCATAATACGTTCACTGGTAATGCCCTTTGCCTGATCTGAGAAAAGCACCTCACGGTAAAATACCGAATAATCAACTTTTCTGATGGCATTCATGGCATTTTCAAGCTTCTCCGCAGTTACAAGCATCTTGTCAATGGAAGCGAGAAGATCATCGCCATAAAGCACAGGGCAGAAGGTTGTTACCCTGCCGTATGTAGTTTTGTTGACGGAGGTAAACATATTTTCAATTTCAAATTGTACTTTTCTCGCATTGTCCTGTAAGTATTCCTCTGCCTGCTCGCTTGTGATAGTTCTTCTTTTGAGAAGGTCTGCAATATGCGATTTGTAATCCATGTCAAATTCATTTTTACAAGGCTCCTTCTCACCCTTGTAAATACATTTCAGCCACTCATAGATGGTGAAGATATACTTTGAACGGCATACGTCAATATGCGCCGAAAGCTCATAGAGGGCATTTGTATTTTCCTCGCCGATAAATGAGGAGTCCATAAATCCAAAATTCAGGAACATTTCTATGTCGGGCATAATGCCTGCCTCGTCAGTCATGGCATGCATAAATACCTTGTAGTAAACCTCGTAAAATGCTTTGGAGGTATTTCTCCTGATTGTCTGCACATGCTTTTCGGTGGAATTTTTATCCTTTAAATCACGATAGCCTGTAAAGGTTTCGTAAAGCTGGTCGATTTCCTCGCCTGCATATCCTGCATAGTTCAGTATATGATACAGGCAGTCCTCTCCAAGCACATCCATTTCCTTTCTTGCAGGGGTTAAAATGCCGTTCTTCTCAGAAAGCTCTGCATCATAGTCATAATTTTTAAATTCGTTGGCACGAAGCTCAAGCATTTTCTTGTTGTATATATTCAGCCTGTCGGCAACCTTGAGAATGAGGTTAATATCTTTTTTGATAGGCTCTATATCATACAGCTTGTAATAAACCTTGACGGACAGCTCAAACAGAAGCGTAAATAAATCGTTGCGTGTATCACAGAGCAGAATGCTTTTGTTATAGGTAAGGTAGGATTCCATCTCCATGATACCCAAGGTAAATCTGTGCATCTGCGCACTTGCCTCCATGATTACGCCTACGGTCAGGCTGTCGTCCTTTCCCATAAGGCTTATGTATTCGGACATATAATTTTTTATGATGCTGTCGCTGTTATTTATCTCCCATGCCTCAGCCGCATGGCTCATAATAAGACTGTTAAAACGCTCTATCTTGGAAAAAGGCTCCACATCGACCTTGTATGTACTGCAAAGATGTCTGTAGTCATCATAAAGGGATTCCACAAAGCTGTGAAACTGTCGAGTGTTTGTATCTAAGCTTGAATAAAGCGTAAGTGTTTGATGCCGCTGCTCAAGGGCGGCTCTTAAAAATAAGCTTCTGATTTTTTCATGCCTCTTTAAAAGTGACTTTAAATCGGCAGAGCTTTGACATACGAATGATGCAAGCACGGTGTCCTCAGCCGCAATGTAATCGCACTGAAAAATGTCCTTGTCGGCGATACCGATAATTGCATTTTTTTTCAGGATAATCTCTGAAAAACCAAATTTTTGTATTACGCTTCCCTCCTGTATCAGATACCAGCAGGTTACTTTATCATTTTTTTGAGCAATGCTCTGATTTTGTTGGAACTTTAATAATTGCACGTTGACCATCTCCTTAATTCTTTTACAACTATATAAGTATACCAAATTATTTGCATAACATCAAAGCCTAAATAAAATTTATGCTAATTTATGATATTTTACGTCAGATATCAATGGTTTTGCTTGTTAATTGGCTTTTGTTTTGCTACAATTTGGATAGGGCAATCAGAAAAAATTTCATTTTTAAAATACAGCTTTACTTATGAGGAATATAATAAATAATGAAAGGGGTACGCAAAGATGGAAGCATTAAAGGAAAATTTAATTTCAGAAGTAAATGAAGCAATGAAAAACCATGAATTAAAGGTTTATTATCATCCCCAGTATGATGCAATTACAAGTAAGCTTGTGGGTGCAGAGGCATTGGTACGATGGGTAAAACCGGACGGCTCCATTATAATGCCGGGAAGCTTTATCCCCCAACTGGAGGAAGACAATGCAATTTTAGATTTGGACTGGTATATGCTGAGAGGGGTGTGTGACTTTTTAAAAAGACAAAGAGAGCAGAACATACATAGCGTTACCGTGGCAGTTAACTTCTCCAGAAGACATATTTACGAGGATGATTTCGTGGAACGCTTATGCAAAATAGTAAGTGAATATGATGTGCCACGGAAAATGATTGAGGTAGAAATTACGGAGTCAGCCTTTGTTGACCAGTCAGAAAAGATTATGGAGCGGATTGAAAAAATACGGGAAGCAGGCTTTCGGGTAGCCATAGACGACTTTGGAAGCGGTCTTTCTTCCTTAAGCTTTGTCAAGGATATTTCCGTGGACGTTTTAAAAATTGATAAATCGCTGTTAAGCAGAAACTGTGAGGATGAAAAAGAGCGTATTGTACTGGAAAGTATATTTAATTTCGCCCATCGGCTGAAGCTTACCACTGTGGCGGAGGGTGTGGAAACTAGGGAACAGTTAGGATTTTTAAGAACCTGCTCCTGCAAGGTCATTCAGGGATTTTTGTTTGCAAAGCCAATGCCTGAGGCAGATTTTACCGAGCTTTGCAAAAAGGATGAGGATGTGGAAGAAATGGAGGATATTCTGCTTGTTCAGGCACCTACAAGTGCAACACAGCTTTTGCTGGAGGCAGTGTTTACAAGATACCCTTTGGTTATTTTCTCCAACCTGACAAGAAACAGCTTTTATATGATGGCATATGAGAATTTCACGTCCCGTTCCTGTCCGTCCACGGGTGTATTTGACGAGCTGATTGCTCATGGAGCTTCCTCCATGCATCCTGAGGATCAGGAGCTGTTTCGGAGTACGTTTAGTATTTCCAATCTATTGTCAGCTTATGAAAGAGGCGAAAAATCTGTCAGCATCGTTACAAGACAGATTGGGGACGACGGCATATACCGCAAGGTGGAGACTACGGATTATTTCGTAAAAAATCCATCTGTCGATGACGTTTTGGTTATTGCACTGTGTCAAAATCTGGAATAAATATATAGTAACTGCCTTGGTAGAAAAAACTTGCAATTCATTCATAAAATTATATAATGAAATGAGCAGCGTGTTTATTGATAAAAGCTCTTTTTGATGGTATTCAAAATGGTTTGATATAGCCTGCTTAATATTAACGAATAATAAAGGAACAGGATAGTATGAATAAAAGAAGCAGATTATATCATATTATGTATGCGTTTATGGCGATAACAATTTGTATTTTAATTGTCAGCGTGGCAATTAAGGGCGGCACGCCTTCTCCGACAGATGAATTGTCGGAGGGGACGGTTGCTTTTGGCGGGGATTGGACGCTGGAAAATGGAACGGCTGTTGATTTGAATTATCTGAATAAAACCGAAGGCGTTAAGACAGGTAAGCAGTTCAGCATTTACAGCACCCTTCCTGACAAGCTTCAGGAGGGCTTGTCACTTTGCTTTCGAACGAAAAATATTTTTTACAAGGTCTATATTGACGGAAAGCTAAGATATGAGCCTGAGGTTGAGGAGAGCAATAGCTACAACCAATCCCTTGGAAACAGGCATAGCTACGTGCCTCTTTCCAGTGAGGACGCAGGAAAAACGGTTCAGATTAAAATTACAACCGTATACGATAATGCAAAGACGAGGATAACGGACGTATATATAGGCACATCAGGCGGTGTGGCACTTTCGTTTATCAGGCAGGAGCTGTTTGCAATTCTTAATAGTGTTCTGCTTCTGTTTATAGGCATCATTCTAATATTTGCAGATATTCCTTTGAATTTTAAACAGGAAAAGAATCATGAGCTTATGTACTTAGGCTTTACCTCTGTAAGCATAGCCGTATGGTGTCTGCTTGAGACGGGAGTTTTTCAGCTCTTTTTGGGTGACAGCAGGCTGATACAGACAATTACCTGTACGGTTCTGATGCTGATTGTCATTCCGATGACGCTTTATTTTGATAAGGCGTTTGGTTTTGGGTTTAAACATGTAAAGGGATTGCTTTGCACATTTTCCTTTCTTGGATTTTTGGTATGCTTTTCCCTCCATTTTCTTAAAATTATGGATTTCCATGAAACGCTTGTGATTACGCATGTACTGTGCGTATTTTCAGCAGCCGTCATTATCCTTTCCGTTATCAAAAAGAGGGCTAAAAAAGAAAAAACGGAAAGCAAGACGATTTTCAGCGTATTTCGTGCAGTTGGGCTGTTAGCGATTTCCGTATCTGCAATGCTGGATATAGTAAGATTTTATGTATCTGCTTCACCTGATGCTGCAATGTGCGTCAGGGTTGGGCTTATTATATTTATGATATGCTTTGGCTTGTCAAGCTTGGAGAAAACCATAAATGCTGTCAAGCTTGGCGCACGTTCCGAGATGATAAGCGGGCTTGCATATAAGGACGGTCTTACGGGTGTTGGAAACAGGACTTTGTTTAAGGAGCGGGTTGCAGAGCTTGAGGAAAATAAAAATTATGCAAATGAGGTCATTTTTGTCATGTTTGATGTCAATGACCTGAAATATATTAACGATAAAATGGGACATCAGATAGGGGACCAGCTGATTGTCAAGGGTGCGGAGATAATCAGAAATTCCTTCGAGGGACTTGGGGGAAGCTGTTATAGAATTGGCGGCGATGAATTTATCGTAATTATTACGGGAGACGTGCCTGTCGCACAATACAACGAGGGAATGAAGCGGTTTGAATCAGCCATTGCAGAGCATAATGCAAACCCTGATAAGAAATTCAGGATAAGCATTGCTTACGGATATGCAACCTATAATGAATCGAGCAGGGACAAAACAATGTCAGACATATGGCATATGGCAGACGCATTTATGTACAGAAATAAAAAGGATATGAAGGCACGCATGATTGAGGCAGACGCATATTATACAGGCAAGCTGTATGCGTCAGATAAATAAATCAATTTTTAGTACATAAAGGCAAATATGGAATATACTGCTTATAGATGTGTCAAGTTTTCTATGAAAACTTGACATGTAGCGTCAGCCCATGAGTTCTCGATTTACGAAGTAAATCGGAACATATGTCGAAGGCAAATCTGGAATGGCTGACGTTCAAAGAGGGAGGATAAATATGAAAGAGACAATGCTGGCACTGTGGATTCCTTTTATAGGTACTGCACTTGGTGCATCTACTGTACTTTTTATGAAGGATAAGCTTAACGAAAAGCTACAGAAAGCTCTTTCAGGCTTTGCAGGAGGTATTATGATTGCGGCATCCGTGTGGTCGCTGCTTATTCCTGCCATTGAAATGTCAGAGGAAGGCGGCATGAAAAAGCTGTCATTTATCCCTGCCGCTGTCGGTTTTCTGTTGGGTGTTTTTTTTCTTTTACTTCTTGATGTACTGATACCCCATTTACACGTAAATGAAGATAAGGCGGAGGGTCTGCCTGCCCATATTTCAAGGACGGCAAAGCTGGTGCTTGCAGTAACCCTTCACAATATACCTGAGGGCATGGCTGTAGGCGTAACCTTTGCGGGTGTAGTGGCAAAGGACAGCAATATTACATTTATGGGTGCCATGGCGCTTACAATCGGTATCGCCGTACAGAATTTTCCAGAGGGCGCCATTGTATCAATGCCTATGTGTGCTGCGGGAGCGGGAAAGAAAAAAGCATTTCTTTATGGAGTTTTATCAGGAATAGTGGAGCCGATAGGAGCCATCATAACGCTGTGGCTTTCGGCACACTTACTTTCTGTTATGCCGTATCTTTTGGCATTTGCAGCAGGCGCAATGATGTATGTGGTGGTGGAGGAGCTTATACCTGAGTCCGCAGAGGGCGAACATTCAAACATTGGAACAATAGGCTTTGCAGTGGGCTTTGTTATCATGATGATTTTGGATGTGGCACTTGGATGATTTTGATAAAAATTGCTTGAAGGGAATGTCAAATATGGTAAGTGAAATCGCAGAAGAAATATTTGATCTCGCAAGGGCGGACATCATGGTTAAATACAGGTATTTTGACGTTGCCCTTTTGGCAATTCGGCTAAAGGAGGCCTATGGATATGGAAAGGTCGGACTTAGGGGAGATGCGCTTTGCTATGACCCCGCCTGCATCGTTTTAAATTATAAAAAAGACGGCAGTTATGCTGTAAGGCTTTATCTGCATGTCATCATGCATAAAATTTTTTTCCATGAAAATCAGCTTGGACATATTTTGAGTAAAAAGAATGATGCGTTAAGTGATGAAAAACGGATAGAGTATTGGAGCTTGGCGGCGGATATGGCTGCCGAGGCGGCAGTGCTTGATTTGACTGGGAATGCATTTTATCTTGCAGGGGACGATAATAAAAGACAGCTTCTTGAAAAAATGGGTACCCGTGTTCCGAGGCTTACGGCGCAGCTTATTTACAGGGAGCTTGCGAATGAAGGAATAGAGGAGCAGGCACTTTTACAGTACGGACAGGCTTTTTTGGTCGACTGCCATGATGCATGGCTTGGGGAAGAAAGAAACGAGCTTGTCATAAATAAAAAGCAGTGGGAAAAAATATCGGAGAGATTAAGCAGTGACATAAAGAATTTTTCTAAAAAAAGGGCTTCGCATATCATGGAGGACAACCTTTGGGAAGGACAGAAAAAATATGTGAGCTACAGTCACATATTGGAGCATTTTATGTCTTATGGTGAGGAAACGGCTGTAAGCCCTGATGAATTTGATTATGTGTATTATATGTATGGGCTTCGCTTATATGGTACTATGCCGCTTGTTGAGCCGTTGGAATATAGGGAGGCAGACAAGATTCGGGAGCTTGTCATAGCCATAGACACATCAGCCTCCTGCAAGGGTGAGCATATCAGGGGCTTTTTGCAGAGGACATATGATATTTTCCGTGCAAGAGAGCATTTTTTTGATGAATTTCGTATCCTGATTTTATTGTGTGATGATAATATTGTCTCGGAGGAACGCATCAGCGATTGGGATGCATTTCAGGTATATATAAAAAATGTAAAGGCATCGGGCTATGGTGGTACGGATTTTTGTCCTGTGTTTGAGAAGGTGGAAATGCTTGTGAATAATGGAGATATTGGAGCATTAAATGGATTGATATATTTTACTGACGGGTATGGAATTTATCCTGAAAGCGCACCTGACTATAAGACTGCCTTTGCATTTTTAAATGAGGATAAAAACAGACATGAGGTACCTTGGTGGGCGATAAAGACCGTTTTGGAGGAGGAGCTTTATGAATATTAAAGAGGCGAAGGCTTATATAAAAGATACTATCAGAATTTATCTTGAACGGGATGAATATGGAGAGTATAAAATCCCCCTATCAAAGCAAAGACCGATTTTTATGGTCGGGGCTCCCGGAATAGGAAAAACTGCCATTATGGAGCAGCTTGCAGAGGAAATGGGGATTGCCCTTGTATCGTATTCCATGACGCACCACACAAGACAGTCTGCGCTTGGACTTCCATTTATAAAAAAGAAAAAATATGGTGGACAGGAATATGATGTTTCCGAGTATACCATGAGCGAGATAATTTCTACGGTATATGACACGATGGAGACAAGCGGCATGACGGAGGGAATCCTTTTTCTTGACGAGATAAATTGTGTGTCTGAAACACTTGCACCCTCAATGCTTGAGTTTTTGCAATACAAAACCTTTGGCAGACATAAGGTGCCTGTCGGCTGGATGATTGTAACGGCAGGAAATCCAAAGGCATACAATCGGGGCGTAAGGGAGTTTGATGTTGCAACCCTTGACCGTCTTAAGGTTATGACGGTTGAGCCTGATTTTGCCGTGTGGAAGGAATATGCCGCAGATAAGGGCATATGCGGCTCAGTCATAGGCTTTCTTCAGGCGGAGCCTGACTATTTTTATCATATTGAGACTACCGTTAAGGGACGCTCCTATGTAACTGCAAGAGGGTGGGAGGATTTGTCCCGCATGATTTCCATGTATGAGGAAAATAAATTAACCGTTGATTACGGACTTATAGCCCAATATATAAGAAATGAAGCCGCTGCGAGGCATTTCCTTGCCTATTATGAGCTGTATCATAAATATAAAAATGATTATACGCCTGAGGAAATATTGTCAGGCAATGCAAGTGATGATGCCCGCCGTAAGGCAAGGGCTGCTGCTTTTGATGAACGGCTGGCGCTCTTGGGGGTTCTGCTTGATTATGTGACGGCTGATACAAGGGAAGCCGTGGACAGTGCATGTTACATGGAGGAGCTTTTAAACAGGCTTACGGCTGTAAAGGAAAAAGATAACATACCTATGGCACTCTCAGACGAGGAGCGAAGCTGTCAAGCCGTTATAGATAAGCTTAGCATTGCAGGTGCCCTTTCCACGGAGAAAAAACAGCTCTTAAAAAGAGTGAGGCATACATTGCGTGAAATGCTACAGGCTGTATCAAAGCGGGATGACAGTGCTGTTGAGCCTGCATCGTGTCAAGCTGCTTCTGCCTTGTCCGATACTGCCTTTGTAATTATAAAAAGCATGTATGACAAGGAGCTTGCAGGCATGAAGGCACTGGAAAAAACAGTGGGAGGCAGGCTTGAGGCACTGTTTCGCTTTGTGGAGGATGCATTTGGTGACGGGCAGGAAATGCTTGTTTTGGTTTCTGAGCTTACTGAGAACAGCAGCACTGCAAAATATATAAGCCTGTTCGGGTGCAGCAGCTATTCAAAATACAGTGAGAGGCTTATGGTAAGCGACAGAAAAATGCAGCTTGATGAGAAGATAAAAAAGCAGGAGGCATATTTGGGTCAGCTTAAGCTGTAGGAGTTATGTACATTGTGCCTCGTGGACAAAAGGGTTGGTGTTAAGGGTGGAAAAAGAAAACTGTGGTTTAAGCTATGTCAGGGATAAAGAGCATATTGTAATAACGGGAATGAAGGAAAATGTGGAATGTCTTGTTATTCCTGATTTTATAGAGGATGACGGAGAGAATATGCCTGTCAGGGTGATAGGGAAAAAAGCCTTTATGTCCTGTAATATCAGGGAGGTAAGGCTTGGCAAAAATATCGCGGCAGTGGAGGATTGGGCTTTTGCATATTGTGAAAGCCTTGCAGAGGTTTCCAGTGATGAAAAAAATTTAGGCGTGACATTTGGCAAGGACGTATTTGACGGATGCAAAAGGCTTAACAGACTAAGCATCGGGGCATGTGGAGAGCCGCTTTCCCGCTTAATGGCGATGACGGTACGGCTGCTTGCCACAGATGAATTGATAAAAGCTGATACGGAGAACATAGGGCTTTGGTATGAAAGGCTGGATAAAAAAATAACTGAAACGATAAACGCTCCTGATGATGCAGGCTATTATAATCAGATGCTTGGCGGGGAGGAGGATATCAGTAAAACGAGAGAGGAATATGCCGCAGGGCAGATTTTGTTTAAGCTTGAGCTTGCCCTTGAACGGCTTATGTATGATGAAGGCATGGAGGCTGACACAAAAAAAATGTATGTGGACTATATCTGCCTGCATATGAAGGGCTGCCCCGATTGTCTGACGTGGAGGCTCATAAAGGAGAAGTATGCAGATAGTCTCAAGTATTTTCGTTTGCTTACGGATATTGGTGCAATCAAAGACCAAAAGATAGACACGCTGCTGGATGACCTTGGGGAAGGACATGGGGAGATAAAGGCTTATCTGCTAAAGCATAAGCAGGAACAGGCAGGAGGAGATGTTTTTTCACGGCTTGAGCTGTAAAAATATAAGGACGTTTTACGTATTTGATTTTTGATTTTCAAAAAAGAAACTGAGACGTAAAGATGGTTTCATTATTGCGTCCTATAAAGTTGACGGAATGACATAACCTGTGTTAAAGTGAAATAGGTATCGCATAGAATGGATATAAAAAACAAAGGAAAGAGGTAATGGTATGCCATATTTTGTAATTGGAATAATTATTGCAGTAGTTGTATTGTTAATATGCAGTTATGTTAAGGCACCGCCTGATGTTGCTTACATAATATCGGGCATGAGAAAACAGCCTAAAATACTGATTGGCCGTGCAGGAATACGGGTTCCTTTTTTTGAACGAATGGATAAGCTTATTGTAAGGCAGATTTCCATTGATATAAAAACAGGCGACTATGTACCGACCTTGGATTTTATAGGTGTAAATATTGACGCTGTTGCCAAGGTAAGGGTAATGACAGACCCAGAGGGCGTACAGAAAGCAATGAAAAACTTTCTCAATATGCAAGAGGAGGAAATTATAATTGCACTGGTTGATTCCCTGCAGGGCAACATGAGGGAAATAATCGGAACCGTAAATCTCAAGGATTTATGTAATGACCGAAAGGTATTTGGTGATCAGGTGCAGGAAAAGGCACAAAAGGACATGAACAATCTCGGTATCGAGATTATTTCATGCAACATCCAGCACGTAACCGACCAAAACGATTTGATTCCTGCCTTGGGACAGGACAACATGGCAGCCATTCAGAAAAATGCATCTATTGCAAAGGCAAATGCTGACAGAGACGTGGCGATAGCGCAGGCTGAGGCGAATAAGCAGGCAAATGATGCCAGAGTGAAGGCAGATACGGAAATTGCAATTAAGCAGAATGAGCTTGCAATTAAGAAATCAGAGCTGAAAACCGTTGAAGATACAAAGAAGGCTGAGGCTGACGCAGCATACAAAATTCAGGAGCATGAGCAGAGAAAATCCATTGAGGTAACTGCCGCAAATGCAGATATAGCAAGACAGGAAAGGGAAATTGAGTTAAAGACCAAGGAGGCTCAGGTACAGGAGCAGACGCTTAACGCACAGATAAGAAAGCAGGCAGACGCCAAGAAATATGAGCAGCAACAGATGGCAGATGTTGAGCTTTACAAGAGACAGAAGGATGCTGAAGCAAAGAAGTACGAGATTGAGCAGGACGCAGAGGCTAAAAAGATAGAGGCTGACGCCCTTAAATATGCCATGGAGCAGGAGGCAGCAGGTATCATTGCAAAGGGTAAAGCAGAGGCGGAAGCCATACGTGCAAAGGCGGAGGCAGAGGCAGCAGGTATAGATAAAAAGGCGGAAGCTATGCAGAAATATGGCGAGGCGGCAATTATCGAAATGCTCTGTCAAATGTATCCACAGGTGGCAGAAGCCGTTGCAGCGCCGCTTGCCAACATTGACAAGATTACAATGTACGGCTCAGGCAATACTGCAAAAATGACAGAGGACGTAACAAAATCCTTAAAACAGGTGATTGATGGTATCGGTGACAGCCTTGGCATAAATCCAAGTGCATTATTGTCAAGCTTTGCAGGAACAAAGCTTGCTGTGGAGACGTCAAGGATGAAGGCAGACACAGATGTTAAGATAGCTGATGCAGGAAATGTACAGGCTGACGATACAGGGGATGCAGAGGGAAACACGCAGGAATAGAGCCTGATAACTGAATATGAAAGTAAAAAAGGGACTGTCGCATTAAGGATAGGTAGTGCGACAGCCCCTTTTTGCATGCGTAATTACAAAAACGGTATTGAGGACCGTTACGGAAATCATTTTGTAAGGCGTTTCGATACTACTCGCTGCCCGTTTGAGGAGGGTGACAATATTGTTGTATTTTATGCGAAAATTTATTTACTTTGATGCATATATAATTTTTTCCCTTAAAATAGCCGATAAAGATTACATATGTAAATAATCAAACATTATGAAAACTTGACATGTCGTATGTCCGGTGACAAAGTCGCCGAGACCCGTTGTCGCCACTTTAGGGTTCCTGATTTACTTCGTAAATGGGAATATATTGCGAAGCAAAATTAGGATGCGGCGACGTTCAAGGATAGGAGGCAGTTATATGAATATAAAAATGAATCAAAATAGTTTTTTTGGAAATATGGCAAATACGGGACTGAAAAGTACGGCAGAGAAGCAGGAGCGTCAAGCGAAATGTCAAAGTCAGGTTGCATTTTGGGAAAAGAAAAAAGAGAGCCTGAAAAATATGGAATGTGCAACGGTTGAGGACATAGCTGAGAAGCTGGAATTATATCACAGCTATGAAGATAGCATTGCAGCGGCAAAAAAGGCATACAATAATGAGCAGATGTGGCACATAATGGACGAGGCAAAGGAGCGTGGAGAAAAGATTGCTGAGGCAGCCAAAGAGAATGAGCCAAAGACAGAGGAGGAAAGAAAGGAAGAACTCAAGGAGGAAGCAATCGGTGAGGAAGCGTCAGGCGGCTTGTTGGATGCGCTGGGTGATTTGTCAGAATTAGTGGAAGAAACCATTGAGGATATTCAGGAGGCAAAGCTTGAACAGATAGGGGAAGCCTTGCAGGATGCTGACGGTCAGGCATATGTGACAAAGGATGAAGCTATAACGAAAGAGCAGGCGGATATGTCCATAAAGCATATTGACTTCAAGGTTTAGGCAATTTGTACAAGCATTATGTAAAATAAAATGGAACAAAAATTTTTTGAATGAAAAAATTAGCATTGCATATAATAGCTCTACGTGGTAGTATGAAAGAAAATGATACATAGTTTTCAAAACTATATCATATAGAGTGGAGGTTGATAAAATGAGCAATGCAATAAAAAAACTGAAAGACCCGGGAAGCGCAATCACACATTTCATAGGAATGCTGATGGCTGTGTTTGCAACGGCGCCGCTGATTATCAGGGCATTTTCAGGGGGAACGGATGTGACATTTTGCTGCCTTGTTTTCATGGTCAGCATGATTTTACTTTACGGCGCCAGCACCATATACCATAGCTTTGATATGGGGGAACGGAAAAATAAAATACTGAAAAAATTTGACCATGCCATGATATTTGTGCTGATAGCAGGCTCTTATACACCGGTGTGCCTGCTTGTTATCGGTGGAAAAACGGGCATTGTTCTTCTTTCTCTTGTTTGGACGGTTGGCATTCTTGGGATTATTTTCAAACTCTGCTGGGTAACCTGTCCAAAATGGTTATCCTCGGCTATGTATATCGCTATGGGCTGGATGTGCGTTATAGCGTTTGCGCCGATTATGAACAACATGACAGCCTCAGAGTTTGCATGGCTTTTGACAGGTGGAATTATCTACACAATCGGAGGCGTTATCTATGCAATAAAGACGCCAAAGGTTAAGGCATACAATGAGCGTCATAGATATTTTGGGACACATGAGATTTTTCATGTATGTGTTATGATTGGAAGTTTGTGCCATTTTGTAATGGTTTATCATGTCATATCATAAGGGGAAGGCTGTGCTTAATGGCATTTGCCATATTTAAAAGAAAGCTGCCACGATAAAAGTCTGAAAGGTTTTCATACCCTGCTTTTCGTGTGGTGGCTTGCTTTTTTTGTGTAGTTAGACTATTATAATGAAGCATGTATCATCTGCATGGAACAACATGTGTGTGCAGCTTTTATCAAACGAAGGGGGACCGCAATACTTGAAAAAAATGAATAAAAATAATGATAACGTGAAAAGCTATGAGGAAATTTATAAGGAATTTAATAGTCAGTTTTCGGAAGAATTACTTGAAATTCTCGTATATAATGAGCATATGAGTTGGGGCTTTAGTTTTTTTCAGGGTATAATAAAGGAGCACCGGTCAAATTTTTTGGCATACATTGATGCGGCTTCCGGACGTGTAATGAAAGAGATGGGTATTTTAGTATTGCCTGTTGATAAGAAGAACTATAGAAAAAATAAGAAGATAAAACTGAAGGATAACACAATTTATAGGGTGCGTGTGAGAAAACGCCGCCTTTTGAAGCTGTACTATAACGGAAAATTAATAAGGACAATTGATAGTGCTTCTGATAAACACAGAATAAATGAATATATGCTGGTGGATATTCTTGATAAAAAGCTTAGAAATGAGGAGCTTGAGACGGCGGCAGCATTGGCGAAGGAGCCTGTCGTCATTCATACGGCTGAGTTTGGAGATTTTACAATGCAAAGAAACGGTTTATATGTGGAATTTTCAGGACAGATTGCGTGGCTGGGAGAAAAATGTGAGGTCACGCTTTGCCCTGATACTGTTAATGTGCCAAGAACAATAGATAAGTCTATGGAGGCGCTGAAAACCCTCGTTTCATCTATGGAGAAATGGGATCGGAAGGTAAAGGATTTTGCAGCTGATGAAATGGCGGAAGATGATGGCATAGTTTATACATGGGAAGGCGAGGAGGGTGAAACGCCTGTTTCAAAGGATGAATTTAGGCGGCGGCTTTCACTCACCGATATTTATATTGAGCCTTCGGGAGATATTTGTTTTTCATATGAATTAGATGAAATGTTTACAGACCACTGTTTATCTGTGGAAGGGAATATTTTAGGAAAAATGGATTCGGTTTCACTTGACGGATAATCATAAAAATAATTGTGCTTGGCAGCCTGTATAGGCTGTTTCAGAAAATGCTATGCAGTATATAAAAAAGGAATGGAAAATGATGAATAAAAGAATGGACACATTAAAAAATGTAATATGCGAGGGCGTAAGTCCTTTTCATGTGGTGAGGCATGTGAAGGAGCAGCTGC
The DNA here is from genome assembly GCA_023664775.1 of Clostridium sp. GTDB lineage: Bacteria > Bacillota > Clostridia > Lachnospirales > Lachnospiraceae > Coprococcus_C. The sequence goes on along the minus strand of JAMPEW010000031.1, from coordinate 9,702 downwards.
TTCAATGCGGATTTGAGGCACTTGATATTGCGGGGGATTGGCACGTGGAGGAAAATCACTCCTATATTATCACGCCTTATCCGTCCATGCTTGTGGCAGTAAGCGTAGGAAGCCTCAAGGAAAGCTCTGTTTTACGAATGGCAACGGCGCATACAGACTCTCCGTGCCTGAAAATAAAATCCAATCCTAAGTTAGAGGGAAAACACTGCCTCAGATTAAATGTAGAGCCATATGGCGGCCTTATAAAATGCTCTTGGTTTGACAGACCTTTAGGCGTGGCAGGAAAATTGGTGTTAGAGGGTATGGATGCATTTCATCCTGAGGCTCGGTATGTGTCATCGGGAAAGGGGATATGTACCATTCCTTCGCTGGCGCCTCATCTTGACAAAGACAAAAAGCCTGAGATGGACATTCAAAAGGAAATGATGCCTGTATTCGGGCTTGGAACTGCTGATTTTAGCCGCATAGACGGGCTGCTTGATTATGACCTTTATCTATATAACCCTGAACAGCCTGAGGTTATAGGCATTGCCAAAGGACTGATTTCTTCTCCGAGGCTTGATAATTTAGCTTCTGTGGCAGCGCTTATGGAGGCAATGAAGGGTATAGTAGATGTTACACATAATAACATTTTAGTTGCCGTTATGTTTGACAATGAGGAAATCGGAAGCCGCTCGAAGCAGGGGGCGGATTCCATGCTGTTGCTTCATATATTGGAGCAGCTTGCAGGTAAATTAGGCGTGAATCATGAGACATGGCTTAAAATGCTGACGAATGGCTTTTTGCTTTCCATGGACGGGGCGCAGGGCTTTCATCCAAACTATCCTGAGAAAAGTGACCCGACGAATCCTGTATATTTGGGAGAGGGGATTGTAATTAAGACAAGTGCCACCCAGCGGTATGTGACTGACAGTGAGGCATCTGCTGTTATAAAGAAGCTGTGTCAGGAAGCGGACATTTCATGGCAGCAGCAGGTGAACCGTTCGGGTATGCCTGGAGGTCAGACACTTGGACCGATTACCTCCTCCTATTTTCCGATGCTCGGCGCTGATGTTGGTATTCCGATGCTTGCAATGCATTCCACAAGGGAGCTTGCAGCCTGTGAGGATTATGAAGGCTTGAGAAGGCTTGCGGAGATATTTTATAGATATTAGCTGAATTGTTGCCCTTGTTTTTTTCAAGGACAAAAATGAAATCGGGCTAACCGTCTATCGGTAGCTCCTGTAGGACGCCTGTTAGTGCAGGGGTCCTTTTTTAGATTATTATTTCAGTATGGAATGTTGGTTTGATTTATGAATGAAATATAAATATGCCTAAATGGGAATATATTTCTGTATATTTAATAAAAATTCCCAAATGGGAATATTTTTTGATTATATGGACGCAATATGCTATATTGGGAATAATCTGAATAGAGTGTGGTTGTTTAGCGAAAAGATTATTTACAGAAATTGTTTTCATAGAAAGCTGACAAAATGATAAAGGTGGCTGCTTGGAACTGGGAAAAGGAGGTAAGACGTCATGGGAGAAAATAAAAAGCTTGTACTAAAAAAGGATTTTCTCGAGGGCTTCAAAAATTTAGGGGTAAAATCAGGTGATGTTATAATTGTTCATACTGCTTTGGGTAGCTTTGGTTATGTTTGCGGAGGGGCACAGACTGTAATAGAAGCACTTATGGAAAGCGTAGGTGAGAATGGTACAATTATTATGCCAACTCAGTCGTGGAAAAATCTTGATCCTGATAGAGGGGTACACTGGGAGATATCGGAAATGGATTGGCAATTGATACGGGAAAATTGGCCTGCGTATGATAAGGATATTACACCGTCAGATAATATGGGAATTGTGGCTGAAATGTTCAGAACATGGAATGGTGTAGTAAGAAGCGGGCATCCGTCCAGGTCGTTTGCTGCTTGGGGGCAACATGCAGAGTACATTGTAAAAGACCATGACATAGAAAATGTCTTTGGAGAAAATTCACCATTACATAAAATATATCAATTGGACGGAAAGGTATTGTTGCTTGGAGTTGAGTTTGATAAGTGTACTTCTTTACATTTGGCTGAGTCACTCGCAACATTTTCAAAAAGAAAGATTACGGAACATAGTGCGGTGATGAACCATGGTATTCGGGAATGGATTTCATATGATGTACTTGATGTTGATGATTCTGATTTCTTAAAATTACAGGAAGACTTTGAAAAAAATAATACAATTTCTAAAGTATCAATTGGAAATGCCCAGGCTAGGTATTTCAGTCAAAAAAGGTTAGTTGACTTTGCGGTTAAATGGTTTGAAAAAAATAGAATATAGCATAAGTTGATATAAAAAATTTTAAATAGGCACCTTGACACTTTTTTGATTTTTAACATGTATTATTTTTCAGGGAGGTGTTTGGATGAAGCATAAAATTTTAATCGTGGATGACGAAACGATGATGACAGAGCTGCTCTCGGATTATTTAGGGGATGAGGGCTATGAGGTTTACACTGCAAACAGTGCGAAGCATGCACTGACACTATTGCCCAAAAAGCCTGACCTGATTATTTTAGATATCAATATGCCCCAAATGGACGGCTTGGAGCTTTGCAAGGCGATACGGAGCCATGTTTCCTGTCCGATTTTGTTTCTGACGGCAAGAATTACGGAGCAGGATAAAATAAACGGATTACAGTTTGGCGGGGACGATTATATAACCAAGCCATTCAGCTTAAAGGAGCTTGCGGCAAGGGTGTCCGCCCATTTAAGACGTGATGAACGCATCCGAAGCGGTTCCCGGTCGGTCTTGACGTCGGGAGAGCTGCTCGTAAACCTGACAGAACGCCGTATATTTTTCAGGGACACGGAGATAGAGGTTTCCAAAAAGGAGTTTGAATTAATTGAGTTTCTGCTGACAAATGCAGGGCAGGTGTTTGACAGGGAACGCATATATGAACGGATATGGGGATATGATGCGGAGGGTAGTGCAGACGTAATCAAGGAGCATGTCAGAAAAATACGTGCGAAGCTGCATACGGTGTCAGGGGAGGAATACATTGAAACGGTCTGGGGGGTTGGGTACAAATGGAAGCGTTAAAAAAGAAATGGAACGATTTGCCGCTGAAGCGTTTTCTGATACTTACTGTTCTGTGTTCCATTGGCATCGTGGCGATTTTATCGGCACTGATTGTGGGTGGCTGTGTTACATTCCGTCATTGGCTTTTGCCGAATCCCAATGAGGTGTATCTCACAATGGAACAAACCTGGGCGAATGGAAATGTTACAGTGAGCACATACCGTCTGGAAATCGGAACGGATTTGTCTATCCTGCCCTCCTTGCAGACATTTGACAATGATGATGAAATTTCAGAAGCTGTGAAGGAGCAGAGATACTCCATACAAAAAATAGAAACGGGTGCGGACTCCCTTACGCCTAAAAGAAAGCTTGCCTATAGGCTGTGCGGGGTTATCATGGTTGCCGCACCTGCAACGCTGGCATTTGCCGCAATTTTTTTGTGCAGCATTTATTTTTACAGGCGAAAGCTGAAGCAGCCCTTAGAGCTGTTGTCCGATGCAACAAAGCAGATTGCAGGGCAAAATCTGGATTTTGAGATAGCCTATGACTGCAACGATGAGATGGGAGGCTTATGCCATTCCTTTGAGGATATGCGGCTGGCACTTTATGAAAACAACAAAGCAATGTGGAGCATGCTGGAGGAACGACGGCTGATGCAGGCCTCGGTTGCACATGACCTGCGTAATCCCATTGCCATTATAAAGGGCTATACGGAGTATCTTGAGGCAGGGCTTGCACATGGGGAAATGAGCAGGGAAAAAATGAGCCGCATGATTCATAACCTTGGCGAATCGGCAGAGCGGTTGGAGCAGTATACCGAATCGGTCAGGCTGTTAAATCAGCTTGAGGAACTGCAACTTTTCCGCAAAACCGTAGCGGCGGCACGGCTTGCGGACGATGTCACAGAGGATTTGGCACTTTTGGCGGAGCAAAAGGGAATCACACTCCATGCGAAGCATACCCTGACCGATAAGGAAATACAGGTTGATTCCGCTGTGCTGTACAGAATTTTGGAAAACCTGGTAAATAACGCAGTGCGATATGCAAAAAAAGAAATACTGCTTACCTTTACCTTGTCCGATATGTTCCTGTTTGTTACCGTAACGGATGACGGGGACGGATTTTCTTCAGATATTTTAAACCGAAAGAAGGAAAATATGCTGACTGCCGATAAGGACGGACATATGGGAATTGGGCTTGCCATCAGCAGGCTCCTGTGCAGAAAGCATGGCGGAGACATGGAGCTGTCCAACAAGGAAAGGGGTGCCTGCGTAAAAATTTCTCTTTTGATTTGACTATTTTTTGACTTTTATAATTTAAGATTTCCTTGTAAGAAAAATGGTATGTCAAGCTTTCATTGACAACCTGACATGCAGCATCAGTCCATTGGTTGAAAGCAAATTTGAAATGGATTAGTGCTCAAAACAAGGAGGTCTTTTTTTATGAAAAAAATGTTACTTTTTATGATGGTATCAATT
>JAMPEW010000031.1:0-5069 GCA_023664775.1 Clostridium sp. | reverse complement strand
AACAAGGAGGTCTTTTTTTATGAAAAAAATGTTACTTTTTATGATGGTATCAATTTTATGCTTATCGCTGTGTGCCTGTGGCAAAGCGGCGGATGCAAAGAATACGGGGCAAAATTCCGGGCTGAAGGAAGTGACAGGCGAGACGGATACTGCTTCAAAAAGTGAGTTAAAAACATTGATAAGCAAGGATGGAGAATCAGCCTGCAACACGGAGGATGGATATTATTACCTGACATCCGATGTAACAAAGTTAAGCGATGGAAATTATGGGATGCATTTAATGTACATGGATTTTGCACAGGAGCGGGAAATTTACTTGTGCAGTACGGCAGGTTGCAGGCATGATACCTTAGATTGCCCTGCGGTATTTTCCTATGACGATTTTCCGATATTTACGACCAAGCTGTTTACATTTCAGGACAGCCTGTATATTTTAAGCCGTGAATATGATAATGATGGTTCTAGTTCGCAAAACGTCATCACCATCGGTGATGATAGTGGGGTGGAGAGCAGTCCTGCTGCGTTGTACCGGGCAAATCTTGATGGAACCGAACGAAAAAAAGTCTATACTTTTGATGCTGATTTGACAATTGAGGATATGGTGATTGGAAATGATGCGGGGATTTATCTCGTTACAAAAAAGCTTTCGACGGAAAAAGCGGAAGGTGCCACATACACAACCTCCCAGGAGCGTAAGCTGGTATTTTTAAATCTTGCCTCGCTTCAAATGCAGGAGATTTGTCCGATGGATTTTGATGACAATATTACATGGAGCATTGTCGGCTGTTACGGAAATGCGTTCATATTGTATGGTATTGATTTCGGACGGGAGCTTTCACGGGAAGAAATATGGGACAATGATGTGTACAGGGAGCTGTATGATAATTCTGATACCGTGTATGCAAGCTTAAATGAAAATGGTGGACAATTACGGGAAATTTGCAGGCAGTCAAACAGGTACGAAAGCTCCATGCAGCTCAATGGGGACAGCATATATCTGTCATCCAATCAAAATCAGAACATCGAAGTTATTAATCTAAAGACAGGAGAAAGAAAAACCCTATGTGCACTGCCGCAAAATTTGATGATGTATACGTTTGAAGATACGTTGTGCTGCAGGGACTGGAATCTTGGCGGGGAAAATCAGACATGGTATTTTGTGGACACAAAAACAGGAGAGATAACCCAAACGCCGCTCGTCAACAAGTGTAATGGATGGGCACTGGAATTTTGTGGGGAAACCACGGATGAGGCTTTATTTATCTATGATTATGATGCGACAGGCTATGAGGATGGCTCCTATGAAATTTACCAGTACAAATATGCATTGATGAAAAAGGCAGACCTGTTTTCAGGAAAAGAAAATTACCGCAGCATTGAAATGATTGGAGCAGGTAGGTAAGGAGGCTTTTACATATGCTGGAATTAAACCATATTACAAAGAAATACAAGGATAAAACGGCACTGGACGACGTTTCCATTACCCTTGACTGCGGTATTTATGGGCTGCTTGGACCAAACGGTGCGGGAAAATCCACATTGATGAACATTATTACGGGAAACATCAAGCCTACGGAGGGGAATGTATTGTGGGACGGAACTGACATTTCCAAGCTGGGTGTGCAGTTCCGCAGTCTGATAGGCTATGCACCCCAACAGCAGGGGCTTTACAATAGCTTTTCAGGCAGACGTTTTCTGGCATATATGGCGGCACTGAAGGGAATTTCCAAAAAGGACGTGAAGTGTGAGCTGGAGCGTGTGCTGTCCTATGTGAATATGCAGGATATGGCTGACAGGGCGATAGGCGGATATTCGGGAGGAATGAAGCAGCGGATTTTGATTGCACAGGCAATTTTAGGAAATCCAAAACTGATTGTATTGGATGAGCCTACAGCAGGGCTTGACCCTAAGGAGCGGGTCCGTGTCAGGGAGCAGATACAGGCACTTGCAGGGGATAAAATTATTCTCGTTTCCACCCATGTCGTATCGGATATTGCACCCATAGCCAAGGAAATATTGCTTATCCGCAGCGGCAGCATCGTTGACAGGGACACGGTGGAGGCACTTTGCCACAAATATGGCGAAAGCCAAAATCTTGAGGAAGTGTATATGCATGTGTTTAAGGAGGAGGGATGTTATGCTTCGGTTGATTCCATTTGAGCTGGGTAAGCTGTTAAAGAAGAAAAGCTTTGTGCTATCGGTCTGTTTTTTGCTGTTTCTTCATTTGTTTTTGCTGTGGTACACATCCCTGCCAAAGGAGGAAACACCGCCCCTTTCCGCATATAAGGCAATCGGGAGGGAGCTTATGGATAAAAGTGAGGCGGAAAAAGGAAATTATATCACGGCACTGAAAGAGAAAATGGATGGCGTCTTATTTGTGCGTGACATTTTAGCAATGCAGTCCTTCCAAAATGAAATGGGAAATGCCCTGGCAAACCAAGAACTGCAAAATAATCCTGGTATATTTGAACGGTATTATGAGCTGTATCAATCGGGTGACTATCTTGCATTTACTGGTTCACTGGAACAGGAATGTCATCTGATTGATGAATTGTATGCTGAGTGGCAGACGGTTTCAGGCTACGGGGAGTATCTTGCGTCCATTCAGGAAAATAAGGAGGCATTAAGCCAAATATCCATTTTTGGCGGGGCAGGCAAGGATTCCTTTAGTTTAAGGAATTTGGAAAAAAGTGCGGCAGATTACGGAACGCTGACAAGTGAGACGATACGGTTTACGCCGTCTAAAGGGCTTGTCCCTGCCATGGAAGCGGTTTGGGTTGACTGCCTGCTGTTTCTTGGCATGATGCTTTTTGTGGGCAGCATGATTGTAGAGGAGAAGGAGAAAAAGCTGTTTTTTATTACCAGAAGCACGAGACATGGCAGAATGGACAGTATCGTATCAAGGCTTGCAGCACTGCTTATTTATTGTGTCTCGCTGACAGGCTTGTTTTATTTTGTCAGTATCTTCTTTTTTGGACAGAGTACGGGCTGGTTTGATGTTACGGCGGGCATACAGTCAATTGCAGCTTATACCGAAAGCAGTCTTAACATCAGCATTTTGGGCTATATTCTGCTTTCCGTATGCACAAAGGCACTGGTGCTGTTTGGCGTTGGTGCAGTGCTTACTATTTTCTGTATCATGTCAGAAATTGCAGCGTTGCCGTTTTTGGTGGGTGCAGTCTGTATCGGTGTAAGTGCATTGCTTTATTATCTGATCCCCGCTGGCTCGGCACTGTCAGTTTTAAAATATATGAACCTGATTGGACTGATGAAAACAGAAAACCTGTATGGCGGTTACCTGAATTTTAATGTATTTCAATATCCCGTGGCAAGGCTGGGGTTGTCGCTCGGACTTACGCTTGTAATTTGTGTAATTGGTGTTGCAGGCGGGCTGTGGAGCTTTTGCCACATGAAAAGCTTTGAAATACGGAAGCTTAAATTACCCATTACCATTCTTTTTAAGCCGCACACTAGCATTTGGCGACATGAGGGATATAAAATATTAATTACAAATAAGGCATTGATTATCAGTTTGCTGTTTACCATGCTGCTCGTATATAAGAATGTCAGCCGTACCTATACGCCTTCGATTGGGGAACAGTATTACCAGACGCTTATGGCAGAGCTGGAGGGGAAGCTGACAGAAGAAAAGGAAGCCCTTGTTTTATCGGAGCGGGCGAGGTATGAGGAAGCCCTGCAAAAAATAGAGGAGATTGATGAGATGATTGCCGCTGGTACAATCAGTGATGACGCAGGAGATTCCTTAAAAGCACAGGCAAATATGACGCTTGCTTTTTATCCTGCATTCATGCGGGTGGAGGAGCAGTATGCACACATAAAATCAGAGGGCGGCAGCTTTGTTTATGATACAGGATATCTTTACCTGTTTGGGGTTATGGAGGATGCAGGTTCCGTTGACCTTCTGATTTTATCCATCGGCATTATTCTTGCAGTGAGCGGTGCGGCGGCAATGGAATATCAGAGCGGTTCCCTGTTTTTGCTTGGAGCTACCAAGGCAGGCGTGCGGCGGATCATGGTTTGTAAAGCCCTGATTTGTTGTATGGTGGCTGCGGTTCCTGCCATTGCCTGTTGCGTGAGCCGGCTTTGTCATATTGCTTCCGTTTATCCGATGCATGAAGCTGGGGCGGATATTAGAAGCATTTTATATTTTGCAAGGCTTCCCCTTCCCATGACCATCGGATGTTTTGTCCTGCTTTTTGTCCTCTCCCAGCTTGTGGCGGCAGCAGTTATTACACTGGCAACAATCGGAATATCCATATGGAGAAAAAATCAGGTGCAGACTGTGTTTTTTGCCCTGCTGTTTTTGGCTGTTCCCCTGGTGTTAAAGCAGCTTGGCTTTGAGGCGGCAAAGTGGTTTTCGCTCTATCCACTGTATGGCTGGATGGGGATGCTGTAACGATGCTGGAAAAGGTTTTAGTCGTGATAGATACTGGTACAAACTTCACCCCGACTGGTACGATGTTCGGGGTGATTTTTTATGAAAAACAATCTATAATATACATCAGAAAGATTTTGAGAAACAGCATCATCTTTCTGAAAAAAATAAATAGCAATTACAGATACTGCGGTTATGTATGCCGCAGCGTATAAGTGGTGAGAAAGATATACGGAGTAAAATTCCGGTACATCTGTCAGACAGGCAATCAGTTGTAGGGTGCGAGGAGAGTTGATGAACCTAGCGGTGAAGATGGAGCACACAGGCGGAGTTTAATGTGGCGGAAGGATAATAATCCATACGGGTGACCAATCGGGTTCCCCAATCCTCGAAAATCGGCATCAGAGGAGATAGTGCCCTAAAGGGTGCGTCGTGAACGCTTCAGGCGGCTCGTCTGTAATTCCCATGTGTACAGGGCGATGAGGGATAAAATGTACACGTTGTAGTCGTAGTAAGGGCAGTGGTGCAATTAGTCAATATTTTGCTGTGCGAATGACTGCCCAAATAAAAGGAAAGGATGAAAATACTTAGGACCCCAAAGCATATAGCCATTGGCATATAATAAAGCAATGCACAGATATGTGCTTTACATAGATAACAAATTAATAAGGAG
>JAMPEW010000030.1 GCA_023664775.1 Clostridium sp. | reverse complement strand
GCTGACAATGTGGTTATAATGATAGAGGATGGTTTATACTCCATTTTCTGCTCAATCCATAATTTCCCTAGCTGTACAATCTAATACTTTACATATTTTTCTAATACATCGATTGTTATATTTTCACCTTTATTCAATTTATTTATTGTATAATGGCTAACTCCCGCCATTTTTCCAAATCCTTTTTCTTCAATTCTTTATCAATTAGCATTTTCCATAGTTTTTGTAACTTATTGCCATTTTTAGTTTCCTCCTAAGATCAACTTATACAATTATATTTACAATATTATATCACCCATTTGTACCCTCTTCAATAAAAAGTGTATCTTATCACACTTTTTGTTCTTTCTGCCTTACACAAATCTATTTTTTTATCCTTTAACCAATAAAATAAAACATTCCTTGATTTATTACAGCAAACGTCCCTTACTTATTTTTGATGAAAATTAAAGACAGCATTACTAAACAACAAAATATAAACAATTAGAAAAGCTATGTTATTTTTCCACCATCAAATTTATACTTATTCAATAAACCACCACAATTAATCCGATTTACTTCCGAAATTAATTTAATTCCATCATAAAGTTCCTGCTTATATGCAATTGCACCATATGCAGCTCCGCTATCATTAACCGTAGAGAATGTGCTTTATTCATGAAATAGAAGCTGATTTCTCTGCCACATATTTTCATAGACAAAATATAATTTCTTCTCTCACAATCATTTTATCAGAAGAAATTGGAAACCTTAACAGCTTGTATACACAGACAAGGGACTATTTAGATGCTATTATCATAAAGCCAACAAAAAAAGCATACAACTCCCAAGCTGTGTGATAACTGAAATATATCAGTTCTACCGTCTGTATGCCCATAAACAGGATTTTCAATCAGATGCCTTATCTTCTATGGAATTAAAGGCTGCTTTTCTGTTCAAAAATTTCTCCGATTCTTCCTTGTCAGATATCAATTCTAGCATACAGAATTGGCTCGAATACCTGAATAACACATCTTCTTTTGTTACAGACAACTCAATGGCAAAATATCCTATTACCTCTTTCAAACAGTTTTTGTATATCGTCATCCGTCAAATGCTTGAGGAAGAATTTATTATCAAGAAATGTAAACTATGCAACGGATACTTTCGTGTGAAGTACACTTCCAAATAAGAATACTGTACAAGAATATATAGAGATACTTCCACTGCATGTAACGAATATGCCAGCCGAAAATCCTATAAGGAGAAATTATTCAGCCATCCAATTCATACAGAATTTACAAAGTCTTACAACAAGTTGTATGCCCTTATCTATAGAGATAAACTGCCCGCCGACACACCCCTCATGGATCAACTGAAAGCACCCCATGACGAATACACTGAAAAATATGAAAATACTCGTCAAAAGACAAAGAAGCAATTTGGAAAGAATATATAAAAAAGAATAAGGAATTGCTTAAACTAGAGAAATAATTAACAGCACCAGTGAACGACGTAAATAACCAATTTCTCCACATGCAAATCTTCATTGAATTTGTGAATTTTTGTTATCATTCTGTTATCACGCTTCCACTTTCTCAAAAACAAGTCAGAAAAGGACTCCGAGCAAACCGCCCGAAGTCCTTATAATTCTAGCTTTTTTATTAATTACTCAATAATAGAAGCAACCCTACCTGAACCAACAGTCCTACCACCCTCACGGATAGCGAATGTAAGACCCTGTGCCATAGCGATTGGGTGAATAAGCTCGATTGTCATCTCTACGTTATCACCAGGCATGCACATCTCAGTACCTGCTGGAAGGTTACAAACACCAGTTACGTCTGTAGTTCTGAAGTAGAACTGTGGACGGTAATTGTTGAAGAATGGAGTATGACGTCCACCCTCGTCCTTAGTAAGAACGTAAACCTGAGCAGTAAACTTAGTGTGGCAGGTTACTGAACCCGGCTTACAAAGAACCTGTCCTCTTTCAATTTCCTCTCTCTTGATACCACGAAGAAGTGCACCGATGTTATCACCAGCCTGTCCTTCATCAAGAAGCTTTCTGAACATCTCAATACCTGTTACAGTAGTCTTCTGTACCTCAGGCTTGATACCAACAATCTCAACTTCCTCGTTGATGTGGATTACACCTGACTCAACTCTACCAGTTGCAACAGTACCACGGCCTGTGATAGTAAATACGTCCTCAACAGGCATAAGGAATGGCTTATCTGTATCTCTCTGTGGGTCTGGAACATACTCATCAACTGTCTTCATAAGCTCAAGAATCTTGTCGCCCCACTCGCCTGAAGGATCCTCAAGAGCCTTAAGAGCTGAACCCTTAATGATTGGGCAGCCTGTAAACTCGTACTCCTCAAGGACCTCAGTAATCTCCATCTCTACAAGCTCAAGAAGCTCCTCATCATCAACCATGTCACACTTGTTCATGAATACAACGATGTAAGGAACACCAACCTGACGTGAAAGAAGGATATGCTCCTTTGTCTGAGCCATAACACCATCAGTAGCAGCAACAACAAGGATAGCGCCATCCATCTGTGCAGCTCCGGTAATCATGTTCTTTACATAGTCAGCATGTCCCGGACAGTCAACGTGTGCGTAGTGTCTGTTCTCAGTCTCGTACTCAACGTGAGCAGTTGAGATAGTGATTCCTCTTTCTCTCTCCTCTGGAGCCTTATCAATATTCTCAAATGCAACAGCCTCACCAGTACCAAGTCTTGCGTTAAGAGTCTTAGTGATAGCTGCTGTTAAAGTAGTTTTACCATGATCAACGTGTCCGATTGTACCAATGTTACAATGTGGTTTAGTTCTTTCAAACTTAGCTTTTGCCATTATTATTTCCTCCTTAAATTACCCCTTTTCGGGTTAAATTTCAGCTAGTCCATATTATATTAAAATATGGTAATATTTTCAAGCCTTTTTAAACTAAAATTACTATTATTTTACTTCATGCCGAAGCACTTGCAGATAATCCAAATAATATCTGCTCGTACCTTCGGTTTCACTTTTGTTTTTCAATAGCCTTTGCTATCTTAGCCCTTATTGGAAAGGACCTTATCCTGAATGTTCTTCGGACACTGCTCGTATCTCTCAAAGAACATGGAATAGTTACCACGTCCCTGCGTTGCAGAACGAAGCTGTGTTGAATAACCGAACATCTCGGCAAGCGGAACGTAAGCTCTTACAATCTTACCGCCGCCAATATCATCCATACCTTCAATCTGTCCACGCTTAGCATTTAAGCTTCCGATTACGTCGCCTAAGTATTCCTCAGGCATAGTAACCTCAACCTTCATGATAGGCTCAAGAAGAACGGCCCCACCCTTGTTCATTGCATCCTTAAATGCCATGGAACCTGCTATGTGGAATGCCATCTCTGATGAATCGACCTCATGGTATGAACCATCGTATACAGTAGCCTTGACGCCAAGTACCGGGAATCCTCCAAGAATACCAGCCTGGGCAGCCTCCTCAATACCCTCGCCAACAGCCGGGATGTATTCCTTCGGAATAGCACCACCTACAACCGTTGATTCGAAAATAAACTGCTGCTCACCGTTAGGGTCCATAGGCTCAAATTTAACCTTACAGTGACCATACTGACCACGACCACCTGACTGCTTCGCATACTTGCTGTCTACGTCAACAGGCTTAGTAAATGTCTCCTTGTATGCAACCTGTGGTGCACCGACATTTGCCTCAACCTTAAACTCACGAAGAAGTCTGTCTACGATAATCTCCAAATGAAGCTCACCCATACCAGCTATGATTGTCTGACCGGTTTCCTTATCTGTATGAGCCCTAAATGTAGGATCTTCTTCAGCAAGCTTTGCTAATGCCTCACCCATCTTGCCCTGATCATTTTTCGTCTTTGGCTCTATAGCAAGCTCAATAACAGGCTCAGGGAACTCCATAGACTCTAAGATAACCGGATGCTGCTCATCACATATAGTATCTCCGGTTGAAGTAACCTTAAATCCTACTGCTGCCGCAATATCTCCTGAGTAAACCTTATCAATCTCAGTACGGGAATTGGCATGCATCTGAACGATACGTCCAACTCTTTCCTTCTTGTCCTTCGTTGCATTTAATACATAGGAACCGGAATTCAGGGTACCGGAGTACACTCTGAAGAATGCTAACTTACCAACAAACGGGTCAGTCATAATCTTAAATGCAAGTGCCGAAAACGGCTCGTCATCCGATGATTTACGAACCACCTCATTACCTTCTGCATCAACGCCCTTAATGTCAGGTATATCAGTTGGTGCCGGCATATACTCGATAACGCCGTCAAGCATCTTCTGTACACCCTTATTCTTATATGCGGAACCACAGAATACAGGAACTGCCTCACAGGCAATTGTGCCCTTACGAAGTGCAGCCTTTAACTGATCAACGGATGGTTCCTCATCCTCAAGATACATCATCATTAAATCATCATCTAACTCGCAGCACTTTTCAACAAGGTTCGCATGCCAAAGCTCTGCCTCATCCTTTAAATCATCAGGAATTGCCGTGATTTCAATGTCAGTACCTTTATCATCCTTATAATAGTATGCTTCCATCTCGAAAAGGTCAATAAGACCAATAAAGCTTTCCTCTTTTCCGATAGGAATCTGTACAGGTATGGCATTTTTGCCCAAACGATCAATGATGGTCTGAACTGAATAGAAAAAGTCAGCACCCATCTTGTCCATCTTATTTATGAATGCCATACGTGGTACATTGTACGTGTCAGCCTGACGCCACACATTCTCTGACTGTGGCTCAACACCAGCCATCGCATCAAATACACCAACAGCTCCATCAAGTACACGGAGTGAACGCTCAACCTCTACAGTGAAGTCAACGTGTCCCGGAGTATCAATGATGTTGACGCGGTGTTCCAAGGCGCCATCCTTTTTCTTATGATGATCCTCTAATGTCCAATGGCAGGTAGTTGCTGCTGAAGTAATTGTGATACCTCTTTCCTGCTCCTGAGCCATCCAGTCCATGGTAGCAGTACCTTCATGGGTATCACCTATTTTATAGTTTACACCGGTATAGTAAAGAATTCTCTCAGTAAGAGTAGTCTTTCCTGCATCAATATGAGCCATGATACCGATGTTCCTTGTTCTCTCTAGTGGATATTCTCTTCCAGCCAAGGTTTTTTCCTCCTTATATCATAGACAGTGCGCTATTTGCGCTGTTTTTTGCACAACGATAATGCGTATTTATACACATCATATAGGCAGTGCACTACTAGAATCTGTAGTGGGCAAATGCCTTGTTTGCCTCTGCCATCTTGTGCATATCTTCCTTACGCTTAACAGCTGCACCCGTGTTGTTTGATGCATCGATAAGCTCTTTGGCAAGTCTTTCTTCCATTGTCTTTTCACTTCTCGCACGAGAAAATGTAGTAAGCCAACGAAGAGCAAGTGCCTGTCTCCTGTCAGGTCTTACATCAATTGGTACCTGATAGGTAGCACCACCGATACGTCTCGCCTTAACCTCAAGGGTCGGCATGATATTGTTCATAGCCGCCTCAAATACCTCTAAGGCATCCTTACCGGTCTCCTCTGCTATACGGTCAAATGCGCCGTATACTATTTTTTGGGCTACTCCCTTCTTACCGTCTAACATAATGTTATTGATAAGCTTTGTAACCACCTTATTGTTGTAAATAGGATCCGCTAATACGTCTCTCTTTGCAATATGTCCTTTACGTGGCACGGTTCTTCCCTCCTTAATTATTTTAATTAATTCAACGGTACTCACATTTTTGAACAAAACAGCGCTCCTGCTTTGTTCAGGCATAAAATGGAAACCAAATGTGTTCGTGCAAAAATTGCTTACATTTTATCTATAACTAGAAAACATAACCTACTTTCGCACTATTTAGTTTTAGACAAACTAATATATGGTCCGACCTTATTTTGCATCCTTAGGTCTCTTTGCACCATACTTAGAACGTGCCTGACGTCTCTTAGCAACACCTGCTGTATCAAGCGTACCTCTTATAATGTGGTATCTTGTACCAGGTAAGTCCTTTACTCTGCCGCCACGGATAAGAACAACGCTGTGCTCCTGAAGGTTGTGACCTTCACCAGGGATGTAGCTTGTTACCTCGATTCCGTTTGACAAACGAACTCTGGCAATCTTTCTAAGAGCTGAGTTAGGCTTCTTAGGAGTAGCTGTCTTAACTGCGGTACAAACACCTCTCTTCTGTGGTGAAGCAGTGTCAGTAGGCTTTTTCTTAAGAGAGTTGTAGCTTCTTAAGAGAGCAGGTGCAGTTGACTTCTTCTCGATAGAATGTCTACCCTTTCTAACTAACTGATTAAAAGTTGGCATGTTTTCACCTCCAATTCCATAAAATAATTATCCCTTGTGTACAACAAACGTCAAATGTAATTATACACAATAACAGTGTGCATTAAACAATTTAACGCACACTGTTGTATTATATTATTATGTTTTTCGTCTGTCAACTAGTTTTTTCCATTAAATGAAGCCATTAAATGAAGTCATCTTCTTTACTCAACATTTTTTCGTTTTGTTCTTCTAATAAACTATATTCAAAATATGATGATATAAACTGCACATATTTGTCCAACTTATATGTCCATACTCTTTTTGATGTAATATATGTTTTACAACACAAAATCAACAACAATAAATCAACATCATCTTCTCCTTTTACCTTTAATAGCATCCACTTCTTATTATTATCGTTATTAACAGTCATTTTTTCTGTTATTTTTTCGTATTTTCCTTTAAGCAATACTGAAAATGCCCAGTTATGTTTAAATAAATCGATTTTAATATTTTTTATTTGTTTTACATTGAATCTTTCTAATATTTTTTCAATACCGCAATCAACAAATTCATCTTTATCAATTATTTCATATTTACGCTTATTTAATAAATATGTTAAATAATCGTATGGTATTTCTACATCATCCTGAAGTATTGTATGCATTTTAACATTTTCCAATTTTTCAACCTTATATCCCTTTTTCTCATCAATAAGTCTATTATAGCTACATATTACATCGTTACCCATTATTCTATGAATATAAAACTTTTTTTCATTTACATAATAAAAAGATTTTTTCCGCACCCATGTGCCTTTGTTGTATCGTGCATTATTACTATATATAAGTGTACCGGATGAAATGCAAGCCACAACAAATCCCGTCAAAATTTTTGTTTTAAAATCACTGGATTTCATTGGAAGCAAGAAAATTTCTACAAATGATAACACATAATAAGTAATAAAAAGGATATTAAATACCTTCCTGCTTATCCTAAAATCCAATGCAATTACACCAACATATAAATGTAATATCAGAATTAAAAAATATAAACATGTTATAATAGAGATAATTATTTCTATCATCCAATTATATGTTAATTTATAAGGGAAAAAAACACTAATCAATGCCACAGACATAAATGCCATCCACAACAATAAAAAATCTCTTATCGTCACCAATATTTTTTGCCATATTGTTGCAATGCAAAAAACATTTTTCCTTTCAATTAACAATATCCTATATATAACAAATACAAAAATCATCCCAAAAATTATCGGAATACTCAAACCTATTTGTAACAATTTAATGATTAAATTAAAAATATCATTCATACTTTATCCTCCATGCATTGTCTGAATATACTCAAAATTTGATCGAGTACTAGCAAGCTTTCCACTAAAACAAATCATGTAAGCATGGTTTCCTTTCTGTTCAATATATGTTTAATTTGCAATCTGACTGATTTTAGTAACATATTGTTCCCAAAGCTAAGGTTATTACCTGTAAACCTTACATCAATCTGCGGACAACTTAAACCGCCATTATACAGACTAATTGTTTGGTTTCCATTACCTTCAGTAGTGTTTGCAATTTTATTAAAAAATTTTACCAATTAAACTTAATGCCCACTTAATACAGTTTATGAGATAGATGTTTACCCATGCCATCTGCAACCCAACCTTTAACGATGCCTACTCTTTACTCAACATTTTTTCGTTTTGCACCTCTAATAAACTATATTCAAAACATGATGATATAAACTGTACATATTTGTCCAACTTATATGTCCATACCCCTTTTGATGTAATATATGTTTTACAACACAAAAACAATATCATCTTCTCTTTTTACTTTTAGTAACTATCCACTTTTTGTTTAACCTTCGCTCTCCACCACAGCTCTTTTTATTACTCCATCTGTTAATGTATACCTTATGGGGCAAAAATCAGCAACCAACGGATTATGGGTAACAATAATAATTGAGATTCCCTGACTATTGATTTCCCTAAAAAGCTTCATCAATATTTCAGTGTTTTGTATATCAAGCGCACCGGTTGGTTCATCGGCAATAATTACCTTTGCATTCATTGTGAGTGCTCTGGCAATTGCAGCCCTCTGTTTTTGTCCTCCTGAAAGCTGATTAACCTTCTTTTTAACTACATCATCAAGCCCCATTATATGAAGCATTCTTTTTGCTTTTTCAGCGACAGCCTTATTATATTCTCCACTAATCATCTGCGGCAGGCACACATTTCTAATTACGGTATCATCGCCCAGCAACCCAAAGTCCTGCATAATAATTCCTATTTTTTTATTTCTGATTTTACATCTGGCGCTGTCTGACATTTTTGAAACATCTTCTCCATCAAAATAATACTCACCTGACGTTGCTCTGCTTATGCCTGCCAGTATATGCAGCAGCGTTGATTTACCCGAGCCTGACGGTCCGGTAATTGCAATCATTTCTCCCTCATTAATTTCCAAATCAATATCCTTTATTGCATGTACCTCATAATTTTTACCCTGATTATATATTTTATTTACCTTTTTCATTTGAAGCACATTAGTCACCCCCTTTATATATTGCTATTTCCTCAAGCCGTCCCGACAGTCTAAAGGCTGCAAGTACGCTGAACAACAAAATAATCATTAACACGCCTCCACAAAATGCATAACTAAAAAATCCGGGCGTGCTTTGTTTGATCAGAAGAACATCGCCAATAAACTGCGGCGTCGTAAATGATGCGACTACAAATGCAACAACAAGCATAATTAGATTTGAAAGAAATATTGTAACCGTCATTTTCCTTCGTGTCATGCCTAATATATAAAAAACAGCAAATTCGACCTGCTTCTGCTTAATCATCAAAAACAGATAGCCTCCAAAGCCAAAAACTGCTATCAGGCTTAACATCGCAAAGGTAAGAATGCTCCATGAATTTTCTTTCAGCATTTCCCTAAACGATAAGAAAATCATTCTGCGATTTATATTTATGGTTCCGTAATTTCCAACAGCCTCCTCAAGCCGCTTGCTTACTATTTCCCCACGTTCACCTTTTTTTGTACATATAAGAAAATTTGATTCCCAGCCTATATCAGATAATAAATCATCATTTCCATATACTATAATAAAACTATATCCTTTTACATCTTCCGGAAAAGCACCCAATACCCCTAAATCCGGTATTGACCCATAATTCATAATTACTGGCAACACGCTTTTTTCTTTTATAATACCTGTTACAACGCAGTTTATCCGCTTGTCCGTCATTCCAATCTGAAATTCCTTTTTTGTCCCTATTGGCATGACATCAGCCAAGCTGCTATCTACTAATATAGGAATATCGTCATGCACATTTTTTTCAATTTTACCAGAGGACAGTTGAATATTTACATTTTGTAATGTTTCCTCCGAATAGATAAGCAAATTTGAACTTGCCAATTTTGCTTTATTCGTATTAGGGTCTATCGTTTCTGTTTCGTACATGCCATTGGCAAGACGAAACCGAAGTACACGATCCACTCCTTCCGTTTCACATATTTTTTTGTATATTTCATCAGACGAAGAAAAGTCATCGTGCATTTCCTGTTCGTAAACCGCATTACTCTTACTAAAATGAATTGTATCAGCTATATCAAGCTTATACACATGATTTAGTGCATTTTTCTTCTGAATAAACGCATCTATCGGATTAAGCACAGCAAAGGAAAATCCTATCATGCATACGAGCTGAAACAGCAAAATCGCTTCACTAAGAAAATATTTGGAATAAAGATTTTTACATATTCTTAGAAAATTCATGTAAGTGTCACCTCTTTTCCTAAAGCAACTGCCTTTCTTGTAACCGGAATGGTAAAAATAACAGACAATGCAAACAGTATTGCAAGCAGCGTTATCAATTTGCTCATTGCAGGAAAAGTATTTCCATATACTGCTTTAAGCAGGAAAAATGTATGATAATGCAGAAATATCGCAATGCCAATTCCTAAAATAAAATACAAAAGCAAATGCCCATATATATTGAATGTGCATCGCAGCCCTGTCATTCCACAAAGTCTCAGCACACGCATCTCCTTTTGATAAAGCCTGATCCATTCAGCCATAAGCCTTATTACTGTCAATCCTGCAATTAAACATAAAATCACTGCCATTTTTCCATATTTTATTGTATTCTCATACAATATGCCATCAGAATTTTTGACAGGCGGATATGCCTTTGAATCCCCATATCTGCTTTCTATTTCACCTGCATATTTTTTTAATTCGGAATAAGATGCAGAATTAAATTGTATCAGTATTTGTTGTGGTATAAATTCCTCTTTATAGCATTTCAATGGGATAATAACAAAAGAAAGTGTCCACTCCGTATCATCTTCCCTTATTACATGAACATTTGAATTTGAAGAAATGGCTGCCAAAAAATTCCATGGCACAATCCATGCAGTCCCGATAATATTATAAGAAGCTTGTCCAATATCAACGGTTTGATTTGATAAGATATCATTTCCAATATTGTCCGAAACAAGTGCCGATTTTTCGCCATCGGACATTTCCTTCTCATTGAAAAATCTGCCTGTGGTTAAAGGAAACCAATTTTGCCCCTTTGTTCCGTCCCAGCCTACAACAATCAGGTTATCTGAAATTCTGCTTAAATAAATAACATTTATCACGCCATTTTTTGAAAAATTATTTATAAATTCTGACACCTCGTCCATTTTTTTTGAAGTATCCTCACCAATATCAAATGTAATGGAACCATAAGTATTTGTGCTTGCAAGCATATTGTACTGTCCAACTGCAATTCCAAGCATTACGCTTATGCAGTATATACATACTACAATCCCGCAAAAAAGCAGCGCCGATACAGACTTATGCATTTGTATATGTTTTTTTAATAAATGGAATGTAATCATATGTACCCCCTAGTGATATCATAAACTAGGGGGCAACCCTAATCTATAATAAACTTTCTCTGACAAAAACGTCAATTTGTGGCTGTATCATAATATTCTTTTACACTACCAGAACCACATCTTGCTTTAAACCAGCCTTTTGCATATGTAATACCAGAATGCGTTATACTTCTTGTTTTACTCTCTGTGTCATTACCCTCGCTATAATAATATGTCGTTGAAGACGGTGTCCAATAATAATTACCATCTGACTTATATTGAATCTGTATAGCTGCCATTAAATAATTATTCACTGGATTACAGCTACATTTTGTTATAGTTGAAGTTGCAATAATTCCTCCAGAAATAGTTGTACTATAGCTTCCATAAGGTTTACTTGTTGATGCCGATGCATCTTCTGACGAATAAAAAAACATAACGCATAAAAAAACAAATGTCATAATATATTTTCCGTATTTCATTGTATTGTCCTCCTAACATTTTTAATCTCAACATGTTTCAAATAAAACGATAATTTCAAGCAAGATAATAATTTTATTTATCCTTTTCGATTGCCCCCTTCAAGTCCTACATCTCACCTTTACGCAGGATAATCACTTCTTTTCCCGTTTGTTTACATCGTTTTGCTTCTTTAAAGCCTGTGGCATCCTAGGCTCATAAACTAATATCTTTATACCTTTGCCAAAAGAATTATAAGCCGTATGATTGTCAAAAACCTTAAATACTTCTTAATTTGATTGTTACATTATTTACTTATTATCTTTAGTAATTTTTTTTATTTTCCACAACCACCTCCTCAAAGTATTGCTTACTATTATCTATATATAGCATATTTTTTTCTATCATATCAGTATAATGTAATAATTACCCATATAGATGTAATAATTATTTCCTAGCACCGTTGTTTGGCTCTACACAAAACAAAAAAACTGCTGCAATCAGGTTAATTCTCCTTAATTCCTAATTGCAGCAGCCTTCATTTTACTTATATAAGCTTAACCGTCTTATGCATTTTCAGTTTCTTCGACAGCAGCAGCCGTCTCCACAACACCCGCTTCTACCTCGGCAGCTTCCACTGCCTCGTCCGGTCCATTGTCCGTTTCCTCTGTATCTACATCAAGTATGACATCATCGTCCTGCAATTCCTGCTCCTGTACTTCTATTTCAGGCTTTTCTGAATCAAGCTGTACCGAACGATAACGCTTCATGCCTGTACCTGCCGGTATCAGCTTACCGATGATAACATTTTCCTTCAGTCCGATAAGCGGGTCAACCTTGCCCTTAATGGCAGCCTCCGTCAGAACCTTTGTCGTCTCCTGGAAGGATGCTGCTGAAAGGAATGAGCTTGTTGCAAGGGATGCCTTTGTAATACCGAGCATAACCTGTGTACCCTCAGCAGGCGTCTTGCCTTCCTCAATGAGCATCTCATTGATTTCCTCAAAGTCAAGTGCATCGACAAGTGTTCCCGGAAGATAATCCGTATCTCCGCTGTTCTCTATTCTTATCTTCTTAAGCATTTGTCTGACAATAACCTCTACGTGCTTATCGTTAATCTCAACACCCTGAAGACGGTAAACTCTCTGTACCTCTCTAATCATATAATCCTGCACTGCACGGACACCCTTTATCTTGAGAATGTCATGTGGATTTACGGAGCCCTCCGTAAGCTCATCGCCTGCCTCTAATATCTGTCCGTCCTGTACCTTTATTCTTGAACCATAAGGTATCAGATATGCCTTTGAATTACCGCTTTCATTATCAGTTATGACAACCTCACGCTTCTTTTTGGTTTCCCTAATCTGTACCTCGCCGCCAAACTCTGCGATGATGGCAAGTCCCTTTGGCTTTCTCGCCTCGAAAAGCTCCTCAACTCTAGGAAGACCTTGTGTAATATCATCACCGGCAACACCACCCGTATGGAAGGTACGCATTGTAAGCTGTGTACCAGGCTCACCGATAGACTGTGCCGCAATGATACCTACGGTTTCGCCTACCTGAACCGCCTGTCCTGTTGCCATATTAGCACCATAACACTTTGAACATACACCAAGGTGTGACTTACATGTAAGAATTGTCCTTATTCTAAGTCTTGCATCACGCCTTGGCTTAGATGAGCCTTCCTCACGGAATGGCACACCGTTTTCATCAACACCGTTTTTGATTATATTTTCAGCACGCTTAGGCGTTATCATATGATTTTTCTTTACAAGCATGTTGCCCTCTGCATCAAATATACTGTCGGCAGCATAGCGTCCCGTAATTCTTTCCTGGAAGCTTTCAATAACCTCGTTGCCCTCCATGAATGCCTCTACATACATGCCAGGCTTCTCATCCATATCCTCGCAGCAGTCAACCTCACGTATAATAAGCTCCTGTGATACGTCAACAAGACGACGCGTCAAATATCCTGAGTCCGCTGTACGAAGTGCTGTATCAGAAAGTCCCTTACGGGCTCCATGTGCAGAAATGAAATACTCAAGTACGTCAAGACCCTCACGGAAGTTTGACTTGATAGGGAGCTCTATTGTACGTCCCGTTGTATCAGCCATAAGTCCACGCATACCTGCAAGCTGTTTAATCTGCTGGTCGGAACCACGGGCGCCTGAGTCGGCCATCATATAAATGTTATTGTATTTGTCAAGTCCGTCAAGAAGTGCCTTTGTAAGCTTCTTGTCGGCATCCTCCCAAACTCTTACTACTGCCTGATATCTTTCCTCGTCAGTCAGATTACCACGGTTGAAATGCATGTTTATCGTATCAACAACCTTCTGTGCGTCCTCAAGTATATCCTTCTTCGCAGCAGGCACAGTCATATCGGAAATTGAAACCGTAATCGCTCCTCTTGTGGAATACTTATAGCCCATTGCCTTAATGTCATCAAGAACCTCGGCAGTCTTAATTGCACCGTGGGTATTGATACACTTGTCAAGTATCTGCTTCAAGCCCTTCTTTCCAACATGGAAATTTATTTCAGGCTCAAGCATATCCTCCTCTACTTCCCTATCAACAAATCCCAAATCCTGAGGAATAATCTCATTAAATATCAGTCTTCCCAAGGTGGAATCTATCATTTTGCTGCGTTTTTCACCATCAGCCGTAACCATGGTCTTTTTAACTAAAATTCTCTGATGAAGCGTTATCTCTCCATTTTCATATGCAAGCATTGCAAGATTTGTGCTTCCAAATTTTGGCTTCATGAAATCCCTTGCGTAGCTTATTATCTCCTTGTAAAAGACCTCCTTTTTGTCCTTGGACATCTTTGCAATCACTCTTACCTTAACCACGTCAGAAAGCTCAAGCTTTCCCTTCTCGCAGTCCTTAGCAATATCCGCAAGGTTTGCAGCCTCATCCTCCTTAAGGTACTCCTTGGCTATTTTAGCCGAAGCAGCCTCCTCAGGTGAAAACTCTGCATACTTCTCCATTGTAAGATAATAAATTCCAAGTACCATATCCTGTGAAGGAACGGCAACAGGTCCGCCGTCTGAAGGCTTCAAAAGGTTATTTGGTGACAGCAAAAGGAATCTGCACTCTGCCTGCGCCTCAACGGAAAGCGGGAGATGCACTGCCATCTGGTCACCGTCAAAGTCCGCATTAAATGCAGTACATACAAGGGGATGAAGCTTTATCGCCTTACCCTCTACAAGTATTGGCTCAAATGCCTGAATACCAAGTCTGTGAAGTGTAGGGGCACGGTTCAGCATAACCGGATGCTCCTTAATTACCTGCTCAAGCACATCCCAAACCTCAGGTTCAAGCTTTTCAACCATTTTCTTAGCTGCCTTTATATTATTAGCCTTTCCCTGCGCAGTCAGCTCCTTCATAACAAATGGCTTGAAAAGCTCAATCGCCATTTCCTTCGGAAGACCACACTGGTAAATCTTTAATTCAGGTCCTACAACGATAACGGAACGTCCTGAATAGTCAACACGCTTACCGAGAAGATTTTGACGGAAACGTCCTTGCTTACCCTTCAGCATGTCTGAAAGTGATTTCAGTGCACGGTTGCCAGGTCCCGTTACTGCACGTCCCCTTCTTCCATTATCAATCAGAGCATCAACAGCCTCCTGGAGCATTCTCTTTTCGTTTCTTACAATAATGTCAGGTGCTCCAAGCTCAAGCAGTCTCTTGAGTCGGTTGTTACGGTTAATAATTCTTCTATATAAATCATTCAAATCTGACGTGGCAAATCTGCCTCCGTCAAGCTGTACCATAGGTCTGATATCCGGCGGAATAACAGGAATAACATCCATTATCATCCACTCAGGCTTATTATTTGAGTTTCTAAATGCCTCAACAACCTCAAGTCTCTTTATGATTCTTGCACGCTTCTGACCTGATGCGTCCGCAAGCTCCTCCCTTAATTCCGCTGCCTCCTTTTCAAGGTCAATCGCCTCAAGAAGCTCCTTTACAGACTCGGCACCCATGCCTACACGGAATTTGCCTGAACCAAATTCTTCTTCTGCCTTGCGGTACTCCTGCTCATTTAATATTGCCTTGTACTCAAGGGTCGTTTCACCCGGATCAAGCACAATGTATGATGCAAAATAGAGCACCTTCTCAAGCAGTCTCGGTGATATGTCAAGGATAAGTCCCATACGGCTTGGAATACCCTTAAAATACCATATATGTGACACAGGCGCAGCAAGCTCAATATGTCCCATACGCTCACGTCTTACACTTGCCTTAGTGACCTCAACACCACATCTGTCACAGACAACACCCTTAAACCGTATTTTCTTATATTTTCCACAATGACACTCCCAATCCTTGCTTGGCCCGAATATTCTTTCGCAGAATAATCCGTCCTTTTCCGGCTTAAGAGTTCTATAATTTATTGTCTCAGGCTTTTTTACCTCGCCTCTTGACCATTCTCTAATCTTTTCAGGAGATGCGAGTCCGATTTTGATCGTATCAAAATTCATAGGCTGCTCTTGAACTGCTGTTTCATTGTTTGTAGCTGACATCTTACAAATCTCCTTTCTTAATATTCATCCACATCATCATATGCATCATCAACGCCGACATCTTCCAATGCATAATCATTATCTGACAGAGATGTAAGCTCGTCATTTTCGTCAACACCGCTGTAGCCCTGAGACTCTAAATCCTCATTTACATCTGCATTGTCGCCTTCGATTACAGCCTTTACGTTTTCATCGCCGTAATCAAGAGTCTCCGTAAGCTCAACCTCGGTCTGGTCGTCCTTAAGCACCCTTACATCAAGACCAAGGGACTGGAATTCCTTGAGAAGTACCTTGAATGATTCAGGTATACCCGGCTCAGGAATGTTATCGCCCTTAATAATAGCCTCGTAGGTCTTAACACGTCCCACAACGTCATCTGACTTAACCGTAAGAATTTCCTGAAGGGTATAGGAAGCTCCATATGCCTCAAGCGCCCATACCTCCATCTCACCAAATCTCTGTCCACCAAACTGTGCCTTACCACCAAGAGGCTGCTGGGTTACAAGTGAGTACGGACCTGTTGAACGTGCATGTATCTTATCATCAACAAGGTGGTGGAGCTTCAGGTAATGCATAAATCCAATTGTAACCGGTGAATCAAATTCCTCACCCGTTCTGCCGTCACGAAGCCTTACCTTACCTGTTCTGTTTATCGGAACACCTCTCCATTCCTCTCTGTGATCCCTGTTTTCATATAGGTAATCCATAACCTCTTTATCAATAATGTCGTTATATTTTTCATGGAAGATTTCCCAATCCTCATTAACATAATCGTTCGCCATTTCAAGGGTATCCATAATGTCGTACTCATCTGCTCCGTCAAATACAGGAGTTGAAATGTTAAAGCCGAGCGCCTTCGCCGCAAGTCCTAAGTGAACCTCAAGCACCTGTCCGATATTCATACGGGAAGGAACGCCCAACGGGTTAAGCACGATGTCAAGCGGTCTTCCATTTGGTAAAAATGGCATATCCTCCACAGGAAGAATACGTGAGATAACACCCTTGTTACCATGACGTCCTGCCATTTTGTCACCAACAGAGATTTTTCTCTTTTGGGCAATGTAAACTCTAACAGTCTTATTTACTCCCGGAGGAAGCTCATCGCCATTCTCCCTTGTAAATACCTTTGTATCCATAATTACGCCAAACGCACCGTGTGGTACACGAAGTGACGTATCTCTTACCTCTCTTGCCTTTTCACCAAATATGGCACGAAGAAGTCGCTCCTCAGCGGTAAGCTCTGTCTCTCCTTTTGGAGTAACCTTACCAACAAGAATATCTCCGGCACGAACCTCGGCACCGATTCTTATGATACCATTTTCATCCAAATCCTTAAGTGCTTCCGGAGCAAGTCCTGCGAGGTCTCTCGTAATCTCCTCCTGTCCAAGCTTTGTATCTCTTGCCTCAACCTCATATTCCTCAATATGAACAGACGTATAAACATCCTCCTGAACAAGTCGTTCTGAAAGAAGAACTGCATCCTCGTAGTTGTAACCCTCCCATGTCATAAATCCAATCAATGGGTTCTTTCCGAGGGCAATCTCTCCGCCTGCCGTAGAAGCACCGTCTGCTATAACCATGCCTGCTGTTACCTTGTCGCCTCTTTTTACGATAGGTCTTTGGTTCATGCAGTTACCCTGATTACTTCTGTCAAATTTTATAATATGGTACTCGTCCTTCGTACCATCTGCACATTTAACAACAATTTTCTCACTTGATGCTATTTCAACAACGCCGTCATGCTTTGCAACGATACATACGCCTGAGTCAACCGCAGCCTTTGCCTCCATACCGGTTCCCACTACAGGGGCTTCCGTTTTAAGAAGCGGCACAGCCTGACGCTGCATGTTGGAGCCCATAAGGGCACGGTTTGCATCATCATTCTCAAGGAACGGTATCATTGATGTTGCAACGGAGAACACCATCTTAGGAGAAACGTCCATCAAGTCAACATTTGACTTAGGAAACTCTGATGTTTCATCCTTGAAACGTCCCGAAACATTATTCTTTACAAAATGTCCTTCCTCGTCAAGAGGCTCATTTGCCTGTGCAACTACAAAGTTATCCTCCTCATCAGCGGTAAGATAGACAACCTTATCCGTTACAATAGGATTTGACGGGTCTGTCTTGTCCAATTTTCTGTATGGAGCTTCAACAAACCCATATTCATTTATTCTTGCATAGGTTGCAAGGGAATTGATAAGTCCGATATTAGGTCCCTCAGGTGTCTCTATCGGACACATTCTTCCATAATGTGTATAGTGTACGTCTCGAACCTCGAAGCCTGCACGATCCCTTGAAAGACCACCAGGTCCAAGTGCAGAGAGACGTCTTTTATGCGTAAGCTCTGAAAGCGGATTATTCTGATCCATAAACTGGGAAAGCTGGGAGCTTCCAAAAAACTCCTTCACTGCCGCTGTTACCGGCTTAATATTAATAAGAGACTGTGGTGTAATGCTATCTATATCCTGAGTCGTCATTCTTTCCCTGACAACTCTCTCAAGTCTTGATAAGCCTATTCTATACTGATTTTGAAGAAGCTCACCCACGGCTCTGATACGCCTGTTTCCCAAGTGGTCAATATCATCCGAGTTGCCTACGCCATACTCGAGATGCATATTATAATTAATGGAAGCAAGTATATCCTCCTTCGTAATATGCTTTGGCACAAGCTCACTGACAGATGCCTCTATTGCACGTTTCAATTCTTCCTCATCATCATATTCCTCAAGAAGCCGCTCCAATACAGGATAATAAACATCCTCAGTAATGCCTGCCTCCCTTGGATTAAACCCAACATACTCTGACAAATCAACAACCATGTTGGATAAAACCTTAACATTTTTCTCCTCAGTCTGAACCCATACAAAAGGAACGGCTGCATCCTGAATAGCCTTAGCGTCCTCCCTGCTAAGTGTCACACCCGCTTTAAATAATATCTCTCCTGTGCTCGGATCGGTTACATCCTCTGCAAGGACATAATTTGCAATTCTGTTTCTAAATGCAAGCTTCTTATTAAACTTATATCTTCCTACCTTTGCAAGGTCGTATCTTCTTGCATCAAAAAACATGCTGTTGATAAGGCTTTCCGCATTTTCAACAACCTCCGGTTCTCCCGGTCTTATTTTCTTGTAAAGCTCAAGAATACCTCCCTCATAATTTGTGGAAGGATCCTTCTCTAAGCTTGCCATAATCTTAGGCTCATCACCAAACAGGTCGATAATCTCCTGATTGGTACCGATGCCCAGCGCCCTGATAAGAACCGTAATCGGCACCTTTCTTGTTCTGTCGACACGAACATAGAATACGTCGTTTGAATCCGTTTCATACTCAAGCCATGCGCCACGGTTCGGTATAACGGTTGACGAATAAAGCGTCTTACCGATTTTATCGTGACTGATTGCATAATATATACCAGGTGAACGTACAAGCTGGCTGACAATAACTCTCTCAGCACCATTTATTACAAATGTACCAGTGGCTGTCATGAGCGGCAAATCACCCATAAAGATGTCGTGCTGCGCAATCTCGCCCGTCTCATTATTACGAAGATGAACATTTACCTTAAGAGGAGCTGCATATGTAGCATCTCTTTCCTTACATTCTTCAATGGAATACTTAATATCATCCTCACAGAGCTGGAAATCCACAAACTCCAAGCTCAACTGTCCGGTGTAATCAGTTACCGGAGAAATGTCCCTGAAAACCTCCTTCAGGCCCTCGTCCAAAAACCATTGGTATGAGTTTTTCTGTACTTCTATCAGATTTGGCATATCCAAAACTTCTTTTTCAGTTGAAAAACTCATTCGCATTCCTCTACCCGATTTCACAGGACGCATTCTGTTCTTTTTCATCGACGCATTCACCTCTTGAACTTATTTATTTTTTGCTTATTTGGAAAGTCCCGCTTCCCATCTATACTAAAATTATGGCATACCTAGCCACAATAATGACATTTTAGCATTTTATCACAATAGGAAAAAAGTGTCAACAAGAAATTTGACACGAGTTTAAGATTTTTCAAGAAGTATTTTTTACTTTGTAAAGAAAGGACGAAGCTTGTCTATCTGCGAAATTCCGCATCAGACAATTTCGTCCTTGCCATGTATTATCTTATGCCACTTAATTACTTAAGAGTAACCTTTGCGCCCTCAGCCTCAAGCTTAGTCTTGATGTCCTCAGCCTCCTCCTTGGAAGCACCTTCCTTAAGAACCTTAGGAGCTCCGTCAACAACGTCCTTTGCTTCCTTAAGTCCAAGACCTGTACAGTCACGAACAACCTTGATAACCTTAACCTTGTTTGGACCAACCTCTGTAAGCTCAACATCAAAGGAATCCTTCTCCTCTGCTGCGCCTGCTGCATCTCCGCCTGCTGCGGCTGCAACAACAACGCCCGCTGCTGCTGATACACCAAACTCCTCCTCACAAGCCTTAACTAAATCATTTAACTCTAATACTGATAATCCCTTGATAACTTCAATAATTTCCTGAGTTGTCATTTTTAAAT
Source organism: Clostridium sp. (assembly GCA_023664775.1). Taxonomy (GTDB): domain Bacteria; phylum Bacillota; class Clostridia; order Lachnospirales; family Lachnospiraceae; genus Coprococcus_C. Next base: position 16,401 of record JAMPEW010000030.1, on the reverse strand, counting down.
TCCTCCATTTTTCAAAATTTCATTCTTACTTTTAAGAATGGGTTTCTTTTTTACTTTTTAATCAGCCTTATACAAAACAGTGAATGTCATTATGCTTCCTTTGCATCTGCAATCTGCTTAATAACACGGGCAAAGTTTGCAATAGGTGACTGAATACTTCCAAGAAGCTTTGAAAGAAGCTCCTCTCTTGAAGGTATTTTTGCAATTGCCTTAATTCCTGCCTCATCGTAATGAATACCCTCTACAACACCTGACTTAAGCTCAAGCGCAGGGTTATCCTTAGCAAAATTGGAAGCAATCCTTGCAGGTGCAGTTGCGTCTGTCTTTGAAATTACAACTGCGGTAGGTCCCTCAAGGTCATCCTTCAAGCTGTCAAATTCTGTTCCGTCAATGGCAAGCTTAATCATGGTGTTCTTGTAAACCTTGTAGATAACATCTGCTTCTCTCATTGTCTTACGGAACTGTGTATCCTGTGCAACAGTGAGTCCACGATAATCAACTAACACTACTGATTTTGCATCCTTGATGTTCTCCTTGATTTCCTCAACGATTGGCTGCTTTAATTCTACCTTTGCCAAAATCACGCACCTCCTTATTTTATTTGGAATGTAACTGCGTAATGGATATAAAAAAACTCCCATGCCAGACATAGGAGTTAAAATTCGTTAATCAAAGATTTACGATTCCTCCTCGGCAGGCGTTTACTGCTTATGCCATCAGGCACCTGCTGTCTACGGCAGTACATCGAAAATGAGAATACCATATGAAATTATTGTTGTCAACCGGTATTTTTTATTTTTATCTTTATTTCCTGCCACAGCCGGCAACAATGACAGAATATTAAACGCCCTGTCTTACAATCAGGGTTTCATAGCCCTTATCCCGGAGTGTCCTCTGTGCAATCAGTGCCTCGTCCACATCATCATAATTTCCTACCCTTACCTGAAACAGTCCATTGTCCTCATATATTTCCGCCATATAGCCCTCGTTGATAAATTTGTTCATTTGGAAGGATGCAGAAGCAAAGCTTCTATATATGCCTACAAGTATCTGATACACCTCTTTATCATTCCCGTTTGCAGATGATGTACCATTTCCCTGATTTGCAGGCGGTCTTACGTTCTCCGTTCCTCCCGTACCCAACATATCATTCCTATTTGCACTGTAACTCATTACAGCAGCCGCGCCATTTCCTCCTGCTGTTCTTCCTGATGCGGCTGTCATCCCTGCGGCTCTTATTGTTTCATCAATTCCATCGGCTATCGCCTGTGCCGTTTCCTCAAATTTTGAATCAAAAAGATTATTGTCCTTGTCACTATTGATAAATCCAGCCTCCACAAGGATTGCAGGCATGCTTGTTCTTCTAAGCACCGCAAGGTCTGGTCTTATATCAACATTTATATTTCTATATCCAACCTCCTCAAGACGTCTGTTTACATTTTCAGCCATAGTCTTTTTTATGCCGGAATCATCATATATCAGTGTCTGAACACCATTATACTGGTTTGACGTGGGCGAGGAATTTCTGTGTATGGAAACAAAAAAATCAGCCCCGCTCTCATTTCCTATCCTTGCCTTCTGAACCGGAGAGTCATACACATCATCTGTTCTCGTATAAACGACATCATAGCCCTGTGATTTCAGTATATTCCCCACAGCGAGCGCAAGATTTAAGTTATCATCCTTTTCACGCCTTCCATTATACACAGCACCCGCATCATATCCGCCATGACCGGCATCTATTATTATCTTTATTGCCATATAAAACCTCATAATCATTCACTCTATAATATGATATGGGATATGTGGCAATTAGTTACTTTTTATTTCCAAGGCTTCCGTCAGTCTGTAAAAAACGTCAGACAATTCACAAAGAAAAAATCTGCTATTTACAAAAACAGGTTATAACCGTTTTTTGCATAATAGCAGATTTTACAAATCGAATAAACAAGAATAAGGCTATACTTATTCCCCTATGGTATAGAGCGCAATCTCATAGTCATCACCGTTTTGGGTAACCTCATATCCAAAGCGCTTACCATCGTAATCAAACTCTCCGCTTGCTTTGCCGTCTACAATATCGTCAGTGATGTCAATTTTACATTCCCCGACTGAAAAATATGTTTTTCCTGCCTCCGTATCAACCTCCGCACTTATATAATCGCCACTGTCATAAATCTCAGCTTTTATATTATCCTCGTTGTTAGAAAGCTCCATCTCCATATCATATTGACCTTGCATTGTTATGGAAATCTCATCCTCCTCGTTCTCAAGCTCATATTCAAGCTCTCCGATAATTACATCGCCCTCCTGATGCCATGTTACTTCCTGCTCCACTTCTTCGCCATTTATAGTCATGATAACCTTGCTTACCCATGTTTCGCCGGTTGCGGCAAAGCAAATTCCGTTAGATACTATCATGCACAGTGCAAATGCGGCAACGCTTGCAAGCGCAACCCTAAGCTTATTTGTTTTACGTTTTTTCGTTTTGTCCATATCCATATTAACCACCTTTCCCAGCAGTGCTTTAGGGATATGAACCTCATCAAACGTCCCCTTATAATATGATTTATTACTCATCTTTCCATGCCTCCCTTAACTGCTGCTTCAACCTTTTTCTTGCCCGGACAAGCTGGTTTCTGACTGCGCTGTCACGGATATGCAGCAGGGCTGCAATTTCCTGTGTGGAATACCCCTCATAGTAAAACAGGTGAACAACAACCCGGTATTTTTTCGGCAAGTCCATCACAGCATAATAAAGCTCACTTTTTTCCTCCGATGAAAAGCTCACTTCCCCGTCAAGCGCCTCCATAGAGTCTACACGCTGCTGCCAAAAAGACTTCCAAAAATTTTTGCACTCATTTACAGTTACCCTTATCAGCCATTTTCTCACATGGTCTTCATCTGCAAACACAGTATCCGTAACAAACAGCTTCATAAAAACCGACTGTACAACATCCTCCGCATCCGCTTCTTTCTTCGTGTAGCTCAGTGCAACCCGGTATACTGTATCCGAATACTGCTTTACAATGCTGACATACCTTGCTTCATTCACAGCCATACCTCCTTGTCCATATTAACAGTTCCTAATTAAAAGGCCTTTCACTATATGAACAATTCAAAATGGAAAAATGTATCACAAATTTTACAAACCAACGCCTCCCGTCAATCCTCTCGGACTATGCACCAAAACATATACAACAAACGTGAAAATTATGAGCAAAAAAATAACCCCCACAGCGACAACAAGCTTACTGTGTTCATCAAAAAAATGACAGACCTTTGTTTCTGCATATTTATTGATGTATTTATATTCAAAATATCTTCTTTCTATTTGAGGCGTGTCGGCAGTCTTACGCTTTACCTCCTCTATCATCTGTTTCAGCTTCAGAATTTCAACATCACAGTGGTTTTTCTCGTCCTGAATTGTAAATATGTTATATTTTTTTATATACCGCTCAAATTTTGGTCTTTCAAAATGTACGCCATAGGAATATATGGAAACAATCATAATTTCAACGCTTTTCAGCAATGCCACCGTAGCCATTGCAAAGGCAACAAGCCCATATACCGAAAATCCTTTTATCAGGTTAAATGTTATAACGATAAGTCCCTCGCAAAGCAGCATCATTGCTGCCACAGTGACAATCCATACGTTCTTTTTTAACCTGATGTGATATAATCTGAGATCAGCGCCTTCCTTTTGATCCTTGTATGCCTCCAAATAAAATTTAAGCTGCATAATGCATTGTTCAGGCGTAGTAATCTGATAATCGTAAAGATAATTGTCTTTCACTTCCTCTGTCTCATTATCAACTTCACTTTCCATTTTCAGCTTCATTTTCATTTACTCCCCGATTTGAACATATCACATAAAAAAACTTTTTATTGTATATCTTATTTGTTCTTCGCAACAATGACATCGTGCGCCTCAATTATTTTATCCTTTATGCTTAAAAATACCTCTACAAGCTCTGCGTCCAAATGTGTTCCTGCGCTTTCCTTTATAATGTCAAATGCCTGCTCTATTTTAAATGCCTCCTTATAAACACGCTTGGAGACAAGTGCGTCAAACACATCTGCAATAGCCATGATACGGGCAGAAAGTGGAATTTCCTCCCCCTTCTTTCCCATTGGATAGCCTGAGCCATCCCATTTTTCGTGATGGCAGAGCGCTACCTCCTTTGCAACCTTCAGCATTTCAGGCTCCGCATCCACAAGAATGTCACCGATAACCTTGTCGCCAAATAAGGTATGCTCCTTCATAATCTCAAATTCCTCAGGCGTAAACTTGCCGGGCTTATTTAAAATCACATCAGAAATCTTTATTTTACCTACATCATGGAGAGGCGCCACCCTTGCCAAGGCATCAACATACTCCTCGGTGACAATGTCAGGGTACATGCCTCTTTTCAAAAGCTCACCTGATAAAAGGGCAACATAATTTCTTGTGTTTATAACGTGTTCGCCCGTATTTCCGTCACGGCTTTCTATCAGTGATGCCATACTGTCGATTACATGCCACTGGAAGTTGACCCTCTGTTCCGCCTGCTGCCTTATTTCCTCCGTCTGTATGCTTACCGTTTCCTCAAGTTCCTTCCTAAGCTCCTCAAGCTGCTTTTTACGCTTAGACATATTGATAAGCATGATAATTCCCCATGTAATAAATGCAACAATCCAAATGACAACGATTACAAGATACACCCTGTACCACCAATTTTCCCAAAGCTGCGGCTCCTTTACAAGCGTATATACCTGCTCCTGCACAACCGTATTTTCATCATCGCTGATAATCTGAATACGAATTTTATAATCGCCATGCCGCAGATTGGAAATCTGTATCGCCTCCAGCTCATTTTGTGATACAACCTTCGGATTATCCTCCAATCCTTCTATATAAAATTTAAGCTTCACATTATTTAAGGAATAGTTCCGCAACGATGCCTTAACTGTTATAAGCTTTGCCTCTGCCGGAACAACATAGGTGTCATCCTTTGGCACAATGGTTTCGCCGTCCCCTGTTATATATGCAATTCCAAACTTATAGTCCGCCCTTTGTGCCTTTTCCTCAGGTGTAAAATCAAGCACTCCGTTATTGCAGCAGAAATATAAAACGCCATTTTCATCTATATAATTCCATGAATTTGCCGTAAGCCCTCCCAAAAGACCATCACTGCTGTTAAAAAGCTTATAGCTGAAATTTTCTCCCGATACAAGCCCCTCTGCACCTGTCATATATATGCCCGAGCTTGAAAGAACATAAGCGTTTTCGCCCAAAATCTGAACATCATAATTGTTGAAATACGGAAAATGCTCCAACGCCTTTATTTCACCATTTGACATATAACACAGCGAATTACTTGCCACCACAATAAATCCGTCCTTGTATGCTGTCATTCTAAGTATGACATCTGATGTAAGTCCATCATGCGTCGTATAATTCTCCTTGATTTTTCTATCCCTGACTGCATAAATTCCTGCACCGTCACTTCCTGCATAAAGCGTTCCGTCGCTGCCCCAAACAAGACAGAGTATCTGTGGATTTGCAAGTCCGTCCTCCTCTGTTATGCTGCCGATAACCTTATCGTCCTGTATAAAATTAATTCCTTCACTTGTGCCTGCCGCCATAATGCCGTTTTCAAGCTCAACGATACATCGGAATCGGTCGCAGATGGTTCCCTTTTCGGCTGTATTAAATATGGTAATTTTACCGTTATCATAGCGCAAAAGCCCATCGCTGCCGTATGTACATACCCACAATCTGTTTTTACTGTCCACATAAAGACTTCTGACACGGTCTCCCTCCAAAATATCAGTAAGTTCATTTTTATGTACCTTGTTGCTTGCCTCATCAATAATTACAAGACCTGAATCTGTACCGCAGTAATAGCTTCCGTCATATAAAACAACTGCATTTACAACGGCGTTACTCACATCCGCAACATAAAACAGATTTGTAAACCGATTCGGGGAAAGCTTCATAACACCACATCTTGAGGACGCAAACCACATGTTGCCCTCATAATCCTGATGCATACACTCAATGGAGCTGTCAAAGCCTACATAATGCTTGATATATACCTGCCCTGAGTCATTTATGAAGCCAAGTCCGTTTTCACCGCAGACCCAAAGCCTTCCGTAAGCGTCAGACTCGATATCTGTGACACGTGTTAAATCGCCTGTGTTCTGCTTATGATAGGCTTTTATGGTTCCCCCTGAAATGTCAACCGAAATAATAAAATTTTCAGAGGTGCCTGCCATAAGCCCCTGCTCAACACTGGTGATGCACGTATAATAATATTCGTCCGTGCTCTCACTTACCGTGGCAGCTTCATCCTTTTCATCAAGCATGAACAAATTACCGTTATTCGTAACGCCCACAAGCCGATTTTCATGGAAGGTCATTGAATTGACATACATGATATTGTCTGCTCCCACGCCCTTTATCACGCCATCCGCATCTATCTTACATATTTTATCAGTTGTTCCCACATAAATTGTTCCGTCGTCCTGCTCGGCAAAGGAACGGATAGAGTTGACAGGAAGTCCATCCTCCACAGTGTAGAATGTAAAGCTTCCATTTTCATAGCAGGCAATGCCGCTGTCATTTGTCCCTACCCAAAGTCTTCCCATGCTGTCCGTCATCATGGTTGTTACGCTGGATATTCCACCCTCACGGATAAACTCAAATTCTCTGCCGTCATATCTTGTAAGTCCCGCATAGCTTCCAATCCATATATATCCGTCCGAGGTCTCCTCAATGTCATTTGCCTCTGATGCCGCCATGCCCGTTGTGCTGTCATAAATTGTCTCAACATAGCTGTCAAACAAATCTTCATTTTCACTTTCAGAAGCGGCTTTTGTCTGAATGTAATCTGCACCGTTTCCAAAAAGCATGGCAAATATGATGATAGCAGAAACTGCCTGCTTCATCCTTTTTCCCGACTGCTCTTTACCGATTTTTAATATGCTGCGTATAATAAGGAAAGCAAAAAGGACACTGATTTGCTTATCAATAATTTCAACCACTGTCTCTGCCATTACTGCACATAATCCGTGGGGCATTCCATACCAGTCCATCATGTCAAATAATGCATCTCCCCACATATTGCCTGATTTGCCGTCCTGGAATATCAAATTAAGCGGCGTAGAAACCACAATTGAAAAAACACCTATCACAAAGCTTGTAATCATAACGGTGGAAAATGCTTCCAAATATTTCTTTTTGGCACAGTATGCAAAAAGAATGCCGACAACAATGCTTACAAGCATATAAAAAAGAGAGGAGGAAGCAGGTGTGATGATACCATAGATAATATTGTTTGATGCTCCTGCAATCATTCCGCCAATTGGTCCTGCAAAATAAGCGGCAACACATGTTCCCGTAACATCCAGCCATATAGGCAGGTTAAGCTTTACGGCTATGTATTTGCCAATGAGGTTTAGAAGTATTCCAAAAATTACTATAACAATCTGCTGTGCAGGTTTTCTTTTCATTGCTCCCATATCCTTTCAGTGTAATACATGCCTCAAAAAATATATATTCAATTTAACATATAACATACCAAAATTCAACACATTAAAACAAAGTGCCTGTACTAAAAACGTCATGTCTTACGGTTTTTAGTACAGGCATTTTAAAATTAAATTCAGATTACCGCTCCATCTTCCACAGTGCCGCACTGTACGGTGGAAGCTCCGAGCCTCCTCCGAAATCATGGTTTTCGCCTGTTATAAGGTCAACTGCCATTCCGCAGCCAGCATCAAAGTGGGCTGTGTATGGCTGGTCGGACGCATTGATTGCCACGAGCACCCTTTCATTATCGGTCTTTCTCTCAAAAATACACTGATGATTTGTGAGAACGACGGAACGGAAGCCTCCGTAATTAAGCGCTTCACTGTTCTTCTTTGCCTCAGCAAGCCTCGAAATCAAATCCGTAAGCTCATTCCACTGCGGCTCGTCATAGGAAAGGCGAAGTGACGGGTCGCCCTCCTCCTTCCTGCCTTCTGCACCCCATTCACTGCCATAGTAAACACATGGCATACCCGGCATACCAAACGCAAGCGTATAGATGAGAGGCAGATGCTTTTTATTTGTAAGAATACTTGCAACCCTTGTAACATCATGGTTATCAACGAAGGAAAGAAAATGCTTTCCCTTGTAGCGTGTCCACTCCTCAGGTCCGAACTGCTGTAAAAGGCTGTGTATAATCTCAAACATATTCATGCTGTTAAAGCTTGAGTAAAGCCCCTTGTAGCACATGTAATTTGTAGCACTGTGAAGCATGCCGTCATTTACGAATACATTGTAATCGCCGTGAAGAAGCTCTCCGAGAAGAAGAAACTCCTCCTTTAAGCCGTCACAGTGGGCACGGAGCCTTCTTATAAAATCATGGTCAAGACAGTACGCAACATCGAGTCTTAATCCATCTATGTCAAATTCCTCTATCCAACCCTTAACATTTTCAAGTATGTGATTGATAACAGCCTCATTTTTTAAATTCAGCTTAACGAGGTCATAGTTGCCCTCCCAGCCTTCATACCAAAAGCCGTCATTATAATTTGAATTACCGTCAAAGCTTAAATGGAACCAATCCTTATACGGGGAATCCCATTTTTTCTCCTGAACATCCTTAAATGCCCAAAAGCCCCTTCCAACATGATTAAACACGCCGTCTAAAACTACCTTGATTCCGTTTTCATGAAGCTTTCCGCAAAGCTCCTTAAAGTCCTCATTTGTACCTAAACGACAATCAATTTTTGAGTAGTCCCTCGTATTATAGCCATGTGTATCTGACTCAAACACAGGTGAAAAATAAATGGCGTTTGCACCTAATTTTTTGATGTGCGGTATCCAATCCTCCACCTTTTTTATTCTTGATCTATTTACACCATCATTCTCAAATGGCGCTCCGCAAAATCCAAGCGGATAAATCTGGTAAAACACGCTTTCATAAGCCCACATTTTATTGTCTCCCTTCCTGTATGTGCATTTTCAAAAATTCTGATGTATTTTATCATAAATATACATCAGTGACAAGGTAAAAAAAGAAGCCATCCACCAAATAAGAGGCGTACGGCTTTCTTTTTATGCGTTCATGCCCTGAACCGGGCGAATAAAGGTGTGTGCCGAAGATTATCAACATACAGAGCAGTAGAATAAAATTTTCAACCATGCTCCAAATTTAATACACACACGGATAAATTTTCAATTCACGCTGCACAAACGACATGTTTTATGCATAAACGACACATCCTTTTCTTTGATTTCACACTGTCACAGAATACTTCTTTCACATATCGGTATACATGCTTACCAAATCAATAAACTCCTTTTTATATTCGTCTTTTTGGTAATCGCAGGATCTCGCAAGCTCCAGCACAAGCTCTGTGTCACAGCTTCCCTTATATTCACTATCCTTGAGTACCAGACCAAACCCTGCAACCGCAGCCGCCCATCTGAAATCATCTGAGCCATTCCCGGAATATGCATTCTTATCACAAACATATGTCAACAGACTGCTTTCGTCCTGATCCGGTTCCTTATACCTTATGCTTAAAGTAAAAATCTCATCCTTGTATTCACCGTTTTCTTCATATATAAGGTCATCCTTTTTTGTATTTTGATATTTCAGGTCAACCTCGCTTATATCCATATCAGAATCAGAAAGCGCAAGCTCGTATATTGCAGTAACAGTATGACCTGCTCCCATCTCTCCGCCATCCTTTGTATCATCATTAAAATCCTCTGCCGCCATCACTCTGTTTTCATAACCGATAAGCCTGTAGCCCTTGACATTTTCAGGGTTAAATTCCACCTGAAGCTTTACATCCTTTGCCACCGTTATCATGTTTGCGCCAAGATTATCCACAAGCGCCCGTTTTGCCTCAAATACGGAATCAATGTATGAATAATTGCCGTTTCCCTTGTCTGCAAGCGTTTCCAGCTTATTATCCTTATAATTGCCATAACCGACACCGAGAACGCTTAAAAATACGCCCGTTTCTTTCTTCTCGGTAATAAGCCTTTCAAGCTCGCCCTCGCTTGTTATTCCAACATTCAAATCTCCGTCAGTGGCAAGTATCACTCTGTTATTTCCGCCCTTTATGAAATACTTTTGGGCTATCTCATATGCTGTGTTAATTCCCGCCGAACCATTTGTAGAGCCATATGCCTCAAGTCCTTCAATTGCCTTCGTTATTGTGTAATAATCATTTCCTCTTGCACCCTCCAAAACGACCTCATCACTTCCTGCATAGGTAACGATGGAAATGGTGTCCTTCTCCGTAAGATTTTCTGCAAGCATACAAAGTGCCTGCTGTACAAGCGGCAGCTTGTTTGAGTCAAACATTGAGCCTGACGTATCTATAAGGAACACAATGTTAGAGGCAGGCGCATCTGAAAAATCTATCGCCTCCGTATTTACCGAAATAAGCGCAAGCTTTGTGTCCTCCGACCAAGGGCAGTCCGCATACTCCATATAAACTCCAAATTTTTCTCCTGCCTTTGGCTCCTCTAAATCGTAGTGGAAATAGTTTATCATTTCCTCAATTCTTACCTGAGACGGAGCAACCTCATATCCGTTCATTATATTGCTTCGTATTTGTGTATATGAGGCGGTGTCAACATCAGCCCCAAACGTGGAAAGCGGTGAATTTGCAACTGACATCCACGAATTTTCCGCAAAATCATCGTACTCATTTGTATTGTAGTCCTCCTCATATTCCGGATATAACAAGACGCAGTTTTCATAGTCGCCGGCCGCATCATTCGTCATCATGCCCTCCACTGCTGCCTCAGTTGCCATTTCCGTATCATAATGTTGCGTATCATATTGCTGCGGTGTATAGGCCCCCTCGGTTGTACCTTCTTCCCTTTCTCCACCCTTTTTTTCATCGTTTCCACAGCCGCAAAGGGAAGCGACCAAACAAAGCGAAACCAATATTGACAAAATTCTTTTATTTTTTTTCATAATAAAAACCCCTTTCACATATTGTTATAATCAATATACGAAAGGGGACTTTATTTTTATGGAATTATTTTCATAATTTATTTTTTTATATATTTTTCATATCCATTTTCGTGAACCTCTATATATATGATATCCTCCTCGCTGCTGTTTCCATATATATTCAGTCCGGCAGCAAGACCCATGCCCTCAAAATTTTCATCGGGATAGTCGCCGTCTACCTTTTGAACCGTTCCTATAACAGTATATCCGTCAGGCAATTCATTTACATACACACCCTCATATACATATACGGCATTGTCAACGATAATATATTTTTCAATCGAATTATCCGTAGGCTCCGCAACACTTTCCTCTGCGCTCTGCATACCATTTGCATCTCCCGCTGCCTGTGCCGTATTGCCACTTTCGGTTGCATCAAGAAAAATACCTTCATCCCCTGCTGCACCTAAATCGGAGTCAGATACCGGATAATTTAAAGCATCGCCGCTTATGGCAGTATCTTCCTGTACAATGGCTGCCGCAGTATCACATGCAATCTCATCGCTCTTGCTGAAAAAATCATTGGATTTTTTTTCGCCTCCCATCACGCCGCTTAAAACCGGAATTGCGATAACAACAGCAAGCAGACATGCAGCGATTATGCCAATATACCTTGTCTTTATTTTTCTTGCAGTGATAGGCGTAACCTTGTTGTCTTCATTATTTATTACACTTTCTGTTTCCTTGGCAAAGCCCTCCTCTATTCTGTCCCACAAATCAGGGGTATCCTCAGCCGTCATGGAAAGGTAAGCGTTCATTTCCTGCTCTGACAAAGCTTCACTGTTCAATTCTGCTATATTATCATTCTTTCTCATAGCCTGACAGACACCTCCTTAGCTTTTTTATCCCCTGATTATACAGCCATGTTACCGTACCCATAGGCTGCTTTGTAGCCTCTGCTATATCCTTAAACCTAAGCTCGCCCAAAAGCTTCATGTGGACAATTTCCCGTTCCTTCGGAGACAACGTTTTTAGTGCCTGCCGCATATCCTCCGCAAGCACAGCCTTGTTCTCCACCTCGGAATTTTCATTCCCTGCGCCCTTTTGTACTGCATTTTTGCTATGGGCGGCCTTGTCAATGGCATCCTCACTCTGTTCCGTGTCATCTTGTTTTATGTCAACCAAAATTTCCCTGCCGTTTTTTCTTAAAAAATCCACGGACATATTTTTTGCTATTGTCACGAGCCATGCTTTATGAGGCGACCCCTTTTTAAAGCTTTTTGCCACACGGATAAGCTTGATAAAAAACTCAGAGGTTATATCCTCTGCGTCCTCATGCCTGCCTACCGTATTATACACAACCGCGTAGATAAGCTTTATGTATGCCTCATATATTTTCCTAAGCCCCTCCTTGTCGCCCTTTAAAACGAGGTCAAGGCATAAGGCAAACTCCTCATCTGTCACAAATTAGCCTCCCAACCATGACGTGAGAATTGCTCTCACTTAATGTACGAATCATCTTCTAAAATTTATGGTAACAATAATTAAATTTTAATATTGCTTTGAATAACATTCATTTTAATTTACACTGTACTTCTTATTTGTTCTTGTAATAGAAAATTGCAAGCTGGGTCCTATCACGAAGCCCAAGCTTTTCCAATATGGTGCTTATGTAATTTCTTACTGTGCCCTCGCTTAAAAAAAGCTTTGCGGAAATCTCCTTGTTGCTCTTTCCTGCCGCAACCTCCACGATTATCTCATACTCCTTATCCGATATTCCATAGCTTTCATAATCAAAGGCTTCTTTTTTACTCATAAGGCAGGGCAGCTTTTCAACAATATCCTGTCCAAACACACTTTGTCCCTTTGCCACAGCCATAAGCGCAGGCACAATCCCCTCAAAGTCCTGCTTTAAAATATATCCTTTTGCTCCGATATTGAGTGCCCTCACGATATACTCGTCATCCATAAAGGTTGTAAGATACAAAATTTTTGCATCGTTATACCCTGCAAGTATCGTTTCGCCTGCCTCAAGCCCACTCATGCCCGTCATCCTTATATCCATCAGCAAAACGTCAGGCTTGTACTGTCCATATAGCTTGATTGCCTCCTCACCACTGTGTCCTGTGGCGGTAACCTCTATATCCCCATTTGCTTCAAGTATGGTTTTCAGCGATACTGCAACAAGCGCATCATCATCTACTAAAATGACCCTCATATTAATCCTCCGTAATTTTATACCCCTTTGATATAATCGTCTTTATTCTGCTGCCGGAAGTCCCCAGCGCCTTTCTCAGCTTTTTTATGTGATTATCCACAACCCTGTCGCTTCCGTCAAAATCATAGCCCCATATGTTTACAAGCAGCGTTTCCCTATCAATCACCTTGTTTTTACGCTCCAACAAATATTTTAATAATGTATACTCCTTGGGCGGAAGCTTTACCTCACGCTCCGATACACAAACAACATATGTTGCAGGATTAAGGGAAATGTCTCCACAGGTAAGCAGATTTGCACCCACAAGTCCCTTTGAGCGTTTCAGCATGGCAATAACCTTAACAAACAGCTCTGCAAGGGAAAAAGGCTTTATCATGTAATCATCACAGCCCAGGTCATAGCCAAAAAGCACGTCCTGCTCTCTTGCCTTTGCAGTCAGGAATATAATCGGGACAGTGCTTTTCCTTCTTATTTCCCTGCATAAGGAAAAGCCGTCCAAACCCGGAAGCATAATGTCAAGAAGAATAAGGTCAAATTCCTGCTCATATATCATTTCAAAACCCCGATTGCCGTCAATGGCAGAATACAGCTTCATACTGTCACTGCCCTTTTCGGAAAAGTAGTCCATGATTGCCTCCCGTATGTGAAGGTCGTCCTCCACTAAAAGTATATTGTACATGTTATCCTCCCCCTTACGTTTTCTTATGCCTGCAAAGAGCGGCTCCGCTTATCACAGCTTAACCTCTGACCTTGCCTGCATCCTAACACAATATATTATAGTACTTTATTATGTTCTTTGTATGTCCTTATATTGTGCTAACGCTTCTTTGGCAGGGTAACGAAAATTTTATATCCTTTTTCTGTTGTTATTGTAATATTACCGTTTAATCCACTCACCCTGTCATGCATGTTTTGCAGTCCAATACCGGGTTCTGATTTGATATCACATGCAGCGCTTTTATTTGCCCGCTTTGAATAATCATGCACAATCAATTGATACATCGCAGGGTGTTCTCTTAGTATTATGTCAACCATATCATTGTTACTGTATTTTATTATGTTAGATACCGACTCCTTTACAATTCCTATGATTGCATATTTATACTGCCTGCCGACGCTGCCTGACATATCATAATCAAATTTATACTCAAATTTTTCTGCAAGGGGCAGCAGTACGTCGCTTACCGCCTGTTTCAAATCTATGGACTCATCGTGGAGGTCATGGACGCTTTCCCTTATGTTGTTCATCGCAATATCGAGGCTGTCCTTCACGGCAGAAAGCTGTCCGTGTAACGGCTCCTCCTTATAGATTGTCATAAGTGCTCCCGTCTGCAAAATTGACCTTGTAAGCATATGTCCGACATTATCGTGTATATCCCTTGCTATACGGTTGCGTTCCTTTAAGGTTGCCACATAAAGCTCATTGTCCTGCTGTTCAATGAGGCTCTTATTTTTTTCTGCAAGGAGCATATTTTTTTCCTGTCCGTCATCACGGATTTTTTTAACCTTAGTAAAAAGCCTGTCGTTTTTCGTGCTTTTATAATTTAATACGCAGGAAAGGCAGGTTAAGATACCTATGCCCACAAGCATTTTTACCGAATAGCATCTCCCTGCATTGATAACTGCCACAGCCATGATAAACGCCTGAAAAATAAAGCGGCTGCCATATATGTCGTATATAATGGCAGGGGATAAAACAGCAAACGACGGCATAAAAACTGCCGCCAAGCTGTAAATAAGCACTATTATACCTTTATTTTTCCTGCTGTCAACATAACAAAGCAGGCACACAAATATCACTAAAACGAGGAATAACACTACAGGACTTACATAAATTCCCTTTCCCCAAGAAGAATCTGCCACAGCAGCTTCCCCTGAACAATAAAACAAATACAGCGATAAAAACAATATAATAAGCCTGTCTATAATTTGTGACATATCACCGTTCCTCCGTCTGCGGTATCGTTACTCAGCATCCTCTTTACACATGCCATTTTCAATATAACCGAGCAAATCCCCCAGCAGCTTTCTTTCAGCCTTATGAGTCCCTAATTTAGCTTTATTGCACAATTCCAAGGTTTCAACAGCTTTTGTTTTCGCCTGCTCCATTTGTTCCAATATATAACATTCATAATAAGCATTAACCATGTTTATGTATACAAGCTTAGATTCTTTAAATACAAACTCTGTCTTATCGTAATAAAATTTTGCTTTTTCAACATTCTTTTCAACAAATGAAAAATAAAAAATTATATCACAGTAATTATAAATTTGTTTCACAGTAGGACTGCTATATAAATAATTTTCATAAAACTCTGCAATCGGTCGCATTCTTTCATAATCTCCTAAAAGGAGCTTTTGATAAAACCTTATATGCTCATAATCCATTTTATCCTTTAATGTAGCCTTGTACCCAAGCTGCCAATGGGGAAGCATAGAAATACTTTCCAAAGGTTTATCTTCATACAACCATTGGTAACAAATTTTTTTAATCCAGTAATCCAATTTTCTTTCCTTATTTGCATATTTGTTCACAGTTGTATAAATATGCTCACCTATAAAAATCAGTTGAAATGCAGTTTGCATTAAAAAAAAGCAATATACTACGTCTTGTAATGTAACCAGCTCATTTCTGTACGTCTTAACACAAATAAAAAGCATAAGCACTTCTATTACGCACATCACTATTATAAGCCTAAGAAAAAATCCGCCAACCGAATCGTATATAAAATCTCCCTTTGTCATTTGACAATTTGTTATATATTTAAACTTTCTTTCATTATCTTTTTTACATTCTTCATCATAAAATTTAAACCATAACGTTTCAAAACAATAAAGTCTAAATCCACAACTCCAGCCAACCAAAAGCTTTATAAAAGAAAAGAACAACCCTGCAAAATAAAGTGCAAAAATAGAAATGATAACCGTGTAAGCCCACATAGCCCTCCTCCATTCATTATTTTGTATGAACCCCATTTTACACAATAAAAAAAGGGCTGTCCACTAAAAAAATGGGGCTGCCACAGTAAGGATTTAAGGCACACATAAAATTACACTGACAAGTCTCTTATATTTTGTATTTTTATGGTTACCGGCTATCTTTAGCATATTGATATTTTGCTTTTCTATTATGTGGGGCACGGACTGTTGTTTGAGGACACAGCCTTATGCAGCCAAACGGTATGTGTATTTTGAATTGCAACTTTTTAAGACCGCAAGAATACCTCACAT
>JAMPEW010000002.1 GCA_023664775.1 Clostridium sp. | reverse complement strand
ATGTAATCAAACATCGCAAATTTCAAATGTGAGGTATTCTTGCGGTCTTAAAAAGCTGCAATTCAAAATACACATACCGTTTGACTGCATAAGGCTGTGCACTCAGTGGGCAGTCCGTGCCCCACATAATAGAAAAGACAAAATATCAATATGCTAAAGATAGCCGGTAACTATAAAAATACAAAATATAAGAGGCTTGTCTGTGTAATTTTATGTATGCCTTAAATCCTTGTTGCGACAGCCCCTTCGTATAGTGACTATAATAGTTTTGCAGGTCCCTTCTTAGGACAATAATTCAAGCATTGTATTTACAAGCAGGTCGTTTTGGGCGGGCTTCATGAAGCAGAAACGGACGTATTTTTCATCAAGCCCTCTGAAGTCGTCACATTTTCGTATTACCATGCCCTTTAGGTTGCAGGCTTCGGCAAGACGTCCTGCCGTTACGTCCTCCTTTAAAATTTTAATGAGCATGAAATTGGCATAAGGCTTAAACAGCCTTACATTTTTGTTTGTCGCCATAGCGGAATAGATTAGGTTTCGCTCCGTGAATATCTGCGAGCCTGACTCCTCTATATAGGATTTGTCCTTGAGAAGCGCAGTACAGGCAATCGCCGTTAGCGTTGAAATGGAATTTGGCGTTGAAATAATGTTTACCATATTTAATAATTCATCATTGGCAACAAAGCCATAGCTTACTCGAAGTCCCGGAACGGCAAAAAACTTTGATATGCTTCTTAAAATCGCAATATTGTCATAGGAGGATAAAAGCGCAGTGCTTGTAAGCTCCCTGTAATTTTCGGTAAATTCAATGTACATTTCATCAATTAATAAAAATATATCCAGTGCCTTGCAGGTATCAGCAATGACCTTCATATCTTCTCGTGCTATAATCTGTGACGTAGGATTGTTCGGATTGCCAAGGATAATCATGTCATATGAGGAATCCAGCCTTGAAGTGAAATCGGAAACGTCAAGCCTGTAATCAGTCTCCTCTGACAGCTCGTAGTAATCTGTCTCACATCCGTATATGGAAAGCGACGATTCGTATTCCGTTGCGGAAGGAGTAAGAAGCAAAGCTTTCTTGGGGGAGACAAGCGAGATAAAAAGTCTGATTAAATCCGTGGAGCCGCTGCCTAATACAACGTGTTTTTCATCACAGCCCGTATATGCCGATATGGCCTTTTTAAGACCGGGATAATAGTCTGCCGGGTATCTTCCGATGCCGTCTATGCTCTCAGATAAAATTTTTTTCACGGAGTCGGGAACACCCATGGGATTTAGATTTGCGTTGTATAAAACCGTATCAAACTGTCCGATGCGTAAAGAAGAATTAGCCATATTTTACCCCCTAAAATAACTTTTTGATAAATAACCCCAAATGTCTTTTAAAATTGGATTGTTTTTGTTATAATGTACTCTGTATTATCAGATTTAGTTATATTTTATTATAGCATCATAGCAGATAATATCAAGAAAATTTTGCTTTAGACATAAATACATAAGTATAGCCAAAAGCTATGGAGGAACATATGAAGGGTATTGTTGAGCATTATGCAAAAGGCGAATTTCAACTGGACAGACCAGAGGTTGAAATATCCGAACAGTTTTTAAAACTAAACATAGAAACCGGTACGACATATACGGGAAGCTTTCGCGTGACAAGTCCGAATGACCATGTTATCAAGGCGATGGTTTACGACAGCAGGTATATGATACGGTTTGATAACCACACATACATAAACAGGAAGTTTGATGTCACGTATACATTTGACGCAACCTGTCTTGAAGCGGGAAAAAACTATAAGGGTCACATCAGTATTATATCTGACGGTGGAGAATATAAGATACCGTACGACATAGATATAACAACACCGTATGTTAAGTATGGGGATCAAAAAATAGATGATTTATTCAAATTTGCAACCCTTGCCGAGAGCAATTGGACGGAGGCTGTAAAGGTTTTCGTGCGGGATGATTTCAAGAGAACCTTTATTGATAAGGATCCGCTCATAAAGCAAATATACGGAAGCCTTCTTGAAAGTCAGTCCGTCAATCAGGCGCTTGAGGAGTTTTTGGTGTATGTACACAAAAAGAGGGCACTTACATTATCCGTATCAAAGGCGAAGATAAATGTTGAAATGCCTACTGAGCTTTCAAAAATATCAATTAATATAAGCAAAAATACGTGGGGCTACACAAATTCAAGGGTAAAATCTCTTGACGATTTCATCATACCTGCCAAGAAAAATATTTTAAGCGGGGATTTCTGTGGAAATCTCTTTTCCCTTGACGTGCTTATTTCGCCGGAGAATGTTCCTGACGGTGTAAATACAGGAAAGCTTATCATTGAAAATATATACCAGCAGATAGAGGTGGAAATTAACCTTTCAAGACCACAGACCAAGACCCACATTTCTCCTCGTGCTGCAAATAAAAATCATATGATAAAGCAAAATACACAGAAGCTGATAAACGCATATCTTGATTATCGTATGGACAGGATGACGATACGGGAGTATGTGTCAGCATCCCTTATGGCATTTGGCAACCTGGCAAGATATGTCCCTGAGGAGGATTTATATAGGCTTGGAACAATGCATATGAATATTATGCAGGGTGAGACGGAAAAGGTGGAGCAGGAATTTTTGAGGATAGAGGCGGATGTGGACAACAGCCACATGGACAATATGCAGGAGTGCTATTATGCTTACCTCAAGGCTATGGTTAAAAAGGACTCCGGTTCTATCGAGCATGCAAAAAATATGATAAGAAGAAATTACAGGACACAGAAAGAAAAAATGTTTTATTTCTGGCTTCTTATGTTTATTGATGATTCCTATGTGCAGGATCAGCCTGCGCTGTACAAGGAGATAAGGGATCTTTATGATGATGGCTATAACAGCCCTATTATGTACCTTGAATTTTGTGAGATGATTAACAATAATCCTCTGCTTTTAAAGAAAATTACAGGATTTGAAATTACGGCAATCAGATGGGGTATCAGACATAAATTTATATCAGATGAGGTTATAAATGAGTTTATAAGACTTGCAGGCTCTTTCAAAAATTTTGACACGCAGATATTCGGCATCTTGGAGGCAATCTACGACAAGAATAAAAATATCGAGGTGTTAAAGAGCATTTGCTCCATGCTTATTGGGGCAAACAAGCTTGAGAATAAATATCACAGATTTTACTATGACGCAGTTGAAAATTCACTGAAATTCATAGGCTTAAACGAATGCTTTGTAAAGAGTATGAATTTCTCACGATATGACGTTATTCCTACATCTGTGCTGATGTACCTGAATTACAAAAACACGCTTTCGGAGACGGAGCTTGCTTATCTTTATGCAAATGTTATATACAATAAGGCACAGCATTTAAAGGTCTACCATGAGTATTGTACTACCATGGAGGATTTCATGGAGAACATGATTATAAAGGGTGAGGTAAGCGATGACCTTACTGTGCTTTATGATGAGTTTTTGGAGCCCGGCTCCGTAAGCCCTCTCTATGCAGGAAAGCTTATCAACATCATATTTAGGCGTAAGCTTGTATGCTTCAATAAGAAGGTAAGAGCGGTTATCGTAACACACAGGGAGATTGAGGAGGTACAGAGAGTACCAATCGTTGACGGCGAGGCATATGTGGAAATTCTCTCAAATACTGCCTCCATTATATTTGAGGACAGTGAGGGAAACAGGTATGCAGGGTCCATTCCTTACAGGCTTGAGCGGATTGTTGACGAGAAGGCATACATTCCGATATGCTGTGAATATAGTCCGAGAGATTACAGGGTACTGCTGTACAACTATGAGAAAATAGGAAACTTTACCTACAAGAGTGCAATGGAGGTAAACGCTGCAAGAGACATTGTAAACTGTGACCGTATTTCCTATTACTATAAGCAGCAGGCATACCTTAACATAATAGAATATTACCATGAAAATCTTGATGCGGATGTGCTTACAAAATATCTCGGCAAGCTGGATATTGAATACCTAAATCACTCCAATGCGAGAACACTTATCGCATACATGGTAGACATGAATTTGTTTGACAAGGCGTTTCAGGCTGTTAAGCTTTACGGCTTTGACGAGATTGATTCCGAGGAGCTTTATCAGCTTGCAGACTACGGTGTTGAGGATTCAAACGGATTTTTAAATGAGGATTTGCTTGCGATATGCGTTCATCTTTACAAGATGGGAAAGACAAACGAGAGAATCCTTGTCTATGTCATGAATAATTTTAAGGGCGATTTGGAGGAGCTTGCAACGCTGTTTAAAACTGCGAGAAACAGAATAAAGGATGTTTCTTTCTTAGCCGAAAACACCTTGGCGCAGATGATGTTTGCAGAGGGAAATGTTGAGTATATATACGATATATTTACTGCGTATTATGCAGGCAGAAACAGAGGACTTGTTGTAAAGGCATTTCTTAGGTATGCGGCGTACAATTTCCTGATAAAGGATGTGCAGACGCCTGGAAGCATATTTGACTGCTTATATCAGGAAATCCAAAAGAACAATATTGATGATGAAATATCGAAGATGGCGCTTATATCACAGTTTTCCAGGCAGGACAGATATACTGACGATCAGCGTGAGTGGATATCGGAAACCGTAGGAAAATTTATGGATGCAGGAAAGCTTTTGCCGTTTTACAAGAGCTTCCGGTCGTTTATCAAGCTTCCGCAGGATGTATTCCTGAAAACGTATCTTATCTATAAAACTGATGCGGCAAAGCAGGTTACGGTAAGATATGCCTTTGATACCGGCTCCCGTCAGAATTTGGCTTATCGGATAGAGCGGCTTGACGAGATGATACCGGGACTTTACATTAAGGAATTTGTGGTTTTCCATGGCGAAAGACTTGTGTACAGTATAGATGATGATATTGACGGAAGCGCTTATGTGGTTGAGAGCGAGGTGCTCAAGACGAAGGCGTTTAACCGTAAGGGCAGAAGCAGGTTTGAGGTTATCAACAGCATGCTTGTCAATCAGGAGATGCGTGAGGATAATGAGCTTCTCGAGGCGCTTGATGTTTACCTTAACACCGTTCATCTCTTTGAAGAAAACTTAAATATCTTGTAAGGAGGCACTATGGCAGAGGCATATTATATTGGAATGGATTTGTGTCCGGACTCAACGCAGATAAGCTTTTACAATGACATAAAGCGTGAGCCTGAGACAGTAAACCAGTTAAATAACAAGGAAACATACATGATGCCAAACATCCTGTTTTTCAGTAAGGACACGGGAGACTGGTATGTTGGCTCAGAGGCATCGGAGGCTCGTTTTAAGGAGGATGGTATCATTCTCGACGAGCTTTATAAGAATGCCGCAAATGAGGAAATGGTTGACGTGGACGGCATAATGTATACCTACAGGCAGCTTTTTCTTATGATGCTTAAAATGCACATAGACTCTTTCCTGTATCGGTATGAGGGTGCTACGGTAAAAAAGCTTGTTGTCACCCTGCCGGAGTATAACAAAAATCTTTTTAAGGTTGTGTCAGGGCTTTACCGTGAGCTTAATATTTCCGCCGATGATGTCAGCATAACAAGCCATTTGGACAGCGGCCTATACTACATATTTAATCAAAGCAGTGAGCTGTGGATAAATAGTGTAGGGCTTTTTGATTATAATGTAGACGGTCTGCACTACTATAGAATTGATATATCAAGAGGAAAGGAGCCTGCTGTAATAAGCGTTACCCATATGGATTACAGCAAGGACTTCAATATGGCTCTTTTTACGGGAGATGACATTCTCATGGACAATACATTTGCAAAGATTGCAGATGCAGAGATGAAAAAGACGCATATTTCCTCTGTGTTCCTCACAGGACTTGGTTTTTCTGAGGACTGGATGAATAAATCACGCAATACCTTATGTCAGGGAAGACGGGTTTTTGCAGGCCAGAATATTTATACAAAGGGCGCCTGCTATAAGGCAGTGGGTGGAGAGTACGAGGAATTTTACAATAAATATTTTGTAGAGACAAAGGAAAATGTTATTTTTGATATCGGGATTTCAAGCGGAGATGAGGAGGACATTTTCATTCCTGTGGCAAGAGGCGGCAGACAGTGGTATAACATAAAGGGAAAAATAAATGTCATACTTGACGATACGGACATCATTACGCTTATTTACAGAAGTAGAAGGACAGAGCAGGAAATAAGGGAAACGGTCAAGCTGCATGGCATTCCGAAACGGCCGAACAAGACCTCGAAATTTTCCATTGAGGTTGAGTTTGAGGACCCCCACAGAGGAGCAGTAATCATTAAGGACGTTGGCTTTGGAAAGCTTTTTCCAACAACCAACAAGGTTTATCGTAAGGAGTTTGAGGTTTAATGTCGAAAATAATTTTATGTACGTCAAAGGAAGCATCTCATCCGTTTATATTTCTTAATACAAAGGTTGAGATAAATAATTATGAGGAGCTGTGTTTTTATATCTATAACAATACAGTTCTGATAAGCAAATCCTCTCTTTCCGAGCGTCTGTTTGACTGGATAAGGGATGAGCTTGATATGCCGGCGCTTGCGTCAAAGCTTGCCACGCTTTCAAACAAAACCTCGTATGCCCAGGATCTGCTCGTGGAGATATTGAACGAGGGTGATTATTATGAGCCTGAGGAGATTAAAACCTATGTCGAGGCATGGCAAAAGTACAGAAAGCTGTCATCGCATCAAAAGAAAAAGCTTAAGGCGGACGGATATTTGGGCTATAAAAGGTATATTAAGGCGGCATCCATCTATGATGATATATTAGAGAATGCAGAGGGAATAAATGATAACACGTTTCTTGGAAATGTTTACCATAACCGTGCTGTTGCCGCGGCAAACAATCTTGATATTGAGGATGCAAAAAATTATTTCAAGCTTGCTTATGATTTAAATCATAATGAGGAGTCTTTAAGGGGATACCTGATTGTGTTTGCGGCAGGCAATGATTCTGCCAATATAAGACAGGAAATGAGAAGATATGATTTTGATGATGACGAATTTGAAAATCTTATGCTTGAGATAGGGGATTCAAATGAGGATGTCAGGGAAATGACAATCTACTCCATGCTGCAGAGGGCTGTTTATAACAGAATGAACAAGGATATGATAGATTATGACAAGAGAATGGATATAATCTTAGGTCAGTTAAAGGATGAGTTTAGGGAGCAGGCAATTTAATGGGTTTAATCGATAGAATCAGACAATATTTAAATGAAGAAGATATCGAAGCAAATCAGGAGGATATTGGGGAAGCTGAGGCTGATTGGAAGGAAAAGAAGCCTGCAAGACGTCTTTTCTTAAAGAAGGAAAAGAAGAAAAAATTGCAGGAGAAGCCCCAGGAGGAAGAAAATGCTCCCTCAAAAAAAGGAGTGCCGTCCCCTGACGTTAATTCCGAGCTTTATCAGAGCTTAAGTGGCGGGGCATCGGAAAATGAAAGAAAAAATGCGGCAGATTTCTGCGAACAGTTGGTTGACATAACATACTATGCTGAGGATATGAAAAGGGAATATCAGCTTGTCACAAGCTATCTTACTGATATACAGCGCTTGGAGGAGCTGCCGGAAAGCATAAAAAATGATTTGGTGGACACAGCAAGAAAAATAGAAATGCTTGACGATAACAGACAGACATACCTGAAATCAGAAAATCTTTTGTCCATGGAGTGCTACAATAAAATCGCTTCTCTTGAGAAAAGCGTGCCTGATACAATACGGAAGCTGATTGACATGGAGCAGCAGGACACACTGCTTAAAAATGACATGAGCTATCTTGAGGGAGAGAAGGAGGATCTCAAATATCTGCATACGGAATATGCGGCAGATATTTCCAGAACAAGAGGGGCTATTGCTGCCATACTTGCGTTATTTCTTGTGGTTGTAGGTATTCTTCTTATTGTTTCCATTGCCACAAAAAAGAATGTTACCGTATATTGCCTTGGAGTTGGTCTTTTTGCTATGCTTTGTTTCGTTATTGCATATGTCAGGTATCTTGGCTTTAAAACGGATATAACGGAAAATGATGCAAAGCTAAGGCGTGCTGTTTCATTGCTGAATAAGGTCAAGGTTAAATTTATAAATAATACGAATGCCTTGGATTATATATATGAGAAATATAGGATAAATTCCTCAAAGGAGCTTGAGTATGAATGGGATTTGTATAATACGATGGTCAGGGATTCCATAAAATATACCCAGGCAAACAGTGATTACCGAATTTATTGTGACGAGCTTGTTGAAAGGTTAAAAAAGCTTGGTCTAATGGACCCGTTTGTGTGGGTAAAGCAGACAAAGGCGCTTATCGACCACAGGGAGATGGTGGAGATTACGCATGGTCTGAACGTAAGAAGACAGAAAATACGTGAGAAGCTTGCTTCCTGCGACAAAATAAAAACGAACGCCAATGTGGCGCTTCGGGCTGCAATTGACGCCAATCCGGGACTGGAAAGCTATATAAAGGATCAGCTTGCATCCTATAATATTAGGCTGGATGAGGCAGAAAATAAATTAGATGAGATAGAAAAATAATATGGAATGTTTGGAGGATATTAACATCATGGCTAAGGAACTTGAAAAAAACTATAACCCTTCCGAGATAGAGGGAAGGCTTTACGACAAATGGGTAAATAAAAAATATTTCCACGCTGATGTGGATAGAAGCAAAAAACCATTTACGATCGTTATGCCACCGCCAAATATTACGGGACAGCTTCACATGGGACATGCCCTTGACAATACGATGCAGGACATTTTGATAAGATTTAAGAGAATGCAGGGCTATAATGCCCTTTGGCAGCCGGGAACAGACCATGCGGCAATTGCTACGGAGGTAAAGCTGATTGAAAGTCTAAGGGAGCAGGGAATTGAAAAGGACGACCTTGGACGGGAGGGCTTTCTTGAAAAGGCATGGGACTGGAAAAGGGAGTACGGCGGACGTATTATCAACCAGTTAAAGCGTCTTGGTTCCTCTGCTGATTGGGACAGGGAGCGCTTTACTATGGATGAGGGAAACAACAAGGCTGTTACGGAGGTTTTCTGTAAGCTTTATGATAAGGGCTATATCTATAAGGGCTCACGTATAGGAAATTGGTGTCCTGTATGTCAGACCTCTATTTCGGACGCAGAGGTTATACATGAGGAGCAGCAGGGCTTCTTTTGGCATATTAATTATCCGGTAGCAGGCGAGGAGGGACGGTTTGTTGAGATTGCAACCACAAGACCTGAGACGCTTTTGGGCGATACTGCCGTAGCCGTAAATCCTGAGGACGAAAGATATAAGGATTTGGTAGGCAAAAAGGTAATACTTCCTCTTGTAAATAAGGAAATTCCTGTTATTGCAGACTCCTATGTCGATATGGAGTTTGGAACGGGCGTGGTAAAAATTACGCCTGCACATGACCCTAACGACTTTGAGGTTGGAAAAAGGCACAACCTTGAGGAAATAAATATTATGAATGATGATGCCACCATAAATTCACTGGGCGGCAAGTATGCGGGCATGGACAGATACGAGGCGAGAAAGCTTATTGTGTCAGACCTTGAGGCACTTGGGCTTCTGGTTAAGGTTGAACCACATACGCATATGGTTGGAACCCATGACAGATGCAAGACCACAGTTGAGCCGCTTGTGAAGCCACAGTGGTTTGTTAAAATGTCAGAGATGGCAAAGCCTGCAAAGGAAGCGGTTGTAAACGGCAGGCTGAAGCTTATTCCTGAGAGGATGGACAAGACCTATTACAATTGGCTTGACAACATAAGAGACTGGTGTATATCAAGACAGCTTTGGTGGGGACACAGAATACCTGCTTACTACTGTCAGGATTGCGGCGAGGTTATGGTTACGAGGCAAATGCCATGCAATTGTGCTAAGTGCGGCAGCACGAATATAAAGCAGGACGAGGACACGCTTGACACATGGTTTTCATCAGCCCTTTGGCCGTTCTCAACACTCGGCTGGCCTGATAAAACGGAGGAGCTTGAGTATTTCTTCCCTACGGACGTGCTTGTAACGGGCTATGACATTATTTTCTTTTGGGTTATCAGAATGGTATTTTCCTCCATTGAGCAGATGGGAGAGCTTCCGTTCCACACGGTTTTGTTCCATGGCCTTGTAAGGGACGACCAGGGACGCAAGATGAGCAAGTCGCTTGGAAATGGAATTGACCCGCTTGAGGTTATTGATAAATATGGTGCAGACGCTTTAAGGTTTACGCTTGTAACGGGAAATGCGCCTGGAAATGATATGCGTTTTTATTGGGAGAGAGTAGAGGCAAGCCGAAACTTTGCAAACAAGATTTGGAATGCATCAAGATTTATTCTTATGAATATAGAGAAGGCTGACATAAGCGGGGTTGACATGAAGCAGCTTACAATAGCGGACAGATGGATTCTTTCCAAGATGAACGACCTTATCGCTGAGGTTACTGAAAATATGGAAAAGTACGAGCTTGGCATTGCTGTTTCAAAGCTGTACGATTTCCTTTGGGAGGAGTTCTGTGACTGGTATATTGAGATGGTTAAGCCGAGGCTTTGGAATGATGCGGACGATACAAAGGCAGCGGCGCTTTGGACATTAAAAACAGTGCTTACAAATGGACTGAAGCTTTTGCATCCTTACATGCCGTTTGTAACGGAGGAGATATTTGTCACGTTAAATGAGGCGTCAAATGCAAAGCCGGACCAAAAGGTATACGAGGGAGGCTTGACGGATATAGCGGACTCCATTATGATTTCTGCATGGCCGGTATACAATAAGGAGTACAGCTTTAAGGAGGATGAGCTTGCAGTTGACAAAATTAAGGAGGCTGTAAGGGGCATCAGAAACATAAGAAGTGAGATGAATGTCCCACCGAGCAAAAAGGCTACCGTATATGTTGTCTCACAAAAGGAGGAAATAAGAAATATTTTTGCTGATTGTACGACATTTTTCGCCATGCTTGGCTATGCGGGGGATGTTATGATACAGGAGGACAAGACGGGTATTGCAGATGATGCGGTATCGGTTGTTATCCATGATGCGGCTATTTATATGCCGTTTGCGGAGCTTGTTGACATTGCCAAGGAGATAGAGCGGCTGGACAAGGAAAGGTCAAGGCTTGAGGGAGAGATAAAGCGTGCTGAGGGTATGCTTGCAAATCCGAAGTTCGTTGACAAGGCACCTGCTTCCAAGGTAGAGGAGGAGCGGGAAAAGCTGAAGAAATACACGGAAACCTTAGAGCAGGTAAAGGAGAGACTTTCACAGTTGGGAGCATAATATGAACAACAAACAAATTCTTAAAAGGAAATTAGAAAATTATTTGCTTAGGCCTATGCTTGCATCGCTGATTTTAGTAGTGATGTGTACCGTATTATTTTTTGTTGATAAAAAATGCGGGGCTATAGCATGTGCCGCTGTATTTGTCACAATCTTTGTGGAATTTATCATTTATTTTGTGTCAAAGGCAAGCATTATGCCTACGCTTATGAGGTTTGCCTTGGAGCAGGGACAGATTCAGAAGGAGCTTTTAAACCAGCTTGCCGTACCGTACGCATTACTTGATACTGACGGTAAAATTCTTTGGGGAAACAAACAGTTTGTGGACCGCATAGGCGGGGGTTCAAAGAAACGGATTCGGAAAAATATCGGGATGTTCTTCCCGCAGCTTGCGTCTGAGATTGCAAATGTCAAGGAATTTATGGACCTCAATTTGGAATATGATGGGGCAAGCTATCATGCGGAGGTTAAGAGAATAACAATCGATGAAATGTTTGATGATGAAGATACGGTTGTAAATACAAAGGGAGAGGCACTGATTGCCCTTTATCTCTTTGACGTGACAGAGCTTAACCACTACAAGCGTGAGAATAAGGAACAGAAATTAGTTGCAGGGCTTCTTTATATAGATAACTATGATGAGGTTATGGAAAGTACGGAGGAGGTTCGCCATTCACTTGTGGAAGCGCTTGTTGACAGACGTATCAATATGTATTTGGGAAGCATAGATGCCATCGTAAAAAAGATGGAAAAGGACAAATATCTTTTTGTGTTCAGGCAGAAATTTCTTCCACAGCTTAAAGACACAAAATTTGCCATATTGGATGAGGTAAAAAGCATAAATGTGGGAAATGAGATACCAATTACCTTGAGTATCGGCGTAGGCGCTGAAACGGACAGCTTTTTGGAGGCGTACGAATATGCCCGTGTTGCAATGGGACTCGCTCTCGGCAGAGGCGGAGATCAGGCTGTTGTAAAGCATGGTGAAAAGATACTTTATTTTGGCGGTAAGAGCGGAGGAACCGAAAAGACGACAAGGGTAAGGGCAAGAGTAAAGGGACAGGCATTTACCGAGCTTTTAAATAACAAGAACAGAGTTATCATAATGGGACATAAACGTCCCGATGCAGATTCCTTCGGTTCGGCTGTTGGTGTTTACAGGCTTGTAAAATCCTTTAACAAGGATGCGCATATTGTCATAAATGAGGTTACGTCTGCTATCAGTCCCCTGATAAGCAGCTTTAAGGGAAACAGCCTGTATGGTGACGATATGATATACAACAGCGAGCAGGCAATAAACAGTATAGATGACATGACCCTTGTTGTGGTTGTGGACGTAAACAGACCGAGCATGACGGAGTGTGAGGATTTGCTTGCACTTGCAAAATCAGTTGTCGTATTCGACCATCACAGACAGACAAATGAGACGATTGAGAATGCAACCCTATCCTACATTGAGCCGTATGCGTCCTCAGCCTGCGAGATGGTTGCTGAGATGATGCAGTATATAGATGTTAAGGTTAAGATAAGACCTGTGGAGGCTGATGCCATGTATGCGGGCATCGTAATTGATACGGATAATTTTGTTACAAAAACAGGCGTCAGAACCTTTGAGGCGGCATCCTATTTGAGAAGGAACGGTGCGGACGTTGTACGTGTAAGAAAGATGTTCAGAAGCGACATGTATTCCTTTAAGCAGCTTGCTGAGGGCGTCGTTAATTCCCAGATATATTTGGATGCATTTGCACTTTCAAAGGTAAGACCGGAAAATTCCGATGCGCCTACGGTCATTGCGGCAAAGGTGGCAAATGAGCTTTTAGATGTTGAGGGTGTAAGGGCATCATTTGTTGTTACGGAAAATGGTGGAACGTCTTATATAAGCGCACGTTCCGTAGATGACGTAAATGTTCAGGTTATTATGGAAAAGCTTGGCGGCGGCGGACATGCAAATATTGCAGGTGCGCAGCTTGTTGGTGTTTCGGATGATGAGGCAATACTTAAAATCAAGGAGCTTTTAGAGGAAATGAATAAGGCAGGAGATATTTAGAATGGAGGTATTGATATGAAGGTTATATTGCTTGAGGATGTAAAAAGTCTTGGTAAAAGGGATGAAATTGTTGACGTTTCCGATGGATATGCAAGGAATTACGTGCTCCCTAAGAAGCTTGGCGTGGAGGCTACTCCTAAAAACTTAAATGACCTGAAGCTGAAAAAGGCACATGAGGACAAGGTGGCGGCAGAGCTTTTGGCACAGGCACAGGCACTTGCCGATAAGATGAAGGATGAGAGCGTAACCCTTTCCATTAAGGTGGGCGAGGGCGGAAAGACATTTGGCTCTGTGTCCTCAAAGGAAATTGCAGAGGCTATGAAATCGCAGCTTGGACATAATATTGAGAAGAAAAAAATAGTGTTAAGGGAGCCTATAAAAAGCCTTGGAACACATATTGTCGACATTAAGCTGCATACAAAGGTGACAGCCAAAATGAGTGTTAAGGTTGTTGAAGGAAAGTAGAGTAAATTTTATGGATGAGAACGTCATAAGGCGAGTACAACCGCACAATAATGATGCAGAAAAATCTGTTATAGGCGCTATGCTTATGGACAGGGATGTTATTTCAGATGTAGCGGATTTATTGTCAGGGGAGGACTTTTATAATAAACAATACGGAATACTGTTTGAAAACATGGTGGAGCTTTACAATGAGGGACGGCCTGTAGATTTAGTAACCTTATCCGACAGACTGAAAATGAAGGATGTTCCTGAGGATATATGCAGTCCTTCCTTTATCGGAGATATTATGTCGGAGGTTGTAACGTCTGCCAATGCGAAAAATCATGCACAGATTGTTCAGGATAAAGCCGTTTTAAGGCGGTTAATAACCCTGAGCGAGGGCATTACAAATGACTGCTTCAGCGACAGCGACAAGGTGGAGAATATTCTTGAGGATGCAGAGGGAAAAATATTTCGGCTTGTGCAAAATAGGAATGGGTTGTCTGATTTTACGCCTGTGTCCCAAATTGTTGTAAATGTAATCGGCGAAATAGAGGAGGCAGCGAGAAATAAGGGTAAGGTAACGGGACTTTCCACGGGCTTTACTGATTTGGACAACATGCTTACAGGACTTCACGGAGGAGAGCTTCTGCTTGTGGCGGCAAGACCTGCAATGGGGAAAACCGCATTTGTCCTTAACATCGCACATGACCTTGCAGTGGTGCATAAAAAGCCGTGTGCCATATTTTCACTTGAGATGAGTAAGGAACAACTGATATCCCGTATGATAGCAATAGACGCCATGGTTGACTCCAAAAGCATGAAGCTTGGAAATATGCCTGATGAGGATTGGGATAAGGTAATTGAAAGCGTGGACGATATAGCAAGAGCACCGCTTTTTATTGATGATAATTCGGCGATAACGGTTTCGGAGCTTCGGTCAAAGTGCAGAAAGCTGAAACAGACGCAGAATATCGAGCTTATCATCATAGATTATTTGCAGCTCATGAGCTCAAACAGACCTGTGGAGTCCAGGCAGCAGTTTATATCCGATGTGTCGAGGGCGCTTAAAAACATAGCAAGGGAGTTGAATGTTCCCGTTATTGCACTTTCACAGCTAAGCCGTGCAGTTGACGGAAGAACTGACCACAAGCCTGTGTTGTCGGACCTTCGTGAATCGGGCGCCATAGAGCAGGATGCAGACGTTGTCATGTTCATATACAGGGATGAATATTACAATCCTGAAACAACTACAAAGCCGCAGACGGCAGAAATTATTATTGCAAAGCAGCGTAATGGGGAGACGGGAAGCATAGACCTTCGATGGATTGGAAAGTACACAAAATTTGCAGATCCGGAGAAGCATTACAGGGAGCAGCCACAATAAGGGGCTGCCCCTTATTGCTTTTAAGCCATTCCGTTTACGGTTTTGTATTTCCACAGCATGTCTGCGTGGTTCTGCTCCTCAATTTGAATGTCTGCTAAAAGCTTGCGGAGCTTGGAATTTGAAAATACAAACACGTCTGTGTTGTATTCTGATGATACAAGCTTTTCGGTTCCGATACAATCTGTTGCAAGAAAACAATCTGCCTGCTTATCCTCTGAATTTGTCATTGCATCATAGGTAGCCTTCGGGTTGTAATTTGCACCGTCGGAATCGTTACAATTGCTGTCAGGCACGGTACCGTTTAAAACCTGACCGAGTGAATCATAGTGCTTTCGCTCCTCCTGTTGCAGCTTTTGAAATAATTTCTTTAATACAGGGTCTTTCGCCTGTTGTGCGTATTTGCCGTATTTTTCAATACAGGTTTCCTCCTGGGTTTGAAGGTCTGTGATTGCAGCTTTTTCTTTTTCTTTCAGAATCATCATATTTACGTCCTTTCGTAATATCTGTTTTTTATGTTACAGAGGGAGTATAGACACATTTCAAAAGGTTCATACATGGGGCAGGGTAAAATTCGCTGCTGTATTGATAAAATTTATCATTATGGGAGGATGTGTTGCCTGCATAAATAATAAGTGATAAACTAATATTTAAGGTTTAGCATCTTGGGATATTAGGAATAATAAAGGGTGATACAAGGGGGTGATTTTTTGCAAGCTGGTGAAAGCACTTCATTTTCGGTGACCGGAATGACTTGTTCAGCCTGCTCGGCCCACGTTGAAAAGGCAGTGAGAAAGGTGGAGGGCGTAAGTAGTGTTACGGTAAGCCTGCTTACGAATTCAATGACTGTCGTGGGAACCGCTTTGGCAGATAAGATAATTGAGGCAGTGGAAAAGGCAGGGTACGGCGCTGCCGTAAGAGGAAGTGGAACAGGGAATGTACAGGCGGATGGCACTTCTGTAAATAGCCTGACAAACGGCAGCCAAAATGTCGGCTCATCTGCGGGTAACGGCATGGCAAACAGCCTTGGGGAAGCGTTAAAGGATAAGGAAACTCCTAAAATAAGAAAGCGTTTTATCGTATCGCTTATTTTTTTGCTTCCGCTTATGTATATTTCAATGGGACATATGATGTGGAATTGGCCCGTTCCCCATATACTGCATGATAATCATGTGGCAATGGGGCTTATACAGCTCATTTTTACAGCCATTATCATGATTATAAATCAGAAATTTTTTGTCAGTGGATTTACAAGTGTGGTTCACGGTGCTCCAAATATGGACACACTTGTCGCCCTTGGCGCAGGCGCATCATTTATGTACAGTGTGTATGCTCTTTTTGCAATGACAGATGCTGTTATACACGGAACAAATGATGATGTCATGCGGTATATGCATGAATTTTATTTTGAATCTGCGGCAACGATATTAACGCTCATAACGCTTGGAAAAATGCTGGAGGCCCATTCTAAGGGCAGAACAACGGACGCACTAAAAAGTCTGATTTCTCTTGCACCTAAACAGGCAACGGTTTTAAGAAACGGCGAGGAGGTTTCCATAAGTGTTGACGCACTTTTGGTAGGAGATATATTTGTTGTAAAGCCGGGGGAAAGCATACCAGTGGACGGAATTGTCATAGAGGGAGACAGCGCAATAGATGAATCGGCGCTTACCGGAGAGAGCATACCAGTGGATAAGGCTGTTGGTGATACGGTTTCGGCGGCAACAATCAATCAGTCAGGATTTATAAAATGTGAGGCGACCCGTGTGGGCGCAAATACCACATTGTCACAGATAATCAAAATGGTAAGTGATGCGGCAGCAACGAAGGCGCCTATTGCGAAGATAGCTGATAAGGTGTCAGGGGTGTTTGTGCCGTCAGTCATGGCAATTGCAATTTTGACGATTGCAGTGTGGCTGCTTGCGGGAGAGACGGCAGGCTTTGCACTTGCAAGAGGCATATCGGTACTTGTTATAAGCTGTCCTTGTGCGCTTGGGCTTGCAACGCCTGTGGCGATTATGGTTGGAAACGGCGTTGGGGCGAAGCAGGGTATTCTTTTTAAAAATGCAGTTTCGCTTGAGATGGCAGGTCGGACGAATGTTATTGCGCTTGACAAAACAGGAACCATTACAAAGGGAAAGCCTGTGGTAACGGATATTATTCCCGCTGACGGAATAGAAAAAGGTGTATTGATTGATTATGCCGTGGCTTTGGAGAGCAGGAGCGAACATCCGCTTGCAAGGGCTGTGGTGGAGCTTGTACAGAAGCAGGAGGATGGAGGTACTATTCCTGCAACTAATTTGAATAGCGAGGATGCTGGGTTTCAGGTTGAGGAGTTTAAGATACATCCTGGGAATGGACTCGAAGCTAAAATTGACGGCAGCTACATTTACGGTGGTAATGTAAAATTTATTGAACAGCACTGTAAAATAGATACAAAAACAAGAAATGACATAGAAGTGCTTGCAGAAAATGGAAAGACACCACTTATTTTTGCGGCAGACAGACTGCTTGGAATTATTGCGGTAGCGGATGAGCTTAAGGAGGACAGTGCAGACGCCATAAGGAAATTAAAGCATATGGGACTTCAGGTTGTTATGCTTACAGGCGACAATGAGAAAACTGCCGCTGCAATCGGCAGACAGGCAGGGGTTGACAAGGTAATTGCCGGCGTTCTTCCTGATGGCAAGGAACAGGTAATCAGGGATTTAAAGGTAAATGATAAAACCTATGTTGCCATGGTAGGTGACGGAATAAACGATGCACCTGCACTAACACGGGCTGATGTAGGTATTGCCATAGGTGCGGGAACGGATGTAGCGATTGATGCGGCGGACATCGTGCTTATGAAAAGCAGCCTTACGGATGTTGTGACGGCAATAGAGCTAAGCCGAAAAACCCTTAAAAATATTCATGAAAATTTATTTTGGGCTTTTTTCTATAATGTTATCGGCATTCCACTTGCAGCGGGAGTATGGTATCCATTGTTTGGCTGGAAGCTTAATCCTATGTTTGGCGCTGCGGCAATGAGCCTGTCAAGCTTCTGCGTTGTGACAAATGCGCTTCGTCTTAATCTGTTTAAGCCGGGCAAATATATTATTGGTGATGAGGCCGTCGGCTATCCGACTGCACAAGCAGACAATGAAATTGAAAATCAAAAGTATAGCAGTGAGGCTGAAAAAATAAACAGTCAGGCACAAAAATGTACTTGCGAAAAAACTGAGAACAAAAACAATGAAATGAATCATGTTGAAAAAAAGGAGGAAAATAACATGACAAAAACAATTAACATTGAGGGAATGATGTGTGGACACTGTGAGGCATCCGTTAAGAAGGCATTGGAGGAGCTTGATGGAGTTACGGAGGCTGTGGTAAGCCATGAGAAGGGAACTGCTGTGGTTACACTTTCCGGTGAGGTTTCTGACGATGTGTTGAAAAAGGCAGTTGAGGATAAGGATTATACCGTTAAAGGAATAGAGTAGTTATCTTGAGCAAACGGGGCTGTCGCAGTAAGAGAATTTATATCTAATACTCTTAGTGTGATAGCCCGTGGCATTGCTTTATAATTTGGTTTGCCATATAGATATAAAACCTTGTAATGCTCAATATATCATATTGCCTTTCTGTATATATCCTGTTCCTGTTCAGGAATTTTTAATGCTTCCATTGCTTGCTCTAGTGATAAATGTAATGTTTCCATTAAAGTTCTCAACGCTTCCAGCTTACCTTCACGTCTTCCTTCCAGTTTGCCTTCACGTCTTCCTTCTAGTTTGCCTTCCAGTCTGTAATCCTCAAATGCTTTACACATATCAATCTCTCCTCCTTCTGTCTCTACCTGATATTTGTACAGTCCTTTGTTTTTTGTAAGTACCTGTATCAGTGACCCTGTTTCCATATCTAAATGACGGTACCGTTCTTCATTTTCTTTCAGAAGCCTTTTGAATTTGTCAGCCTCGTTTGAGTACCGTAAACACTCAAATACTGATTTAACTTCTGTGTTAAACTGCTCAAAGCTGTCATAGTTATGATAATCAAATAGATTAATTTTATAATTATTTATATAGGCCTTTACATCTTCAGAAAGTCCTGCCCCTAAAAAATCATATAAGGATGTGCCTGCATCCCATTCACGTTCCGTTCCGTAATATACCACAACCGGCACTATGGGATAAAAGCTGTCGCTTTTTTTGATGCCGGAAAGAAGCTCATCCTTCGATGTGTCTTTTTTGCGTTCATGCTCGCGTTTATAATTTTTCCACTGTCTGTAATATCCCATAGCTTCCATCTGCATACAGCGTATGACCGCCGCATAATCCACATAAGACAGATTTTCAACTGAATATAAGGCATAAACGATATTCTGCTTTTCCCAAAGCTTAGCATTATCGGCAATGATTTTTCTTTCATGCTGTTCATCTGTATACAGAAATTCCTTGCTGATATCCGTAAGCTCGTCAGCCTTTATTTTTTGCATGCCTTTATGCAGTGTGCCGTTTATAAGGTCTGCAAACCTTATGTTGTCATCAAAATAATTGTTAGTATGTATATCCTTTCTTCCCAAGCGCTTTCCTCCTTTATCTTAAACATAAGCCTGTTTCCAATCTGCCTTTGGAAAACAGGCTGACATATGCCACAGGAGGTTTAACAGCCATCCGCATAACCAGCAGCCGAACAACCTCTTTGCATAATTAAAACTACTGAACCTAAAGCATCGAAGTCCCCGAAACCTGCTGATAAATTGAATGAAATAAATTCATAAAAGAAATAATCAGATATATGCTTTAATGGGATTTTACCACGGATAAATGCGTATGTCAAGAAGAAACTGAAATTTTATAAATAATTTACATGTTCGGGTATGGGGTAATGTCTAAAAATAACAATTAAAGCGTCAATTTTTACATATAAAGCATATTCCCAAAAAAACAAGATAGAATTCAATTTAATAAATCAGTACATGCAAAGGCAGATTTTGCAAGATTAAATGTAAGAAATGCAAGGTTGAATCAAAAGAAGGTATGTTTATGGTAACATCAAAAAATAATATACTGAAGAGAGCTTATACTATGCGTTTAGGAATATGTGATGACAACAAAACGGATATTGAAAATGCGGAAACGGTAATTGAAACTATATATAATAGACTATTTAATATCAAAGAGTATGAACCTGAGGAATTGCTTGTTGATATAGAGGAGGGTCTATTTGATTGTGAAGTGTTGGTAATAAGTATTTGTTTTAAAAACCGTAGCTTTAATGGAATTGATTTGGTTAAGAAGGTCAATCAACTATTTCCCTTGTGTGAGGTGATTTTTTTTTCAAATTACATTGAGTATGCCCTTCGTGTATATGATACAAAGCATTGTTATTTTGTACTAAAAACGGAGTTAGAAAAAATTTTGCCATTAGCCATAGATAAAGCGGTCACAGAGATTCAGGACAATATACATAACGATATTTTGAAGGTTGCATGTAATGGGGCTACTGCATTTATTGATAAGAAAAAAATCTTATATATTGAACGGGAAGATAGAAAAGTAAACATTGTTACGGAGAGTAAAAAATATTCGTGTTATCTTTCGCTGATTAAGCTTATGGGTAATTTAGGCGATTACATGCTCAGAGTGCAT
Source organism: Clostridium sp. (assembly GCA_023664775.1). Taxonomy (GTDB): domain Bacteria; phylum Bacillota; class Clostridia; order Lachnospirales; family Lachnospiraceae; genus Coprococcus_C. Next base: position 158,771 of record JAMPEW010000002.1, on the reverse strand, counting down.
GGCGGCTATATTGCAAATTTGGCAGAGATTGTATACATACATGATAATGTGATAGAAATGTCAAATAATATGCATATCCCTTTAGGACGGACATATGAAAAAACAGTCAGACAAAGATATAAAGAATTTTGGGAAAGCTAGGGGTATGTAATGTCAGAAAGATTATGTATGAGACGAAAAGTTACAATGACATATATGATGTCTTTGGAGAAAATAATATGGGATATGTAATTATGTACTATATGGAGGAGTTTATAAATGAAGCCTGATAAAATATTTAAAACTACAATGGTATGTATTGCGACACTGTTTATTCTTGGAATTGCAGTTTACAGTTCTATATCCTTTATATCAAAAAATGAGTCAAATACCAAAGAAGATAAAAAGAAAAAAACCGAACAGGCTTTAGAGCAGGAAGTTGTGACAGAGCAAACCACAGAGGGAGAAAAAACAGAATATATAACTGAGCAAATCTCAGAAGAAATAACAGAGGAATGGATTACAGCAGCTTTAGAAACGACGGAAACGGTAAATACTGAACTTATGTATGGCGATATTTTGGATTTATATAAAAGGGCACTTTCTGAAGAATGGGAATTTGACTTATTGGAAGAAAATAAGCTCAATTATATGTGCCGTTATCATATAGGAACTGGATTGGAGGATATAGGATATACGTTTTATGACATAAACGAAGATGGGCTTGAAGAATTAATTGTTGGAGAAATTGAAGGTCTTATATTTGATGTTTATACATGTCAGGATGAGCAGGTATTTCTTATTGCTCAAAGCACGGAGCGTAATAGGTTTGATATATGTAAGGATGGCATAATGCCAACTGTAGGCTCAGGTGGGGCAAAAACTACATATTATATCTTTTATGTCCTTGAAGCAGGAGCACGTGAGTTAAAATATTTGGAGTGTGTTGCTTTAAATGCTGATTTAGACCTTGATAATCCATACTTTTATACAACAGAAGACCCATATGATGAAACATTGTATACACATATAGATGAGGAAACAGCAAACAATATTATGGGAAAATATGAAGGTGTATATGTGGGTAGTTTTACGCCGTTTGCACAGTATAATTAATAGTATAAAAAATTACATAAATGTACAGAAGAACGATATTATTTTATATTTTACCGAGAAGCTGTTGCACTAAAAATGACTGCACCGAATGGTGCATTTTTTAGTGTGGTAGCTTTATAAGCACATTCATATATCAAATTTCGCATGTTTAAGTGTAAAAAATGCAAGCTTGGTTCATAAACCTGAAATTAATGATATAGTAGGCAATAGTGAATTGGTAAATAAGTATTGGGACAGGACGAAGTGTTTTACCTTGCAGAATTTGATCCATATCCACATGAAATGGCTACTGTACGGTATTTGAATAGCTTGGAAAGATAAAAAATTGCAGTGAATATAAAAACACTCTAAGAAAGGAACTTATCATGGTTACATACAAAATCTATACCGACATAGGTGGACGGGAAATAAATGAGGACAGTGTAGGTATGCTTGAGGAAAAGGGCAGGTACTGCTTTACCCTTGCCGATGGTTTAGGCGGACATGGCAGGGGAGAATGTGCGTCAGCCATTGCTGTAAAGACAGCTCTTGAAATGTTTGTGGAGGAATTTGACGAGGGCTTTTTAGAAAAATGCTTTAATAAAACACAGGCAAACATAATGCATAATCAGCAGGAAAATGTGGAGCTTGCAGACATGAAAACAACAATGGTAAGTCTAATCATTTGTGATAACGAAGCATACTGGGCACATATCGGCGATTCACGTCTTTACCAGTTTAATAAAAATAAGGTTATAACAAGAACCTTGGACCACAGTGTACCTCAAATGCTTGTAAGCACAGGGGAAATAAAGGAAAAGGACATACGAGGACACGAGGACAGAAACAGATTGTTAAGAGTAATGGGAAGTCCGTGGAATAACAATCATTCTTTTGATATTTCCGAGCATGTTCCATTGGGGAAATGTCAGGCGTTTTTGCTTTGCTCCGATGGCTTTTGGGAGCTTATTGAAGAAAAGAAAATGATGGCATACCTTAAAAAGGCTGAAAGCGTGGAGCAATGGATGGATTTTATGGTTGCTGAGGTAAAGGCAAACGGTGCAGGAAAAAATATGGATAACAATTCGGCAATCGCCATATGGACAAACGAGTAAAATTTGTGGAGGGAGAACAAATGAATAAGAGAACGATAGTATTTGAAATAGTAGTTTCCGTTTTGATGCTGCTTGGCATATGCACAATGTTTATGCCTTATTTTAGTGTAACAAACAAGGATATCAATAAAGCCTTCGAGGAAAATTTTGGAGACTTGTATGAGGATCATGAGCTTGTATTGGAAATTACCTCTGCAGATGATGAGGATAAAGAAATATATTTAATTAAGCAGAAAAACGGAATCGGTCTGTTGGGTAAGCTTATAAAAATAGAAACAGATAAGGAGCTAAAAAAAATAGCCGTAATGAAAAAGGTTTCCATTACAGCTCTTATTGCATCATGGACATTTGCAGCTATCACTATCATATTAATATGTGTGTTAAAGAAAAAATTGAAATATATTTTATCTATGGTATCTTCACTTTTATCTGCATTTTCGCTTATTTCAATTATGTTCATATTGCCGAATGTGTTTAGGGATGCGCTTATAGAGGCGATAAAAAACAAGCTGGTAGATGATGGTGGAATGTGGCAGAGCCTTTTAGTAGATTTTGTGGAGGCAACGCTGCTTGACAGAGCGGGAGGATTTGTTCGTGACCTGCTTCAAAATACATTAAAGCTTGGATTTTGGATATTTTTTGTAATTGCAATTGCTGCATTTTTAACATCTCTTATTGGACTAATACTTGAGTGTATAAAGGGAAGTGAAGTATCGGGAATAGTCGCGAAAATAATGGGATTAAGCGGAGAATATGAAGGCGCCTGCCTTGAAATCGGACAGGGAATATTAATAGGCAGAAGTCCGTCGGCATGCCAGCTTGTCATAAATTCTGACAGAATCAGTAGAAAACATTGTAAGGTTGAGTATAACACAGCAACGGGGAAATATCTTGTTACCGATTTTTCAAGTAATGGGACATACATTCTTGGAGGGAAAAGATTGGACGAAAACGTGCCTATAGAGCTTGAAAAAGGCACAATCATACAGCTCGGTAAAAAGGGCGATACTTTTAGGTTGGGATAAATTCTAAGTGATAAAAATTTTTTGCTTGTACAAAGGGAGAGCTTGACATGGTCAGAAGATGTCTGAATTGTATGAAAGAATTTAATATACCAAACGGGCAGGAAAATGAAAACGGTGTCTGTCCGTATTGTGGTTTTGCAGAGGGCACGAAGCCGAAGGAAATATACCATTTATATCCGGGAATGAGGCTTAGGGACAGATATATTATAGGAACGGTTTTGGGGTTTGGAGGCTTTGGAATAACCTATAAGGCATGGGATGAAAATTTAAACACGGTAGTTGCAATTAAGGAATATTATCCTACAGGACAAGTACAGAGAATCCCAGGGGAAAGAGTCGTTATTTTATATGGTGGACAAAGAAGAAAGGAATATTTTTCAGGTCTGTCAAGATTTCTTGATGAGGCAAGAAATATGGCAAAGTTTCATGACAACCCCAATATTGTACACGTTGATGATTTCTTTGAAGAAAATAATACGGCTTACATAGTTATGGAATTTCTCGACGGTATATCCTTAAAGGACTTCTTAAAGCAGGAGGGTGGAACCATTGATTATGAGATGGCAGTGGAAATAACAATGTCAATCATAGATGCTTTAAGACAAATACACAGAGAAGGAATCATACACAGGGATATAAGCCCGGATAATATATTTCTTTGTCAGGGTGGAAAAATAAAGCTGATTGATTTTGGCGCTGCAAGATTTTCTGATGAGGAAAAGGAGGTTACACGATCTATTATTTTAAAACCGGGATTTGCACCGCCAGAGCAGTATCAGTCTAAAAGTAAGCAGGGACCTTGGACAGACATATATGCCTTGTCTGCTACATTATACAGATGCATCACGGGAGTATTACCTGACGAAAGTGTAAATAGAGTGGTGGAAGATAACCTTGACACACCAATTAAGCTTAATCCGGCTATACCTGAATACATAAGCACAACCATAATGAAGGGCATGGCATTGAACAGTGAGCTTAGATTTCGCAGTGTAGATGAACTAAAAAAAGCACTCAGCAATGAAAAAAAGGTGCTTGATGTAGAAAAGGAACTGAAAAAAAGAAAGAGAAAAAGAGTAATGGGAATATCCATAGCAGCAGTGCTTTTGCTTATTGGTTGTTTAACGGCATTTAGGATTTATGATGCAAAGGACCCTGAGCTAAAAGAGGCTTCCATTACTGTATGGGTGAGCTATGGGGAGGATGAGGACAAGGAAGAAAAGGAGCATATGATAGAGGAAATGTCCCAAAGCTTTATGCGTGACCAGCCGGCAGTTACTGTTGTGGCAGAAGCAATCCCTGAGGAGGAATATGCCGACAGGCTTAAAGAGGCTGATGCATTGGGAACTATGCCGACTATATATGAGCAGGAGTTTGCGGACGCTGACATTATCTCTAAGGCTGCATCGGTAGAGGATGTATATAAAAGTTTAAATAACATGAGTGATTACTATTTTTTAAAGGATTACAAAAAGGAACTTATAAATTCCAAAATAGTACCGTTAGGCTTTAATGTGCCTGTTGTGTTTGTCAGACGTAACGATGATATCGATATGCAGGAATTTGTGCTTACTGCATTTACACAGCTTGAAGCAGGAAAATACTATTGTGATCCGATTTATTATGATTTATATGTCAACAGCCTTGGCGGTAGTATCAGAATGAACGGCGGGATTGAAATAGACGAAATAGGGGAAAACATGCTTGCGGATATGGAAAATGAAGCGGTGACAAATAAAATAGCAGATGATGGGAAAAATGCAATCACGCTTTTTGCAAATGGGGAAATTATATTTTATGTTTCATCTGCCATGGAGTTGTCAGATTTCAATGCAAACGCTGCAGGAAATTATCAGATGTGTCCATTTGGAACGGAAGCAGTATACGGAATATTTACGGACACATACTGCATTGACGGTAATGCAGATGAGAAGGAAATACGTGCGGCAAAGGTTTGGTTTAAATATATGCTGGAGGCAGGTCCACAGCAGAAGCTTCATGTGGAAAATGGGGCGGCAATACCAATAAATAAATCGGCATATGAAACATTTGTAAATACAAACCGACAATATGAACTTGTCAATGATTATATGAATAAGCTTGTATTTTATCCTGAGGAGCAGATGGATATAAGAAAATATGCTTTAGAGCAGATGGATAAAAGCGAGTAATGGTATTGGATGTTTTTTGAAAGGAGTAACGCTATGTCGGAAAAATTATGTTTAGGCTGTATGGAAGCCTATAATGAAAAATATAATGTATGTCCGTATTGCGGATATGAGGAAGGCACGCCGCCAAAGGAGGCATATCACCTTGTTCCCGGGACAACAATAAAAGATAAATACATTGTCGGAAAAGTTATAGGCTACGGTGGATTTGGTGTTACATATTTAGGCTATGACTCTGTTTTAAATCAGAGGGTAGCCATAAAGGAATATTTGCCTGGTGAATTTGCAACGAGGGCAACGGGAGCCTCTGACGTGACGATTTTCTCGGGAGAGCGTGAGGAGCAGTTTGCAGACGGCATCGTAAAATTTGTGGATGAGGCGAGACGACTTGCCAAATTTAGAAACACCTCTGGAATTGTAAGGATTTTCGACAGCTTTACGGCGAACCACACGGCATACATTGTTATGGAATATCTAGAGGGCGAGACGCTGAAGGATAAGCTTGAAAAAGAGGGGAAAATACCTGTTGACGAAGCACTCAATCTTATGATGCCGATTATAAAGGCATTAGGTGAGGTTCATAAGGAGGGGATTTTGCACAGGGACATAAGTCCGGACAATATTTTTGTTACAAAATATGGGGAGGTAAAGCTTCTTGATTTTGGTGCGGCACGTTATGCCACGACGACACACAGCAAGAGCCTTTCTGTTATTGTAAAGCCCGGATATGCGCCGCAGGAGCAGTACAGAAGCAGGGGCGACCAGGGTACATGGACGGATGTTTATGCATGTGCCGCAACCTTATACAAGATGATAACAGGTGTTACACCTGAGGATTCCATGGAGCGGGGCAACAAGGACACGCTTGTGCCACCATCAAAGCTGGGAGTGAAAATACCAAAAAATAAAGAAAATGCCATCATGAATGCACTTAATTTAAGAATTGAGGACAGGACACAGACAGCGGAGGCATTTGAGGCAGATTTATCAACTGAAAATGATGTAAAGAGAAACAAAATTCGTTTCAAAAAAATGGATGTGGGTAAGTGGCCCTTGTGGCTTAAGATTACTTCGGGGGTTGCTTCTACGGCAATCGCAGCATTTATTGTGTTGCTTCTTACAGGGGTAATACAGTTTGCAGACTTATTTCACAGTGACAGCGGCGAATTAGAAAAGGGGTATGTGTATGCGCCTGAGGTAAGAAATATGGAGCTGGAAAGGGCTGAGACAATCATCAGTGAGAGAAATTTGATTACACAGATTGTTGACAAAAAAAATGATGATGAAATACCGAAGGATTTTATTTTGTCACAAAATATACCGACTGGAGAGGTCATACAGGAAAGAACCGTTATAGAAATTACCGTAAGTGCAGGCAAGGAAATCGAATATTTGACTGACATTATGGGACTGTCGCAGGAGGAGGCAGTAGAGTTATTGGAAGCGCTTGGCTTTGACATTGAGGTTATTGAGGAAGCCTCTGATGAGATTGCGCCGGGATATATAACGAGGCAGACGGATGCGGAAGGAAATATCCTTGAAAATGGCACAGGGCTTGAAAAAGGCACGAAGATATTTATATATGTATCAACAGGAAATGACAAATTCGATGAAAATAAAAATACAACTGTGCCGAATGTTGTTGGAAAAAGCTATAACGATGCAGCAAGAAGCATGACAAATGCAAAGCTTTACATATACAAAGCCGGCTCGGATTACAGTAATACAGTACCTGAAGGGCACGTTATATCCCAAAATACAAAGGCGGGAACAGAGGTGTCAGAGGGTACAAAAATTGGAGTTATCATAAGTCTTGGAAAACAAAGTGAAAGAAAAACGAGGGTGCCTGACGTAACCTATAAGTCAAAGCAGGAGGCGGAACGTCTGCTTTCAGATGCGGGGCTGGCTGTAACTGTTCAGTATGAGGACAGTAATACTGTGGCAAAGGACGGTGTAATAAGACAGAGTGAGGCAGCAGGAACAGAGGTTGTATATGGAACGACAATAACTATATGGGTAAGCAGGGGAAATCCTGAGGCTGAAAGTGCACCTAAATATGAGCCGACCACACAGACACCGACGCAGGAACCAACTCTATCTGAGTCGACTACGCAGGAGCCGACAACAACGGAAAAACCGACAGATATTGGAACGGAGGCACCGAAGCCTGACCCTGAGCCAGCGACAATTTATGTGAAAAGCATAACGCTTAATTATACGTCAAGGACATTGCTGGTAGGTAATTCTTTTAGTTTAAGTGCAACAATAGCACCGACAAATGCTACGAATCAAAGTGTATCATGGAGTAGCAGTAATAGTGGGGTTGTAAGTGTAGGCTCTGATGGTTCTGTAACGGCTGTGAATGCGGGAACGGCAACAATAACGGCAAGTGCAAATGACGGCTCAGGGGTAAAGGCTAGTTGTACTGTAACAGTAGAAAAGCCCGATCCTGATGCTGGAAAAGTTGCAGTCCCTAATCTTGTGAATAAGTCGGAAATGCAGGCAGAAAATGAATTGGAGAGCTTAGGACTTGCACTTGGAACAGTAACTTATAAGCATAACGAAAGCTATTCGACAGGAACTGTAACAGCCCAAACCACAGCAGCAGGGCAAAAGGTAGCTAAGGGAAGCTCCGTAAATATTGTTGTATGTAATAATACAATGATATACACGTATCGAACGAAAAAAACAGAAACTACTGAAAGCACAAGCAGTTCATTAAGCGGATGGACATATACAGGAAATTATACTTATACAGATTGGAGTGCATGGAGTGCGGAAACAACAAATCCGGGAACCAAAAGTGAATTAAGGGATATAGACGATGGACGACGTGTGTATACATATAACATGAGTGGCTATCAAGAACCAGTTGCAATGGATGGTTATGCGTATGAAGTAGGTGATAATGATGCATATTTGTCTTATCCCGGAGTAAAGTGGATACAGGCATTTTTAAAACAACGGTATAGGGATTGGAGTGGTGGTATCGACGGAATATATGGTCAACAGACTGCGGATGCAGTTTACACATATCAAAATGATAAAGGATTAAGTGCTGATGGTGCGGCAGGTGTTAATACAATAACAGCAATGAAAAATGAGGTAAATACCAGTTATTATACCGTATATAAATACCGCACGCGTGAAAAGCTTTATGAGTACACAAGAACAACCTATGGTCCAACACAGACCAGCACAACAAAGCCGACAGGAAGCAACATAGAGATTTTGAATACCGAGTATGTGTATTAACAATAGATTCACTACAGACCGAGTGATGTTGACGCACTGATAAAGGCACTGTATAGAAGAAATGTTAAACAGAAGAAAGAATTAAATTATGCTGACAATCGGAATATGTGATGATTCAAAAAAGGATGAAAATTTAATAAGGGATATACTTACCAAAGCACTTTTTTCCAGGGAAGATTATCAGGTGGATATATTTAACTCCGGGCAGGAAATTATTGACACCATTGAAACAAATAAATTTACCTGTAATCTTCTGCTGTTGGATATATACATGGAACCGGTTGGTGGAATGGATGTTGCCGAATATATCAGAAAAAACAAAGTGGATGTGGATATTATTTTTGTAACAAGGTCTGTAGAGCACGTATATGAGGGGTATGTATATAAAGCATTTGCATACGTTTTGAAGGAAAAGCTTTATACGGATATGGAAAAGGAGCTTCTTCGGTATATGGATGAAATAAGTATGTCCGAGGAATGTCTTAACGTAGTTTCAGATTGGCAAAAAAAGCGTATTCCCATATCTGCAATACAGTATGTGGAAAGTGATGCAAGAAAGCTTATTCTTCATACGAAAACAGAGAAGGTAGATTTTTATGCAAAAATGGGTGATATGGAGGCGGTGCTGAACACAAGAGGCTTTGTGAGAATCCATCAAAGCTATATGGTAAGAATAAGCTCCATAACTGGTATGAATAAGGAAAGTGTAAGCTTAGGTGACAGGACAATGCCGATAAGCAGAAAATATTATACCAATGTAAAACAAATTTTTGAAGAACAGATTGGGGGCGTTTAATGTGCAAGTGCCAAAAACAGGCTTTACGGTTACGAGAAGCCTTGCCATGAACCAAAGCAATGGCGGGGCGTTGATAGGGCAAAAAGGATTTCTTTTGGGAAAAATAATAAGGCTGAAAAGCGATACGCTGTATTTTTTAGGCAGGGATTCCTCGCAATGTGATGTAGAAATCAAGGGAGATAAGGTAAGCAGGGTACATTGCTCGATTATATTTAACAGTAAGACCTATGACTACATTGTCAATGATTGTTCCACCAATGGAGTGGTAGTAAATGAAAAATATAAGCTTAAAAAGGGTGCTGACACTTCTGTGAAGCCGGGAAGCACTCTCTTGATAGGAAGTGAGGAAAATCAAATCAGACTTGGATAATAACACAAAATTACAAGTTTGGTGTCAAAAATTACAACATGAAACAAAGCCTTCTCATATTGATATAAGATAGCCTCATCAGGAACACGAAAAAAGCAAATGTTCAATTAAGATGAATTTCAAAGGAGGTAATCATTATGAGAAAAGGAAAAAACAATTTAAAAAGAAGAATAAGCAAATTTTTAGTTGCCACGATGACGTTGGGAGTGATGGCAGGCTGCAATGTAGGAGTGCTTACGCCGAAGGCTGCTACCACAGCGCAAAATTTAGTTGGGGTGGCAAGTGCAGAGGTAGGCTACCATGAAAAAGCGTCCAACAGCAATTTGGACGACAAGACTGCGAACAGTGGTTCAGCGGACTATACGAAATATGCCAGAGATTTGGGCGTAGCAAACGGTAATGCGTGGTGTGCGTACTTCGTTTGGTGGTGCATGAAAAAAGCAGGCGTTCCAACAGACCAATATGCACAGACAGGCTGGGTGCCGAGTATAACAAGCTTTTACAGTGCAAGAGGAAAATATAGGGCGAGAGGAACCTATACGCCAAAGCCGGGTGATGTAATCATTTTCGGAGATTCAGACCATGTGGGAATTGTTGAATCGGCAGATGGTTATACTGTCAATACCATAGAGGGTAATTCCTCAAATCAGGTTGCAAGAAGAAGCTATAGTGCGAGCAGTACATATATCATGGGCTACGGAATTGTAAATTATGTGAGCGATACAAAGGGACCTGAAATTACTGATATAAAGGTAATCAGTCAGACGAGCGACAGCTATACGGTGCAGTGTAAGGTTAAGGACGATTATGGTGTGGCATTTGTGACATTTCCTACATGGACGCAGAAAAATGACCAGGATGATTTGGAAAAGTATTGGTATGACTCAAGGAGCAAAAGCGTAGGAAAGCTTCAGGGAGATACGGCAACATTTACAGTTTACAAAAAAGATCATAACAACGAGGAAGGCGTTTATATTACACATGTATATGCAAGCGACAAGAACGGTAACATGGCATGTGGTGGAGGGGTTTCAGTTGTACTAGACAGCAGCGCCCCGACTATATCAGATGCAGGAACAAGCGATTTATCAACTGATGGTTACAAGGTCATATTTAAGGCAAAGGACCAATATACAAAAATAAAAGCGGCATACTGTATTCCATATACAACAGAGGGTGGACAAGATGATGTTCCATCGGATTGGCAGCAGAAATCACAGTATATGGCAAAGCTTGATGGTGACAGATACATATATGAAATGAAAGTATCAGACTTTGGTAATGTCAGAGGCGCTTATCAGACAAAGATAGTTGTATTTGATGAATGTGGAAACCGTGCAGAGCTTGATATGCACGAGGTTGTTATACCTGAACCGATTATTGACAACCATGATAAGGAGGATGAGCAGCAGGAAACAGCTCCAAATACAGAGGAAGCTACAGATGGAGCTGTGGAAGAAAATAATTCGGATGATATGGAAACCACGGATGAGCAGGTGAATATAGAGGAGTCGACAGGCACAGATGAGCAGACGAACACAGAGGAACCAGCAGGAACAGATGAACAGACAAATACAGAGGAGCAAACGAATACAGAAGACCCAATCGACGTAGAAGAAGGCGTGGCTAATGATACTAATACAGAACAGATATCAAATGAAGTTAATACGGATATTTCGGTAAGTGTTGACAACAGCACGACAAATAATAACCTAATTAACAACATCAGCAACACGACAGATAATACAACAAATAATGTAACAAACAATACAACTAACACGACAAATAATACTTCAAGCAACACAACGAACAACATAACAAATGTGTATTCGGTGCCAGAGGTGGCTTCACCAGCAAGTACAGATGCTACGATGCCTGTTACAACATCACATTCAAACGGACAGGTAACAGAGCCTTCTGCAACACCTATAATAAATACAAATTCCATAATACCTGAGGAGGGAGTGACCTACACAGTGGAAAGTATGACGGAAGGTCAAATGTTTGATAATCAATTATATGATATAATTTTATATCTCTATAATGTAGCACTTTCCATGTACCTTCCTGAGGGATATGAGGTTACAAGCTGGAATGGGGAAACAACCGATGGACTTTCAGACACATTAAGCCTTGAGGAAATCAAGGAATCGGGTGTAGGAGTAAGCATTGATACAAAAATAGGAGGAGAAGATGTCAAGATAAACATCTCATTCAAATAGAGTTATAAATAACAAAAAGGGCACCAATAGGGACTGTCGTAAAATCGGCAGTCCCGTATGGTGGTTTAAGGAGAAAAACATGAAGCTTAAAAAGTGTATTGCAATTTTTATATTGGCTTTTTCAATCGTAATGCATTCTCTTAGTACAGTGTGGGCGAGTAGCTCATCTGATGAAACAACTTTGGACATGCAAGTAACAGACGACGGACAAACAAAAGATGACGGACAAACGAAGAACGACGACCAAGTAATAGACGACGAACAGGCGAAGGATGATGATCAAGCAAAAGATGACGGACAGACGAAGGACGACGATCAAGTAAAAGATGACGGACAGACGAAGGATGATGATCAAGCAAAAGATGACGGACAGACGAAGGACGATGATCAAGTAAAAGATGACGGACAAGCGAAAGACGATGCATCCACAACAGAAACACAAAATCCAACTGAGACAGAGACGACAACAGAAATTCCTGCTCTTGAACCGTCAACAGCATCAAACAACAATGGTACAGGCGGAAGTATTACCATTACTGAGGAGACTGTTGAGACAGACCCGAGAGAAGACTATACCGTAAAAGAAAAACCATATGATGATAAAAACCGTATAGAACAGGTACAGATTATAAAGCCTAAGGTAAGGGCGTATTTGTATATTGAGGACTTAGGTGCCATCATTGACGAGAATTGTATTTGTGGAAGTCTTGGAGGTTCGGAGCTTGCAACAGATAGTGTAAAAAGCTGGAATCAGTCAGGAATGGGTATCAATTATTACATTATTATAGATGTATCTGCTGCAATGGACGAGGACTATTTTGAGGAAATAAAGGGACAGATAGAAGCATTCGGCAAAAAGTATATGAACCAAAATGATACTTTAACCGTATATACGGTTGGAAATGATGACTATGCTGATGCACCAATTATCAAGGGGCTTACCAAGAATGACAGTGATGAGATAAGCGAAAAGCTAAATGATATAGAAATAAGCGACAATCATCCTGATTTAAGTTATGCAGTAAAAAACATTGCATATGATATTCATCACGAGCGGCTGCTTCGTGAGGAGGAGTTTTTGGATAACAGGGATATTGTTATCGCATTTTCGGGTGGAGAAGATGTGTTCGGCGAGGAAGCTACAAGCGAGGAGGCATGCGAGGCATTAAAAGCAGAGGGAATAACCTTGTTTTGCTTTATCCAAAAGGACAAGGCTTCAGACGGGGATGCAGAGGAGCTTTCAAAGCTTTCGAGCCTGACAGGGGGAGCCGGATATGAGGTTGAAAAGGAACAACTGGCATCACAGGTAAATTTGCTTATAAATAATCTCCAAAATGTTTATGTTGTAGATTTTATTGCTGCAGATAATATTTCCAACAACAGCTATAGCTTCCTTTCTGTCAGTATATATATGGATGAAAAAGAAGAAATATGGGAGTATGCACCGAGGGACGTTATGATTTCGAGGTACATAAAGGATGATGAACCGCCTGTAGTGGAGAGCATATTGCTTACGGAGGCGGGTTGTATAGAAGTTACCTACAGTGAATCCGTATTGGGAGCAGACGAAGTGTCCTCGTATACACTTGTGGATGAAAGCGAAAGACAAATCCCGATTGCTTCAGTTGAATATAAGAAAAACAATAGCTACAGCTTAAAGCCTGCTGAGGGAGAAATTATTTATAAGGGGAAATATAAGCTTCGTATAAATAATGTTACCGACAATACCGTGGAGAAAAATTCATTAGAAAAAACGGAATATGATTTTGAACCTGAAAATGCTCCGGAGTATCAGGAGAAAAAGAACGGATTTTTATCACGTTTTTGGTGGCTGATTCTCATTGTAGTTGTGCTTATTATAATAATGGCAGTCGTGCTTGTAATCATTGCCGTCAGGAAGAAAAAAGCTAGGAATAATTTGCGAAAGATTACAGAGCCTGCTGAGCCTGTGGAGGAGATAAAATATGAAACTGCCACAAATGACACAGGTAGGAAATTAACGCTTATTGTTAATTCTTCTAATCTAAAAAATAAGCAGATTGATATCAGAATAAATGGAAGCATTATTGTAGGGCGTTCTGATTTATGCGATGTGTTTTTGGCGGACGAATGTCTATCAAGGCAGCATTTTGCAATTGAATTTGATGGGGATAGTTTTTTTGTGCAGGATTTAGACACGACAAACGGAACAATGCTAAATGGCGTAAAGCTTTCCCATAAAAGAAGAATAGAAAAAAATGACAAAATAACGGTAGGCTCTTTGAATATCGTGGTAAGGTGGTAGCTTGCGATGGCAGAAATGACTTTGGAATTGCAGGAAAATGTATGCCTTGAGGGCAGATATATAATCAAGAAAATAATAGGGTCAGGAGGCTTTGGCATTACATATAAGGCATACGACAATTATAATCAGAAAAATTGTGCTATAAAGGAGCTGTTTCCAAGGGGTGTGGTTACAAGGCTTGCAGATGGCATAACTGTTTCCTCCCTGTCACCTGACAAGCAAAGAGTATTTGAGCATGGAAAAGAGCGCTTTCTTGAGGAAGCGGAAATATTACAGCGGTTGGGTAATGTTAAGGCTGTTGTAAATGTGTATGATTTTTTTCAGGAAAACGAAACCTGTTATTTTGTCATGGAATATCTTGAGGGTATAAATCTTGGACAGTTGGCAAAGGCAAAGGGTGGCTCTCTGCCATGGGAGGCAGTTGCTGATATTGTGTCTGATGTTGGAAACGTATTGGTACAGGTTCACCGTATGAATATATTTCATAGAGATATTAGTCCGGATAATATATTCATTACTTATCAGGGAATTGTAAAGCTTATAGATTTTGGAAATGCGAAGAATATTGTGCGTGCGGATGGGGATAGACTTTCCGTGGTGCTAAAACCAGGTTTTGCACCGTTAGAACAGTATTCAACAAGTGGACCGCAGGGGACATTTACGGATGTATATTCACTTGCCTGTACAATGTATTTTATTCTTACAGGTAAAAAGCTGCCTGATGCAATGGATCGTGTAAAGGGTGTAAGATATGCGACATTAAAGCAGCTTGGTTATCCTGAATACATATCTGCTGCCGTTGACAAGGCGCTTACTTTAAGGTATCGGGAGAGAACACAGACGATACAGGAATTTTTAAACGATTTGCGGCTTAATTATAAGGTAAGAAAGCCGGATGAAAGAAATTTACCTCATGGAAATAAACCGTCTGTGGATGACAAGGGAAAAGCTTGGCTACAAACTACCATGACAAGTACGACAGTACAGATAAAGGCGGCTAAGACACCGATTCCGGTAATAGATGTATTAAGCGGCAGACAGGCAGGTATGAAGTACAAGCTGCCGGTAAATACCAAAGTGATAATAGGAAGAAATGAGACTATGGCACACATTGTCATTAAGGAGGACTTGTATATCAGTAAAAGCCATTGTGAAATTTTTTTTGATTCGATGGAAAATGTGTTTTACATGGTAGATCATTCCACGAACGGAACATATGTGGAGGGTAAAAAGCTTGTGAAGGACAATATTTATCAGGTGCCGGTTGGAAGCAGGGTTCTCCTTGGCGGAAACAGATGTATGTTGAAGGTAGGTGTTATTTATGAACGATGAGGCTAGAAAGCAAAGAGATATTGTTACGGTAAGGTTTGATGAGGATATAGATATAGACGCTCTGTTAGAAAGAGGTTCACAAGCAGGATTGCATATTAATATGGGAATATCCAGCATATTGGGAACAAGAAAAAATCAGCAGGACACCGTTTTTGGACAGGTTGATAATGAAAAGGCGATAGCCATAGTATGTGACGGCATGGGAGGAATGAACGGTGGAGAAATTGCCAGTCAGACAGCAACCAAAATACTTGCTGAGGATTACTTTGAAAAGGATTCCTTTGATGATATGCCCGTATTCTTCCACAAGGAAGCGGTAAAAATGGACGCTGCTGTAAGCAATCTGAAAAATGATAAGGGGGAAGCGTTAGGCGGTGGAACAACTGTTGTTTGTGTTGCCATAGAAAAGAATAAAATGTTTTGGCTTTCTGTTGGTGACAGCAAAATATATATCATAAGAAATGATGATATTATAGCGGTAAACAGAGAGCATAATTACAGGCTTAAGCTCAATGATAAGCTGAAAAGAGGAATTATTACCGAGGAGCAGTATAAGGCGGAGGAGGCTCAGGCGGAGGCGCTCATAAGCTTTATTGGTGTGGGTAACGTATCGCTTATGGATATAAATGCAACTCCATTTTTGCTTATGGAAAATGATATTGTGCTGCTTTGCAGTGATGGTCTTTATAAAAGACTGCCTGATAATGAGATTATGGAAATCATTAAGTACGAGGAGCCTGATATGGAGCGGGCAGCAAAAAGACTGACGGATATAGTGAAAAAAAGAACAAATAAGGTACAGGATAATACGTCACTGGTGCTTATGCAGTATAGCAGATACTAGTGCGGTATCATATATCAATAAAACTAGGAGGATTTAATAATGAATTTAAAGAGATGTGACAACGGACATTTTTATGATGTGGATAAGTATGCAAGCTGTCCGCACTGTCAGGGAATGTCAGCAGGCGGGGATGATGATATGGGTGCAACCATGAAGTTTACCCAATCAGGTACACAGCAGGGCGTAACGATACCTGCAACTACGGCATTTACGGAGAATACATCGTATGGTGATGATAGAACATGGGGTCAGATGCCTGAGACAATTCCTGCCTCAGAAAGCTATACTGCTCCTTCGAGTGTGGAAAGTCTTGTTAAAACAGTTCCCGGAAATATGTTTCCTATTAATCCCATTGAGGAGGATGACAGCGTAACACAGAGATTTTATCCCAACGATATGAAAACCGAGCCTGTTGTCGGCTGGCTTGTATGTATATCAGGAGAGGATGCAGGAACGGATTTTGCACTTAAATCGGGACGTAATTTTATCGGACGTTCCACAAGCATGGACGTTGTTCTTGCGGGAGATAAAAGTGTGTCGAGGGAAAAACATGCCATATTGTTATATGAGCCGAGAAAAAGGGAATTTCTTGCACAGCCTGGAGATTCGAGGGAGCTTTTCTATGTGAATGATGAGGTTGTTTTGAATACGGAAAAGCTAAATGCATATGATAAGCTGCTCATAGGAAACACGGAGCTTTTATTTGTTCCGTTCTGCGGTGAAAAATTTGCATGGGAAGATGTTGAGGAAAAAGAACAGTAGAGGAAATGAAAAATGTCCTTTGATAACTATATGTATATAACGGTTTTTGACGGAGACCGTGCACCTTATGAAATAAAGTTAAACGACTTTAATAAAGAAGTAATAAGCTTTGGCAGACAAAAAAATTGTGATATTGTGCTCAATTCTGAATATGTTTCCCGCGTACATGGATGTATATATATGGAGGGAAATCGGCTCATAGTTGAGGATATGGACAGCACGAACGGCATCGTATGCGCAGGGAAAAAAGTAAGGAAAAAGAATCTTCATGACGGAGATTATGTGAGAATCGTTACAAACAGAAATGTTGCTGATGAGGGCGTTCTCCTTGTCTTTTCAAGGAAGGCATATGATGAGGTCATGAGCAGGATAGCCCTTGAGGGAAAGCATGAAATAAAAATTGGTAGGGATGCTGACAACGATATAAGAATAAATCATGCAAGCGTATCACATCACCACGCAAGAATAAGCAAAACCACGGAAGGATATTACATATATGACAATAACAGTACAAATGGATTGCTTGTAAATGGAAAGCGGGTAAGAGGACGGCAGAAGCTAAAGGATAAGGATGTTATATTAATTGCAAACAGCAGGATTATATATACAAACAACGGCATTACATACAGTGTGGCAAAAAGCGGTATTAGCGTGGAGGCACGTAATATTGTTAAAAGGGTTGGCAAAAATAAAGCACTTACCATATGTGATAACGTGTCACTAAAAATTAATCCTGGTGAACTGGTTGCCATAGTGGGAGGCTCGGGTGCAGGAAAATCAACGATTATGAACTGTATAAGCGGTTATAGTACGCCTACATCGGGAACCGTCCTTGTAAATGAACTGGATTTGTATGAAAACTTTGACACGTTAAAAAATATTATCGGTTATGTTCCACAGCAGGACATTGTGTATGACAACTTATCTGTTGAAGCAATGCTCAAATATTCTGCAAGGCTGAGACTTCCTGCTGATACAGGGGAAGATGAGGTTGAGCAAATTGTAAGCAGGGTGATAGATGCCGTTGAGCTTACCCACAGAAGGGATGCGCTTATAAAGAGCCTGAGTGGAGGGCAGAAGAAACGTGCAAGTATAGCTGTTGAGCTTTTGACTGACCCAAATCTTTTCTTTTTGGACGAACCGTCATCAGGACTTGATCCGGGAACGGAAAGGAATCTTATCAGAACCCTAAAGGGTATGACGGCATCAGGAAAGACGGTCATACTTGTCACGCATAGCACGTTAAATCTGAATGATTATGACAGAATTGTATTTATGGGTACGGGAGGAAGACTTTGCTTTAGTGGAAGCTATCAGGAGGCACTTTCTTTTTTTGCAACAGATGATGTTGTAAATATATACGATATGATAGGAAAGCACTCTGATTTTTGGCAGAAAAAATATGATGACTACAGGAGAACGGCAGGGACAAGAGGAAGCGAAGGGAGAAAAAAGAACATTGTTACAAAAAGCAAAAAGGGGATGCTGAGACAGCTTGGCGTGCTTTGTCTGAGGTATCTCAATTTACTTATGAATGACAGACAGAGGATGATACTTTTAATGGTTCAGGCACCGCTGCTCGCACTTTTGATTTCGCTTGTGGCAGATGGTAAGGAATACAGCCAATATGAAATGACAAAAAGCCTGTTGTTTGCACTTTCCTGCTCCGCCTTTTGGATAGGGATATTAAGCTCTATTCAGGAAATATGTAAGGAACGCAGCATTTTAAAGCGTGAATATATGACAGGCATGAATCTTGCAAGCTATATTTTGTCCAAGGTGTTTGTTTTGGGGTTACTTTGTATTGCACAATCATTGCTTATTGTGACAACCTTTGTGCTGCTTGTTGGAATGCCCGAGGAGGGACTGTTTACATTTCCATACATAGAAATACTGATAACAACGATACTTACTGCCATGGCGGCGGCGTCCATGGGAATATTTGTATCGTCCTTATTTACAAATGCAGACAGAGCCATGACAGTTGCACCGATTTTGCTTATGCCACAGATTCTTTTTTCAGGACTTATATTTAATCTTGAAGATGCAACTGAAATCATATCATATTTTGCTGTATGCAGATGGTCCATGGAGGGCTACGGTACTACTGCAAATCTGAATGATTTGGAGCTTAAAATGCAGCAGGAGGGCTTCTTGATGATGCATGAGGCGGAAGACTTTTTTGACTTCACAGTACAGCATATGCTCGGTGCATGGGGAATACTTTTTGCATTTATAGTCGTTTTTGCGGCTGCGTCGGGAATTGTGCTTCGGAGTATAAGAAGGAGTAAGTAGAGAGGAGAGAAAGCTTATATGAAAATTACGGTTAGAGATGGCGATAAGCCGTCATATGAAGTCGATTTGGATAGGTTTGGAAAAGATGTTATAAGCTTTGGGAGACAAAGCGATAATGATATAGTGCTTCAATCCCCATATGCATCAAAAATTCACGGTGTATTGTATGCTGAAAATGGAAAATATTATGTAGAAGATTTGGATAGCACAAACGGACTTTGCTTTTATGGTAAACGTTTCAAGAGACATATGCTTAAGGATGGGGATGTTATTGTTATACAAGGTAGTAAAAATAATAATAACGATAATGTAGAAATTCGATTTCGCTTGGATAGGCAGGATAATATGATGCTCGCATATCCACAGCAGACATATCCACAGCAGACATATTCACAGCAAATGTATCCACAACCTATGTATTCGTTAGGTCCACAGCCTAAAATGGGTTGGTTTAATTTTATAATATGGGTACAATTGTTTTTTCTTGCTATAGTTTCGTTATATATTGCAGTTGTGTATATTAGTGCTGCTGATTTTGATACAGATGGTGTTAAGTATGTAGATGATATATTAGGAATGAAATTCAGCGAGTTTTATTCTGAAATGTCATTTTATATGTATTTACAAGGATTTTTGAGTATTTTGTGTGCCGTGCTGTGTGTTTATGTAAGGATGCAAATAGCAGCATATAAAAAAAATTCTTTTACAGAGTATGCTGTTACTATAGTTTTATTTAATGGGTTGTCGTTGTTTAGGGTTTGTGTTATTGATGTTCCTTTAATGCTTGTAGATAATAATCCGTTCCAGTTTGCAGCAAACAATTTTGAATATGAATTATCCACAGAAGATTATAGTTACATTGTGGGTGCAATAATGTTTGTTTTGATTTATCTGCTTGCCAATAAACAATATTTTGATAAGAGAAAACATTTATT
Organism: Clostridium sp.; assembly: GCA_023664775.1. GTDB lineage: Bacteria > Bacillota > Clostridia > Lachnospirales > Lachnospiraceae > Coprococcus_C. The sequence goes on along the minus strand of JAMPEW010000002.1, from coordinate 138,294 downwards.
TGTCAATTAAATATGCAAGGACGATCTCAACAGTATAAGTAATTGAACAAAAATAATTTGAGCGGTAAGTCCATATACCAAAGGTAAATTCAATAAGGGCTGATGTTCAAGAGATTTGGAGGATATAAATGGATAATAGTACAGGTGTTATTGTTATAAATGATGGTATAAAGGTATCTGAGGTAGTATTGAGTGATATTGGAAGAAGTGATGGCAAAAGGAGAATTATAACCTTTGGAAGGAATCCTGATTGCGATATTGTACTGAATTCTTCTAATGTTTCAAGACAGCACGGATGCTTTTATATTGAAAATGGAATGTATTACATAGAGGACAATAACAGCACAAACGGACTTGTATTTGACAATAGAAAGATTGGGAAAAAACAGCTTACTTCAGGGAATACCATAATGATACCCCAATCCAATAAGGCAAATCCTTCTGAGAGGGGTGTAAGCTTTACTTTTATGGAAAAGAGCATATTACAAAACCAGCCACCACAGGAAAAGATAATTGAAAATGTTGTGGTGGTAGAAAAAATCAGGAAGTACATTCCTAAATGGGCTACTGCCCTTATGGCTGTCCTAAGCGTCTTAACGGTGTTCTTTATTTTGTTTGGAACTGTATTTTCAAAATCTAGGTATACGCCTAAGGGAAGTTATTTAGGGTATGTGTATGATAATGAGGGAGAGAAATACAAGGACGTTGAATATAAGATTACATTCGACAATGGAACATATGTCATGTGGTATGTGTGGGATAATGATAAATTTGATGTATGCGATATTGGAATTTATGAGGCTGATAAAGGTGTTATTTCCTTTACAAGTTTAAGTGTATCAAACTATGGAAATAAGATTGATAAGAGTGATTTGTCCCCAAATGAAAAATGCTTGTATGATGGTCATTCCAAGCAGATAGCTTTGGGTGTAGCCATGTTTGAGCAGGACGATAAAAAGGATAAGCTGTCTTTTTCCATTGACGAGGATTATATTATTTCACTGAATAATAAATTGGATGCTGCCGTTGCAAAAAGTATTAATTCAGTGGGAATGAAGTATATGGAAGAATATTATTACGGCGAAAGCTATGTATATCTTGAAAAAGAAGAACTAACAAATCCGAGTACGAAATTTGAAAAAAGCTTTGTTGAGGAAATTGGTTATGAGGACGATGAGACATTGCAATATTTAATTGAAAATGAAATGATATATATCGAAGTGGATTTGATAGATGGCGATGATGCAGAGATTTGGTTTGACTAATATATTAGTGAGACTTTTGCAGAGGAGGAAAAAATGTATATTACTGTAATCGATGGAGATAGAGCTCCATATCAGGTAGACCTTTTAGCGTTTGGTAAAAATAAAATCAGCTTTGGACGTGGTCCGAATTGTGATATTGTATTACATGCGGAATATGCATCCCGTGAGCATGGTTATTTTATTATTTCTGGTAACAAGTGCATCATAGAGGATTGCGGAAGCACAAATGGCTTGATATATAATGAGAAAAGAGTGGAGAAAAAAGGACTTAATGATTCTGCCCGGATATACATAAAAGGCAAGCACAGGCATCCGGAATGTGAGGTAAGCTTTATATATTCGCAATCAGCGCCAAATCATGCTGATCAGCCGTTAAAGCAGGAGCAGCCTGTCAGGGTTGTGGAGAGGGAAAAAATTGTAGAGAAAAAGATTTTTTCCCCGACAGGAAAGGCAGCGCTTGTTGCTTTGGCGGTAGTTATGGTTATAACTCTAATTACTGCCGTAATTATGCCGAATGTCAGGAAAAAATTAAAAGGTGAGTATGTGTTTGAATATGAATATGAGGATGGTGATAAAGAGATATATACAGTTATTTTAGATGATGGCACATGGACTGTATGTGGTAAAGAAACTGCATTAGATTCTGAACCAATGCGAAAGGCAGGAACTTACACGGTGGAAAATAATCTTATTTTTATGAAAAGTGTGGCAGGGAATTGCTATGTCTTTTTGTTTGACAGTAAATATAATCAAATTGCACAAGGCGATTATATCTATGAATGTAAAAATAAAAAAACAAAAGCAGAGCTTGTACTTGATGATGACTACATAAAAGAATTAAATTCCAAAGCGGAAAAGGCAGCACAAAAAGCCGCCGAATACGTGGGTTATGATACTGTTGAAGAAGAATTTTACTATGATAATCTGATTCATTTGGACGATCTGAATAAACCATATACAAGCTTTGAAAAACAGTTTGCCAAGGAAATTAATTATGAAAATGACAAAAAACTTCAAACATTATTGGAGGAGGGAATGATTTGTTTCAGCTTTGATATTTATGCAGATGAGGTTTCAGTTTATGTAGGCGATACAGCGTGGGTGGAGTAATGTAAATTTCTGTACAATTTGTACACTAAACTATACAAAAAGGACATTGACAGGCTTTCATTTCCGTAGTTATAATTAAAAAAACAACATATGTAGTACATAGTAAATCAATGTTTATGATATGCGTCAATAATCTTCTGCTTATTTAAGCAGGAGATTATTTTTTTAAGGAGGTCGCATATGACAAACATACTTAAGAAGCATTTTCCCATGATAAGGGAAAGGCAGGAACTGCTTGACTACATTTACTCAAAACCAGATTTAAAATTACTTTATGAGAGCTGGAAAGTAGAACGGCAAAAGGAATTTATTGATTTTTGCTCAGGTGTAAGTGGAATGAAGCTCACTTATGACGGCTTTTTCAAGGAAATTATGAACCCTGAACTTCATCCTGAGAGGCTTGAAAGCTTTTTGTCCGCTATATTGGGAGAGGGTTATGTTAAGATACTTCGGGTTATTCCAAATGATTCATCCAGGCTTGCAGATGAAAGCTCGCTCGTAATTATGGACATCGTTGTTGAACTTGAAGATGGACAGATTATAAATGTAGAAATTCAGAAGCACGGTTATAAATTTCCAGGACAGAGGAGTGCATGTTATTCGGCGGACCTTTTGCTCCGACAGTACAAAAAAATCAGGGATGAGAGGGGAAGCAGTTTTTTTAATTACAATGATATTAAAACTGTATACACAATTGTACTTTTTGAGAAAAGCACAGAGGTTTTTCATCAATTTCCTGACAAGTATATTCACAAGTCCCAACAAAAGACAGATACGGGACTTGCGATTGATTTGTTACAGAAATATATTTTTATACCACTTGACATATTCAAGGAAAAACTGTATGGTAGAGGCATGGAAACTGAATTAGACGCATGGCTCTCATTTCTTGCCTGTGATGACCCTGTAATAATCGCAAAGCTTATTACAGAATATCCTATGTTTAAGCGGCTTTATGAGGATGCCTATTACATATGTGAAAATGTGGAAAGGGTGATGAATATGTTTTCTGAGGAATTAAGGATACTGGACAGAAATACGGTTCGGCTTATGATTGATGAACAGCAGGCTATTCTTGATGAACAAAAAACCGCAATTGAAGAGCAAAAAACTGTTCTTGCAGAACAAAAAATTGAAATTGCAGAACAAAAGTCAGTTATCGATAATTTGCAAAATACTGTTGATAGGCAAAATGAGCTGATAGATACTGCAATAAAAGCATTTGTAGAGAAGTGCAGGGAAAATGGAGATTCACAAATATTGATTGAGAAGCAGTTATGCAACACATATAATATAACAAAAGAACAGGCAGAAAAATATATTTAAAAAGATTAAAACCCCACTTTCGTTGCGCTTGAGACGAGCGAAAGAGGGGTTTTTAAATTACTTGCATAAACATTTCCAAGCACAGGCGCTTAGTACCATTATGTCTGAGACGAGCACAAGTAGTTTTTAGTTATAGTGTAAGTTGTCTTTACAGCCTGCTTTTAAAGCATCTTCCGTTTTCTTAGCACAACGAGCACAATTGCACATATGAGTGCCGTGATTCCACAAATAATTCCAAAACCGAATGGGGTAGTGGAAAATGGCATCCACCTTCCGTCAACATTCATACCGAAAAGACCGGATATGATAGTAGGGATTGCCATAACAATTGTAATGGAAGCAAGATATTTCATTATATTGTTAAGGCGGTTGTTTATGATGGTTGTCATCAGCTCTCGTGTACCCTTTAAAATGTCACGGTAAATCTGTGTCATTTCAATAGCCTGCTGGTTCTCGATAATAAGGTCATCTAAAAGCTCCTGATCCTCAGGAAATTTCTTTACCCCGCTGTATCTTGTAAGTCTGTCTACAATCAGCCTGTTTGCACGAAGTGATGTGTCAAAGTAGACAAGGTTGGATTCCATTTCGTGAAGGTTTATAATGTCGGCGTCCTCAGTTGCACCACCCATTTTTTCTTCCATCTCAAGCCTTCTTCTGTCAATAATGCGAAGATAGGATTGATAAAGTGTGCTTGCTCTGTATAGTATCTGATATGTGAATCTCACCTGCTTTTTTGTAGTAAAATTTCGTATTGTATTTACAAGAAAATATTTCAGCACGGGAGTTTCCACGGAGCAGACGGTTATCGTAACATCGCCCGCCCAAATAATACCGAGAGGGATAGTCGTATAAGCCTCCTGATTGTGTCTTATTTCCACTGTTGGTATATCAAAAATAATTAGAACATATCCGTCATTTACGTCTACACGGGAGGATTCTTCTTCGTCAAGAGCAGCCCGCACATCGGAAAGGTCGATGTCAAACTGTTTTGAAATTTCAAGAATTTCCTCCTGGGTGGGAGCAGTGAGATTAATCCACATTCCGGGTGCATTTTCGTTTGTTTCTTTTAAGAACCCCTGTTCAGATATATATTTGCTAATCATATTCTGCTCCTTTTCTTTTCGTATTTGGCATACTTACTTTGTTACGTTGCCTGTGGTGTATGCTTATTTCACATTAAACCACAATGTTCATTTTATCATAGCAATAATATTATTGTAAACTTCAAATAGTCTTTATTCACAATTAAAAAGCATTATTTTTATCAACTACCAGTAAAACGCAATTATATTTTGGCGATAGCGCATTTTACTTGTTTTCCTCATCAAAGGTTGGGATGCATCCTGTATCAAACGGACTTGCTATATCACATCTGCCGTGATGGTATCTTTCAGAAATGCTGCCTGCCTCCCTGTCTTCATCAATCTCAATTTTTATGCGGCTTATGCCTGCCTCAACCTTGGAATCTAAAATATTTACGATGTTATCAATATCTGATAAGCCTGAACTGCTGTTTTGATTATCCATATATTACCCTCCTTAAAAAGAAAATTGAAATTCCAAACCAATAAAATTTTGTTTTTCAGTAAAAAATCTGGTTGACATCAATGGTATGTCATATGCCGTAAAAGGCATATCATTAATATAATCTATACTATAAACAATTATAATGAATTAAACGGAAAAAACAATAAAAAAAATTAAAAAGAAAAAAACAAAAAAATAAGGAAAAAATATAAAAAAATACATAAAAAGCATTAAACATAGCGCATTAAATGTACATAAATTCTGCCCTTCCTCGTTTCATTTCCACATCCTGCATACTTAAATTTTCCATATCCTCTTACAGAAAATATATCGCCTTCCTTTAGCTGTATACTGTTATTTTCACACAATCGTCCGTTCAGGGTTACTTTTCCTGAACGAAATAACGAAAGCGCTTCGGAACGGGAGCATTTTATGGCGGCCGCAATAATTGCGTCAAAGCGTGGAGCTGAAACGATTATCTGCATATCGGTAAGCCTTGGTTTAAGCTCGCATAAATCCTGCTCTGTTTTGGCAATTGCACAGCGCACATTTGTGTGCTTAACCTTTATCAGATTTTCCATAAGATAATCGGACATATTGTCCTGACATATGACAAAAGCACGTTTCTTGTCTTTCATGACAATATCTCCGAGGACGGTTCTTTCCAAACCCAAATTCATAATGGCGCCTAGAAAATCTCTGTGGGAAAGCTCGTCGGCAAATTTATCTATGAGAGGTTCAATCTTTAGTATAGATATGTGCCATGGCTCCTCATACCCAAACATTTCCTCAGAGCCAAAGCGAACCATCTGACGCTCGGCAAGCTCATAGCCTCCGTTTGTCTTATAGTCCACAAAATTAAGCTCATCCCGCAGCGTGTCAAGTACCACAAGCTCACCTGCGTTTAAAAATCCGGTGTATGTGTATATATTCTGTTTGTATGCTTTTTCGGCTAAATCTAAAAGGCGGGCTTTTAATATTTGTAATTCGTCCATAATTTTCCCTATGGTGATATATAATAATATGTAAAAAAATTGTAGTTTCCTGCGTATAATATAGCATATGCTTTGATATAAGACAAGTATACCTTAAAATAATAGACCTTTAATGAAAAAGGAGCGCATAGATTAGCTTACTATACGCTCTGATACCATTCTAAAAATCTCTCCATATATTCACTTTTCGGTGTTATAACATCTATATCAACATCAGGATTGTTTTTAGCAAACAATTGTAGTTCGTCTTTTAAATTCACTCCTGACAGCAAATAATCATCAATGATATATTGTTTACTATATCCAAGTTTACTAAGTATGATTGCCGATACTACACCTGTTCTGTCTTTTCCTGCATTGCAAAAGTACAGCACATTTGTATTAGCATTCATAATCGTATTGATAATGTTTTCCATTACATCATCAACCATATTTATATAGGAAACTGCAACTTTGCTTGTTGATATTGGAACAGCATTTCCTCCTTTCACAGGTAAGGAAATGTATATGAAATCACTATCATTCTCTAATATACACGGTTTTTGCTGACGCTCAATTTCTTCTCTCAAATCAATAATAGTTTTAACGTCATTATCTATTAGCCATTGCCGTTCTTTATCAGAAAGAAAAATCGGAACATCACTCCTAATATAACGAAAACTGTTCTTAATAATTTTCCGTGTATTTTTGGTGCTTTCAAACAAACTCAAATTACTCTCTCCTCTAAACTGGAAATTATCGATTATAATCCGCTTCTAACGGTGCAAGAACATTAGGATTTTTCTGTACCCAAGCAACTGCACACGCACACAATGCTGCACATAGTTTACCGTCACAAATCTTTTCGTCACCACATTTAATCAAAAGACTTGTCAATATTTCAGCCGCTTTCATTTCATCCACATCAAATGAATTCCCAAGTTGAACATATTGTGGGAAAATTCGCAACATTTTACGGAAATCTTCATCCCAATTTATACAGCCGTTCCCCAATATCTCATAACGAATTCTTCCAGCAATACGGATAATCTCGCCTTGTGCGGTTTGTGCACGCCCTGACGGTGGAACGAGATAATCCCAAAGCTGCTGAAACTGTGCATCCTCTTCTGTTTCTGTAATAACAATTTGCGATACTCCATCATGCTTTTTATATTCTTGCATTGTATTTCTCCTTAAACTCCGATTGTGATTTGGCGTTTTTTAAAAACAAAATCACGTAAAACATTATAACACAACATAAATTAGGTGAAAAGAACCGATTGAAAATAGACCAGTCCTTTGTTTATCCATAATACCAACCTGTTTTGTTATTTTCTTTCTTCCGTAGACAAAAAGTGCTATACTATAATATGGTTATTTATATTAGAAATATAATGAGGAAAAATTTTCTTAATAAGTTTGCACCGTTTCAAGCATACGAAGGTACATAAGAGGTAGAATTAGTTAATAATCTTCAGATGGTATTACGAAATGTATATAAAAACAGAAGAAAAGACAGGAAGGAGGATTTGGTTGATGGGGAATAATGAGATGATAGAATTAGGTAATATCCTTATTTATCAGACAGAAAAAGGCGATACTAGAATTGATGTGTTTTTTCAAAATGAGGACATCTGGATGAATCAGTCTGCTATTGCTAAACTATATAATACCACTCCCCAGAACATAACCATGCATATCCGCAATATTTATGGAGATGGGGAATTAGATGAATTTTCAACTTGTAAGGAATTCTTACAAGTTCAAACAGAGGGGAACAGACAGATCAAAAGAAAGAAAAAACATTATAATTTTAAAATGATTCTCGCCATTGGCTATCGTGTCCGCTCCAATGTGGGAATGCATTTCAGGAATTGGGCTTCCCATGTCTTAGAAGAATATTCCCGAAAGGGTTTTGCTATGGACGACGAACGCCTCAAAAATCCAAAGCGGTTTGGGGAGGACTATTTTGACGAATTATTAGAGCGAATTCGTGAAATCAGGGCTTCCGAAAAACGATTTTATCAAAAGATATGTGACATATACAAAACATCTATTGATTACTCCGGCAATGATGAGGAGGCAATATTATTCTTTAAAACGGTACAAAACAAAATTCATTACGGAGTACACAGACATACTGCAGCAGAAATAATTATGCAAAGAGCAGACGCAACAAAAAATAATATGGGATTAACTGCTTTTGAGGGGGCAAAAGTTCGAAAGAAAGATGTTGATATTGCAAAAAATTATTTAAACGAAGATGAAATGCAGGAGTTAAACAGAGTAGTCACTATGTATCTAGATTTTGCAGAGGATCAAGCTCGCAGGCATATTCCAATGTATATGAAGGATTGGGAAATTTACCTCAATAATTTTCTGAACATGACAGGACGGGAAGTGCTATCTGGTGCCGGTCATATTTCAGCAAGCCAAGCAAAGGCACACGCATATGAACAATATAAGCTTTATGACGAAAATAGGAAGAAGCTAGAAACAAATGAGGTTGATTTGTTGATTGAGGAAGCAGAGCAAATAAAAAAGGAAAAATAATTAACTGCATATAACCCTATGGCAAATTGATGAAGGGCAAAAAAGCCTGATAAATCCGTCTGATAACCTTTGCTGGTTCTTCATCAATGATTAGGTGCTGTTTATCGGTTTTTTTGGCACAGTTATCCCTTAGTGTGACAGCCTTATGTGCCAATCTGCAATTATCAGGATGCAAAATGAAAGCCTGCATTTATAAGATTGCTATTAGGCATATCCTTTAATTGTCCGTTTTCAAATCCAATACTCAAATACATATCATCAATACTGTTTACATCTGTTGCAGTAATTTGTTTAATATATTCCTCAAAAACATCATATGCCGCACCCTTAAATTCTGCCGGAACTTTAGATGCTTCCTTAATGCTTTTCTTAAATATATCTAAAATGTTATTTCCATTCTCGTCTATCAGACCATCTTTTGTTTGAATAAAATTCCGAATATCCAAGCTGGTGTATTCCCGCAGCATACTTGCCGCCCTATATTTTGCCAACACATATTTATCTATATTTGTACTACCAATGCTGTTTAGAATATGAAAAAATAACTCCTTTGAATTTCCGTTTTCATTGAGCAGGGCTTCCATCTGTGACAGAATCGACTGGTCGGCATCTCCCTCTACAGTAAGCTGATAGGTATACGGATGAATAAAAAATGTAAATTTGCTGCTTGCAAAAGCCATCTGACTAATTCCGTTATTTGTAAAAATGTTGTTGATTTGATTATTCACGCATTTTCGGTTGTAGCTTTTGGTTTCACTGTCTGTATCAGCATAAACCGGTCCACCAAGCCTTGGGTCGTTCATATTGCCGCAGCATCCAAACGCACTCATGCTAAGCTCATTTTGATACATTGCGCTGCGCTCGGTAGCAGAATAGTTTGCGCGATATTCTGCCGTGCTATATTTTGCGGCTATGGCGTTTTGTAACTCCGCATAGCTTTTATATCTTGCACGGTTAGCCACACCCAAATCATAGTATATAGTTTCCAGCTTCACGTATGCATTATATACCTCGCTGTCCGTGTTGGCGTTATTTCCCTCAATTCTATCCTCGACAGCCTCATAACGCTTTACCCAGCCTGCTTTTTCAGGCTCAGATGTCGTATATCTTCCTTTAACATTGTAATAATTATAATAATGTGACCTTGCTGCAATTTCCATTTTATGCCTCCTTTGAACCAACTGGATTTTGTAAATAAAAAGCTTCGCAATTGCCGAACCAACTATATCTGTAAATCAAGGGAATCACCAATTCCTTTTTCTGCCGCAGACGTTACGCCATTTCCCATAGCCAAATCAGACTTTATCTGCTGATAGGATACGGTTCCTTTTGCATTTTCGCCATATTCCTTACGAAGGCGGGCTAATTCCTCATTGTATATGGAGGTAAATTCCCTTGCCCTTGCAAATTCCTCATCGGTGCTTATGGCTTTCCAATTTCTTGACTCAGGATTATAGGAGAGGGTTTTATTTCCTTTTGCATCCCAAAACATACATGCGGCATTCATTTTTCCGCCTGTCTTTTTCATGCTGGCGTCGTAAATTGCTTTTCTGTCAGGAGATACAGTTTCTCCATGCTGCATACATAATTTTCTGTATGCGGCATCGTCTCTTTTTCCAGTGGAAAACTCTTTCCTTGCCAGCTCCTTGATTGCCTCCTCAAATTCTTCCTCCGACATGGCAGGCTTATCACGTTTTGTCATAATCTTGTTCCAGTCAGGCTTAGAAAACTTAATATTGACAGGCTTAAATCTTAATGAAAAATTACCATAATCACATTCAGTAAGCGAGTCGCTGCCTGCATTGCCTCCCATCATCTGCACCATTTTTGCGTAATAAGAATAATTATCCCTTGTAATATGCATATTTTACTCCTCCTTGAAAAACCGATTTGAAATCCTTTTCAAACTGCCTTACATAGTTTATCGGCAAGTTTTCAGCTATATTAAACATTTTAGTCCACGCTGCTTGCGAATATATCCCGACAAGAACATATGCCCGCACGTAACCAATGAAAATGATATAATTATGCAAAATGATACACAAGACACCTATAAAGAACAAAAATATAAGCATACCAGTAAAAAATTGAAAAACCACAAAGAAATGTGATAAAATGAGCATTGCAGGGCTTTTGTGCTTGCACAAAAAGCCCTATAATGCGAAAAAAACATGGAGCCGAAGGCGACATGAGAAATGAGCATTACGGTATAATGCGAAAAGGAGAACCACAATGACAGGCAACCTCACAAAAGGCAGTGTGCTGAAAAACTTAATCGTGTTTTCACTTCCATATCTGCTGTCCAGCTTTTTGCAGACATTTTACGGATTGGCGGATTTGTTTGTGGTGGGGCAGTACAATGGTGCGGGTAGCAGCTCTGCTGTGTCTGTGGGAAGTCAGGTCATGCACATGGTTACCCTTGTCATTGTGGGAATTGCAATGGGTTCAACGGTTATGATTAGTCAGTCCGTGGGAGCAGGAAACAGGGAACGGGTGGCAAAGGCAATAGGCAATACGGTAACGCTTTTCCTTGTGCTTTCCATTGCTTTTACGGCTGTGCTCCTTATTTGTACGAAGCTAATCGTCAGGGTAATGTCTGCGCCAAAGGAGGCAGTTGACGAGACGAGGCTGTATCTTGTGATTTGTTTCATAGGAGTTCCGTTTATTACTGCGTACAATATTATAAGCTGTATCCTGCGGGGCTTGGGCGACTCCAAAAGTCCGTTATATTTCGTTGCAGTTGCATGTGTGTTTAATGTAGTGATAGACTTTATTCTTATCGGACATTTTAACATGGGTGCGGCAGGAGCGGCGCTTGGAACGGTCATATCGCAGACAATAAGTGTTTTTGTTGCATTAATTGTATTGTCAAAAAAGGACTTAAATGTTAAACTGTCCCCAAAGGATTTTTTTTTGGATAAGGACACGCTGCTTTACATACTTAAGGTTGGTATTCCTGTATCGGTTCAGGATTTATTTATTCAGATTTCTTTCATTATAATTACTATAATTGCCAACAAAAGAGGACTTATCGTATCAGCATCCGTTGGCATTGTTGAAAAAATCATAGGCTTTTTGTTTCTTATTCCATCTGCCATGCTTGCATCCATCTCTGCTATTGCGGCACAAAATATTGGAGCAGGCGAACATGTGCGGGCAAAGCAGACGCTAAAATACGGCATTATTATCTCGTTTGCCTGTGGAATGATATTTAGCGTGATATGTCAGTTTGCATCACCACGCATTGTCGATTTATTTACGGCTGATGCAGAGGTAGTCCGAATGGGAGCGCAGTATTTAAGGTCATATGTGTTTGACTGCGCATTGGCAGCGATACATTTTTGCTTCAGTGGATATTTTTGTGCATATGGACGGTCAGGTTATTCTTTTATACATAATATAATGTCGGCTGTACTTGTAAGAATACCGGGGGCATATTTGGCATCGAAGCTTTTTCCGCAAACCTTATATCCTATGGGATGGGCTGCCCCGGCAGGGTCGTTTGTTTCAGCGGTTATATGTGTCATATTATATATAAGGATGAATAGAGTGGTATATGCAAATAACTAAGTTTTATATGGAATGAGCAAAACGCATTATTTCCAAATTCTAGTTGTACAATGGGAGTCGGCAAAAAAAGTTTTATTTAAAAGGGGTGATACTATGAGCATGTTTTCACTGAAAGGCTCAGGCGGAGGACAAAAGAAAAGCCAAGGCTTGGCAAGTAAGGAAGATATAGAACGATATGAGACGGTGGGTTACACACATATTGTATATGAGGGCACGTCACATTTTGTCTATGTAAGCGATATGACGGAGCGTGAGGTATTTCAAAAAAAGATAGGTCTTATGGACTATGAATGGTTTGAAGAAGGTACGGGAAATAAAAATTGGGTACTCTATAATCCTGTTCAGTTCAAGCCCGACAGAAACTGGAAGGGTAAGAAAATTCTTAAATTCAATAAGGATGATTATAAGGGTGGAAGATTTGAGGTGCCTATCAATTCCAGCAGCTGCTGTGGTATGTTTTCGTGGACTACGCTGCCTGAGAATTTTACCTTAAATACGCTTTTTAACACGAAAAATATTGTGGACATGAACCTGATGTTTGCAGGGAGCATTTTGCCTGATGGCTTCAATCTCAGTGAACGATTTGATACCTCGAATGTGAGGGATATGAGATACATGTTTTATGAATGTGTTTTGCCAGAGCAGCTTGTGCTTGGAGATAATTTCAATACAAAAAAGGTTGAAGTTATGGACTTTATGTTTTCGGAATGTAGAATCCCAAGGAATTTTAAGCTGCCGGGTACATTTGATACATCTGCGGTAAAAAGCATGGATCATATGTTTTATGAGGCTGTTTTTACGGGTAAATTTGATTTTGGTTCTGCGTTTAAAATTAATGCCGATGTGAACACAAATCTGATGTTTACGGATTGCGTGATTGGAAATGATAAAATTGACCCTGAAAAATGCGAGGATTTTGAGTTTATAAAAGGCTGTCTGTCAAGTTGAGAAATTGCCTATTGTTAAAGGTTTTTTATGATGCGTGGCTGGCGCATGTTCTTCTATATATATTTCAGTTGCATTTGACGTTATGGTACGGAGAATTGCCGATGTAAGATAGTTCTGTTTTATATAAGAATATCTTATGTCGGCAATTTTTAGTGCCAGTAACAGGAAAGTCAACTACCAATTAATAAAATTTAACAGCAAAATTTAACAGTAATCGCATTGACAAATTATGAAAATTGTATTATTGTATCATTGTACTAATCAGATAGTATAATTAGACCATAAATAAAATGCTTTCTGTTAGAATTTTGTAAGAAACGGATGATATATTATTTTTAATGGAAATTTAAGAAACCTTTAATCAGAATTTAAGAACTGACTGATATAGTCATCTTAAGGAAAATTTAAAGGAATTATAGGTTTAATGTTAAGAATTTATCTGATAATGTATTCAGCGTAAGGTGGAAGGAATGGCACAAAAGAACACCACAGCAGAAGGAAGGGTACCGATGAACAATGTTTTGGAATACTTAGAGGAAAGCGATAAACGCTGTCCGCATAAAACGGCGGCAATGGACGAGCGCATATCATGTACATACAGACAGCTTACGGAAGAAGCAAGATGTATAGGAACGATGCTTTTAGGAAAAACCGATATGCGAAAACCCATTGTAGTATGTATGGATAAGGGCGTTACGGCTCTAAAAGCATTTATGGGAATTTTATATGCAGGGTGCTTTTACACGTTGCTGGACCCTTCCTTTCCCGCTGATAGAATCGGGATGATTTTTAAAACACTGAAAAACGATATTGTAATTACCGAGCCTGACAAGGAAGCGAAGCTGAGAGGGGCAGGCTTTGAGGGAGAAATACTTATCGTATCTGATTTGTACAGGGATGTATCTGTGGATGAGGAGGCGCTTGTGGCTGTCAGAAATAAAATGGTGGATACGGATCCTGTCTACTGTAATTTCACCTCAGGCTCAACAGGTATTCCAAAGGGAGTGCTGATATGTCATAGGTCGGTCATTGATTTTATAGATTGCTTTACGGATATGTTTCACATAACAGGAGATGACGTGATTGGCAATCAGGCACCCTTCGACTTTGACGTGTCGGTAAAGGACATTTACAGCACCTTGAAAATGGGTGCAACCCTTGTCATTATTCCAAAAGCATATTTTATGTTTCCGAACCGTGTTGTGGATATGCTTGAGGAAAATAACGTGACAACGCTTATTTGGGCTGTATCGGCACTATGTCTGTTAAGCCGTCTCCACGGATTGAAATATAAAATACCCTCCCATATAAATAAAATTTTATTCAGTGGCGAGGTGATGCCTGTAAAGCAGCTTAATCTGTGGAAGTCCTGTTATCCCAATGCACTGTTTGTAAATCTTTACGGACCGACGGAGATAACCTGCAACTGTACATATTATGTGCTGGATAGACCTTTTTCGGAGGGCGATATACTTCCTATGGGAACCGCATTTCCAAATGAAAGGGTAATGCTTCTTGACGAGGCAGACCATGAGATAACAAAAGAAAATACATTTTCGCATGGAGAAATTTGTGTTGCAGGAAGCTCGCTTGCCCTTGGATATTATAATAATCCCGAAATGACGGCGAAATCCTTTGTGCAAAACCCGCTCAACGAGACTTTTCCTGAAATAATATATAGGACAGGGGATTTGGCATATTATAACGACGAGGGGCTTCTCTGCTTTGCAGGAAGAAAGGATTTTCAGATTAAGCATATGGGACGCCGCATAGAGCTTGAGGAAATAGAAAGTGTCTTAAATGCCGTAAGCATTGTGGAGCATGCCTGCTGTTTTTATGACGAGAAGGTGGGCAAGCTTGTTGCCTGCTATGTGGGTGGAGACGACAAAAAGCTTATCATATCGGAAATGAAAAAACATGTACCTGAATACATGGTGCCAAATGTATTGAAACACATGGACAAGCTGCCTCTTACAAAAAATGGCAAGACAGACAGAAAATTGCTTAAGGAAACGTATACAAGAAAGAGAATTGATGAATAAGAAATAATATGTAGAAGAAACGAGGAATAAGATGTGAATTACGAAAAAATAATGGAGCTTGCCCTGCAATATGGGACGCCCACATATGTGTTTTTCGAGGATATACTTTTTGACCTGACCGAAAAAATCAGGTGGAGTCTTCCGAATAATATAGGATTGTGTTTTGCCATGAAAGCAAATCCATTTCTTGCAGAACGTCTTTCACATATGACAGACAGGCTGGAGGTTTGCTCGCCGGGAGAGTATGAGATATGCATAAGGGAGAACATAGACCCTGAAAGGCTTGTTGTATCAGGCGTGAGCAAAACGGAAGAATCTATGAAAAGAATGTTATCCTACAGTCAGGGAAAAGGCTTTTATACAATAGAATCTCCCATGCAATACAAGCTTTTAAAGGACTGTGCAGGGAATATGGGCATAAGGCTCAAGGTATTTTTAAGGCTGTCTGCAAAAAACCAGTTTGGAATGGATAAGGAGACGCTTGAGGGCGTGCTTTGTGAGCTGATTGCGGACGGTGTGCTGGAGTTTGCGGGTATTCACTATTATGCAGGCACGCAGAAGAAAATTGATAAGGTGGAAAAAGAGCTGGCAATGCTTACGGAATATGCCGATTATCTTACGGAAACATACGGGGTTGCCGATATGGAGCTGGAATATGGTCCGGGACTTGGAATTTCCTATTTTGAAGGCGAAATCTCTTTGGGACAGGAGGATATTGAGGAACTAGGCAGGCTTTTGAAAAAGGTTAGTGGGTTCAGGTGCATTACCATAGAGCTTGGACGTTTTTTGACGGCAGAGTGCGGCGTCTTTCTGACACGTATTATGGATATAAAAAAGTCGGACGGCATGGGTTATATAATCGTTGACGGTGGTATTCATCAGATAAACTACTACGGACAGCTTATGGGAATGAAAAAGCCGTATAGCAAGCTCCTGAAACTGTCAGGAAAACAGGGGGATGCGTCCATAACAAAATGGACAATTTGTGGTTCATTATGTACTGCAAATGATGTTTTGGTGCGTGGAGCAGCGCAGGAGGATTACGCCGTGGGTGACGTTTTGGTTTTTGAAAGGTGCGGCGCCTATTCGGTAACCGAGGGAATGGCACTGTTTTTAAGCAGGGAGCTTCCACAGGTTATTCTTGTGGGAACGGACGGATGCGTAGTAGTGTTAAGGAATAAAACTGAGATAAATATACTAAATAGTTAAACGGAGGATAAATAAATGGAAAAATTACTTGAGATTTTGGAGGAAATTGCACCGGGGGAGGATGTAAAAAACTGTACGACACTGATTGACGACCACATTTTGGATTCTTTTGCGATACTTTCCTTGGTTTCTGAGCTTGAGGAAGCATTTGATATTGAGGTGTCCCCTGCGGAGCTTATTCCGGATAATTTCAATTCGGCAGCAGCACTTTGGAACATGATTTGCCGTTTAAAGGAGGAGGGTTAAGGTGGCCTATCATCTTCTCACCTACAGCTTAATATTTCTGCCCGTCGTGATGCTTTTGTATCAGCTTGCACCTGAAAGATATAGATGGTTCGTGCTGCTTGCAGCTGATTATGTGTTTTTTTGGATGATAAGCAAAACACTTATTCTATGTCTTTTGGCGGCAACTGTGATTACATATACAACAGGACGTGCTTTGGGCTTTGTTATGGAGCGCGGAAAGCTTAAGGGTAAAAAGCTTACCACAAGAAAACGTATGGTTCTTGCATGTGGCGTTTGTATGACCCTTGGCATGTTGATTGTGTACAAATATCTGAAGGTGTTTGGAATAAGCCTGATTGCCCCAATCGGAATATCTTATTATACGCTGCAAACCATTTCATACATGATGGATGTGTACAGGGGCACAATTCATGCAGAAAAAAAATTTGCAAAGACGGCGCTTTATTTAAGCTTTTTCCCTCAGATTATTGAGGGACCGATAAGCAGGTTCGGCGAAGCTGCCGAAGCACTTTATGCAGGAAAGCAAATAGAGTTTGAAAATCTTGTCTTTGGGTATCAGAGAATTATTTGGGGACTTTTCAAAAAAATGCTTATTGCGGATAGGATTGCCCCAGTGGTTGGCAAGGTATTTCATTCATATGAGAGCTATGCAGGCTCAGCGATTGCTGTGGGAGTAATATGCTTTACAATACAGTTATATATGGAATTTTCGGGCTGCATGGATATTGTTATTGGAAGTGGACAGATATTCGGCATTAAACTACCTGAAAATTTCAGGCAGCCCTTTTTTGCAAGGAATGCTTCTGACTTTTGGCGGAGATGGCATATTACGTTAGGGGCATGGCTTAAGGATTATGTTTTTTATCCGGTATCTCTTGCAAAGCCTGTAAAAAAGCTTGCGAAACATGTCAAGGGAATATGGGGAATACGTGTAAGTAAATTTGTTGCTCCGACAATCGCCTTGTTCTTTGTTTGGCTGTCTAATGGAATATGGCATGGAGCAGGGTGGACATATTTGTTTTACGGCATGTATTATTTTGTGATTATATTTTTGGAAAATGTACTGGAGAACCCAACCGCAAAGCTTATGGAGCATGTGAGGCTTTCCCCTGACGGGATGCTGGTAAGGCTTCTCAGGAGTATCAAGCTTTTTTTCATTGTAAATATCGGAGAAATGTTTTTCCGTGCACCAACAGTATCCCAAGGCTTTGGCATGCTTGGGCGAATGCTGACAAGCTTTAATCTATCAGCACTTTGGGAGACAAATTTCGGAGTGGACGGATATGACATGATTTTGGCAGCCGTATGTTTTGTCATTGTCATGCTTGTGGATGTGTTACATGAAAAGGGAATATCCATAAGACAAAAAATTGCCTCGCAGAAGCTTGTCCTAAGATGGGGATTTTGGTATGCAGCAATTTTATGTATTGTGATATTTGGTGCATATGGTGCAGGCTATACTGTGGTAGATATGATTTATGCAGCATACTAATTAACGAAGGTTTAAAATACGAAAGAAGTGATTGGCATGAAGATAAGTAAAAACGTAGGAAAGGTAATAGGCTTTTGGCTTGGTCTTTTTGTAATGCTTGGGTTTTTGTCGCTTGCATTTAACAGGGATAGAAATATATATGATATGAATTCGGTAAAATGTAAGGATAGTGAGATTGACGCCGAGGAAGATAACAGCATTGAGGTAATTTTTTGTGGGGACAGCGAATGTTATTCCACCTTCTGTCCGTTACAGATGTATCAGGAATACGGCTTTACATCTTATGTATGTGCTACATCTGCACAAAGGCTTTGCGATACATATGCTATACTGGAAAATGCCTTTAAAACGCAGAATCCGAAGGTGGTTGTTCTTGAGACAAACTGCCTGTATAGAACGCCTACAGCAAAATGTGAAGAAGGGGATAGCGTAATGCGGTTGCTTACAAATTATATGCCTGTGTTTGCGTATCATTCCGATTGGAAAAATTTTGGAGGCAGACTTTTGGAAAAGGGAAAAGGTATGTCGGGACGTGAGTTCAAGGGCTTTGTTTTAAGGAAAAGTGTAGTTCCGTATACTGGTGGTGCTTATATGGATAAAACCGATGCTGTGGAGAAATTTCCAAATGATACATACGGATATTTGGATAAAATCCTTAAACTATGTCAGGAAAATAATGCTAGGCTTATGCTTGTAAGTGTGCCGTCGCCGAAAAACTGGAGCTACGAGAGGCATAATGGCGTAATGGAGTGGACAGAAATGTATGACGTGGCTTATGTGGATTTGAATTTGGAACATAACATTGATATAGACTGGCTTACGGACACAAAGGATGGCGGCGACCATTTGAATTTTGTGGGAGCAAAGAAGGTGTCCCGCTTTATGGGAGGATATCTTGCTGATAAATATACATTGTCGGATAGAAGAAAAAACCCTGACTACAAGACGTGGGAGGATTGTATTTCTGCGTCAGGGGAGTTTTCCTTCAAGGATTAAACAATATCAAAGCTTACTGGAGTATTCATATATTTTGAAATCGTATCGCAGCCTGTGGAAGCGAGCAGCCAAAGCTTCATGTACATGGCGATTGGGGATGCCTTTGGTAAAACAGTTATCTTCAGCTCGTCATAGATTTTGGTGCTTTCATAGGCTGTTCTGTTTTCTGCACCTGTCAGAAATACGGGAATGGTTCTTTTGTTTGCATCAAAAAGCATATCCCTTAATGCACTGCTGTCTGTACAGAGTGTTCCTGAGTGGTAGGTGTCTAACAATATTGCACGTACATATTCAGGTACTAAGGTATATCTTTCGCCAGGGTATGGGCGTATAAATGCGATAGGCGATTGCTCTGAAAACCGTGGCTTGTCACCGAAAATAAATTCCGTAGCAGTTTTCATTATTTTATATGGTTCTTTCATTCCGATGCCCGATGCCGTGAAATTATCTACGCTGTATATGCTATCGCTGTATGACATATGGGCAAGAAGTCTTGCGCCATAGTGTATAACGGCAGACGCATTTTCATTTTTGTACGCAACGTAAACGCCACTGTGCTTTGCCACAGTATTATTTGGGAAATTATTTTCTGTGGAGGCAGTGGCAGCTTTTACTGCTTTGTGGCAGGTCATAATAAAATCTATAGCTGCTGAAAAATTAGCATAACCGTTCGCCCTGCTGTCATCAAGGATATAATTGCTCGATACTAGAACAATCGGAATGTCAGCCGCAGAATAAATATATGACAATCCAGCAGCCGTGTATTGCAGGGTGTCCGTACCATGCGTTACAATAATGCCGTCGCAGTTGTCAGAGGATGCTGCTTTGTCTATGCAGTCTGCAAGCAGATTTATATGTGTTCCCATCAGATTTTCACTTAATATATAGTAGGGTTCGGCTGTGCGAAAGCTTATATCGGCGCATTTTTCGGGATTGTGTTTTCTATATTCATTTATTAATCTGTAATTGTTTGCCTCGTCAGGTCCGAGGTAGCCGTTTTTTTCTGACGAGCTGATGGTTCCACCTGTAAATATTACGCAAATGTTCATGTGAGCCTCCTATTCTATTGTAGAGCAGTGCAGCTCGATTTCGCTGCGCTTCATCTCGCTCACGGGCATTCGCCCTATCAGTCTGTAAGATGAAAAAACGGTCTGCAAGCAACCGTTTTTCATCTTACAGACCGGCACTGCTCTTTGCTGTCGTGAATATTATACCATATCGTCAATCAAAGATTGACGATGCGCTATTTGCGATGGTTTTTCGCAAAGTATAATATGCGTTTACGCATAGTATACCATAATTGTTTCTTTCATATGATAATTTCTCTAATATATTTCAAGCTTACACCGTTTGTTTTTTTGCGATTGCAACCTGAAGTCGCTGAATTGCAACTTGAAGTCACTGAATTGCAACCTCTGGTATATTGTGCTTTATGATGCTGCTGATAGAATAACCATAAAAACTCTGTATGTCCTGAAAATCAGGAAATGAGGAGAAGGAGAAAGGAAAATGGGAATGAGAAAACAAAAAACAAAGCGCAGCATGATGGGTATTTTACTGCTTGTAGCTATGGGGATTACCTTACTTGTACCGGGTATGGGAATGAATGAAGTAAAGGCAGCAATGTCAGACGTGTATCTTGTGATAGCCTTTCCTGACGAGGAATTTCGGTCGTGGGTAGGAGAAAACTTCGATAAAAACTTTGATGGAGTGTTGACGGAGGATGAAAGAGCAGCCTGTACAGAGATTAATGTAAAGAACAAGAACTTTACAAGCTTAGCAGGAATAGAATACTTCCCAAATTTGCAAAAAATACACTGTGAGGGAAATAACCTGAGCAGCTTGGATGTGAGCAGTAATACGGCACTCGTGGAGCTGTATTGTTCAAAAAATAATCTGAGCAGCTTGGACGTGAGCAGTAATACGGCACTGGAGAGGCTGGATTGTTTTGAAAATAATTTGAGCAGCTTGGATGTGAGCAGTAATACGGCACTGGAGTGGCTGAATTGTTCAGAAAATAATTTGAGCAGCTTGGATGTGAGCAAAAACACGAAACTGAGACAGTTGGGTTGTAGTGGTAATAATTTAAGCAGCATAAATGTAAATAATAATACCAAACTGACAAATTTCGATTGTGGGAATAATAATTTAAGCAGCGTGGACGTAAGTAAAAATGCAGCTTTAGATCTGCTGTATTGCAATAACAATAATATAAGTAATCTGGACATAAGTAAAAATCTGAAATTGACAGCGCTGAATTGCGGCTTTAATAAAATAAGCAGTCTCGATGTGAGTAAAAATCCGCTTTTGGAACACTTTGTTTGTTCTAATAATAATTTAAGCAGCTTGGATGTGAGTAAAAATTTGGAAATGCGCAGACTGCATTGCCAATATAATAACCTGACAAGCTTGGATGTAAGCAAAAACACAAAGCTGTCAGATTTAGATTGTTCATTTAACGCTCTGACCCGCTTGGATTTGAGTAATAATACCGAGATGTTTAGCTTGGATTGTGGGGCTAATTCTCTGGCTAGTCTGGATTTAAGTAATAATACCAAGCTGGATGATTTTATAAAACCGAATCATACGCAGTATATACAGATTCCAATGTATAAAAATGGAGACGAGTATTGGATTGATATGTCGGGGCTTTATTTTGACCCGGCGAGATTGACGATAAATCACCGTGGCGCTACATATCACCGTATATCCAATCGGATTAAGCTGTCGGATGCCAAGCTGGTTGACAATAGGATATCGTATTATTATGATACAAAGGGACCGGATCAAATAGCACACAAAAAAAGGATGGAGGTCTTGCTGGTGATTTCTGAGGTGAAGGATTTGACTCCGGCAACAGAGGAAACGACAACCGAAGAAACGACAACCGAGGAAACGACAACCAAAGAAACGACAACGGAGGATCAGGCAACGGAGGATAAGACGACCGAGGAACAGACAACGGAGGATAAGACGACGGAGGATAAAACAACGGAGGATAAGACGACGGAGGGACAGGCGACTGAGAAACCGACAACGGAGGATCAGGCGGTGGAAGGACCGACAACCGAGAAACCAACTGCGACAGCGCCTGCGGTAATACAGGCTGACAATGGGAAAGAGCCTGCACCAAAGACGGGAGATACGACACCATTATATTTGGTAATTTCCCTGTTGCTTGTTTCATTTGCGGGAGGCGTGACATTATATATTCGCAGAAGAAAAAAATTATAGAAAAATGAATTGAAAAGGATAATTAACTGGCAGATGCTGTCATATCAGAAGGTGATGGCATCTGCTTTTAAGCTTCTTGTATTGTTAAAAATTTTATTGATTATTTTTATAATAAAAGCATATTTTCGCATATGTCTGTTTGCAAATATGCTAACAGATTTCCATTTGCCGAGATATGAAAAGGCAATCTGAAAATCTGCTTGAAATCTACATGAAGATACCATAAAATAAAAAACAAATCCAATGAGGCGGACCAAAGCAGATGGAGGAAATAAAAATGACGGAACGTGAAAAGATGTTAAATGCAAGGTTATATAAGGTAGATGCTGAGCTTGGCAAGCTAAACGAAAATTGTAGAAGAATAATGGAAAAATTTAATGCCACAAGATATGAGAGTGGCAATGACAGAATGAAATACATCCGTGAACTGTTCGCACATGTTGGTGAAAATGCATACATAGAGCCTGAGGTATATTTTGACTATGGCTGTCACATTTCTGTGGGGGATAATTTTTATGCAAATACTGGACTTATCATACTCGACCAATGCATGGTTACAATCGGCAATAATGTGTTCTTTGGACCAAGAGTAAACATATACTGTGCAGGGCATCCCATAGATGCCGTGGCGAGAAACAAACAGCTTGAATACGGAAAGCCTGTCACAATAGGAAATGACGTATGGGTCGGTGGAAATGTTGTATTTAATCCGGGCGTAACGGTGGGTGATGATGTGGTAATCGGGAGTGGCGCTGTTGTCACAAGGGATATACCATCACATGTTGTTGCGGGTGGTAATCCATGCAGGGTTATACGGGAAATAACGGATAAAGACAGGTTGTATTGGGAGGAGCAGGAAAGAGCATGGCTTACCTCACAATGATGCCGTAGCTCTAAGATAATCATGTCCTTGTGAGCGTATATGTTCGCAGTACCCTTGTTTATATGTTTCTTTAAAATGCCACAGCCTATGGCGCAGTGCTTTTTTGGGGAACAAAAAATGTGTCCTTGAAGCCCTTTTCAAGCTTCAAAAGTGTAATTTTTTTGTCAATTCCGCCTGCATACCCTGTAAGGCTTCCGTTTTTGCCGACAACTCTGTGGCAGGGTACGATAATGGATATTTTGTTGTGTGCTACAGCACCGCCGACTGCTTGTGCCGACATTCGTACAAGCCCTTTTTTCTTGGCAAGCTGCCTTGCAATAGCTCCGTAGGTCGTTGTCTGTCCATAGGGAATTTGATTGAGAAGCTCCCAAACCTCGTTCTGAAAATCGCTCCCGGTAAAATGGAGTGGGGGTTTAAAATCAGGCTCCACTCCTGAAAAATATGTATCAAGCCATTTTGCTGTCTGCTTAAATATAGGAAGCTCCTGTTCTTCATGCGCCTTATCCAAATAGAGAGCAAAATATTTCTGACCCTCAAACCACAAACCTGTTAATCCGATTTCATCGGCTGCAAGCAAAATGTTGCCGAGGGGAGATTTATAGTTCCATGTGTACGGCATGATTAACTCCTTTCCGCATAATCTCTCATTTCAGGAATGGCGCCTCCTGCCACAGCCCATAGGTATAAGCTTGCCACGCTGCAATATGGGCTGAATCTTTTTCTGTATCGTTCAAACCGTTCCCGCGTAATCTCCTTGTGATGATATACCATCCGTATGCCACGCAGGATTGCCAAATCTCCAAAGCTGAAAATATCAGGTCTTTGCAGGCAGAACAGTAAAATCATTTCTGCTGTCCACACACCTACGCCCTTTAGTGATGACAGGGCGTAGATGGCTTCCTCGTCTGTCATGGCAGTGATTGCCTCCAAATCAAATTCTCCCGTGTTTACCTTTTCAGCAAATGCCATAATATAATCGACCTTTCGCCACGAGGTACCATAGGCTTGCAGCTTTTCCCTGCCGAGAGCAAGAATTTTTGCTGCGTCAAGCGTTCCCAAATCATCCTTTATTTTTTTCCAAATCGCCATATGTGCCTTTGTGGAAATCTGCTGTCCTATGATGGAATTGACGACAGCCTCAAAAAGATTATCCATGCAGCTTCGGTTCACGTGTCCGATACGCTCGATTACCTCTGCAAGCTTCTTGTCCTTTGATTTTAGATAATTTATTTCCTTGTCGCCATATTCAAAATAGCACATGATATGCTCCTTTCAAAAAGATGATTGTGATATGTTTTCATTTACTATATTTTCTTCTGTTAAAATAACAACAATATACATAAACAATATCAAATACAGTAATTATTCATCACTATGTGATTTCTTCCAATATTCATATACCCTTCTTAGGGAATCTACATTATAATTATTCTTTTCGCACCATTCAAAATATTCTTCCAATGACGTGTAATCCTTTACTGAAGCTCTATATTTTGGATAGCCAGCCCAATATTTTTCAAATTCTGCCAAACCTAATGCTGAAAATGGACCTTCTCCATTAATTAAATATTCTATATTGTTTGTTTTATATGAACCAATATTTTCTGTATCTCCACTTCCAGGTTTTTCACCTGAAATTTTATATTTCTCTTGTACAAATAATTCCACATCCTTATATGGAACAGGTATTTGGTCAATTTGGTTTAAATGGCTTATTTGTCCTTCTTTGGCATTTTTATTTCTTGTATATATAAATCCGATTACATAATGCTTTGCATATTCTTCATAAGGAAACATAATGTTTTTTGTCCCGTTTCTCATAAATGAAGCATAAGAACCCAAGGTGAAACCATACTTGTTTGGTTTGCCTTTTTTCGTATAAGTGCGATATGTGGTTTTGATGTCTATGGCTATTTTTTCTTTATCGTTTTTGTCTCTCATTAAAGTAAAATCCGGATAAACTGTTTGTTTCTCAGAAGGCTGTAATATAAAATCATTTTCATCAGCAATTTCTTGTAAAATACTATATGAAATTAATTCAAAAATACGACCTATTAGCTTTGAATCAGTACCTAACGAATAGATTTGTCCATCGGCTGACGCAAGGGCACTCACTTCCCAGTTTATTTTTTTCTCAGCGATTTTTTGATTAAAAATATCAATAAAATTAAAATTCATCCTTTGTACCTCATAGTCTTTCCTGCTCTCTGATTTTAAAATCAGAGAGCAGATGTGACAAATATTATTTTTTTTGTATATTGGGGTTATAATTGATTAGCAAGGCTTCTGTCATAGAATTACGATTTTGTTCTTTTGCGCCTACATGATAAAAGTGTTCTTGGTTAAGCTTGTAACAGCCTTTCCATATAGTATCTATGTATTCATTGCTCCTGTATTTATTGTGGTCCCATGTAGATAGTATAAACTTAGCACCAGAAGAATATAAAGCGTCTCTAAGTGTAATTTCGCATTCCGCATCCCAGCTATCATAGTAATCAACATGTCTTCCAATGTATGGAGGGTCGCAGTAAATGAAATCTGTTTCCGATGCTTCACGTATTGTTTCCTCAAACGATTGACATTTAAATTCCCATTCGTTTTTTGGGATAATATCCTCCAATCGCTTTACCTGATTAACTATTTTTGTTACATATGATTTGGCAAATCTTTGTGGCTTGTGACCATATGGAACATTAAATTTATATTTTTTGTTAAAGCGAATCATTCCATTAAAACAACTGCGGTTTAAAAAAAGAAAATCCAAAGAATTAGGGTTCTCATTAAAGCGATCCCGTATGTAATAATAGTGTTGTTCGTCTTTTTCAGATAAAAGTTTTCCCTCTTTTTCGAGATATTCTCTCACTATATAAGAATTAATCATTCCGCTTTTTATTTCATTATAAAGTTGAATAACATAAGGGTTATTATCAGCAAAAACAGCACGTTTAGGTGCCAAGTTTAATCCGACAACACCAGAGCCCATAAATGGCTCATACCAAACGGACATATCGTTTAAACATACTGTGTCAGATATTAAATCGACTAACTTTGTTTTTATTCCTTGTATTTTAATAGGTGGTACATATACCTTATCTATCATATATGAATCTCCTCAAGTATAATGTGCTATGCACATTATACCACCATCAAAAGAAAAATCAATTATCTAAAAATTTTATTGACAAACATTTGAGTTTTATATTATAATAATATCAAAATAATATCATTTTGTTTCGGAACAAAAACTGATATGAAAAAAATTTTATTTTGACACAGGGAGCATGACCTGAGAAATGCGAATGTGTTTCAGTTTATTACGAATTAAGGCGTGAAGTCAGCCCATGCTTTTTCAATTTGCAAGGCAAATCGGAACATATGTTGAAAGAAAATCCGGGCTGACACGAAAGAAAGGGAGGAAAAGAGTATGAGTAATGAAAATGCAGAACAAAAGACGATGATTCATGGCAGCGTAGTGGAAAAGGAAATCACAAAAGCAAATGGTGCGGGCGCATTGGTAGGGCTTATTTTTGGTGAGCTTCTTTCCATAGGGGTTATTATCCTGTCTGCAATCCTTTTTGGTGTTGCGAAGGGCGGTGCGGTATTTGGAATAGGCGTAGTCCTTGGAATAATAGGATTTGTCGTGTTTGCCGTTATGTTTTCAGGTCTTAAGGTTGTCCATCCAAATGAAGCGGCAGTATACACCTTTTTTGGACAATACTATGGAACAATCAAAAAGGCAGGATTTTATTATTTAAATCCATTTGTTTCAATTTATAACCCTTCGTCTTCTGCTGCTTTCGCTGCGGTTCAGAAAAAGTTTGCAACAGGAGAAAATGAGACAACGGCAGGAACAGCCACTACATTAAATTTTAATAAAAAGGTGTCAACAAAGACAATGACATTTAATAATCACAGGCAGAAGGTAAATGACGCTCTTGGAAATCCAATCGTTATTGGTGCAGCAGTTATATGGAAGGTTGTAAATCCGACAAAGGCAGTATTTAATGTTGAAAACTATAATGATTTTCTTTCCATACAGTGTGATGCAATCGTAAGGAACAATGCAAGGCTTTATCCGTATGATGTCATGGAGGATGACGTTGACGAAAAAACGCTCAGGGGAAGCAGCCAGGAGATTGCCGAAAGTATGAAAAATGAGCTTCAGGCAAGAGTGGAGGAAGCAGGCATTGAGATAAAAGAGGTAAGAATAACGCATCTTGCATATTCAGAGGAGATTGCGGCAGCGATGCTTCAGAGACAGCAGGCAGTGGCAATTATAGCTGCAAGACAGAAGATTGTTGAGGGTGCTGTCAGCATGGTTAAGATGGCAATAGACCAGCTTAGCGAGGAGGAAATCGTTTCGCTTGACGAGGAGAGAAAGGCAGCTATGGTAAGCAACCTGCTTGTAGTCCTTTGTGGAAATAAGGATGCACAGCCGATCGTAAACAGTGGGTCAATCTATTAATGGGGGAGGCAGTCTATGATAGTAGAAAATGTTGTTCAGGCTGAGAGTGGGAGTGTAATTTCACTAAATGACATAATGCCGAAGCTGCTTATTATAAGCATACCTGCTGTTATTGCACTTTTGTTTTCGCTTGTATTTATTTTTATAAAAAGCAGTCAGTGTAAGCAAATGGGAGTACGCATATCAAAGCAGACATACAATTCCTATCTTTCCGTTATTTTTGCCATAAATGTTACAGGGTTTATGTATGCTGTTGTTGAAGTTGTGCTTGTTATATCGGAAATTGTAAGCTATGACGAGATAAATGAAGCCTCAATGCTGTATATGGTGACAATCGGACTTTTATGTGCCGTGTCGGGAGCTTTAAAGGCAGTTATTGCAGGAAACAGCCTTATAAAAATTGCCAACGATACAACGGGGCAGACGCAGCAGACAAAAGCTGTGCGTGCTGTAGGAATGCGTGTCATGAATGTGGGAGCAAACAATGCATCTCCTGCAATGAGCAGGCTGATGATTTTCCTTGCTGTGGCAGAGATACCGGCTATTGTTTCACTGGCAATGTTTATTGTGAAGTTTTTTGCCGCATAGAAAATGCTTCTTGGAAGGACAGACGCTTTTGTTATGAATGGAGTGACCAAATGGATAACAAACCTGATAATTTAAAAAATAAATTGAATATGGATGAAGAAGCCATAGTCTTGAAGGAGCAGCTTTTGTCTGAACGCATGAAACGGCTTACAGCAATGGAGCAGGACATAAAGCAAAAGGAAAAGCAGATAAAAGACAAGGAAAAGGCAAAAAAACAGGTATTACTGCGGCTTGCTCCGTCCCTTTGGGAGGAGCTTGCCACGTGGGCAGAGGATGAATACCGTTCCATAAACAGCCAAATAGAATTTCTGCTTGCCGAGTGTGTGAAAAAACGTAAGAAGCTTTAGCTTGTATGTTTAATGCTTCGGCAGCTTATTGATATAATAAAAGTATGCGGTCAGATTTACAATCAGCGCACCCGACCATGCGGCTATCTCAGCATATGCCGTTGCATTAAAGCCGGCCGACTTTGTAAACAGGACGATAACCGAAATCCTGAGCACCATTTCAAACACGCCTGAAAGCATTGGGATGAGAGGTCTTTCCATTCCCTGACAGGCGCTTCGGAACACGAAAAGAAAATCAACCGTGAAAATTGCAATGCCGCATCTTATGAGAAAGCCTTTTGCAAGTGTAATCTGAAAGCTGCCATTCAGCATAAGTGACGCCAGCCATTCAGGAAAAATAATCATCAGGGAGCCAAGCAGTACATATGATATGGCGGCTATGGAAAGGCAGACACCTAAGCCTTTGCGGATGCGGTCATATTTTTTTGCGCCGTAGTTTTGTCCTGTAAAGGTGGACATTGTATTTCCTGCTGTGCAGGCAGGCTGCATAAACAAATTAATGTATTTGCTGCATGCGGAGTAGGCGGCAGTGTAAGCAACCCCCATTTTGTTTACAAAGCCCTGCACAATGATACAGCCCACAGCAGTCACAGAATTCATGGCAGCCATGGGAATGCCGTTTTTTAAAAGCTTGAGATACATTTTGCCGTTTGCCTTAAAATCCTCCCTGCATAGTCTGATAAGCTCAATTTTTTTCAGCTTCACATAGCATATCCCCGCAGAAATAAGCTGGGAAATCACCGTTACAATGGCTGGTCCCTCAACGCCTGAGTGTAATCCAAAAATAAATACGCAGTTAAAAACAATATTAAATATGGTCGAAAAAACAATTGCAATAAAGGGCGTTTTGCTGTCGCCCAGTGAACGGAGTATACAGGAACAAAGATTGTAGGCAACCGTAGCAAAAAAACCGCCAAAAATAATATATCCGTATAAAAGGCTGTCCTTGATAATAATATCTGAGGTTTTCATCGCAATCAGCATTGGCTTTAAGAAAACCATGCTAAGTGTCGTAAAAAGAACGATAATAATTCCCGAAAGCGTTGTGGAGGCGGCTATGGAACGTCGAAGCCTTGTCGCATCGTCAGCGCCGTAATATTGTGAAATCATAACGGCAAAGCCGTTTGAAAGACCAAGGGAGAAGCCCATAACAAAAAATGTAAGGGAGGACATATTTCCAACTGACGCCAACGGATTGTCGCCAAGCCCCTTACCGACGATTGCTGTATCGGCAATTGTGTAAACCTGCTGCAGCATGCTTGTAAGCAGCATGGGAAAATAAAATTTGAGAATTAAATTTGTGGTCTTGCCTTCTGTCAAGGTATAAGTATGTGCCATCTGAATATACTTCCTCCCGAGGTGAAAATAAAGGTTTATGTAAGTTCAATATAATTATTTTTTATGAAGAATTATATCAAAAATGTGGTGTTTATATCAAAAATGTGTTATTGTTAGTGGGCTATATTGTTCATTGCTTCGTGTCAATTTGGATAATAAAAAATAAAAAAGGGGCTATAAGGTGAATACAACCAAGGATTTAAACTATAGATTATATGTGCAGAGAGAAAACGGGTTTATAAGAACATCATATGACAGTGAGTTTGAAAAATATAATTGCATAAGCTCGGGCGATGTAGAAAAGGTTAAGCAAAATTTTGCTGCCATAAAAAAGGATTATTATGCCGGAAAAGGTGTATTGTCTGATAACCCTGTAAGAAATGTACGGTATCATTTTATTATTTCTGTCGCCATGATTGCGAGGACCTGTGTCGCTGATGGAATGGGACACGATGCGGCATATACGTTAAGCGACATATACATACAAAAAGCTGATAAATGTAATTCCTGTGAGGAAATTATAGATTTGCTGGGCGAAATGCAGCTTGATTTTGCAGAAAGAATGAAGGAGCTTAGAAAAGCAAACGTAGTTTCAATTCATATTAGAAAATGTGTTGACTACATTTATGACCATTTGGATGAAAAGCTGACAGAGGAAATGCTTGCCTCGTTTTTGCATATAGATGAGTCGTATCTCTCAAAGCTTTTTCTGAAGGAGATGGGGATACATTTAAAAGCCTTCATCACAAATGCAAGAGTAGACGCAGCAAAAAATATGCTGATTTATTCGGATTATTCCTATTTGGAAATCTCTCTTTCGCTTGGCTTCTCCTCGCAGAGCGCTTTTATAAGCATTTTCAGAAAGGTTACGGGAACTACGCCGGGAAAATTCAGGACCACATATAAGGGGAGTTTGCATATTGACAAACCCCAAATAAAAAATGATAATTAACTGAGAATATATTTTACGGAGGTTTTAACACATGGAGCTTAAAATTTCAGACGGAATAAGGTACATAGGAGTAGACGATAAGGACATTGATTTGTTTGAGAGCCAATACGTTGTTCCAAATGGTATCGCATACAATTCATATCTTATAATGGATGAGAAGATTGCGGTAATGGACACTGTTGACAGGCGTGGACAGAAGGAATGGGAGCAAAAGCTTGTGCGTGAGCTTGACGGAAGGACGCCGGACTATCTTGTCATTTCACACTTGGAGCCTGACCATGCGGGCAGCATAGCAAGAATACTTGAGCTGTTCCCTGATATAACGCTTGTTTCAAATGCAAAGACATTTTCGATGCTTCCGCAGTTTTTTGACGTGCCTGTCGGGGAAAAAACCGTAACCGTGAAAGAGGGAGATACACTTTCACTTGGAGCGCACACGCTGAAATTCTTTATGGCGCCTATGGTACATTGGCCTGAGGTAATGGTTACATATGAGGAGAGTGAAAAGACGCTTTTTTCCGCTGACGGCTTTGGAAAATTTGGCGCCCTTGATACGGATGAGGATTGGGCATGTGAGGCCAGAAGATATTACTTCAATATTTGTGGAAAATATGGTATGCCTGTACAGGCTCTTTTAAAAAAGGCTGCCACGCTTGACATACAGAGAATATGCCCGCTTCACGGACCGGTTTTGGAGGAAAATCTCGGATATTACATAGACCTTTACAACACATGGAGCAGCTACACGCCTGAAAACAAGGGTGTGCTTATTGCCTATGCATCAATACATGGCAATACAGGAAAAGCGGCAGAAAAGCTTGCAGAGCTTATCAGGGCAAAGGGAGAGGAAAAGGTGGTTGTAAGTGACCTTGCAAGAGAGGACATGGCAGAGGTCATAGAGGACGCTTTCCGATACGACAGGATGGTGCTTGCGGCAGCAAGCTATGATGCGTCGGTTTTCCCATGTATGCAAACCTTCCTTTCCAAGCTTCAGGTCAAGGCATACCAAAAACGTACGGTAGGCATACTTGAAAATGGTTCATGGGCGCCTACGGCTGCAAAAACCATGAAGGCAATGCTTGAGCCGATGAAGGATATAACCCTGCTTGAGCCGGTTGTTACAATAAAATCAACATTAAAGGCTGAGAATTTGGCAGATATGGAGGCACTTGCCGAAGCGGTATATAATGCTGGGAAGAATTAGACGGGAGGATAAAGAAATGTATGATATGATGCAGTATGTTCTTTCGGCGTGTATGGTTCTCTTTGGAATTTTTATGATTGCCTTTCCAAAGCAGTCAACAAAGAAGGAATATAGAGACGATCCAAAAAAGGTAGGAAACGTGCGAAAAGCAGGCATTGTTTGGGTTGTATGTGGCATGTTGCTCTTAATTCTTGACCTTGTTATTGAATCAATATAAGCACAGTTACCAAAAGCATCACAACACCGAAAGCAATCATTATTTGGTTGCTTTTTTTCTCGTTTAAATAAGTCTGTAGTTGGGCTTCAGGAATAAGTGCCTGCTGCTTTGCCATTTTCAAATGACGGTAAATGCCTGTAAGTATCATAATAATGGCGGAAACACCAAAAAAGCAGAAATGCGTATAGTACATGATGTTGTCGGTAATTGCTTCAAGCCTCTCGGAGTAGAATTCAGAATTAAGACCATAGTTTATATTGCCTGCGATAACATAAATGCCATAGATAAACAGTCCCCAAAAAAGTATGGTTCGAATAACGCTGAAGGAGGGATTTTTGATTTGTTCTTCGGAATTTGCTGCGCAGTTCATAAAGTCGGCTTTCTTGCTTTTATTTAATTTGATAAGAGATTGAATACCGCCAACAATAGCAAGTACACATAAAAAAATTCCAAATAATACACCGAGTATTGTCTCAACAAGATTGATATTCATTTTCGTTTTCTCCTTCTATTGTACAAGCCTCTTTTCATGGAATTTTATCATACATGGTGATATAATTGCTATAACTTTTGCTTATAACCAAGCATAGCTTTCATGTATTGGACAAATGCTTAGCTTCATGTTTATAATAAGGACAGTTTATGGAACACCTTGCAGGGAACAGGAAATAAATGATAGGAAAAATAAATTGATGATATGGAGGTAATGAGTATGGCAAATATTAATGATTCAAAAAATTGGAGCTTTGAGACAAAGCAGTTACACATAGGACAGGAGCAGCCTGATTCGGCAACAGGAGCAAGGGCAGTTCCGATATATGCAACTACATCATTTGTGTTTGATAATTCACAGCATGCGGCTGACAGGTTTGGGCTTCGTGATGCAGGAAACATATACGGAAGGCTGACAAATCCTACGCAGGATATATTTGAGCAGAGAATAGCAGCACTTGAAGGCGGGGCAGCGGCACTTGCGCTTTCCTCAGGGGCAGCGGCAATCAATTACACAATACTTGCTCTTGCAAAAAGTGGAGAGCATATTGTATCATCCAAAAACATTTACGGTGGAACCTATAACCTTTTGGCACATACATTGCCGTTATCCTCGGGTATTTCCACAACCTTTGTCGACCCTGAGGAGGAAAACAGCTTTGAAAATGCAATACAGGAAAATACAAAGGCGATTTTCATTGAAACGCTGGGCAATCCAAATTCTAACCTGATTGATATAGAAGCTGTTGCAGGAATTGCGCATAAGCATGGAATACCACTTGTTATCGATTCCACATTTGCAACTCCGTATGTACTTCGTCCGATTGAATATGGTGCAGATATTGTTGTACATTCTGCAACCAAATTCATCGGTGGACACGGAACTGCCATAGGCGGCGTTATCGTAGATGGCGGCAGCTTCGACTGGAAGGCTTCAGGAAGGTATCCTTGGATAGCTGAGCCGAATCCGAGCTATCATGGAGTGTCCTTTGCAGAGGCGGCAGGACCGGCTGCATTTGTTACATACATAAGGGCGATACTGCTTCGTGATACGGGATCAACCCTTTCGCCTTTCCATGCATTCCTATTCCTTCAGGGACTGGAAACGCTGTCCCTCAGAGTTGAAAGACACGTGGAAAATGCCCTGAAAATAGTAGAGTATTTGAATAACCATCCGCAGGTTGAGGCTGTGCATCATCCATCGCTCGCTAGTGAACCGAGCCACAGGCTTTATAAGAAGTATCTTCCAAAGGGAGGCGGCTCAATATTTACATTTGAGATAAAGGGAGATGGGGAGACGGCGAAAAAGTTTATTGACAATCTTGCAATATTTTCACTCCTTGCAAATGTTGCGGATTCTAAATCTCTTGTCATTCATCCTGCAAGCACCACCCACTCGCAGCTTACGGAGGAGGAGCTTTTAGACCAAGGGATTAAGCCGAATACAATCCGTCTTTCCATAGGAACAGAAAATGTAAACGACCTGATTGCCGCTTTGTCGGAGGCATTTGATGCAATCGTTTAATACATTTATACGTTGGAGGAAACAATATGACCCTTACACAGTTGGAATATGCTGTAAAAATTGCAGAAAAAAAGTCCATGAATAAGGCGGCGGAGGAATTGTTTGTGTCCCAGCCTGCACTTTCAGGTGCCATAAAGGATTTGGAGCATGAGCTGAAAATAGAGTTGTTTATCAGGACGAACAAGGGAATTGTTATTACAACCGAGGGCGAGCAGTTCCTTAGCTATGCAAGACAGATGGTGGAGCTGAACAAGCTGATTCGGGAGCGGTACGATGAAGAAAAGTCCTCCAAAAAGAAATTCAGCGTGTCCATGCAGCATTATTCCTTTGCTGTTGAGGCATTCATGGAGCTTGCAAATACATTTGCCCTTGATGAGTATGAGCTTGCAGTGCATGAGACAAAAACCTACGAGGTGATTGACAATGTAAAAAATTACCGAAGCGAGCTTGGCGTTTTGTACATAAACGAATTTAACGATAAGGTGATGAAAAAAATATTTTCAGAAAACGACTTAGAGTTTATTCCGCTTTTTGAATGCGGCATATCCGTTTATCTGTCAGGAACGCATCCACTGGCAAAACGAAAGAAAATAAAATTTGAGGAGCTTTCAGATTATCCGTGCCTTTCCTTTGAGCAGGGGGAGAAGAATTCCTTTTACTTTGCCGAGGAGGTGCTCAGCACGCTGAATTACAAGCAGATAATCAAAGCGGACGACAGGGCAACCATGTTAAATCTCATGGTGGGGCTGAATGGCTATACCCTTTGTTCAGGTATTATCTGCGAGGATTTAAACGGAGGGAAATATAAGTCCGTGCCTCTTGATACAGAGGACAAAATGACAATCGGATATATTAAACGAAAATATATGCCCCTGAGTATTTTGGGACAGAGCTATGTGGACATATTAAGCAGATACGGAGGAAGGTAGATGGCGGCGCTTAATGATTTTAGGGTGCATGAATATTTTATAAATGATATAATGCAAAAAAAGTGATAGTGTGCTAAAATTATCTCTAAAGCAGTTAAGGAGCGTCTTCATGGTAGAACAATCGGAAACCGACAGGAAATATAATATATTAAAGGAGTATCTTGCCT
Source organism: Clostridium sp. (assembly GCA_023664775.1). Taxonomy (GTDB): domain Bacteria; phylum Bacillota; class Clostridia; order Lachnospirales; family Lachnospiraceae; genus Coprococcus_C. Next base: position 102,695 of record JAMPEW010000002.1, on the reverse strand, counting down.
CGCTTGAACGTGTTGTGGTTGCATTTTCAGGCGGGGTTGATTCTGCGTTCCTTCTTAAAGTGGCAGCAGATGTGCTCGGAACGGATCATGTCGTTGCAGTTACGGCAGCTTCTGCCTTGTTCCCTGAGAGAGAGCAGAGGGAGGCAGAGGAATTTTGTGTAAAATATGGCATAAAACAGATTACGTTTAACCATAATGAATCAGAAATAGAGGACTTTAAAAATAATCCGCCGAACCGCTGCTATCTCTGCAAACGCCGTTTGTTTGAGCAGATTATAAAAATAGCTGGGGACAACAATATCAAGCATGTTGTTGACGGTTCCAACATGGATGACAATGGAGATTACCGTCCCGGAATGGCGGCAGTCAGGGAGTTAAATATTAAAAGCCCGCTGCAATATGCAGGTCTTTACAAGGAAGATATAAGAGCGCTTTCAAGGAAGCTTGGACTTTCTACATGGAACAAGCCGTCCCTTGCCTGCCTTGCCTCACGATTTGTATATGGGGAAACCATCAATAGGGAAAAGCTTGCCATGGTTGATAAGGCGGAGCAGCTTCTTTTTGAAATGGGCTTTCGCCAGCTTCGTGTGCGTATTCATGGACAGAAAGACGGATTTACTGCAAGAATTGAGATATTGCCTGAAGAATTTTCAAGGCTTATGGAGGAGGATAACCGTAAAAGAATACATAAATATTTCAGGGAAATAGGGTTTTCCTATGTGGCGCTTGATTTGGAAGGCTACCACATGGGAAATATGAATCATGTCATTCAGGCATAATATGGATAAAGCAGCTTGTGAAGGAGAGACAAAATGAATTACAAAAAATTGTTGCAGAATATTATGGACGTTGTTGCCGAGGAACAGATAAAGCTTGGATACCGCAGTGAAGTAATCTATCTGTACTATCCGCTGAAATCACTAAACAGCCTTCTCGGCACCGACAGCGATATTTATGGAATGAATATAAGCTTGTCTGAATTTTCGGAATATGCAAAGGAGTATTTAGGCAAGCTTGGAATTTCAAATAGAAAGGAACGGTTTTGTATCGCCATTCCGCCTGAGGGTGCAGATTACGTCCATGCGCATATGGGGGAAAATGTTTTTTTGAAAAGCTTTATTGAGGCGGTATCAAGACACGGCTGCACCTTGGAAGATATAGCAGGCGTTTTTAGGCAATATTCGGAAAAGGTGACGGTGACAAAAATAGAAAATGGGGAATTTGACTATCTCATTTATTTTACGGACGGCAAACCAAATGATTACAGGTATTGTATTAAATTTGAGGGATGCCATGCCAGTTACCACCGCTTTACGGAGGATGATTATTTAAGCTTTGGATTTTAGGAGGTTGAAATATGAGTGAGGAATGTACACATGACTGTGACTCCTGTGGAAAGGATTGCGCAGATAGAACAACGCAGAGTGCACAGAGCTTTCTTGCACCGGAAAATGCAAAATCAAGCATAAAAAAGGTAATAGCAGTTGTAAGTGGAAAAGGAGGCGTGGGTAAATCCTTAGTCACGGCGCTTTTGTCCGTGCTTTCCCAAAGGGCAGGAAATAAGACGGCGATAATAGATGCGGATATAACGGGACCGTCCATACCGAAAACCTTTAAGCTTGAGGAAGAAAACGCATATGCCAAGGAGGACAATATCATTCCTGTGGAGACGAAAACAGGTATTAAGCTTATGTCCATCAATCTTTTGCTGGAGGATGCAGGCGCGCCTGTGATATGGAGGGGTCCCATACTTGCAGGAACGGTAAAGCAGTTTTGGAGTGACGTGCTTTGGGGAGACATTGACTGCATGTTTGTGGATTGCCCGCCCGGAACAGGGGATGTGCCGCTTACGGTATTTCAGTCGCTTCCCATAGATGGTATTATAGTCGTGACCTCGCCTCAGGATTTAGTGTCCATGATTGTCGGCAAAGCCGTCCGCATGGCGGAAATGATGCATATACCTGTGCTTGGAATTGTGGAAAACATGTCGTATTTTGTATGTGATAATTGTAATGAAAAGCATTATATATTTGGTAAGAGCAGTCTTGCTAAGACGGCAGAGGAGTATGGTATTCAAAATATTGCGAAGATACCGATAGAGCCAAAATTAAGAAAACAGGTGGATGCAGGCGATATCGAGGACTTTGAGGGTGCATGGCTTGATGAAATTTATAAGGTTATTGAAAATGTGGGATTAAAATAGTGGAAAAACGTCGAAATTTGTGTTAAAATATGTATTTGGGGTAGTATGTAAAATGTTGTAGTTGCATTTGGAGGCAGGTTATGGATGTAAACAGGGTACTTTTGGAATATGACAGCATGTTTGGCAAGAATACGTTGGAGGAGATAGAGGGCTATTTGGTTTCGTGCATAGAGGAAGCATATGAGGAACCGGATTATTATTCTGTTATAACCCTCTTAAACGAGTTTATTGGCTTTTGCAGGGATACGAGCCAAAACGAAAAGGGGAAGGAAGGCTGTCGTTATACCATAGATATTATGAACAGAATGGGACTTGCAGATACGGTTGAGTATGCTACAAGTCTGCTTAATGTTGCAAATGCCTACAGAGCTTACGGAATGTTAAAGGATTCCCTTGACCTTTATTCCAAGGTTGAGAACATTTACAATCAAAATTTATCCCCAAATGAATTTAATTATGCAAGCTTATATAACAACTGGAGCCTTTTATATCAGGAGATGGACGATTTTGACAGTGCTGAGGATATGCTGAAGCGGGCACTGAGAATTGTTGACAGGTACCCAAATGCAATGGTAGAGCAGGCTACAACAAGGACGAACCTCGCAGTAACCATGTTCAAGATAAGTCAGGATGAAAAAAATGGATTGCATGGTAGTGAGCGGGAGCGGGAAGCCGACGCTACATACAGGGAGGCTATGAGCTACCTGAATCATGCACTTAAAATATATGAGAAGGACGGCGGAAAGGATTTCCATTACAGTGCAGCCCTTGCCGCAATGGGAGATGCAGTATACATGAAGGCGGACTATATTGGTGCAACCAAGTATTACGGCAGAGCCATGGCAGAGCTTGAGAAGCATGTGGGAAAAACAGAAGCTTATGACAGAATACAGGAAAAATACGAGAGCGCATTCAGGAGAGCCGAGATGGAAATGAATGTTGCTGATTCCGTGTTCTATGATGAGGAAAAAACGACACGTGAGCAGGGCGCAGAGGAACAGGGCACAGAAGAAAAAGGAATGGAAGTGGAGGAAACGGTATATTCCGGGATTGCTGAAAATACTGAAAATGAATCTGTGGAAAGAACAGATAGTGAGGACGAGGATGCACCTGAAATAAAATATTACAAGAACAACATGCAGCGTTGCAGGGCATTTTACAGGGAGCAGGGCGCTCCTATGATACACAGGGTTTTCCCGCAGTATGAGGACAGAATTGCAGTGGGTCTTGTTGGCGAGGGTTCAGACTGCTTTGGCTTTGACGATGAAATTTCAATGGATCATGATTACGAGGTCGGCTTTTGTATGTGGCTTTCTGATGAGGACTATGACGCTATATCTGGAAGATTACAGTTTGAATATGAAAATATACTTACAAGGTACGCAAAATATTATGTGATGCAAAATGATAATACTGAGGAGGACAGCGGGAAGCCTTCAAACAGATTTATAGACGGCAGGAGAGGCGTGTTTCGGATTTCAGATTTTTATAACAGGCTTATATTTGCATATTCTGCTGTTGCAGATACAGGAAAAAATGTTATATCTGACTTTTCAAGCATAGATGACTATACTTGGAATGTTGCAGGGGACGAGGGCTTGGCGGCTGCTGTAAACGGTCATATTTTCAGGGATGATTTGGGAGAGTTCACAAAAATAAGGGAGCAGCTTCTTAACTATTATCCAAGAAACATATGGCTTCTTAAACTTGCAGGAGAGCTTCACAATTTTTCCCAATATGCACAGAGCAACTATGAGCGCATGATGGCAAGGGCAGATTATCCCTCTGCCATGATATGCATTGCAAAGGCATCCGAGAGCGCTATGAGGATTGCTTATATTCTTGATAAGGAATATGCGCCTTATTATAAATGGATGCGCAGGGGCATGAATACACTGCGTAAGCTGAAGGATTTATCAATTATGCTTGATAATATTGCAAAGCTGCCTTGTCAGATAGATGCATGGGAAAATAAAAAATATAATCCGTATTCCATAAATGAGGACGATGCTGTGGCTGTGTCCTTTGAGGCTGTTGCAAGAAGGATTCAGGGCGAGCTTGTCGCACAAGGACTTATAACAGGCAAAAGTACATTTTTGGATCATTACTGTCAGATGCTTGTTGATAATGCGGCAAAGGGAATGGCATCAAATCAGCAGGAGGCTTTCATTGTGGAGCCTGACGAAAGCCTATTGGTGGACGAGGCGACGGATGAGCTGGAAATCGAAAAAATTGTCAGTGAAAAAATGGAGAGAAGAAATAAAAGAATGACAAAGGAGGAGCTTGTTCAGGATATTATAAGCCGTGAATGGCAGCAATTTGACAAGACGAAAAATGAAGGCGGCAGGGCAGAGTGTCAGGACGATTGGAATACATTTTCCCTGATGCGCCGCAGCCAGTATGACGCATGGACCGAGGAGCTTTTGGAGAGCTTCCGCAGCGATTTGATGGATGCCGAGGAAAGAGGCTGGAACCTTATAACGGAGAAGTATGCCCGCATGATGGAATCAACGGCACCGGTAAGATTTGAGGAGCTTAGGGACAGCCTTCCAGTAAGAGATGCGTCAAGGATAGCCATTCAGGAGGAAATCATTAAAATACAGGTGGAATGGATGGAGGAGTTTGCTAAGAATTTCCCGAAAATGGCAGGAAATGCAAGAAGCATCCATACATCTGAGGATAATGCGTTTGATACGTCATATGAGACATATCTCCGTGGAGAGCTTGGCACATATTCAGACGAAACGCTTGTGCTGTATGGAAGGTTTATTGTAGATACACAAAGACAGGGCAAAAATCTTGCATACATTATTATGAATAACACGGCTAAGGGATATGGATATGAGTCTGTGACGGAGGCAGAGCTGAGGCTGGAGCTTACAGAGGGAAACTAATATGGAATACAAAAAATATGAAGCAAATGCAGTCGCTGTGCTGAAAAAGGGCGAGGGAAGAACCTTAAAGGCAGGCGGCGCATGGATATATGATAATGAGCTTGAGAGTGTTATGGGTGTTTGCGGGGACGGAGATATTGTAATTGTCCGTGATTTTGACGGATACCCTATGGGAAAAGGCTTTATAAACAGAAAATCAAAGATTATGATAAGAATGCTGACAAGAAATGCGAAGCAGGAGCTTGACAGCAATTTTTTGCGTTTGAGAATAAAAAATGCATGGGAATACAGAAAGAAAACGGTAGATATAAGCTGTTGCAGGCTTATATTTGGCGAGGCTGATTTTCTGCCCGGCATTGTCATAGATAAGTTTGAGGACGTGCTTGTCGTTGAGTCTCTTGCACTTGGAATAGACAGGCTGAAGCTTGACATTGTTGAAATACTGAAGGAAATTCTTGCGGAGGACGGCATTTCCATAAGGGGCGTTTATGAGCGGAGCGATGCCAAGGTAAGGGAAAAGGAAGGCATGCAAAGAAGCAAGGGCTTTATTGGAGCGCCGTTTGACACAAAGGTTCAAATCGTTGAAAACGGAGTGAAATACATTGTTGATGTTGAGGACGGACAAAAGACCGGCTTTTTCCTTGACCAAAAATATAACAGGAAAGCCATACACGGCATCTGTAAGGATGCGGAGGTATTGGACTGCTTTACCCATACGGGATCCTTTGCATTAAATGCGGCAGTGGCAGGCGCAAAATCTGTTGTTGGTGTTGATGCCTCGGAGCTTGCGATAAAGCAGGCAAAGGAAAATGCAAGGCTTAATTTTCTTGAAGACAGGGTACATTTTGTATGTGACGATGTATTTGATTTTCTTCCGAGAATGGAGCAGGAGGGGAAAACCTATGACGTGGTAATACTTGACCCACCGGCTTTTACAAAGTCAAGAAGCTCTATAAAAAATGCAGTGAAGGGCTATCGTGAGATAAATTTGAGGGGCATGAAGCTTGTCCGTGACGGTGGTTTTCTTGTGACCTGCTCCTGCTCGCATTTTATGGATTACGAGCTTTTCACAAGGACAATCCGTCAGGCGGCGGGCAATGTACACAAAAGGCTCAGACAGGTTGAGTTTAAGACGCAGGCACCCGACCATCCGATATTGTGGGCGGCGGAGGAGTCCTATTATCTGAAATTTTATATCTTTCAGGTTTCACAAGAGCTGTGATTGCAATTTTTTCTCGCATATATTATTTTTTTATCATAGGGGAGGGAATTTAAAATGAACAAAACAAAAAAATTAATCATAGCGTTAATAATTGTTTTTGGCATTGCTGTGCTTGCGGTGGTATTTGCAGTTGTCCGAAACATGAATCAGGATAGTGCTTCGGGTACGTCCAAGGGCGGCACCTCGAAAATCCAGACATTTTCAAATCAGGGAAATACATACACCTTAAAGCTTGATTCCTATGTGACTTTTTCTGATTCCACGTCACGCAGCGATGTAAATAATGAGGACGGGCTGGAGGTGAATTATTCAGATGTATATATAACAATCCAACGCTTTCCGTCTGCTGCCTATCAGGACAATTTTTCCAGCTTTGTGAAATTCATAAAGGAAATGACTAACATGGGCAGTATAAACGTGCAAAACAGTGATTTAGTGATACAAAATGATGCCGTGACCGATTATGATGTTTCCTATGTTAGTGCATCAGGCTTTGTAGGTTATCTTATATATATGCGGACCGATAATGGAATGTATAAGCTGTTAATCTCAGGAAGCGATAAGGATGTTGTCGAGCATTATAAAACCTTTGTCAATGATATGGAATTTAGATAAATCATGATTTGTTCTTATCTTTCAGAAACGCAATAAATGCATCGGCATTCAGCGGTTTTGAGAAATAATAGCCCTGAATATAATCTATTCCGAGGTCAGAAATAACCTGAAATTGCTCGGCAGTTTCCACGCCCTCCGACACAATTTTAAGGTGCATGTCATGTATCATTTTTGTGGCTGCCTCCAAAACAAACTTTGCTTTTTTCGTTTTGAAATATGCCTGTGTCATGTCAAAATCAAATTTAACGATTTTGACAGGCATGTCCACAATGTAATTTAAGTTGGACTGTCCGTTCCCAAAATCATCCAATGCAAACATAACGCCATAGTCAATCAGACGGTTCATATTTTCAAGCATAATATTCTTTTTCATCATTGCCGATGACTCGGTAATCTCTAAGCTGATATAGTGGGGAGGAAGCCCCTGCTGTTCCATAATGCCGATAAAGGTATCGGCAAGCGCTTCATTTTCACACTGTATAACGGAAAGATTTACGTCAATAAACTGTATGCCGTACTGTTCAAGCTGTTGTTCTTTTATAAAACGGCAGGTTTTCTCAAACACAAGCTCGCCTATTTGTGATATAAGCCCTGTTTCCTCGGCAATTGGAATAAAAAGATAAGGCGGTATGATGCTGCCGTCAGCGTTAATGATGCGCACCAATGCCTCGGCGGACACAAATTTCTTTTCTGCAACCGAGTATATCGGCTGATAAAATACCTCTATGCGGTCCTCCTTGATGGCGCTGACGGTTGCCTCCAGCATCTCATCACGGCTTTTTTTGCCTGCAATCATAGTTTCGTCAAGTACCATGGTGTAGTCGTCAAGCATATCATCACAGTGCAGACGGAAATACCGCAGCAGTCCTAACATTTCCTCGGCATTACTAGCGATGGAGCCGGAAGGAATCACTAAATAATTTGGCTGTAAAAAAATGGAGCCGCCGTTTGCAATACTGTCATTTCCGGTAAGCCATTGCTTTTCAAAGCGTTCTTCAATGACAAGACGTGTTTCCTCCATGTCATCAGTGCTTTCGAACAACAGTGTAAATTCCCTTCCGTCAGTTTTAAATACTGTTGCGTCAGATATTTGTTTTAAAAACTGTTTTACCTCCACCATCGCAAGCTCTATCTGCGTTATCTGGAAATCCTTTTCGTGAATGTCCTCCAAGGAAATGACTATCCCGGATATATCCTCGCCTAATCTGTATTTTTGTCTGATAAATTCACCAAATGCATAGCTGTTATAAAAGCCCGTACCGCTGTCTATATATAATTCAGGATTTTCAAGCTCAAAAAACAGCATGGCAATACCAAGTGATGCCGCAAAGCCGACAAGGAGAAATTCCTTGTTAAAAAACTGTATCAGACATGCCACAACCCATATGATAAGCCAAAAAGCAAGGGTGCTCCTGCGTTTTGGGTTCATAGTTTTTCCGTGTACAATCAGCTCGAAAAACGTAGTCATAATAAGAAGAAAGGCACCTACATATGTGATGTTGCATGCCATTCCGTATGTATAAGTTACATTGCCCTTTTGGTAAAGGCTGATTGGCGATAAGGAAACAGCTATTGAGGTTGCGATTACCACGGCAGAAATGCAGATGGTAAATCTGTCAGCCCTTGCAAGGTGTCTGATGTCAGCGCTTGCATATATGAGCATCATGCCACAGATGCCGCCCAGGGAAATGAGGTATGCCTTACATTCAAGATTTACAAGCCATAATGGAAGAAGATTTTGATTTACAATCAGAATGATAGAGAGAATATCCAGTATAACGCAGCCAAAGGTAAGATACAAAATCATCATAAAAAGCTTACCACTGTAAAAGCCCAGCGTCTTACGGCGCTTACAGCAGTAGAAAACAAGCAATATGAGACATAATCCGCCTATCTGCATTTGAATATTCATAGCCAAAATCTTCCTTAACAAATATATTGTCTAATTATATCATATTTAGAATCATTTTGGTTAGTAATTTACAAAAACAGACTTTCCGAATATAATGAGGGTAATGATATATAATTTTAGGCTATATAGCACCAATTGGAACATATTGCGAAGCAAGGTCGGGATGATGTTCAAAATTTATTAGGAGGTTTTTCAATGAGCAGTAAAAAGGATTCCTTTAGGACGGAGCTTGAGTCAGGTACACCGAGGAAAATACCGGACAGTATGAAAAAGAAGCAGGCAATGGCATTCAATCAGAATAATCTTGCCATGGAGCGTACGGAGCTTTCTAAAATACGAACGGATCTTGCGTTTCACAACAGCCGTTTATCGGCGGAACAGACACATCTTGCATACCTAAGGACGATAGTTTCTTTAGTTGGAACCGGTGCGACCGTATATAAGGCATTGCCTGTTCTTGGTATTTCTGAGATTTTCTCTACGGTTTTGGCGGCATTTTTAATGATATTTGCGTTGTATTTTATTTACAAGGATGTCACGACTTATCCGAGAATGAAGCGTTATTTAGATGAGCTTGAGCAAAAGGCAAATGAGCTTGCCACAAAAGCGGAAAGTCAGGTGTATCAGATTGAAAGTGGGGAAAGCTGATAAGGTCTTATCATGCCGCAGGCGATTTTACTGCCTGAATTTCCGGCAGGCTGTGATGTGAAGTCATCTGCCATATCGTGTACGACTACAGACTTATCCATGATTTCTGCGATGGTCAGGCTAAGGTCATAAAAGACAGACCATGCATATCCGTCTGATGAAATAAGGGGCGGCATATCCCCGGCGTGATAGGGGTGCTGTCTGTTTAAGGGATTGTAATGTCCTCCTGTTCGTTCAAAATTATCTGAACAGTCACCATTTTCATGTATATGGAAACCAAAAAAATTCGGCGAGCCCTCAGGGGCTTTTTTTGGCAGATTATACATTTCTGACTCAATTAAAATTCCACCATAAGCTGTACGGTAAAATTTCACCCTGCCTTTTATTTCGGGATAGGATTTTCCTCCAAGTATGTCTGCAACGGCATCGGGGCAGACGCCATATAGTATATTTGTAAGTACATGGTTATTTGGCAATGTATTCATGTATATACCTTATAAGCTTTCTTATATGTATATGTACGGCTTTTTTAAATGTTGCATGTCCATTTACGTCAATTTTGCGTCCATTGGCGTAATTTTGGTATTGATATTGCATTTACTTGACGATAAAAAATACAGAAAGATATAAAAGGAGATGGAAGTTATATGAGAATTACATCACAGATGCTTAGTGAAAATATGGGCAAAGCAGGCGTAAGTCTCCAGCATCACAGTCTTTTAGATTATATGAGGGATGAAAATGCCTCCAGCTCGTTATTCAATGTTATGAACACAAAGGCAGGCACTGCTATTTCCTCTGTAAAGCTTGGTAAATATGAGGATTTGAGCAAGGCGGCAGATAAGCTTATTAGCTATGCGGATAAGCTTTCTGACGACAAGAAGGACAGTGTTATGAGTAAGGCGAAGGAGAGCGGTGATACAAGCGAGCTTTATAAGAACGCAGAGGCTTTGGTGGAAAGCTACAATGATATGCTTTCTGCAATGAAATTTACACCGGGAACGCTGAATACATTTTACCGTAACAGCTTAAATGAGCTTACTGAGGAAAATAAGGAGGCACTTGCGGAGCTTGGAATAACGGTTGAGAGCAATGGAGAGCTTAGCATTGATAAGGCTAAGTTTAATTCGGCGTCCATGGAGAAGCTTGAAAAAATGTTTGGGGGCAGTAATTCATTTTTGGAAAAGCTGTCTTATACTGCGGCACATATTGGAGATAATGCCGAGGCTAATTTAGATAATTCTTCAAGCAGCTATCTGCCGGGCGGCAAAGCAGCCAGTGGATATAAGAGTAAATATGATTACAAGGGATAAAGTCTGTTTGTATACAAAATATATGCGGCATAAGAAATGGCTGGAGGTGGATAAGGTTGCTTATTACGAGGGGTGACGATGGCAGGAAGAAAATTACTATAGGAAAAGGGGAAAGTGCCCGAACGATTTATGCAGAAGATATTTATTACATTGAGAGCAACGACCATAAGATTTCCATATCATTGGCAGATGAAAGTATTGAGTGCTATGGAAGAATCGGCGAGTTAGAGAAAGAGCTGAAGCCTGATTTTTTTAGGATACATAAGGGTTATCTGGTAAATATGAACTATATTGAGCATTATAATCGAACGGATGTATATATGAAAAACGGCGATATGGTATCAATATCAAAATATAAATATTCGGATTTTGTGCAGGCGTACACCAAATATTTCTCCCAATTATAGCTATATAGAGTTGTCGCAGTAAGGCTTTAGGCATAATACCTACTGCGGCAACACAATAGCTATTATTGAATCGATGCAAACAGTGCAGCGATTTCTTCAGGAGAAAGTTGTTTATTAGAGTCGTCACTTACAGGTGCTGTAGGTGATGGCTCTTCTGTTTTATCATCAATAATATCGTTTAAGGATATGTCAGGCTCGTCAGCAGGAGCCGGTTCAGGCTCGGATGCAGGCGCTGCCTGGGCAAACAATGCAGCAATTTCATCCGGTGAAAGCTGCTTGTTGGAATTGTCAGCCTCACTGACTTCGGGAGCAGGAGCCGGTTCAGGCTCGTCAGCAGGCTCAGATGCAGGTGCTGCCTGAGCAAATAATGCAGCAATTTCATCCGGTGAAAGCTGCTTGTTAGGATTTTCCGTCTCCGTGGTTTCAGGAGCAGGTGTCGGTTCAGGGGCAGCTTGCGCCTCATTGTTTTGGGAGGATATCGCATCCGCTTTGGCTGCCGCCTCTATCGCCTCCTCAACAGAAACCTCGTCAGCGTCGGTAATCTCATCATCTGTGGCAAACTCTAAATTCTCCTCCGTCTCGTCCGCAGCTTCCATTAAATCCTCAAAATCAGGAAGCTCGTCAGCATCAACGTCCTCCTCAAATATGTCAAGGCTGTCCTTGGATGCATCGGAAGCAGTGTCTACTGAAAGTCCTGAGATTTTGCTTGACATGGAGGCAATTCTGTTTTGTACCTGCATGACGTCATCTGAAAGGGCGCTTATGGCTTCTGCAAATGCAGCACGCTCATCCTCGGAGCATTTGTCCACAAGGGTAGTCAGCTTCTCCAAATCACTTGTCAGCGTATCTACGGAAGCAACAAGCTTATTCGTGTTTGCATCATTATATTTTAATAAAAACTTCAGTGCTTTATTGATTGACTCTGTGGTGTTTTGCTTTGAGGAGGAGGTTGTTCTCTTTATAATACGCTCAAGCCGTTCAGAGCTTACGGCATTTGAGTCCTCCATACGTGTAATAACCTCTGATATGTTGCGTACCTGAATGTAGGAAGCCTTACTGAGCTTTACGGTTATGTCATCTTCTTTTGAAAGGAGAGATTCTACTGCGTTATCGATATAGTTTCGGACGTCCTCCTCTTTTGCGCTGTGTAAATCCATAAGAGCAAGTAATAAAGCATAAACGGATATGACAAGTGCAAGTGAAACGACAATAATATAAGCTGGAGAATTACGGTATTCTGCCATGCAGTATACCCAGCCGAGAATCAAGGTTGCACTTATCATGCCAAGAGTTACGATTCTTTTATATAAAGCCTTCATCGAAATGTCCTCCAAATTTACTACAATTTTACATTAAAACATTTTAACACAGTACATTAAAATATTCTAGTATTTTGTTGCTATATTTCGATATAAAAAGTATAATATAGGTAAGAAAATAAAACCGAAAGCAGAAGGGGTAGCTGAGCATGGGTCGCACAAAGGTTATGGTAGAGTTTTATTCTGAGGAGCCCTTGGAAAATGTTATGGCTATGATAAAGTACAGACCGGAAAAAATCATTTTTTTAGGGCACAAGGATAATATGATAACAAAGCGCATAAACGATATTAAGCAGTTTCGTGACAACAAATGTCCCGATACGGAGCTTGAATTTATTGAGGTGCCAAAGGATAACCTTGACGGCGCCATTGCCATGATGACGGATATTATAAGGGAAAATCCGGGCGTTCGCTTCGAGCTTACGGGAGGGAGCGAGATTATACTGATTGCCCTTGGCTGTATTGCGGCAAGGATGGATATAAGCAAGCTCAGAATTGACCCATTTACGGGAACGGAGATTGACATAAGGGGTTCGGAGGTTGTGACCTCTGATTACCATTACAGCTTAAGCATAGCGGATGACATCATCTTACATGGAGGCTTGCTCACAAAGCAGACGGGCAATTATTCCGTGTGGAATTTCAATGACGAATTCAGGCAGGATGTAAGGGCGGCATGGAAGATTTGTCAAAAGCACAAGGGCAATTGGAACAGATTTTGTGCACGTATAGATGAGCTTAGAAAAAGCATGCCCGACCAGCACGACGGCTGGGTAGAGCTGTTCAGAAATCCTTTGGGCGAGGCGATACAGCTTCTTCGTGACTTGCATCAGGCAGGACTTATCAAGGAATACAGCGAGGCAGGCAAGCGTGTTTATTTTAAATATAAAAACAATATGATAAAAAGGATAATCGGTAAGGCGGGAAATATTTTGGAGCTGCATGTTTACGAGGTGGCAACAAGGGACGGATATTTGTTTTCCGATGCACTGATAGGCGCCCACATAGATTGGGACGGCGAATTGCATGATATCAATAATCCGGGGTACGATACGATAAATGAAATAGATGTTATCCTTATGAAAAAGGTCTGTCCGATATTCATCTCCTGCAAGAGCGGGAAGGCGGGAGGCGCAGCACTCCATGAGCTTGAAACCGTATCGAGAAAATTTGGCGGAAAGTATGCAAGAAAGGCGCTTATACTTGCAAGACCATGCGATGATACTACGGGAACACAGTTTTTCAAGCAGAGAGCGAAGGATATGCACATTTGGATTATAGACAATGTTTTCAAATTAACGGACGAGGAACTGCTTGAAAGATTGAAACGGATATGAAACGCATGACATGGAAGCTGCATATTATATCTATAAAAAAGGTTTTTTTATGGATAATTTTTGCTCTGACTATATATATTCAGATGAATATTTCTGCTTTCTTGTCAAATATGATAACGACATGAACAGAGTTGATGCTATATTTGACCCTGCCTGTGTTTCAAGAATTAATAGCCGGTTCCTTGTGGCTTACACAAAGCCGGACTCTATTAATATAAATGAGTTTTTAAAATATGGATATGCTTCAATTCCCAAGTGCTACGGTCTGATGGACAGTGACGTGCTTCAGGTAATTGGGGCAGACAGAATAAGAAACCTTCCCGGACTTGGATATGCAGGTGAGGGCGTTTTGATTGGATTTATTGATACGGGAATCGATTTTGTCTCTGACACCTTTAGAAATCCTGACGGGACAACAAGAATATCGTCTATATGGGACCAAAATCAGGCAGTATACGGACTGGAAGCCTCAGCTTATGGATATGGTGCGGTTTTTACGGAAGAAAAAATTAATGAGGCGCTTGAATCTGACAATCCGTACAGTATTGTTCCATCTCTTGACGAGGACGGCCATGGAACATTTATTGCCTCCGTTGCAGCAGGAAACGAGGGAGTTTCGCCCAAGTCAGACATCATTATGGTAAAGCTGAAGCAGGCGAAAAGCTTTTTAAGGCAGTTTTGTCTCATACCTGATGAAGTAAACTGCTACAGTGAGGACGATGTTATGCTTGCCATAAAATACCTTGTGGAGCAGGCAGCCGTTCTTGGCAAACCCCTTGTAATATGTCTTGGTATCGGCACGAATCAGGGTGGACATACGGGAAACACATATCTTGAAACATATATTAATTCTATTACACAGCTTAGGGGAATCGGCGTGTGTGTTTCAGCAGGAAATGAAACGGGTTTTGGAACACATTTCCATGCATCGGAAATATCAGGCGACAGCGCAGATGTGGAAATTTCGGTTGGCAGCAATGATAAAGGCTTTACACTAGAGCTTTGGGGCAAGGCGCCAGGTGTTTTGGACGTGAGCGTTATCTCGCCGACAGGAGAAGTGTTTGACGGCATTTCGGCATTTAAGTCAATGACCTACAACAGGACATTTCTTTACGAGGGGACAACCGTGTATGTGGAAACAACGATTGTGGAGGGAACCACAGGAGATCCATTGGCATTGTTCAGATTTGAAAATCCTACAGAGGGCGTTTGGATTATCAGGGTTCAGGGAGATGGAAACACCGCCCAAACGGGCTTTGATGCATGGCTTCCCATACATCGCTTTAACAACTCAGATACGCGATTTGTTTCGCCGTCGCCCGATATTACCATATGCTCGCCCGGAAATGCAAGGGGCATTATTACGGTTGCAGGCTATGATTACAGAAACAATGCCATTTATGTAAATTCCAGCAGGGGATTTACGAGGACGGACGGCATTAAGCCTGATGTTGCGGCGCCTGCAGTTGATGTGCAGGGAGTGTTTGCAAGGAGGATGGACGCACTTTCGGGCAGTGGACTATATATACGCCGAAGTGGAACAAGCGTTGCTTCCGCAGTTACGGCAGGCGGCATTGCACTGATATTGCAGTGGGCAATTGTGGAAGGTAATTATATAAACGTGACAAATGAAACCATAAAACGGATTCTTATGACAGGGGCAAGGAGGACTACGGGGCTGGCTTATCCAAACCGTCAGTGGGGATATGGAGCGATAGATTTGTATGAATCCTTCAACGCATTAAGAAGATAAGGCAAATATGGAATGACTGACGTTCAAAAGGGGGAAAGGCTATGGAAAGAGATTGGGTATATCTTAAAATTGATGACGATCGCATGAGGGTAGCTCTTTGCATTAAAGTTCCGGAAGGAGAGGAGACACCGCACTTTTCCCCTGAATTTATTGAGGAGTACCTCCACGAAAACGGAATTACAACAGGCATAGATAAAAGTGCAATTGCGGCGCTTTCTGAATATGTGGAATATGGAAAGGAGGTTGTTGTTGCAAGGGGAAAGCTGCCTGTAAACGGGAAGGACGGCGTGTACAGCTTTCCTGTTGCAATGGAGGACATTAAAGACAAGCCCATTGTAAATGCTGACGGTTCCGTAGATTATTACAATTCGCTGAAGCTTGCAATGGTTAAGAAGGATGAGCTTATTGCAGTGTATAATCCGCCTACGCCGGGGGAGTACGGATACACTGTGTTTGCAGAGATGCTGCCGCCGGTAAAGGGGCGCGACCTTAGACGCATAAGAGGAAAGGGCTTTACCATAAGTGAGGACGGCAGAGAATACAGGGCATCAACCAATGGCAGAATATACAGGGACGGCGAGCGCATTATCGTTGAAAATGTATATGTTGTCAAGGGCGATTTAGATATTGAAATGGGAAATCTGAGCTTTAACGGTGACGTTGAGGTAAGGGGCGATGTGAGAAGCGGTCTTACAATAAATGCCGACGGCAATATTTATATACATGGGCATGTAGGCGGCTGCCGTCTCATTTCAGGCGGAAAAATTACCATAAGAAAAGGCATTCAGGGAAGGAATAAGTGCACCATCGTTGCAGGCAGTGACGTAATTTGTAGCTTTATGGAGAGATGTACCATAAATGCAGGCGGCGACGTATATGCGGATTCAATACTTGACTGTGACATTGCGGCGAGAAATAAGGTATATGTCAACTCAAAAAAAGGCATGATTGTGGGCGGCAACATATCAGGCATGCAGGGGATATTGGCAAAGCATGTAGGTAATCCGTTAGGGGTAAGTACAATGCTGATTGCAGGCGTTACGCCTGACCATATGCGGGAGGTTGCAATTATCACTGAATCACTTGAAAAAATTAATGGAAATATTGAGCTCCTTGACAGAAGCCTGAAAATGTACGAGCGGATTCCAGGCGGTAAGCGCACGAAGGAAACGGAGTCTGTCCGCACAAAAATAGTTCGCGCAAAGGTTTTGGAGGCTGCACGTCAAAAAAAGCTTGAGGAACGGTTTGCAGTTATCAATGAGGAGATAGATAAGGCAAAAAAAGAAGCAGATGTAAGAATAACAGGAGTTGTACATGTGGGTACAAGGATAAGTATGCTCGGCAATATCTATACGGTTCAGGAGGACTTAAAGGACGTTAAATACATATACAGAAATTTTCAGGTGGAGCAGCTTTCAGGAGAGGAGTAAAACCTTTGTGCTGTTTTATTGCAAAAGGACAAAATTCCTTCAGCACTCTTTATGCTGCCGCACAAACTAAAAAAGGGCTTGCGCCCCTTTTTTGTACTACTGAACATTTACGTTTACCGCACGTGACTTGCTGGCATCCTTTGGATCAGCTTCGGTATCAAATGTAACCTTCTGACCCTCATTTAAGGTCTTAAAGCCGTCAATCTGAATGGCTGAGAAATGTACAAATACATCCTCTCCTGTCTCGTCATTTGTGATAAACCCATAACCCTTTTCAGAGTTGAACCACTTTACTGTACCGTTGTTCATCATGGTACCTCCTAAATAATTTTTTTTGACAAAAAATAACTCACATATCTGCATGCCACCCAATTGCACAAACAAAGAGCACACCATGCATAATGTGAGGACAAAAACTATTCATTGCTAATCTACTATAGCACAAATGCCAAAGAGTGTCAAATAAAAAATGAAAAAATAGAAAAGTTCGTTTTAAAATAGAAAAGTTTAGTGTTATTTTAAAGTTGTAATGATTATCTATTCTCTAAAATTTTCCTTAAGCTTTATGATTTAGAAATTGATTGTAATACGTTGCGGGAGGATGTTTTGAAGTTGAAGCAAATATTGAAAAGATAATGGTTGACAATTTGAAATCCACAAGATACCCTTTAAACAGGGAGATATAGTCCTGGAAGATAATTTGTTTGCAAATTGTTTTTTTCGTAAAAAAGACGGCAAGATTAGATGTCACAAGAAGAACTGCGTTACGTGATGTACAGGAAATGAAGAAAAAATTGTTTTTGTTGTATGACATTTTTTAATAGCTGAGAGAGTAGGAAGATTTCAAGGTTTTTTGCTCATTTATGAGAAGGGTAGGTAAGGCTGAATGACAAGGAAGAAAAAAACAGTAATTATCGTGGCTGTGGTAATGGTTGTAATTGCTGTATCTGCTACCGTTCTGATTACGGTAACCAGAAAAAAAGTTCGGGGGGGGGTAGAAGCAGAAAATACGGAAACCGTAATGCTTGGCAAAGAGGATTTGTCAAATGTCACATCTGAGGAGCAGGAGGCTGATACCAATCTGGAAGGGAACAATCATACGGGAACGCAGACAACTACAGAGAAGGAGGAAGAGGACAGCCAATCGGAAACCAAGACATCCACTGAGGAAGCAGGAAAGCCGACCACGGAGTCGGGCAGTACAGCCAATGGCAACAAACCAACGGGAGGAACAACCAACAACAGCCCGCCACAGACAACGGCACAATCCACAACACAAGCACCTTCATCGACGACGGAGCAGTCGACAATCCAAACTACAACGGGACAGCCAACAGGCGGAAATCAGGGAGGCGGTAATGGAGGTAATACACACCAGCATACATGGCAGGCACAGTATCGGACTGTCCACCATGATGAAGAAGGTCATTATGGAAATGTGTGTGTGAAAGAAGCATATGATGAGCCGATTTATGAAGGTCGCTATATATGTAATTATTGTCATCAGGCCTTCGGACGAGATGAAATGTCACATTTCGCTATATGTGGTCCCCCATATCCTCCAGACCATCCACTGTATGGTCAGTTTGAAACGCAGGGTTCCAGTTATAGTACAGGACAGGTCCAAGTCGGAACAACCCACCACGAAGCAGTCTATGAGAAAAAATGGATTGTAGACAAGAAAGCATGCGACGAGCAGGTATTGGACGGATATAAATGTACGACTTGCGGAGCAACCAAGTAAAATAACAGAAACAGTAGAACAATAGAGCATTTGCCCAAGGGTAAATGCTCCTTTTGCGTTTAAAGTACTAAAAAGAGAGGGGTAAAAACAAAAGAATTAAAAATCCTGCTGTGACTCACTCGAAGTGCCATTAAAGTTGTGGAAGCACAAAGAGCGTCGAAGTCACTTTGTTCTTTGTGAATAGAAATAACCTATTTCGGCTAAAATATAACATTAATATAAAATAGCCGAAATGCACTTGTTAGATAAATCATCAACACCACGTTCAAAGAGTGTGGTGCTTTGTATGAAATCGCCTAACACTTAAATTTTCGCATAATTTGAGAATATATTAGGCAAATTCAGGGCAAAATATTGATTATTGCCTAAAAATATGGCATAATTAGGCGAAATGAAAGGGGGTTAGGCGAATGCGCATTTTTAATTATGCCAATTTAAAAGATTATAGATGGGATTCGGAAGTTCTTGGATTGGTAGCACAGATACATGAGTTTAAAGGAAAACAGGAGTTATATCTTAAGCAGAAACCTGCCGCACTGGAAAAACTGGTCGAGATAGCCAAAATACAAAGTACTGAGGCTTCCAATAAAATTGAAGGCATTGTTACAACAAGCACTAGACTTCAACAGCTCATTATGGAAAAAACCACGCCAAAGAATAGGGATGAGGAAGAAATTATGGGGTATCGGGATGTTTTAAATACAATTCATGAGAGCTATGAATATATCCCGATTCGTTCCTCTTATATTCTACAGCTCCATCGGGATCTATATCAATATTCGCAGAAGAATATAGGGGGAAGGTTTAAGAATACACAGAATGTGATAGCCGAAAACCACCCGGATGGCTCGCAGACCGTGCGATTTACTCCTTTGGCACCTTATGAAACACCTGGGGCAGTCGATTCCATCTGTGATAGTTTCAATCAGGCAATTGATGCATACATCGTGGATCCGCTGGTATTGATTCCGATCTTTATCAATGATTTTCTATGCATCCACCCATTCAATGACGGGAATGGACGGATGTCGCGCCTGCTCACCACACTTCTTTTATATCGGTGCGGGTATGTTGTGGGGAGATATATCAGTCTGGAGAGTAAAATAGAAAGGACCAAAGAAAATTATTATGATGTATTGGAACAGTGTGGAATCGGCTGGCACGAGAATGAAAATGATCCGACACCTTTTATAAAATATATACTTGGAATCGTTCTGGCAGCTTATAGGGACTTTGAAACCCGAGTAAGTCTTATGGAGGATAAGTTGCCTGCAATAGAAATGGTCAGAAAAGCGGTTTGTGAAAAAATCGGTAAATTTACGAAAAGTGAGATTATGGAACTTGTGCCGTCCCTGTCTAAGGCTTCGGTAGAAAATTCGTTGACGCAGTTGATGAAGGACGGGATTGTTGACAGGCATGGTAAAGGAAAAGCGACATTCTATACAAGGGCGGATGTGTAGAATAATATCAAATTCATTGTTGGGGACGCATTGCTCCAATTTGGATGATATAGAGGGGATAAAAGATGTTCAAAAAATAATTAAAAAACGATGTACTACCCATCTTGGTTCTCTCATAAAATGTACAAACAGTCATTTGAGGTTGTAGTATTGAGAGATTATATTGAGGAGCGGGCAATCAGCGTGGCTCAGTATATTGTGGAAAACGGCGCAACGGTAAGACAGGCTGCCAAAAAATTTGGGGTAAGCAAGTCGACCGTACATGCGGATGTAATAAGTTAGAACGGTTTGTGTGGGTAGTGAAATAGGAAAGATATTTATAGAGGAAACAGGCAGTCTCATTGATAGGCAGCCTGTTTTTTGGCATTTTTCTTAGAAGATGAGTTTGCCAAGCAGTGTTTTGTTATTTCTTTTATGTGACAGGTACATTGCCAGACAGGATTGCCGTTGTTATCATATTTTTGCACAAAATCGTAAACGGGTATTGAAAAATATCCCCTTCGTGCAAGTATTTTTAGCAAGCAGGTATGCTTTAATTCGGGACTGCCATTATAAGAGGATGAGAGTCCGTCAAAAGGAATGTACTATACTGCCTGTGAAGCCTTTTCATAATGATACCAAGGAACAAACCCATATCTTCTTAAAGTCCATTCTTGTATAAGTTCAACATAAATGTCCTTTTCAGTGTCATCCTCTAAGTAACTGTCAGGGGCAAGCATGATTTGGAATACATCCTGCAAGACATCCATATTCCAATCAGAATATAATGCCACTGTGCCAATAATTGCTTCGAGATAGCTTATGGCAGAATTAGAATTCGTAATAAAAGCTTGAGTGGGATATAATATAAAATTTATAATTTTTAACAGGAAATAATAAAAAAAATTTTTTGAATCAAATATAAAACTTGAATTATGGAGAGAATAGTGATACGATGGAAACGATGAATGAAGGAGGAGAGAAAGATGCTGTGTCAGTTTTCATTCCAAAATTTTAAGTCATACAAAACAGAAACTGTATTTGATTTTCAGGCAACGGCTATACCGGAGTTTGCGGACAGTTTAATCCGGAGAGAAAAGTGTGACAGCCTTCTCCCGGTTGGCGTTTTATATGGACCGAATGGGGGCGGAAAAACAAATTTGTTGAAGGCACTTTCCTGTGTAATTACTGCAGTGGTGAAGCCCATACACGATTTGGAGAAGAATCGGCAATCTCTTATCATGCAGCAAAAGGTTGATGCAGAGCCATTTTTGTATGATGCGGAATGCCCGAAGAAACCGACAGAATTTCAGATTTATTTTCGTGTAGGGGAGTATGAATATAGATATTATCTTGGCATCTTGAAAAATGAGATTACGGCGGAAATATTGGACAGAAAGAAGATTGGTGGCAAGAAACCGGCCCATATCTTCTATCGGGATGGGTCAGAAATCAGCCTGGGAACTATTTTGAAAAAAGAGGGCGTAAACAGTAGTGTGAATGCAAAGATGCCATATTTGTCCTTTTTGGCGATCAACTATAACATTCCAGTGATTGCAGAGGTACAGGAATGGTTTGAATCCTGTGTTATCCGCAATTATGCGAATACGCGGATAGAAACACAGATTATGTTTTCCGATGATGAAGAGTTTAAAAGAAAGATTTTGGTTCTTCTTAATGATATGGGAATTGATGTGGTTGATTATCGATTTGATCGAGAGGAAAAACAACTGTATTTGAAGAGAAAGATTGAAAGCTGTGAATATGAACTGACATTTGAGCATGAGTCGGATGGCACAATAAAATTGATTGCGGTGCTTCCGATATTGCTGATTGCATTGCAGGAAGGAAGGCTTGTGATTATCGATGAATTGGATGCAAAACTTCATCCCAAGCTCCTACGGTATGTGATTTCCATGTTCACGAATCCAAAGATTAATAGGCATGGAGCACAGCTGCTTTTTACTTCACATGATATGTCTACGATGAAAAATACTGTTTTCCGAAGAGATGAGATATGGTTTGCGGCACTGGATGAGAGTCACAACAGTGAAATATATTCGCTTTATGAGATTCGCCGTGAGGATAATGCACGGGTGAACAGCACTGCTGCGTATAACAAGCAATATCTGGAGGGACGGTATGGGGCAGATCCGTATTTACAGAATATGCTGAATGGAGGCGGATGGGAATGAGTTTGAAGCCTCTGAGGAAAAGTGACATGAATAAGACTTGGATGCAGCCGAGGCTGGATCGGTCAAAGAAAATTCAACCGGAGTACCATCTTATTGTAACGGAAGGGACTAATACGGAACCGGCATATTTTGGAGCCATCAGAGATATCATTAATCAACAGTATCGGAAAAAGATACAGTTGGATATTTTTGGGGAAGGTGACAACACCCTTAGCCTCTTTAAAAAGGCGAAGGAAAAGGCAGAAGAAAACGCAAATATATATCGTCATGTGTGGGTGGTTTATGACACGGATGATTTTCCAGCAGAGCATACAGATAAAGTAGTTGCCTTGTGCCGTATGAACAGTACGCAAGAAACGGAATATCATGCAATTTGGTCAAATCAGTGTATCGAATTATGGTATCTGCTTCATTTTTGCTTTCTGCAGTCGGATTTGCACAGGAACGAATATTGGCCGAAGCTGACAGAGTGGCTGACTGGAATCGGAGCGGGGAAATACGAGAAGAATAGAGTTGATATGTATCAAGTGCTTAGACCATATATGGATGTTGCCCTTGCAAATGCTAAAAGACTTGCTGTAATAAATGAGGGAAAGTTGCCGTCGCAGGCTGCTCCCGGTACACAGGTGTATGAAGTAGTGGAGAAATTGAAAGCGTATCTGTGAGTCCGTTTAGAGATGGAATGGGAATAGGATAGCTTATGGCAGAATTAGAATCCGTAATAGAAAAGAGATTGATGGACCAGCTTTACTGTGATGAGTCCCAATGGACGTACAGACCTGATATCAAAACAGAGGAACAGTTATGGAATAACTTCAAATACATACTTGAGCAGAACAACAAGGCGAAGTTGAATGATGTCTCTCTTAGTGATTCTGAGTTTGCTAAGATTAAGAATGATTTATCACATGCTTCGTTTTATGATGCAGGAAAATGGTTGGAAGTGCAGATTATGCTTCCTATTAAGGAAGCAAATGAAAATGCACTACCTAAATTCAAATTCAGGAAACAGATGATTGATGAGTTTAAGAATGTTCTTATGCCGAAGATTGTGCTGTTAATTGATTGATATTAATATATTTCGTAAGAGGAAATTTGATGCAATTAAAGGGATGGTTGCTGGAAAGATATTCTAAACTTTATTTTTTGGTCGAATTTAAGAATAAAAAAGAAAATTCGTTCGCATGGATGCAAAATATGATAAGCAATATTTAGGGTAAGTATGGTGTAGATTCATATTTGAAAACAATTATTGATTCGAACGATGTCAATGCCTAAAGAGATAGGCACAATATAGTGGAGGAAGCAGAGACACAAGAAATATCTTAAAAAGAAGGAATACTGTTATTATGTTTTTTCGAGGGAGAACAAACGGAACAGCTTTATTTTAAGGGATTTAAATAATTGATAGAGGATATAAGGGAGAAAAAATGATAGATAGTATACAGTTAGAAAATTATAGATGTTTTGAGAAAACGAAAATACATATCAAGTCGACAGCAATATTTGTGGGGAAGAATAATGCGGGTAAGTCATCAATAATTGAAGCATTGAGATTAGTTGCTTTAGCAATCAGGAAGTCAACCAAATCTGTATATAAAGAATTGCCTAGAGAATTTGGAATTGCACTGAGAGAAAGAGGTTTTCGTTTGGAAGTTGAAAAACTTAAAATTGATTTAAGAGGAGTAGTATATTTATATGAGGATAAAATTGCTAAAATAACAACCTTGCTGGACAGTGGTAATAAAATAATAATTTATTTAAATCAGGAAAGTGCATATGCTTGTATATATGATATAAATGGTAAGAATGTTTACACAAAAGCAAAAGCGAGGGACTGTAGTATTGAGAATGTAGAGATTTTACCGCCATTGGGATTAATTAAAGAGAGTGAAAAGAAATTAGCGGAAGAAACAATTAAGTCTGATATGGATAGTTATCTGTTTTCTAGACATTTCAGAAATGAGATATACTTATATAAAGATGTATATTGGAAAGAGTTTGTTAATCTAGCGGAGTCTACGTGGAAAGAATTAAAAATTAAAGAAATTTTATATAATTATTATGATGATAATTACATCAAATTGTTTATAAGTGATTCTAGGTTTTTGGCTGAGTTAGGACTTATGGGTAGTGGTTTGCAGATGTGGTTACAAATAATGTGGTTTTTATGTCGATCAAAGGATGCAGAAACTGTTATTTTAGATGAACCTGATGTATATATGCACCCAGATTTACAGCGCAAATTGGTTAGATTAATACGAGGGAGGTATAAACAGATAATTATTGCGACTCATTCGGTTGAAATTATTTCTGAAGTTGAATGTTCAGATATTGTTATTGTTGACAAGAAAAAAAGAAATTTGTCATATGCCGCCAATATGAGAGCTGTGCAGAGTATAATTGATAATTTAGGCTCAATTAGTAATTTGTCGCTAACAAGATTAGGGATTCAACGGAAGTGTATTTTTATTGAAGGCAAAGATATGACTATTCTTTCTAAAATTCAAGATATTTTACATCCAGATGCAGAAGAACCTATAAGTGTTATACCAAGTGTAGCATTGGGAGGATTTAATAATTTACGAGAAGCATTTGGTGCTTCAAAATTATTTTATGATGAAACCAGAAATGAAATTAGATGTTTTTGCATTCTCGACAGCGATTATTTTCCAACAGAATTATTGGAAGCAAAGATGAAATTAGCTGAAGAGAATCATCTCTTATTACATATTTGGAAGCGAAAAGAAATAGAAAACTATCTTATAATTCCGAAGGTGATTTTTAGGTTGACAAATCAAAAAGAGGATATGTATAGTACGTTTCTTTTAGAATTTGAGAAGATTTTAGATGAATTTGAGGATGATGTTTTTGACCAATATTCATCTTCTATTGTTAAATACAATAAAAATATAGACCCAAGTTCTGCTAATAAAATGGCAAGACAGTATATTTTAGAACATTGGACAAGTTTGGATAGTAAAATAGAACTGGTCGGAGGTAAGGCATTTTTAAAAAGAATGAATAAATGGATAAGGCAAAAGTATGGTGTGCAGTGCAGTATTGCTAAAATAATAAATGCAACTACTTTAGAGGATATTGATTCTGAGGTTAAAGAGGTTATAGAAATATTAATGGATAGATAGCCAAATAAAGGTTCATAAAACAAAATAGGAAAAATGCCAAGGGATGCTTGACATAATCATAGATAAATGATGATGTTGAAAACAACATTCTTATCCCCAAAAGTCCTTCACACAATGTAAAAACAGCTTTTGTGGGATTTCCTTTGAAAGATTATATCGAGGAGCGTGCCGTCAACATTGTGAAATATATCGTCGAGAGCAATGCTACAGTGTGTCAGACCGCAAAGACATTTAGGGTAAGCAAGAATACGGTACGTGCGGATGTAATAAGTTAGAATGGTTTGTGTGGGTAGTAGCTTAGAAGTATTGAATATTTTGATAAGTGGTTAAGGGTTGTAAATTTGTCATAAAGATGTAATGAAATGAATTGTCAAGAAGTGAAAGTTCGGCAAATGGAAATGGGATGTTTGTCGGGCTTTTTGAGTGTATGGATTTCTTTTTTTTATTACATGGTTTCTGTACATAGTACATGATACGCATAACACCTTGAAGATATGGTATAATAATGGTATAATTATCACATCACAGAGGAGGTGCAGATATGCCGCAAATTATTCCGATTAAAGATTTAAAGAATACGTCTGAAATTTCAGATTTATGCCATAAAAGTGATGAGCCGATTTACATTACTAAAAATGGCTATGGTGATATGGTTATTATGAGTATGGATATTTATGAGCATACAATGAAGCAATTAAATTTTTATCAGGAATTGGAGATTTCAGAAAGAGAGATAAAAGATGGAAAGACGAAAGATGCAAGAAAATCTTTAGCATCTGTAAGGGAACGCTATGGATTATAAGCTGATTATGGAGGATTTGTTAATTCGTGACTTTGAGGTTTGCGATTAGAGATTCTAATACATAAAAGTAATATTGCAATCACATATAAAACAGCATAAATAATAGGGAAACCTAAAAGAACTTGAAAGCGTTACTTATTTCAAAAGAAATAGGCAGCGCTTTTTTTATTTCAACAATTTCAACGAAAGGAGCACATCACATGTATTTTATGCAAACAGCCCGTTATCGGGACATTGAGGAACTTATGTGTCAGATACCAAACTTTCACCCACGGGGACATGGAAGTGCGGTATTGAAAGACGAAATGCTTTGCACGCAGGAGCAGCCGCCTCCGCTTTCCTATGCAGAACTGTTGACAACGACTATGTCAGCAATCTGGGATAAGCCATTTCGGAAGCGTTTGGAGCAATATATAAAAGAGGTGGAGGTGAGGCATATGCTTTATAGAAATGAGAATCATGAGAGGATATTTAAAGAAACAATTGAAAAGGTAAATCAAAACAACGCTGCTCTGCTGTCCGCCCTGTATCTGCTGACAGCAGATTTTAATTTGTGGAAACGTGCAAAGCCATATATACGGCAAAATAGAATTGATTTCCATACAATCAGGCTGAATGGTATAAACGAAAAAGGCTACACACTGTTTGGTGTGGCAAAGGATTTGTATCTTGGTACAAAGTATCTTACCATCAGTGATTTAGCGGATAAGGAACTAATTTCACCGGATATGTTCCGCATTATCTGTAATGCAATGGCAATCAGGAGGTTTGGAATGAAAGCGGTTTGTCTTGCAGAAGGAGGAATGGTTTGTGATTATAGTAACCGCACAATATAACCAGGATTATATTTCGCTCTCGTTTCCGTGTGCCGACAGTGACATGGAACAGTGGCTGATTCAGTTTCAGGGGAGGGATAAATCAGATTTTAACTTGTTTATTGCAGAGGTGCATGACCCCAAAGATTTATCCATGCTACGGGGCTGTTTTGTTGATTTAGATGAATTAAACTATCTTGCCAAGCGGCTGGAAAGCCTTGATCAAAGGGAAGAAAAACAGTTTTTCGCCGCTGTACATCATTGTGGATTTACCAAATTAAAGGACTGCATTAATCTGACATTTAATCTGTCCCGATTTACACTGATACAGGATGTAAGCAGTATGGAAGCTGTTGGTCGTCTGCATCAACTTACCTTATCAGGAGGGCTTAGCGAAGAGGAAATGGAAGCCGCTGCTTTTGAAGATATGGGCAGGAAATTGTTGGAATGCGGAAGAGGTAGAATAACAAAATATGGCATTTTGTTTGTTAATGAGGAAATTCCGTTTGATGAGGTGTATGACGGACAGGTATTCCCCCAATATATCTATGAGGAATGCCTTGTTATTGCGGAACTCAGCTTCCATGGGAAAACGGAATATGCTTATCTTCCGTGTGAGGGGATTTCCATCAGCAAAGCATTACACAGATTGAATGCCGGAAATCTTCAGGAGTGTAGCGTGAATCTGTTTGCTTACACCCTTGATGATAAGGAGTGGCTAATGCACTTGAGGGATATCCTGAAGTCGGAAGGATTGTATGCGGTAAATCAATTTGCAAATGTCGTCCGTGGATTTGTGGAGCAGGAGGACTGGAAGAAACTTACTGCAGTCACAGAATATGCCAATGTGCGGGACAGTAAATCACTGACACAGATTGCGGCGAAAATGGATTGTTTTATGTTTCTTCCGGATATAAATAATCAGGAAGAATTGGCAAGGTACTGGATTGCACACAGGGAGGAATATGAATTAAGTCCCGAACTGGAGGATTTCTTTCTATATGAACAGTTTGGTGAATATATAGAAATTCATACAGGAGGTAAGTTTTTAGCATCAGGTGGTTTTGTATATATAGACAATGGGCAGAGTCTTGATGAAATCATAGGCGAAAAAATAGAAGAAAGTCAGGAAAAAGAAGAGAAGCATATGATGATGGGAGGAATGTAAAATATGCCTGTGGAAGGGAAAAACACAGAACGAACGGGGAAAATTCCAAATTATGAGGGAGTGAGAACCAATCCACGGTATTTTCATGCGTATAGCAGATAGTCTCTGGAGAGGGACCATAGACAAAACTACTTTATAGTATGAGGGAGGGTGATAGCATTGTCTGTTAATGAAAAGAAAGGTATCACAGTCAAGGTTGACGCAGCACTTCATGCAGAAGTTCGGCAGTATTTGGTGCGTCATGGCATAACGATGGCGGAGTTTGTCGCACTTGCACTGGAGGATGAGCTCCATCCAAAATTCAGAATGAAAGAGGAAAAGGGTATGGGAAATATGAGAACCATAGCGTTTCAGGTATCGGAGGATTTGTTTCAACGAATTAAGGATTATCTGCTGCGCAACAACATGACACAGAAGGAATTTATAATCGGGCTGATTGAAGACGAACTGGAGCGGGATTTGACCGAGCGTGAAGAGACAGACCAAAATCAGAATCCGGAAGAGGAATCCGATGAAGAACAGTCATATGACATGAGAGAAGAGGAAGAAAGCTGTTCGGAGGAGGAAGGTATGGCATTTTCCATGGGAATGTGAGGTGAAGCGAAAAAAGTAAATAGTATGAGAGTGCGGATGCTTATGGCAATCCGTTTTTTTGATATGTTTGCAGGCATAGGCGGTTTTCGGTCGGGGCTGGAGGCTGTCGGCGGATATGAATGTCTGGGATATTGTGAAAGTGATAAGTATGCAAGAAAAGCCTATGAAGCCATATACGATACGAAAGGAGAGCTGTATTTTGATGATGCAAGAACAATGGAACCGAATGAACTGCCGGATATCGACCTTATTTGCGGAGGATTCCCTTGTCAGAGTTTTTCAATTGCTGGAAAGCGGGGCGGATTTGACGATGCAAGAGGAACGCTTTTCTTTGAAATTATCCGAATTGCTTCCGTTAAAAGACCTTCATATCTGCTCCTTGAGAATGTTCCCGGCTTGTTGTCGCATGACGGCGGCAGGACATTTGCGACCATCCTCGGTGCACTTTCTGAACTGGGGTATCATGTCACATGGCAGGTGCTTAACAGCGCGGATTTTGGTGTCGCCCAGTCCCGAAAGAGAGTGTTCATTATCGGATTTCTTGGAGAACGATGTGCCGGAAAAATACTTTCTTTCACGGAAGCAAATGGAACGTCTCTTATACAATGCATTCCCGGAAGCCAGGGAAACCGTGTGTACTCAGACAAAGGATTAAGCTGCACGCTGACAAGCGGAGCAGGGGGCTTTGGTGGGAAATCGGGACTTTATAATATAGGATTACCGATTAAGGTCAATACAAAGACCGGGTATCAGACTGCACATGTTGGTGACAGCATCGATCTTGCGTATCCAAATCTGAATTCACGTCGGGGCAGAGTGGGAAAGAAAATGGCACATACGATAACGCCTGCAAATACACAGGGGTTATTTTTTATCGACATGAATGAAAATCCTGCACTGACAGACACGGCAAGATGCATTACGTCAAGGCAGAATGCAGGCATCAGTCACAGAAAAGGAGAACATTCAGGCGTATTCATGGGAGATGCGAGTGCCATATTGACACCGGATAGAACAAAAGTAAGACAGCAGGGAAGACGAATGAAGGAAGCGGGGGAGCCGATGTTTACCATTACGGCACAGGACCGGCATGGTGTTGTATGGAACGGAAGGGTACGCAGACTGACACCGCTTGAATGCTGGCGTTTACAGGGATTTACGGATGAGCAGTTTTATAAGGCACAGGCAACAGGACTCTCTGACGGAAGACTTTACAAAATGGCGGGGAATGCGGTAACGGTTCCCGTCATTGCCGCACTGGGAAGAAAAATAAAGGAAATGGATGACCAAAGGGACATTACGGAACAGGAGGAAAAACATGGGACCGGAGGATGTCAGGGAGATTTTTGAAAATGAAGAGATGGAGGCAGATATAAATCGGTCAGGAGGTATACGGTTATGAATATCAGGAAAATTGAGCCGGATGAGCTTCGCAGAATGCATGACAGTGAAGGGCTTATCCTTCAGGGCTGCGGGGGAAACCTTGAGGAATGGGTAGACGGCATAAACGACCTTCTTACACAGGAGGAAATTTTATTGGAGAGAAGTAAGTTTCAGACCTGTATGTATTTCGAGAAGGAAGGCGTTACCTGTCTGCTGTTCCCATTTGAGGATGTAAAGCTGAATGTGGGAAAGCTGGCCGTGTGGCGGTTAAACACATATGACACCTTTGGCGGTACATGGCTTTCCGATTATGTGCCAAACAGACTTGGAGGTTTTGTAAATGAAGAGAATACCGTGAAACCCAATTGTCCGCTGATTGGACAGGATGGTAACATCTTCAATCTGATGGGGATTGCATCAAGGACATTAAAGGAGCAGGGAATGGGAACACAGGCGGAGGAAATGTGTGACAGAATCACTGCATCAGGAAGTTATGCCGAGGCGCTGAACATTATCGGTGAGTATGTCAACATCACGGATGACGGGGAAGATATGAAGGAAGAGGAAATGATGCATCTGTAAGTGTATGGCAAATACCGGTTCAAAGAAGCAGTGTCAGCTGCTTGAGGGATAAGGATGAGGCCTTTCATCGGAAGATTCCGAGGAAGGTCCGGAAACGATTGAGGAGGTGCGGTTATGAAAACCCCTGTAAGCTGGGTGGGGAATAAAACCTCCGTCCTGCATATCTTATATGCCCTGTTCCCGACATCTTACGGAAGATATATAGAACCCTTCGGCGGTTCGGGAGCCGTGCTGCTTGGAAAGAAAAGTGCGGACAAGTTTGAAGTATACAATGATTTTAACCACAATCTTGTAAATCTGTTTTGCTGTATGCGGGACAGACCGCTGGCATTTATCCGTGCGTTGGGGTTTCTGAATCTAAATGCAAGGGATGATTTTCGGGTGATAAAGAAATTTTTTGAGAAGGAGGAATTTGACGACAGGTTTTTGGAACAGGAAATGGAAATGACAACCATTCTTCTGCCGGAGATTCAGACGGAGGAAATTCGTGAGTTGTATAAAGCATCCACGGAGCAGTATGATTTGAGACGGGCGGTTATGTTTTTGAAACTGCTGCGTTACAGCTATGCAAGTGCAGGCAAGAGCTATGCCTGCCAGCCGTTTTCCATATGCAGTCTGTTTTCTTTAATATGGGAGGTAAGCAGGAGGCTGGATCATGTCATGATAGAGAATCAGGATTTCGAGGTGCTGATAAAGCATTACGACAGACCTGATTCTTTTTTTTACTGTGATCCGCCATATTTTACAAGCGAGTATGTGTATGCATGCGGATTTTCATGGGAGGACCATGTCCGGCTGAGAGATACGCTGGCACAGACAGAAGGAAAATGGCTGGTCTCTTATAATGACTGCCCGGAAATCAGGGAGTTGTATGCAGGATATCAGTTTTTTGATTTTCACCGCATTCACTCTATGGTGCAAAAATATGAGGCGGGAAAGGAATTTCCGGAGCTTCTCATAGGTAATTATGACCTGTACGAAAGAGAGCGGAACCAGCCGAGACAATTGACACTGCTTGATTTGGATGCGATGTGTTGTCAGGACGAGGAAGAAAGATTGAGAGAAATTATCATTACAGGCAGAAGCAGAGGATAAGTAAATTTAAGTATGGCAGAACTACGGTATCTGTCGGGAAGAGGAGAGCAGAATGTCAGAAAGAGCTGCATTATATAAATATTCCATGCGGGAGGCGGTTCGCTGTGGCGAAAAAGCATTATGGAAGGAAAGCTATAATGAAAATTGTGTATGTGCAAGAAGCATTGAGGCATCCATCCGTGAGAATTTTGACGGAATGGTTTTCAAGCAGGATTGTGCCCAATCCATCATTTCACGGTTTGGATTTGAGCGTGTCATGTGGGTGCTTGCCAATACCATAAAGGAAAAACATCAGGACGGACGTTTTTCCGCAGATAACAGGGAATGGGCACGTTCTTTTTTTATTCCGAAGGAAAACCATTGCCGGGACTACAGTGTGGAAAGCCATCCAGCAGTTTTGGATGGTTTTATCAATCAGGTGCGGCAGGAATGGCAGGCACTCGGACTATTCGGTAAGGAGCATTGCGAGGCGAAGGAGGAAACGGACTATAGCGGAAGGATTGTGGTGATAAATCCGCATGTGTTAAAGGATGAATATAAAACGCCAGAGGATCAGTTGTTTCTTGCAATCGGAGGTTTTGGCTGCAGCCCGAATGCGAGGGGAAGAAAGGTATACGGACGGTATATCAAGGATGGAGAACAGACCTTTTATCAACGGGAGGATATTATCGGGATATTAAAAGAGGAATACGTTCCGGCTTGGGCGGCGGAGCGGATAAGGGAAATGACACAGCAGGAGGATGCGTCTCATGACATGACCATGCAGTAAGGAGGAGAACAATGAGAATTAAGCTATATCAGATTAACACCGAGCGGGATAAGAACCGGGTGAAATTCCTTGACTTTGATATGCTGAAACAGTTTCAGGAAAGTCCAAAGGTTGATGCGGCAATCTATGATGAGGTATTTGACGGAGAGCTTGATACAACGGATATGGAGGAACTGTTCCGGCGTTTCAATCAGGAAGGACATCCGCTGTTTCGGGGACACTCTTTGTCAGTGTCGGATGTGGCAGTGCTGGAGGGACAGGCATATTTCTGCTGTTCCGTTGGCTTTCGGAACATTGATTTTGACACAGGGCTCACGCAAAAACCGGAGAATCTGATACGGGTGTTATATGTGGAACCACACAAGGCACCTTATGCCACAGAACTGGAAAATACACTTCAGGGACAGCAGAGAGCGGTAGGCGGTCTGGTTGAGTATATTTACAACGAGGATAACACGGTTACCGTCATAAATGAAGAAAGCAAAATCAACGGGATGGAGGGGAACCGCCGTGTGGAAGGCGACGTACTCTGCGGCCCATTTTTTGTTGCAGGGGATAACGGAGAGGAACTCTGTTCCCTGACGGAGGAGCAGATGGGGCAATATGCCAAGTGTTTTGAAAAACCGGATGAAGATATCACACAGGAGGAAATTCAGGAGCATACGGGCTTTTTATTTATGACATGGTAAAGCATATGAAAAACAGGACAGTGGCAGGCAATATATGAAAGAAACGAGGAGGAAAAGCAATGGCAGTAAAAAAACAGACCACAGCGGCACAACCAAAGAACGGACATCGGGCTTTGGCTTCTAAAGAAGAAGCAAAAACGGGGAAGGTTTCGATTGAGGCAAGGATTGATTCCCTGCTTGACTTTGCGGACAATAAGACAAAGGCGGTGGCAAGCGTCAACATCGGAGGAATATTTGCAATTCACAAGATCAGGATTATGGATTCCAAGAACGGGCTGTTTGTTGCAATGCCGTCATACGGTTATGTGGATGCACAGGGAGAAAAGCAGTTCAAGTCCTATTGTCATCCGATTACGGCAGAAGCAAGGATAGAACTGATAAGTAAAGTAATGGGGGCGTATGAACAGGCCCTTGTGGAGCAGCAGAACATGCAGGATGGGACGGCTGAGGATATTTCGGAGGCTGAATTACAAAGTGCTGCCCAGCAAATGTAGGAGGGTGAATATAAAAAAGTTAAAACGAATGGCAGGACTGTTTCTGATGACAGTCCTGTTCTTATGTCAGGGTATGGTATCATCGGCAGCAACGCAGGAAACATTGGATGCAGAGCAGAGCTATTCGGATGCATATGCTCCAAAGGAATATTATCACTTTGATTTTACGGAGAAGCCGGAGCCGGAGGAGAAAGCATCGTCAAAGGATGTTGCAAATTCAGGCTTTTTGATTGGTCTTGGCACGACGGCTGCCGGGGGTATCATTGCCGCAGTCATTATCATAAAGAAACAGAGCGGGGATGGGGAGTAAATGAAAAAAGTGTATATCTGTGCACCACTTGGCGGGAATGTAAGTGTCAATCTGAGAAAAGCACAACTGTATGCAAAATATGCATTTATGTGCGGAATGGCACCTGTCGTGCCGCATTTTTATGCCCTTGTGCTGAATGATGACGAACCGAAGGAACGGGAGCTTGGAAGAAGGGCGGGTATGAGCCTTTTATGGCTTTGCGATGAAATGTGGGTATTTGGCAATACAATCAGCAGCGGGATGGAAGCTGAAATAATGTTCTGTAAGAATTTGAATATCCGCATTCGAATGATTCGTGATGAAGAGCTTGCCAAAGAACTTGGAAACAGTGGAATGGAGGAAAAAAATGAGTAAGAAAACATGGATGAAAGTATTGATGTGTGCAGCTTTAATGGTAGTGGCAGTTTCTGCCGTGACAGTACCCGTACATGCCTCCGGCAATGTGGCACAGGCGATTGAAAACACATGGAATGCAGCACAGGGACAGATTAAAACGGTTGTCAACAATGTTGTGTTTCCCATAATCGACATGCTGCTTGCGATTATGTTTTTCGTCAAGCTGGGAACGGCATATTTTGATTACCGCAAACATGGACAGTTTGAGTTTACCGCTCCGGCAATTTTATTTGCCTGTCTGCTGTTTACATTGACAGCACCGCTTTATATCTGGTCAATTCTATGAGCTTCAAACGAAGAATGCCTGAAGAAGGAATGGTTTAGAGATGAGCAAAACAAAGCTGTGTAAAACAAAAGTTTTGTTTATATCTGAGTGCAAATCCGATGGGAGGTGGGATAAGTGTTTGGTTGGGTGGATGACCTCATAGACGGGATAGCCGACGCCATAAGCTCGGCATTTGAGTTATTGGGGGAACATATATCAAATGCCATATGGGATGCGATGCTGGAATGGTTTTATAACACGATTTATGATGTGGTTTCCGAATTTTTTACCCTGATGGGAAATATGGGCGCCGATATTTTTGAACTGGAGTGGATGAAAGCGACCATTACGCTGTTCACATTGTTCGGCTGGTCACTATTTATTGCGGGAACAGTGGTGGCGGTCTTTGACGTGGCAATTGAATATCAGAGCGGCAGGGCAAACATTAAGACGACAGCCATCAATATCATAAAAGGCTTTTTTGCCTGCTCGCTGATTGGCACGGTCCCCATAGAGCTTTATAAGTTTTGCATCAGTCTGCAAAATACATTTGCTGGTGACCTGACCCGGATATTTTCGGGACAGCAGAGCCTCGGACTGTCGGGAGAAAGTACGTCGGTGCTGGTGGGATGCTTTGCATTATCCGGCACGGTAACCCTGTCGCTGTTCAATCTGTTATCACTGATTGCCTTTGCCTATTGCGTGATTAAAATATTTTTTGCCAATATCAAACGGGGAGGCATTCTGCTGATACAGATGGCGGTTGGGGCATTGTATATGTTCTCGGTACCGAGAGGCTATACGGATGGATTTAACCAGTGGATGAAGCAGATTGCGGCACTTTGCCTGACTGCATTTATGCAGACGACACTGTTGTTTCTGGGGCTGCTTACCTTTCCGCAGCACATGCTGATGGCACTTGGCATCATGCTTGCGGCAAATGAAGTGCCAAGGGTGGCACAGCAGTTTGGTCTGGACAGTTCGGTACGTGTAAATATGATGAGCGTGGTTCATGCGACGACAACGGCGGTAAATCTGACAAGGAGCATGGCACATGCAGTGAAATAGCAGACAGTCAAGGAAACGGGGGCATTTTATGACAGTTTATTTATATCCGCAGAATTTGAAAGCCACAGCCAATTTATGGCTGTGGGGTTTGCGTGATTTTGTGATTTTATGTATTGCGGCACTGATATCCGTTACAATGCTGGTGTATTTAAGGGTTATGACTCCTGCGGCAGTAATGCTCTGCTTCGGATTTCTGACCATAAGATTGGATGACACGACCGTGCTTGATTTTATTCGGTATGCGGTACATTATTTCATTTCCACGCAGCAGGAATTTTATTGGAGGTAAAAATGGCGGGAGAGAGAAAGAACATGCGAAAAGGAAGAGGACGTTCCACACAGGAACTCTTGGGCATCAAAACATTTACGAAACACGGGCTTGCCACGGTAAGGGGCGAGCTTTTGTTTTATCTGGTTGCACCGACCAACATATCCGTATTGTCAGGCGTAAATATCGAGGTTAAAATCCGGCATCTGATGATGGTTTTATCGGCAGTACCCAATATTGAGATTTCCTGCACGGATTCCTGTGAGTGCTTTGATAATAACAAAATTTATTTGAGGAACCGGCTTATGGAGGAGTCAAATCCGAACGTGAGGGATTTACTGAAAAAGGATATGGACATGCTGGATACCATTCAGGCTGAAATGGCAACGGCGAGACAGTTTATGTTTCTGGGAAGATGCAATTCCATGAAGGCGGAACAGGTCCTTCAGACGGCAAACCGCATTGAGAAGGTAATATCCGAGCAGGGATTTGAGGCGCAGAGAATGAAGAAACAGGATATTAAACGCTTTCTTGCCATATATTTCGGTGCGAGCATGCACGGGGAGCTGATGCCGGATGTGGATGGCGGGCAGTTTTTGGAAGAGGGATAAGCAGGATAACGGAGGAGAATGCAAATGTTAAAAAGAAAGCCAAGGGTTATGACATTGGAGGAACAGGAGGAAATTCGTACCAAAGATTTTTTTGACTGTATTTTGCCCGGTGCCGTGCGTTTCTTTACCGACCATTATATTGTCGGCGACAGTTACAGGTGTGTATGGGCAGTCAGGGAATATCCGCCGTCCACGGAGGAACAGGCAATTTTGTCACAGCTTGCCGACAGAAACGGAGTCACACTTAGGATATATCACAGAATGGTGGAACCGATGGAGCAGCGGAAAATCAT
The DNA here is from genome assembly GCA_023664775.1 of Clostridium sp. Taxonomy (GTDB): domain Bacteria; phylum Bacillota; class Clostridia; order Lachnospirales; family Lachnospiraceae; genus Coprococcus_C. Next base: position 65,516 of record JAMPEW010000002.1, on the reverse strand, counting down.
GCAGAATGCCGCAAGAAAGAACCGAATGATGTCCGGCGGAACTGATGTGAATGAGACGATAGAAGCTGAGGGAAATCTTCAGGATGTAGTTGAGCTGATGGCAAATCTCAGAAAAAACAAAGAACCATTGCTTCATTGTTCCGTATTCATCGAATTAAAGGCAGGAAACATGGAAGCATTGAAAGAGATACAGAGTGAGGTGGCAATGGAACTGACCCGTTCCAAAATTTCCGTGGACAGGCTGACCTTACGGCAGAAAGAAGGATTTTTGTCCGTTTTGCCCGTGGGTGCAAATCAATTTGGAACACAGTATGAACGGGTGCTGCCCGCAAGCTCGGCGGCAAATCTGTATCCGTTTAATTTTTCGGGGAAAACAGATCCCAATGGTATTTATATCGGCAGGGATAAATTCGGCACAAACATTCTTGTGGACTTTGACCGCAGGAGTGAGGATAAGACCACAAGCAACGTAATCATACTTGGCAATTCCGGGCAGGGAAAAAGCCATCTGCTGAAGCTCATTTTAACGAATATCAGGGAGTCGGGAAAGACGGTTATATGTCTGGATCCGGAGGCGGAATATGAAGAATTAACGGAAGCATTGGGCGGATGCTATATCGATTTTATGTCCGGAGCATACACGATTAATCCGCTGGAGCCTAAGGCATGGACAGACGGTACCGGGGATATTGATGCAGGAACGCCGGAAGCATTCCGAAAGGTGACGAGGCTCAGCCAGCATATAGCGTTTTTAAAAGATTTCTTTCGTGCGTATAAGGATTTTACGGATGCACAGCTTGACACGATAGAAATACTGCTTATGAAACTCTATGCAAGATTCGGCATTACAGACAGCACGGATTACAGCATGAAGCAGCCGACAGATTTTCCGATTATGGAGGATTTTTATAAACTGTGTGAGGAGGAATTCATGACCTACGACCACGCACGTAAATATCTGTATACGGAGAATATGCTGCAGGAAGTATGTCTTGGCATTCATTCCATGTGTGTAGGGGCGGAGAGCAGATATTTCAATGGACACACAAACATTAACGATGATAAGTTTTTATGCTTTGGGGTAAAAGGACTGATGGATACCAATAAGAGGCTTAAGGATGCCATGCTGTTTAATATCCTGTCTTATATGTCCAATGAACTTCTGGGGAAAGGAAATACGGCGGCATCCATTGATGAACTGTATTTGTTCCTGACAAACATGACAGCCATTGAGTATATCAGGAATGCCATGAAGCGTGTGCGGAAAAAAGACTCGTCAATCATTTTGGCGAGCCAGAATATAGAGGATTTCCTGATCCCTTCCATTCGGGAATATACGAAACCGTTGTTTTCCATTCCGACGCATCAGTTCCTGTTTAATGCGGGGCAGATTAATCCGAAGGACTTTATGGATGCATTGCAGGTTGAGGCTTCTGAGTTTGAGCGTATCCGTTATCCGGAAAGGGGAACCTGTCTGTACCGGTGCGGAAATGAGAGATATTTGCTGCAGGTTATTGCACCGGAATATAAGTCGGAGCTGTTTGGGAAGGCAGGTGGACGATGAGTGCTACCGTGGCGGCGGCACTGAAAAAGATAGCCGTTGCCTTGCTGGGGAATAAAAAGGCATTGAAGACAGTTTGTGGAATCATGCTTGGTATTATCATCGTTATTGTCACGCCGATAGCGGTACTGCTTGCCATGTTTACGGGTGAGCTGAATATGGAGACCCAGAGCCTGAAGGATAAGATAGAGATTGCGTGCGGAGAGGAAATGCAGCGCATGGAGGATATGGCGGGGCAGATAAAAACAGCCATATTGAATGCGGGCTTTACGGCGGAACGGGCGGATGAGGCACAGATGCTTTATTTTATGTCCTTATATGATGCGGCGGAGGAAGACGGCTTTTTGGAAAAGCTGGTCGGATGCTTTGTCAACGGACAGTCCGATGCGGAGCTGATTGCAAATGTCAATGCAACATTTGGAACGGACATATCGGTAGAAATGTTTACAAAAGTAATGGATGGAATACGAATGACGTATATTGACATTTCTGATTATGCGTCTCCTTCCGTAAAAAACAATGTTGACCTGGCAAAATGGGCAGTGCATGCGGAACAGTCCGGCTGGGGTTATGTATGGGGAACTTACGGTGAGGTGCTGGATGGAAGGCTGTTTGATTACAAGAAAGAACAGTATCCGGAAGAAGTAGGCGGTTATGCGGACTTTATCAGTGCCAACTGGTATGGCAAAAGAACAGCGGACTGTGTGGGACTGATAAAGGGATACGGATGGCTGAATACGGAAACAAGACAAGTAGAATACGGGACAAACGGCATGTCGGATATCGGAGCGGATGCCATGTATGAAAATGCCGTGGAAAAAGGAACCATAGATACGATGCCTGAGATACCGGGGCTTGCGGTATGGCATGAAGGACATATCGGCATCTATATCGGCAACGGAGAGGTCGTGGAAGCGATGGGAACAAGGTATGGCGTGGTGCGGACACAGCTGGCAGGGAGCAGATGGACACACTGGCTGAAGGTGCCGTATATCACCTATGGGGAGGAAAGGTCAGAAGGTGATAATGCGGGAGAGGTTGAAGATTGAATATCTGCCAGCTCCATGATAAGATGACTTAAAAGCTGTTATAAGCAGAATATTTGTTTAGAAATGAAAGCTGTAATATAATGGAATACCCGTCGAATGGCGGGTATTCGGAAGGAAAGATATGATTTATATAACGGGAGATACACATGGACAATTTGAACGTATAGAGAATTTTTGCAGACGGTTTGAAACCAGTCGGGAAGATATATTGATTATACTTGGCGATGTGGGTGTCAATTTCAGCGGAGAAATCTACGACAGAAAGAAAAAAGAGTTTTTGGAGGCATTGCCAATTACACTGTTTTGCATACATGGAAACCACGAGCAGAGACCATATACCATTGATAGCTATAAGGAGAAGGCGTGGCATGGTGGCATAGTATATTGTGAAGAAGAATATCCGAGTCTGTTGTTTGCAAAGGATGGGGAAATATTTGATCTGGACGGGAAACAAACTATTGTTATGGGTGGAGCATATAGCATTGATAAGGATGTACGGCTCATGTATGGATATGGCTGGTGGTCGGATGAACAGCCCTCTGAGGAGATAAAACAGTATGTGGAAAGTCAGTTGGATAAATTGAAGTGGAAGGTAGATGTAGTGCTGAGCCATACCATACCGCTGAAGTATGAGCCGGTAGAGGTGTTTATGACAGGCGTGGCTCAGGGTCGGGTGGATAAAACTACCGAGCAGTGGCTGGACAGAATTGAAGACAGGCTGGAATACGAGAAGTGGTATTGCGGGCATTATCATACGGAGAAGAAGATTAATAGGGTGGAGATAATGTTTGAGAATTTTGATGAGTTTTGCGGTAACAGATTTTTTGTATTTGAGGAAAAACAGTAATTTCATGTATAAGGTTGCTTAATAGACGAAGTAAAAATATAGGGTCGAAAATCAAGCAGGAGAAAGAGTCGGGGTTACAGATACACCCCCGACTCGCTTTACTTCGGACGGCAACGCCGACCGTTTGGGGAGCTGTAGGAAATTTAGCTGGAATATCTTTAGGGGGTCAGTATTATTTCGGATAGGGCATCTTGTGGGTTGAGAATCTGATAAAAGGGCAGTGTTTGTGAGTAAATATGTGGGTTAGAAATAAGAAACAAATATTGAAAAATATAAGGGTTGACAACTTGAAACCCATAAGATACCATTATAACAGGAGGGTATTGTTATGGAGGATAATTTGCTTGCAAATCAATTGTTTTTTGCAAAAGAGGCGGCAGAATTTTTAGGCATTACTGTTCAAAGATTGAACAAATTGGTCCAAGAAGAAAAAATAAAGCCATTAAAGAAAAATGCATCTGGAACTATTTTTCATATTGATGAACTTAATCGAAGAAAAGAAGAACTTGCTATTTTTACTAAAATTGAGAGTGGAGGTGCGAAAGGAATGTTTGTTATTGATACAAAGGCAAAACAAGAAGCATTGAATTATGCTACTTTAATGAATGTGCTAAACATTACAGAATCTCGACTTGAACCAGAATTTATTACATTTAGTGAAAATGTAAATATTGATAGGCCTATGAACAATACTGAAATATGTGAAAAATATGTAGAGTATTTTAAGGTAGATAAAGATACTCTGTTGAAAGAATATAGTAAGGCATATAAGGCATTTTCTAGCCTTAGAGAAAATGATGAAATTATAAAGCGAGGAAGTAGTGATTATCCACCACTTTTAGCGGAGACAGAGCAAGCTCCTAGATTTTTATATATAAGAGGGAAAAAGTCCTTATTATATGAAAGGAGAACTGTAGCACTTGTAGGTTCACGACAGGCTTCAGAAAATGCCAAAGATAATACTAGACGGTTAGCAGAAAAATTAGGAAAAAATGGGATAACAGTTATATCTGGATTGGCAAAAGGTATTGATGTGACTGCACATGAAACAGCATTAAAAAATGGATATAATACAATTGCTGTAATCGGAACTAATTTAAATCAATACTATCCCGCAGAAAATAAAGAAATTCAGCTTGAGATTGAGAACAAAGGACTTATAGTTTCACAGTTTTCGCCAGCCAGTAAAACTCAAAGATGGTTTTTTCCTATGAGAAACGGAGTAATGAGTGGGCTTTCATTGGCCACTGTTATTATGGAGGCGGGAGAGACTTCAGGGGCTTTAAAACAGGCAGATTTTGCACTAAAACAGGGAAGGCAGATATTGATTCCTGAGAGTGCCTTAAAAATAGAAAAAATTACATGGCCAGCTAAATACGAAAAAAGAGGTGCTATAGTGGTAAAGAATCCTACAGAGGTTCTTAAGATTCTTGCTGAGAATAACATATTTAGACCTGATAGACATTTGGAAAACAAGCAGCAAACATTGGAAGCATATATATCTGAATTAAATAAAAGTCCAGAGAAAGAAAATATGTTAGAATGGTTTGAACCAGCGATAATTAAGGGGTGACTGGTATGTTTAGGTGCATAACTGATTTAAGGGGATTGGTAATAGATATTGATAGTTTTGGAAATATCTCAATAGAAGATTGGAGAGAATTATTTGATAGATATCACTGTCTATTTTTGACCTCTAATGAGGAAAATTCTAAAAAAATAGCTATTGCCTATGGGAAAAAATATGTTTATCAAATTGAACCATTTATCAAATTGTTTGCTCCTAGTCCAATGACACATAAAACCGTACTGGAAATTATGAATTTGAAACCCACAGAAATAGCATATGTTTCTCAAAACAGTATGTTTTTAGAAAATGCAATGGGATTTATGGGTGGGACTATATGGGTAACTGATAAAGTCTCATATGAGTCAGCTAGTAAATCACCAGATTTAATATGTCGAGAATTTAATTCCTTTAAGAAGTTGGTATTAAAGGGTGTGAAGGGATTTTTGGGAGAAGTTGTCATTTTTCCGAATGAAGAAATGACAGGAATGATTATACCACTACTATTTAAAGTAGATGATGAAGAGATACCTATGTATATGCTTGGAAGATACTTTGGTTATTATCATTATATGAGCCAGTTGCATCCATATTCAACTGCGATTTTTCTTAATAAAAAAGAAGGGAAATCATATTATAGAAAATTTGACGATATATTTGCGAGTCTTTTTATTTGTGCAGTAGAAAGAATACAAAAAACGAACGAAATTGATGGTGTATTAGCGGTTCCAGTACATGTCGGAAGGGATAATCGTTTTGAAAAAATACTTGAAATTATAGCGAAGAAATGTAATATTGAGAATTTAGAGGATTATTTAAAATGTGTAAAGGATTATCCGACACAAAAAGTATTATCATCATTAGAAAGACAGGATAATATAGCTGACGCTTTTAAAGGTGAAAATTACTTAAGAGGAAAAAATATTATAATTATTGATGATATTATTACGACGGGAGCAACAATAAGAGAGTGTATAAGAACATTAAAATATGTCGGTGTCAATCAAGTGTTTGTTGTGGTATTAGGAATAAATCAGTTGCAGGGTAATTATTGGTCATCAGATGTAGCTCAAGTAACCTGTTCAAATTGTGGGAAAAAAATGCATCTGCTAATAAATAGCAAACAAAAAACATTTTTTTATTCATGTTACCAGTGTAATAGAACATTGGATTTTGAAATGGGTAGAAATATTCTTTGCAATAATGTGAATTCAGAAATAATTTAAAAATAACAGCGAATAATGCTGGAATGTTTTGGGAGGGGGTATATATGTTTGATGAGGAAAATGCAAGTTTCTTTTTGCCACCAGATGATTATGAGATTTTACGATTTGGTGGAGAGTCAATTAAAGACGAAAAAAGAGGAATAGAAACTATGCTGAAATATTTTCATAAATCTGGGCTGACAGAAGAGCAACTTAAAGAAAATTCAAAAAGGTACAGTCTTGATAGTATGTTTCAATTGGTTAAGGACTATTTTTCGAAAGAGTATAATTATTATGGAGATAAAATCGAATTATGTAATAGTTACCAACATTCTGTTAATAGCTACATTTTTATGGATGGAGTAAGAGATGAGTTTGTTCATATAGATGAGTTATTTGAATCATCAGTAATGTCTTTTTTTCTAATCATGTTTAAATGGTCGAAAGAGTTTAAAGATCTAGAAGTATATGGAAATTGTTTTCGTTATTTATTGTTTATTATGAATGATATCTGCATATTAGGAGATATCCCTGATTCTGCATCCAATGAAGCATTGTTGAAAATTGTGGGAGAGGATGTTCAGATTATGAATTTGGCCTCAACTTGTTATTGGACGGTTGTAGTATTTAATTTGGCACATGAGGTTGCACATTCATACTTTTCAAGTATTGGAAAAGTGTTTTCAACTGAAAAAAAAGAAGAATTTGCAGCAGATGCAGTAGCATATGATATTGTTTTGAAAATTATTATTGAACAAAGCAGGGCAGAGATGCAGGATAAGATTTTAGATGAATATACATATCTTGTACCCATAATGTATATGCAGTTTTTTGATTTGTTTTATTATACTGACAGAGTTCTTTATAATAAAAAGATTAATAGTAATACGCATCCGCTTCCTAAAGATCGAATTAGTCATTTATTTGCTATTGCAAATGATAATAAATATGTATTTGATACGATTGATGGAAATCATCTATATGGAGGTTTTTTAGATGTATATGATGAATATCGGACTCAATTGCTATTAAAGAAAGAGCATGGTAAATTAGATAAAATTATTCGGACAGAGCAAAGAGAACGGAGAAAGAAGAGTAATGAATAGAGATGAAGCTAAACAATTAGATAGTCAAATTCAGAAAATATTAGAAAAATATTCTAAAAGAAAAGATTTAGACTTATCTATTGGAAACATGATAATGGAACAATATTTAGAAATAATTCCAGAAGACCCTAAGCGGACCATGATTGTTCTTGGGAAGGAGGCTACTTCTTACAAATTAGGAAATATAAGATTGGACTTAAAAAGTGTGCTTATTGCAATAATCGAATTTGTTGCATCCTTTAACAGTCCAGAAACAATATTTGAATACCTTCAATTAGCTGTTATTTCTATTTTATGCATAGGAACAATTACTAAAAGAGAGTTAGATGATAATAGTGCAGTTATCATATATGCCCTTCATTTATTGGATGCATATGAGATTGGAATTACGGTAAAACAGTTAAAAGATAAAATATTAGAAATGTTGAATGATTATCAAATAAAAGATTTTGATATGAAAATGTTAGATAGAAATATTTCTGATTTGCTGAAATGGAATGTTATCACTATTAAGGAAGAAAAAATATATCTTAACGAAGTGGTATGGGGAAAGATATCGGAAAAATATTAAAAATTTCATGGTTATTTTATAAATTGTTTTGGAAAAAAATGGTAAAGGGCAGTAGAATGGAATCAAAAAAATAAACAGATTTAAAGTAAACATAGTGATTATTTATCTATTAAAGAAGCTCAGTTATATACCCTCGCTTTTCATGCTAAAAGTGAGGGCTTTTTGCTTTTGTTAAGTATGCGGTGTCAATCTAATCGATAATGTTTTTAGAAGATATAGATAGCAGGAAAACATATATTGATAGTAAGAAAGTTTTTGACTAACCCATTTATACCAGAAACAGACAAAGGAGTGATGTATATGATGGCAATTAATTATCAAGGAGAAACGAACCGCAAGGAACCCAAGCGAAAATTTGCCCTATGGGTTCGGGAGTCGACCCTTGACAAAGTGAGGGAGCTGTATAAAGAAGACAACTGCAATTCCCAAAGTGAATTTATTGAAAAAGCGGTTCTATTCTATGTCGGATATCTTTCCTCAGAAAAGAATAAAGACTATCTCTCTTCGATTATCGTATCCACACTAAAGAGCATTGTGGCAGAAAGCGATAACCGAGTCAGCAGGATGCTGTTCAAGCTGGCGGTAGAGCTTGCCGTTACCATGAATGTGGTTGCTGCATCGCAGGAAATTGACAGAATCTCACTGGAGCGGCTGCGGGGAGAATGCATCAAAGAAGTAAAACGGCTCAACGGTTCTTTTTCCTTCAATGATGCGGCGGACTGGCAGAACGATTAAAAGACAAGCAGACGCACGGACATCTCAGGGCAGGTTTCGTTTAAGAAAATAAGCAGGAAGGGAGGAGAATATGGCGAAGCTGGTTACCAAGTTTAAGTATCTGAAACCTTGTGATAGGGGAGGCAAAAGAAATCGGGGCGGTTATGCAAAATATATTGCAACCCGTGAAGGTGTGGAAAAAATCGATGACTCCAAAAAACATGCTGCGGCAACCCTGTCCCAGAAAAAACTGATAGAAAAGATATTGCGGGATTTTCCTGACAGCAGACAGATGCTTGAATATGAGGACTATATGGAACAGCCCACAATTGGAAATGCATCCGAGTTTATTACAAGAGCACTGGAGGACAATGCCAGCGATATAATAGTTCAGAAAACCTATGCGGATTATATTGCCACACGTCCGCGGGCAGAACGCTTCGGTACACATGGTCTGTTCACAGACGAGGGTGTGGAAGTAAATCTGTCGAAGGTATCGGAGGATTTGAACAAACATGGCGGAAATGTGTGGACGGTTATCATATCCCTGCGGAGAGAAGATGCGGAACGGCTTGGATATAATAACGGAAGCAGATGGCGGGATATGCTTCGGACACAGACGGAGGCACTTGCCGTCAACTTAAAGGTTTCAATGGAAAATCTCAGATGGTTTGCCGCTTTTCACAATGAATCCCATCATCCACATGTCCATCTGCTAGCATATTCGGTAATAGAAAATGAGGGCTATCTGACGCCCAAGGGTGTCAGTAACCTGCGTTCTGCCTTTGCAAGAGACATATTTGCACAGGATTTGCTGAGTATTTACGAAAAACAGACCATGCATAGGAACGAAGTAAAAGAAAACAGCCGGAAAATCATGGAGGAAACACTGGAAGCCCTGAAACAGAGCAACGGAGACAATGCACAGTTGGAGAAACTTCTTCTTACGTTAAATGAGAGACTGAGCAACACATCCGGCAAAAAAATCTATGGTTATCTGAAAGCAGATGTAAAGGATATCGTTGACGCCATTGTGGGGGAACTGGAGAAGGATGGGCGGATAAAAACCCTGTATGACCTGTGGTATGAGAAACGGGAGGCAGTGATACAGACCTATACGCAGGAATTGCCGAAACGAATTCCATTAGCAGAGAACAACGAATTCAAGTCAATCAAAAACATGATAATACGGGAGTCAATGCAATTAAAAACTGTTGTGCGGATGGATGAGCCGGAGGAAATAAAGGATATGGAAACCATGGAAATTGCGGAGAACAAGGAAGCCATGAAGGAAATGGAAGCTATAGAGAACATGGAAATCATGGAAGACATGGAAGATGCGGGAACCATGGATAACATGGAGGTTGTAAGAAGTGTAGGGAAAGAAAAATGTGTAGAACCGTTAGAGAAAAAGGCGGCAGGGAATAGCCCCAAGCTGACATCCGTATACGAGACAATACGGGCAGAGGCGAAAATGGGAAACAAGTGGTCACAGTATGGATTTGCAAAAATGTTTCTTGACAAAGAATCTCCCCTGTATGACCCGCAGGAGGCAGTTCGATGGCTGACAGCTTCGGCGGAGCAGGGATATACCGTTGCACAATATATGCTGGGAAAGCTGTTTTTAACAGGGGAGCATGTACAAAAGGATGTGAAAAATGCAGTCCGATGGCTGGAAAAGGCAATCGGGCAAAACAACAGTTATGCGGAATATCTGCTGGGCAGACAACTGCTTCGTGGTACGGATATGGAACAGGATGTGGGAAGGGCGGTAAAATTGCTTCAGGCATCCGCCAATCAGCAGAACAGGTATGCCGCTTATACGCTGGGGAAGGCATATCTGGACGGAAAAATTCTGCCGCAGAATACAGAACAGGCAATCCGTCTTCTTACCATGTCGGCAGACCGGGGATTTCCTGTCGCACAGTATGTCATGGGGAAACTGTTGTATCGGGGAGAGGGAACAGACAGGGATATAGAGCGTGCCATCCGCTATTTGACTGGAGCAGCAAAGCAGAACAACAGCTATGCAGAATATCAGCTTGGAAAGATTTATCTGTATGGAGGGGAGGCAGAGCGGGATTACGAGCAGGCAATTGCATATTTAAATGCAGCGGTGGAGCATGGAAATCCGTATGCCAAACAGCTTCTGTCTGACCTTCGGCACAATCGAAATCTGTATACAGGACTCGGTGTGCTCCGCCTCCTGCATCATACGGGAAGAATCCTGCAAAACCGTATGGAAGAGGGGGAAAACGGCGGAAACAGGATTCGGGTGGATCGCAAGTTAAGACGGAAAATAGAAGCGAAGAAACAGGCACATGGATTAAAACAGGGATAAGGAGGGCATATGCAGACAACATACAAACATTTTACGGAGGAACAGCGGGAGCAGGCGAGGCGGACGGATCTTGTGTATTTTCTGCGGAGCAGGGGAGAGAAACTGAAACGCTCCGGCTCGGAGTATGAGTGGAAGGATGGTTCACAAAAAGTTACGGTACGAGGGAATCTCTGGTATCACCAGTACGAGCAGACAGGCGGAGATGCCATAGACTTTGTCCGAAAATTCTATGGCAAAAACTATCCTGAGGCGGTGGAATATCTGCTAGGTGGAGCCTGCGGCACATTGATTACTGCACAGCAGACGGAAAGGGAGACAAAGCCGTTTGAACTGCCGCCTCAAAATGAAAGCATGCATCGGGTATTTTCCTATCTGCACATGAAAAGAGGTATTGACAGGGACGTACTTCTGTCTTTTATTCGGAAAGGGATGATTTATGAATCCCGCCAATATCACAATGCCGTGTTCGTAGGGCATGACAAAAGCGGAATCCCAAGACATGCACACAAACGCAGTTCAGGAAGCGGAAGCAGTTACAAGGGAAATGCGGCGGGAAGCCTGCCGGAATACAGCTTTCACTGGTATGGGAGTAGTGAAAAAATCTATCTGTTTGAGGCACCCATCGACATGCTTTCCTATATCAGCATGAACAAAGGAAACTGGCAGGCACACAGCTATGCGGCGGCGTGTTCCGTATCCGACAGAGTTTTATTTCACTCCTTGACAGAGCATAAGCATCTGCAAAAGGTATATTTATGTTTGGACCATGATGAGGCAGGGCAAAAGGCAAATAAGCGGATCGCAGACCGATTAACCCAACAGGGAGCAGAGTATGAAATCCTCGTACCAATCCATAAGGACTGGAACGAGGATTTATTGTATTTGAGAGCCATGAATGAAAAATCAGAAATGAAAAGCAGTCAGAATGAGGAGAGAAAAACAGTGGAACAAACAGAAACTGCAACTGAGGTAGAATGGGAAACGGAGGAATCGTCATGTCAGATATTGCAGCCCTGATTATCCTCGGAACCGTCATGTTTGCATTGCTTGGCGGAATCAGCGTGCTTGGGCGGCTGTATTCCCTGAACGGAATCAAGGCAAAGACGGTCGGGGACGGACAGCACGGAACTGCAAGATGGGCGACAAAGGCGGAAATCAGAAACATGTATCAACAGATTCCCTTTGAACCCGAACGGTGGCGCAGGCAGGCGGAACAGGGAATGATGCCGACCACGGCAGATGGAACGGCTCTGCCACAGGGAATTGTAGTGGGCTGTGAAGGAATGGGAAAGAAAACTACGGCAATGATAGATACAGGGGATGTTCATGCACTGATGCTCGGTGCGGCAGGAATCGGCAAAACCGCATACTGGCTGTATGCCTGTATCGAATATGCCTGTGCAAGCGGCATGTCCTTTCTGTCAACCGATACAAAGGGTGACATCATGCGGAACTATGGAAATATAGCAAAAAAATACGGTTACAAAATATCCGTCATTGACCTGCGGAATCCGACCCACTCCAACGGAAACAACTTGCTCCATCTGGTCAATCAATATATGGATGCGTATCTGGAACGTCCCGAACAACTGGTGTACAAGGGCAAAACAGAAAAATACGCCAAAATCATCGCCAAGACGATTATTATGTCCGGGACAGATTCCGCAAGCTTCGGGCAGAATGCATACTTTTATGACGCTGCCGAAGGAGTATTAACCGCCGCAATCCTTCTGGTGGCGGAATTTTGTGAACCGGAAAAACGGCATATCGTATCAGTGTTCAAGGTCATTCAGGAATTAATGGAGCCGTCGGGGAAAAAGGGAAAAAACTGCTTTCAGCAGCTTATGGAGCTTCTGCCCGACGAGCACAAGGCAAAATGGTTTGCGGGCGCGGCATTAAATACCGCAGAACAGTCCATGGCGAGCGTCATGAGCACGGTGCTCTCCAGACTGAATGTATTTCTGGATTCGGAGCTGGAACAGCTCTTATGCTTTGACACGGAAATTGATGCGGAACGGTTCTGCAATGAGAAAAGTGCGGTATTCCTTATCATGCCGGAAGAAAATCCCAACACATTTTTCATGGTCTCACTGATTATCCAGCAGATGTATCGGGAAATCCTTGCCGTGGCGGATGAACAGGGCGGAAGGCTTAAAAACCGCTGCATTTTCTTCTGTGATGAGTTCGGCACCCTTCCGAAAATAGAGTCGGCGGAAATGATGTTCTCTGCATCCAGAAGCAGGCGTCTGCAGATTGTTCCAATCATCCAATCCTTCGCACAGCTTGAGAAAAACTACGGCAAGGAAGGGGCGGAGATTATCATAGACAATACCCAATTGACCATATTCGGCGGTTTTGCACCGAACAGCAGCTCTGCAGAAATACTCTCGAAAGCACTTGGCAGCCGGACCGTACTAAGCGGTTCCGTCAGTCGGAGCAAAAATGATCCCTCGCAATCATTACAGATGATAGAACGGCCGCTGATGACAGCGGATGAATTAAAATCCATGCAGAAGGGGCAGTTTGTGGTCATGAAGACGGGATTCCATCCGATGCGGGTAAAGCTAAAGCTGTTCTTTCAGTGGGGCATACGGTTTGATGAAGACAATCCTTATATGGTGAAGCAAAACGAGAACCGCAGCGTGCAGTATGCGAAGCAGTCGGATATCCTGCTGGGCATTATGAAACGGTATCATTCCGAAGTATTGTGGGAGGAAAAATCCTATGAGGATGTTGATGCGGAGATAGTGATGAAAACGGGGGAGGAAATAAGTGATTTTGCGAATGAGGCGGATGTGCCGTTTGAGTACAAACTGCAGGAAAGTAAACCCGGACAAAATAAGAATCCACAAAACAGGCACCCACAGAGCAGAAAGGGAACAATAAAAACCGCACCAAGACGGAAAAACGACAGGAAAATCGAACAGACTGTCACAGGCACAGAGGAAGAAGGGAGCATGGAAAAACAGAATGAGAAGACATGATTTAATCTATCGGATGGACCTCCCCCATCGGGCTATTTCGGTTTATATTTACCTTGCCGACCGCACAGACAAGGAAGGAAAGTGCTGGCCGGCAATTCCAACCATAGCAAGGGAACTGAAGCTGTCCGAGACCACTGTCAGGCGGGCAATCAGGGATTTGCGGAAAGCAGGACTGATAAAAACAGAACAGCGGTATCGGGACAATGGAGGAAAGAGCAGTCTTTTATATGTTCTGCTCTGATAAAACAAACATCTGCCACCAAGGGAGAATTCTGCCCTTTTGGTGGCAGGTGGGACCTGTCATGGTGACGGGAGAATGTGAAGGATACAATGGAAGAGGGTACGGCAGACAGGGGAAATACAATGATAAATGTTAAAGAGGTAGGACAATGTCATTAGTGACTAGGACAATGAGCTTAGTGATTTTTTGAGAAATGTAGAGTATAATCGAAATATGAATTAATATGATGTATGCAGATATCTTTATTTTAGAAAAGTGATTTTCACACAAAATTTATTGACATCTTAAGAAAAAACGGTAAAAATAAATAGAAATATTTGTATATTTTCACAGAAATGCAACTTAAGCTGTTTGTAACAACAGTCATGAAAGGAATGTAAATATGGCAAGGCGAGGTAACAATGCACCAGTGATACTAAGTATTGAATCTTTATTAGCTAACTTGCCGAATGAAAACGATGATGATTATACAATTAGACTTAAAAAAGTCGTTCTGAGTAATAATTTATTGAACAGAGAGAATGATGTGGAAAATTATTTGAAAGATGTTAATTCAAATCATCGGTTCTCTGCCTTTTACGCATTACTCATTATTTGCCGAGAGTTTAATAACTATTCAAAATATAATACATATGTGGATAACTATGCAAATGAATTTAAACAGTATAATTTATATAAAATAGTAATGTCTACGTATTTTCGTAATAAAGGAATTCTTGGAGAAGAAGACGGGTATAGTCGAGCTGTTAGGTATGCAGAAGAAGCATGTGATGTATTGCCAACTAATTTGGCTGTTAAACATCATTATGCTGAGATAATTGCTCTTGCTATTGAAGAAAATGTTGATATAAATATTTCTCAAATCAACAAAGCTATTGAAAGGCTTGATGATGTAATCATTGCTCATCCTAATCATGCAAAATATTATTGTACTCAAGGGCGTTTAATTGCGTCTACGGGAGATTATCGCCGAGGTATTTCATGTGTTAAGAAAGCATTGGATATGGAGGGTGTAGTAGATAAAGATTCTATGATTAGAATAGGTCAATATAATTATTTTTTACTTCAAATTAAGATGATGATGGAAAATCATCAAGTAGATAATAAGATTGCTGAGTTTAATTCAACATTTGAAGGAATAGAAAATAATCTGGATAATATTAAAACGCAGTATTTAGAATATTTAGCGTTTTTTTCGTCTATTTTAGCTTTTATTTTGACATCAGTAAATATTGTAGTTGAAATTGATGATTTTAATAGATGTGCAGGCATTATTCTTATGTTTGGAGGTACACTTATTATTGCTTTTACTACATTCAGAATGTTATTGTATTTTTCTTCAAAGGTCAAATTAAAAGTTCTAAAAGTTCTAATTTGTTTTGTAATTGGGTTTATACTTTTAATTTGTGGCTTTCTTGTTGGGAATCAGTTATTGATTGAGTATATTGGTTTATAAAAAATGTGAATTAATTATGGAGGAAATTATTATGGATCGTTTTGGTGTTTCTATTAAGGGTGTGATAGAGATTGATGGAAAGTTACTTCTTAGAAAAAATGAAAGATGTGAGTATGAATTATTAGGTGGGCGTTTAGAAAAAGGAGATGCTTCTGCAGAGTTTCGCTTAATTACAGAATTTAAAGAAGAATCGGGTATAAAAGTTGAGGTATTAGGATTCAAAGAACCATGGCTTTATGAAATAGGATTGAAAAATATAATTATAGTACCGTTTATATGCAAAGCGTTAAGTATTCCGGATATATTGATTGATGAGGATGGAGGAACGCTTCATTGGGTTGATAAAAATGAAGTTGAAACAGTTTTTATGCCACAAGGATATAAAGATACTATTTCAGGTAAAATACCACATAAGAGTTATTCAATACCTGCTAAATCTTTTTTTAAAATTATACCTAATTATGTCGAACGAGATTATTATGTTGAAGTGAATGTGAAGGAGAACGATACTGAATTAATACAGTTGCCATTACCGCATTTTTATTCTCCGAGAGATTTTATTTTTACCCAACTGGGTGAGAAATATAAAAATGCTAACTTGGTTGCGGAACCAATAGGCATTGATTATGAAAATGATAAGATAGTACTAAATTATAAAATTAGTTTGTAAATATATGGAATGACTAAATTGCAAAAGAGTTTTGCAATTAACGAATATATGGTAATCTATATGCTTGTTACTTGCATTTTTTGAGGTTGAAATGAATGAACATTAAACGGAATGAGAAATATATTCCACATCAGGCAATTGTTTTTACTAACAGAAAGAGTGTGGATAGTTTCCTGTTAGATAAAATAGGATTGGCTTTTCAAATTAGAAAAGATTGTATTGGCAAAGATAATGCAATTTGGGAAATTGAGTTCCATTTAACTAATCGATGCAATTTGAATTGTAATGGATGTTCCTATAGTACAAGACATAATGGAAAATCACTTACTGTAGAACAAGTGTCTTCAGTATTGGAACGATACGGACAATATGATTTAAGAAGTGTTTTCTTTTCAGGTGGTGGAGATCCACTGGTCTAGGAATACTGGAAAGATTTTTTTGCGAAGATAGATAAAAAATGTAGTTTTGGCATTGCAACAAATATGTTTAATTTTGAGGGAATCAAAGATTTTTGGAGAGAATTTGACTTTTATCAAATACATGTTACAGGGTTTAATGAAGTCACAAGTAAAGCTATAACAGGAGTTAATTCTTTTGATCGTATTGATAAAAATATATCTTTCCTTTTAAGTCAAAAAAAATCATGCCAAGAGGTTGCTTTGAAAATTTTAATAAATAAAGGGAACTATTCACTCCTTCCCTATTATTTAGATTATGCAATGAACAAAGGGGCTGATAGTATAGTGATAAAGTATCAACAAAACTTTTTGTTTAATGAAGATTTGGCAGAAGATTCTGTTATCAAAGAAATACGTTATCAGGCATATAACCATAATATTGCAAAACAATATGATTTTTTAATTGATAATTTGGATGATTTTATCTATAGTACATTTCCTCATCCCCAAAAATGTTTTTTTGCAAATACAGGCTTATATAGACTTATAAATGCAGAGGGAGAAATTTTTCCGTGTATTGCAGCAAACGCAAATAGAAATAATAAAATCAGTGATGAAAAGGAGTTTATAGACATATATTCTAAAGAGATGTGTGAGGGAAGATGCCCATTAAAGGCGTGCAGACATTATCGTTTTAGTCAATACCTTTCACAAATAAATGCAGATTATATAAATAAAGAAACGGTAAAAGAACCGTTATTGTTATAGGAAGGATGGTTAAAAAAAGTGTGTATTGATTTACATATTCATACCAAGTGTTCAGATGGAAAGATAGACATAGAAGATTCTATTCCTGATTTATATTCCAATTATAATTTAATTGCATTTACAGATCATGAGAATATTTTTGATCCGTCAAAATATCATGGAAGTGGTTCGACAAAATATTTGTCAGGAGTAGAAATCTGTTGTAATCATAATGGACAATATATTGAAATATTGGGATATAACTTTAATGCTCAAAACAAAGAGATGATTAAAATTGTTAATAAGGTCAAAAAATTGCGGGTTTCAATTATTAATAAAATATTAAAGCAAAATGGATTTAATATACAGAATTTGCCTAAAAATCCATTTCGGATTAATGTTCCATTACCAGAATATATAGATTCAAAAGATTTTTGGAGAAAGAATAATATTGAGTATAAAGAACAATGCCACTCTGTTCCTGCATCTACGATAATAAGTGCCATAGTTAACGCACAAGGAATACCGGTATTGGCACATCCAATGGAATCGCTTGCTGGCTTTAGTGCTCAAAGTGTTGAACAATTTATTCTTTCTTTAGGAATTGATACAGTGGAGCTAATTACTCCTAAACATTCTAAAGAAGATGTCGCACTTATTGAAGATATAATATCTCGAAATTGTCTTTATGCATCTATAGGAAGTGATTCACATCAAGAAAGATTGAAAAAGATAGTTCATCCATATAATATATATGAAAAGCAATATGAGTGGATTCGAAACATAATCAAAGAAAAAAATGAAATATAAATATACATTCCTCACCAGTAATTTTAGAATTATAGCAGTGGGGAGTTTTTAATTCCCTTGTTGATTTGAACCCTCCCCTACAAGGCAAAATGGAAAGAGGCTTCTTCCTGAACGAAAAGAAACAGTATGATGCCAATATGGGGAAGCTGGAAGAAGAACTTGCAGCGCTCCGACAGACACAGGAAGAACAGGAAGGCTCCCAAAGGAAAGCGGACCAGACTTTTGTCTTTCTGGAGGAGGAAGAACTGACAGAGGATATGAAAGAAAAGTTGATTGAAAAGATTATTGTCTATCTGGGGAACAGGATTGATATAGTATGGAAGTTTGAGGGGAAATTGAACAATTAAATATGACACAGAGATTTCCGGTCTATTTTGGAGTGAGTTTGCTTACAAAATAGACCGGATTTTTATTTGAAGTCCTACTGTTAGTTCCACGAAACTGGAATATCATATTCGTTTGTCGAAATAGTGAATAAAAATGCACTTCTTAGTGAATTGTAGTTAGATTGTGGAGCCCAAAAGTGAGTTTTATAATATAGGAGAGGTGAATTGAAATGAACCAGTCAGTAAGTGCATTAGGCAGTATTGTCCGTGCAACAAGAAAAAGTAAAAATTTATCTCAGGAGGCATTAGCCGAGAAACTTGGTGTCTGTAAAAGGACAATTATGGATATTGAAAAGAATACTGGAAATCCGAAGTTTGAATTGCTGTGTATGTTAGTGAGAGAGTTGGATTTGCCGCTTTATCAGGTATTTTATCCGGAGGTATCTGATAGTTCGGAAATGAAGAATGTGCTTATGAAAGAACTGAGTGATTGTTCGGATTATGAGATGAAGGTTATTTTGTCGGTGATAAAGAGTTTACGGTACACATTGAGAAATGAAAGCAAATGCTGATTTGTTAAATAGTATCAAATGCTTATATTTAAAAATTTAATAATGGAGGTCTGGAAATGCCACATTGTAATAAAAGAATGATATCATTTTTTTTGACAACACGTTGCAATTTATGTTGTCGTTATTGTTATAATGCGAAAGAACGTAATGCAATGGAAGAAAAAACACTTTCTTTGGAAATTGCAAAAGCTGGAATAGACTGGTATTTTTCTAATAATGATAGTCGCCATATTAGATTTTATGGACCGGGCGAGCCAACTCAAGAATTTGAAATTCTTAAGCAAATTACTTCTTATGCTAAATTACATCCAAATGGAGGAGATAGAGTTACTGTAGAAATTCAGACAAATGGTGTATTTACAGAAGATGTACGTAATTGGGCATTAGACAATTTTAATATTATTTGGCTGTCCTTTGATGGAATGAAAGAAATTCAGGAATATAATCGCCCTCTTAATCCTTTTTTTAATCAAGATTTTAACGGCAAAACATCTGCAGAAATATTGGAAGATAATGTCCGTTGGCTAAATGAAAATAAGCAAAACCGTAAATTAATGGTTGGTGCAAGAGTAACTATAACAGATAAAAACATTGATAAGCAAATTGATATGGTAGATTATTTTTATAGTCTTGGAATATGTTATGTTTGGACTAATCCCTTGTTTTATGCAGTGGGGAAAATTCCTATATGTGAGGATAAGGAAAAAAAAGATGCATATCATTTTGATATGGATTTATATGTTGATAATTATCTTAAAGCTTATTATTATGCTCAAAGTAAAGGAGTATTTTGGGGAAGCTTTCTCACTATTAATTTTGATGGTGAATCTTCATATCATTGTCGTTGTTGCACTCCGCAAAATGCACCTCACTTAACACCAGATGGCTACATATCTGCATGTGATATGGTTGTGTCAGGAGCAGATCCATATCATATGAAGCCATTTATTGTAGGAAAGTGGAATGCTAATACGAAATCGTTTGAATTATATAGCGAAAGGATTAAGGCGTTAAATAAGCGTCGTTCGACAGAAATGAATCATTGTAAGTCATGCCCAGCGAAACTCCATTGTGGTGGTTATTGTTTGGGTGAAACAGTAAACGAAACAGGAAAACTTAGTGGTCAGAATTTAGTAAAATGTAGGGCGGTTCGTCGACTTTATAGGGAACTTGGTGAGTGTAAAACATATCCATATTTGCATCCTTAATGAATATTCTATAAGAGTTTTACAATTAAGTAGGAGGGAGGAAATGGTGTGAATTATAAAGATATGACAAAAGAAGAATTGATAGCGTATATTGAAGAAATGAAAATCAAGAGAGCATTTACATACGAAGATCAGATGAAACTTATTATCCTTGATGCTTCTCCGTTTACAGTATGGGCAAGTGATAGAAATTGTATTATTAAATTTTGGTCTGGTCAATGCGAATCTTTATATGGTTTTAGTAGTGAAGAGGTATTAGGTAAAGATTTTGTTGATTTATTTGTAGCTCCTGATGAAAAAGTAGCCGCTCGACGTGATCAGATTGATATAATTGATAATGCAGCTCTTTTTCATAATATTGCTAATGACAAAGGTAAAAATGGTAATACGTTGCAGTTGGTAACGAACTGTAGAAGAATTAAGGATCCTGTCACTGGGGAATATTGGAATGCAGAAATGGGTCTAATTATTGATTATCTAGAGCAGGAAAAAGAAAGGTTAAAACTTATTGTAACAGAAAGTCAGCGTATTAGTTCTTGTGTAAAACAATTTATAGATAATGCTTCCCAATTAAAAGAGCATTTTTTAGATAGAAAAATGTCGCTTAATACCGCAATACGTAACTGTGAAAAAAAAGCTATTACACTTAGACGGAGGACTGAATTTAAAAGAAATATTTCAGTAATAAAAACTGCATTGTCTGATATTACAGATAAGTTGAACTCGACTGTTGATGAATATTATTCTAAAATTCAAACATGTGCATCGTATGATAAATGTGAAGAAACTAGGCAGTCTTTTTTTAAGCAATATAATGAGATTTTGGATTCGTTTGAAGATATCGTATTAGATGTTGAAGAGGTATCACATGAATATGATATGGATGATACTTTTATTTCAGAGAGAGACGCAATACTTCGCGATATTGCATCACGTAGTCGTTCTCTGTCAGAGTTAGCACACAGCATTATGTTAAAAATTGAGAAAGAAATTTCTGATTATAGAGATCAAGTTAATCCAATGCCTAATTCTGAATCTAGTATGTATAAATCATTTGTTGACATGAAGCAACGTATATTGGAATATAAAAAAGATGCTGATATATATACGGATAAGACATTATCAGATGCTTCAGTTTTAAATAGTGAAACAGAGTTACAGTTTATTAGAATACAGATGGAGGAAAAATTTAAAACTCTGGAACAACAATTTTTGGAGATTCAGCATCAACTTAGTGGAGAATTATGAAAATTTTGTATTTAAAAGTATGTGTACCATTAATGCTAGTTAATAATAATGTGTATACATTTATAAGTGGTATTTTTGTTGCATTATCAGTGAATATTTTTACAAGTCTATGCTTTGAAAAGGCTGATATATATGCTCATTGGCATTTATATCTCTCAACATTAATATTTTTGTTGACAGGTGCTTTATGTATGTATTTTGCAGCAAAGTTGAGCAAGTTTCAAAATTATATTATTGAAAAACATGTAATTGACTATGGTAAAAAAAGAGAAATTGTTTTAGAGGCAACGAAAAATGCGTATGTTAAATGGACTTTAATTTATATAGTACAGATAGTGGTGTTTATTTTTGGAATAATTTTGTTGGTATTAAATTATATAATTAATTAAATAATTAGGAGGTAAAAAATGAAAAAGGCATTAGTTACTGGTGTTTCATGGACTACAGGGATTGGTTTTGCCATTGCGAGACAGTTGATTACTGACGGATTCTATGTTTATGCTTTATATCATAGCAAAGATTCAACGGCAAAAGAATATTATGAAAAACATCCTAATAATATTTCGTTTATCCAATGTGATATTTCGAATCGTAGTTCACTAAAATCCCTAATCAGTTTTTTTAAAGATTCAGAAATAAGGTTAGATGCTTTAGTTAATAATGCTGGTGCGTTTAGTGGGGATGAAGATATTGATAATTATGATTTCGAAACATGGGATCGTGTTTTTGCTGTAAATGTTACAGCACCACTAATGCTTAGTACTGGATTAAAATCTCAGATGAATACAAAAGCAGTTATTATCAATATCGTTAGCACAGATGGTTTGAAAGGTTCGTTTTCAAGTATGGCGTATGCTGCAAGCAAGGCGGCACTTATAAATCTAACTGATAGCTTGGCGATTAATTTGGGGTATGATGATAAAAAGATACGTGTAACGGCAGTATGTCCAGGCTGGGTTAAATCTTATGATGAAACTGATTCAATTTCATCAGAAATGGTTCCATTTATCTCTAGGAGTACAGGCTCTCAGTTGTGTCCGCTTGGAAGATTTGCTGAAACATTTGAAATTGCAAATGTTGTAAGTTTTTTGATCTCTGATAAGGCAAGTTTTATATCTGGCGGCATAGTACCGGTTCATGGGGGGTATAATGGAGTTGCTTTTGATATGTATGTTGAATCTGGAAGAGTATTTGAAGGGTATCATCCAGAAGAGGCAATCGAACTTCAAATGAAGAAATTAAATAGATGAAAGGTTATTGAAAAATCAAAATGAGTAATGGATTAATTGGAGAATTTGAAAAGCATTATGGTACAATAGCAATGTTTCCCTTTAGAAGTGATATATGGAGAGATAATGCTGTTCATATGCAACGTTATATTCTTGATTTGGTTTCAATAATATCAAGATATGAACCAGTATTTCTGTTTTGCCCTAAGAATTTTGCAAGTCAAACAGGGATTTTTCCTAATGGTGTTAATGTTGTTTTTTCAGAATATGATGATATTTGGGCAAGGGATATTGGACCTTCATTCATACGTTGTGACGGTAATATAGAAACTATAGATTGGAAATTTAATGCGTGGGGTGGAAGGAAAGAAGGGGCATATTATCCTTGGAATGCAGATGATGGCTTTGCATCTATAGTTTCAGATTATTTTCATATACCATGTAATAGAGTAAATCTTGTTCTTGAGGGTGGTGGAATCATTTCTGATGGATTGGGAACGATTTTTGCAACAAAAAGTGTTTTACTTAATAGAAATCGTAATCCTTTTAAAAAAAGAGAGTATGTTGAAGAAACTATTTTAAATGCAACTCATGATCAAAGAATGGTTTGGATAGAACAGGGACTATTTTCTGATGAAACAAATGGGCATATAGATAATATATTATCTTTTGCAAATCATAAAGAAATTTGTTTGGCATGGACTGAGGATAGAACAAACCCCAATTATTATCGTGTAAGGAAAGCATATAATGTCATATCAAATATTACTAATTTAAATAATGAAAAGTACAGTATTCACTTTATTCCATTACCACCCACCCAATATATGGATGAAGTAGAGGTAAAAGGATTAATATTTAATCCAGATGCGTTATCAAGAAATGCTGGAGATATTTTACCAGCATCGTATTTGAATTTTTATATGATTAATGGTGCTGTACTAATTCCAGCATTTAATTGCGAAACGGATGAAACTGTTAAGCACTTGTTCGAAAGTATTTTTAGGGACAGAGACATCATTCAAATTTATAGTCGAGAACCTTTGTTAGGGGGTGGTGGCATCCATTGCTTGTTACATGAAATTCCATTATTGGAGGAAAGTATATGAAATCTATTATAAGCAGTAAAGTCGAAGTCTGTAAAAGTGATATTAATAAAATGGGGATGTTTGCTAAAGAATATATCAGAAAAGGAGAAATAGTATATATTAAAGGCGGGCATATTTTAACTCGAAAAGAATTATTCTCGTCTTCAACTATTAATAGTTATTTACCTATTTCAGATGATTATTTTGTAGGAGCAATTTCTCATGATGAAGAGACTGATGTGAAATTATATAATAATCACTCTTGTGAACCAAATTGTGGAGTGCATGGCGAGATTACATTTATTGCAATAAAGGATATTAAAGTTGGAGAAGAGCTTACTATAGATTATGCATTTATAGATAATGAGGATTATTCCTTTGAATGTCATTGTGGAAGCACTTGTTGTAGGCATATTATTACAGGACGAGACTGGAAAATACCAAGTTTACAAGCAAAATATTATCCATATTTTGCACAGTATTTGAAAGATAAAATTAAAGAAGGCTAAATTCCAGAACAAATAGATGGTATTATTTTAAAAATATGCACATATGCAATGTGCATATTTTTTTAAATGAAACATAGAGGATAAAATATAATAACTAAGGTATACATTAAATATGAGAAAACAATAAGAAACTCTGGGACAGTAAAGAAAGTAGTCTGCCTGAAAAACATATTGACTTAGTAGTTGTCTCACTATAATGTATCTGGAATGTAAGAATAGCATGTGATATAATAAATAACAATATTACGGTAATAGCATAAGAGAACATATGCTTTTATGCTATTTGAGAAAAGTTTAGGAGGATAAGTTGTGAAATTACGAGGAATTAAATTACTGAATTATAGAAATTTGAATGATGTTAAGATTACATTTTCGGATGATTTAAATTATATAGTAGGAGAAAATAATATTGGGAAAACTAATTTGTTATATGCTATAAATCGGATATTTGCTGGAAAAAGTTTTGAAGCAAATGATTTTCAAGATTTAATGAAAGCAATAGAAATAGTTATAAGATTGAAACTCAGTGATATAGAGAAAGGCATATTTGATGACTTGACTGATCCATCAAATACAGACTATATAAATATAAAAATAAAACAAGAAAGTCCAGATGAGTATCTGAAATATAGTCATTATGAAACTGGTGAGTCTGTTTTGCCTGCTGATATAAGAAGATTGTTGTTGATTAATTATGATTCATTAAGAAATCCGAAAAATGAATTGGATTTTTCCAAAACAAAGGGAGCAGGAACCTTTTTAAATTATATTGTAAAAAAGTATATTGAAAATCAGGAAGAGGGAACCGCCTATTTGAATAAAGGTGCTATAAAAAGGCTTGAAAAATATGTGGATTCAATTTTGAAGAATATTGAAGCATTTAATAGATTTAGTATTCAACCATTGGTCGAACAGAATAATCAAGAGATGTTAACAAGGATAATGGTATTAAAAGATGAAAATAATGTTAATGTGTCAGAAATCGGTTATGGCGCTCAATATAATATGCTGATTGTTTTATCAATTCTTGAAAAAATTATTAGTTATGCTAAAAAAATAAAAGACCATGATAGGAAGTTACAAACTTTATTGATATTCGATGAACCCGAAATTCACCTACATCCTTACTTACAGAGAACATTAATGAAGGATATTCTAAAAATTGCATCAGGCCAGGATGAAGAATTTAATTCTATTATTAGTCAGCTGTTTGGAATAGATGAGTTTAGCGGTCAGATACTTATTGCTACACATTCTCCTAATATTATTTCAGATGATTATAAAAAACTTATCCGAATGTATTCAGAGCAAGGAAATACAAATGTTGTTAATACGAAGAAACTTGCTTTGGATTCAAGAGATAGAAAACATTTGTTAATGCAATTTGAATACTTGAAGGAAGCCATTTTTGCAAGGGGTGTTATTATTGTCGAAGGTGAATCAGAATATGGTTCTTTTAAATTATTTGGAGAGAGGTTAGGAATAGACTTTGATCGGGAAGGGATTGCTTTAATTAAGGCTTGTGGTGCGGAATCAATAATTCCGTTGATGGAGCTTTTTGATAAATTAAAAATTGCAAATATAGGAGTTATGGACAAGGACAAAAAGCTAGAAAAGAATATTCCAGTTAGAGACAACTTGATTTTTACAAGCCAATTATGTTTTGATAGTGAAATTGTATATCGTTTAATAAAAAAGAACAGAACGGACATATTGGAAAATATACTTATAGAATATGATAGTAGGGGTCTGGAAAGAAGCATGCAGGAGAAAACTCTGAATAAGGCGATAGAAAAATTCCATATTAAGAAAATTAGTGTCGATAGGTCTTATAAGTTTTCAGAACTTACATCCGATGACAAAATGTATCCAGTCATTTATATTACTTGGTTTTCCGTGAATAAAGGAATATTGTTAGGTAAAACCATTGGAGAGTGCTTGGATAAGACAACGATTCCACCTTGTTATGTTCGAGCGATACGTAAAATAAAAGAAAGGATTGGATAAATAGAAGTGGAGATAAAATCATTAATTCAATTAGAACATGAAGGAGATCAGGCACAAATGGATGCAGTCGTTAGTGATTATCATAGAATTTTGCTAGAGGCTCCAGCGGGATGCGGAAAGACAAAAACTATGGTAAGTAAAGTTGCTTATGTATTGGCTTCAGAAATAGTTCCTGCAAATAAAAAAATATTAGCTCTTACATTTAGTGTAAATGCTGCATATAAGATGAAAAAAGATATTTCTGAGAAATTGCCACAAATGGGAATTGATGATATATGTTCTCCAGCAACTTTGAATTCTAAGATATCAATTACAAATTATCATGGGTTTGCAAGGAGAGTGTTGAGATTATATGGATATTTGCTTTATAGCAGTATATCAGATGTAAATATGTTCGTTGCATATAATGAAGAAAATATAGGAGAAATAGAAGCGGCGGGAATTGAGTTAAATGATGAGGAACAAGCATTGCTTCACTTTTTTTCTGAAGCTGTAAAAAAATGTAACAGTGAAAAGATTGAAACCTTATTCCAAAGATATTATGAAGTTATAATAGGTAAATTTATTCCTAAATCTTGTATAACGTATAACGGATATTTGGTTTTATGTATAAAATTATTAGAAGATGAGCAAAAGTTAAGAGCTTTTTATCAATTACTATATCCCTACATTATGATTGATGAATTTCAAGATACAAATTATTTGAGCTGGAAATTAATAAAACTATTAATTAGTCAAAATACTAAACTCTTTTTTATGGGCGATCCTTTGCAAAGGATATATGGATTTATTGGGGCTATTCCGAATTTGTTGGAAATTGCTAAAACTGAATTTTCCATGACAAAAATTCAACTAGATAAAAATTATCGATTTAGAAATAATCAAAATATGCTTTTGCTAGATAAAAATATTAGGCGTAATGCAGAAAATTATTTAGAACCATTTATTAAAGAAAATGCGAAAGTTAAATTGACCTTGCATGATACTCAAGAGCAAGAGGCTATAAATACTTCTAAGTTGGTACGAAGGCTTTTGGAATCAAAAGAAGATAAGGTTGCAATTTTAATTCAGCAGAGGAATCCGAATGCTGAAATCATTATGAAACAGCTGGAAAATGATTTGATTGATTACTTTTATGGACTTTTTTCGGATGATGATTTGGAATATATACAATTTCACCAGAAAGCGTTGAAAATTCTTTTTACTGTTTTGGAACAATCCAGATCAAAACGAGTAAATAAGTCACTCTTAAGTAAAGTTTGTGCAGCGTTACGCCAAAATTATAAGGATTCATCAAGTAAAGTAATTCAATCTTTGCTAATTTTGACAGAGGCTTTTTTTAATAAACTTTTAACGGAGTATCTTTTTTTAGAAAATGAAGAGAAGATTGCATATATTAATGATACGTTTGAAAATAGAGCATTAAAGCAAAGTATGGATTATGTAAACAGCAGAGTATTTGTATCTACGGTACATGGCTCAAAAGGATTAGAATGGGATTATGTGATACTTCCAGATATGGAACCTTATTTATTTCCTAATTTTGGGAGTTTGTGTGGAAATTGTGATTTTAGAACAGGTAGGATTAATGCTGGGGACTATTGTCGTATACAAGTTGAAAATCATGTTGAGAAGGAGGTATTGGAAGAATTAAGTGTGTTTTATGTGGCTGTTACAAGGGCTCAAAAAGATGTTTTCTTTTCAGCATCCAAAAAACGGTATAATTCTAGTGGAGAGATTAAGAATTCAAAAATTAGTTGTTTACTTACGATATTGGGAATTGAAATTCTATAAAGTTTTTGTTGGATTTTGGTAATGGGAATTTTGTATGTTGGACGAGAAATATATATTCATTGTTAGATTGTGAAATGTTGATTACCGTAAAATCAATAATTTAAAGAAGACTATTTCAAAAATAAGACAAAGATTTTTAGCAGTGGTTTTGGGCATTAGGCAAAGTCGCTGCTTTATGTTAGATATATTAAAATTCATGTAATGAATAAATTATGCCATTAAAGCATGTAAATGAAGAGAAAATAAGCATTAGACATTAGAAACTGAAGAATGTAGTATATAAAAAATATTTTTTTAGTCCCTACTTGACAGAAGATATTAAGAGTTCAAAATATAGTGGAGATGTCCGAAAAAGTCTTGAAAAAGAATGAATCAGAGTAGAAAATTCACATCAGAGGGTTATGATGTCTAAGTAAATATTTATTCAGTGGATATTAATTTTGCGAATAAAAAACCGATTGTAATAGTTGAGAGAGAAAATATAGAATATGTTATCAATAAAATGGAAAATCAAATGAAAATATAATTTGTTATTTCTTACTTGAAAAAAGAATAAGAGGAGCGTTTAATGTATATGGTACATGGCAGGTGCATACTAAGGAGTATGTGCCTGTTGTTTTTTGTAGATTTGTATAAATTTCGTGTTATAATATTAACTATATTGATTCATCATGAGGAGGAGACAGAAATGGAAAATGGAATTTCGTTTCAAAAACTTACGCCAACGGATGATGTGGATTTGTCCATATATGAAAATGCATTTCAATACATTTTTGAAAATGATGATATAAAGAATGTTGCAATTTCTGGACCGTATAGTGCCGGAAAGAGCAGTGTGTTGGAAACTTATAAGAAGAAGTATACAGATAAGAAGTTTATTCATATATCGCTGGCACATTTTAGAAAGAATCATAATGTGAATTTGTCTGACGATATGCTTGAGGCTAAAAAGGAGAGTGAAGCCCAAAAGGATATAGAAACTATTTTAGAAGGGAAAATCCTTAATCAGTTGATACAGCAGATAGATGTTGCCAATATACCGCAGACAAATTTTCATGTTAAAAGGGAAGTGAGCAATAAGTATAATATTCTATTTACGGCATTATCTGTTGTGTTTATTTTGTCTTTGATAGGTGTTGTTTATTTTCAGAATATTGTGGGATGGATTGGATTATTACCACAATCAGTTTTTTCCTCTGTGTTGAAATTTATGTTTGGACCTTATTTGCGACTTGTATTTTTGGGGGTAAGTGTAGTTATTTTATCAGTCATAATATATAGTATTATTAAGATTCAGAGAAATAAAGGAATATTTAGAAAGTTTAGCGTTCAGGGAAATGAAATAGAAATTTTTTCTGATGAAAATGATTCTTATTTTGATAAATATTTGAATGAGGTGTTATATCTGTTCGAAAAAGCAGATGCAGATGTGATTGTATTTGAAGATATAGATCGGTATGAAATTGGTACAATATTTGAAAGGTTGAGAGAGATAAACCAACTGGTAAATATTCGTTTAAGAAAGAAAAATGAAGTTATTCGATTCTTCTATTTATTAAAAGATGATATATTTGTTAACAAGGATCGCACAAAGTTCTTCGATTTTATTATGCCTGTTATACCAGTTATAGATAGTTCAAATGCGTATAATAAATTCAAGGGATATTTAGAAGAAGGACACTTATATCATTTATTCGACGAAGGTTTTCTAAGAGATTTATCCTTATATATTGATGATTTAAGGATATTGAAAAATATTTATAATGAGTTTTGTATTTATTACAAAAAATTGAATAAAATCGACTTGAATCCAAACAAAATGCTTGCGGTAATAACATATAAAAATATATTTCCTAGTGATTTCGCTGAGTTACAATTAAATAGAGGATATGTATACACTCTTTTCAATAAAACAAAAGAATTTATTGTTGAAGAGCAAGAAAAAATAGAAGATGTTATAAACGACTATTTGCAACGCATCTCTCTTTGTGAAAAAGAGCATTTAAAAGATGAAAAGGAATTGGATACTGTTTATGAACCTCAGTTCTCACATTTAAGGAACTATTACTCTAAAGATGATGAGTTGAAAAAATTGCAAAAAGAAAAAGCAGACAGAAAGCAAGCGATAGAGGATAGGGACAATAATGAAAAAGGCAAGTTGGAGAGGGAAATTCAAAGTTTAAAAATAGAAAAAGAAAAATTGATTCATAAATCATTAAAGGATATTATTACGAGAGAAAATGCTGAAAAAGTTTTTCATACTACATCATCAGATGAATTAGGGAAGAATATTGAATTTTTAGATGTGAAGGGAAATGAATATTTTGCTTTGTTGAAGTATTTGCTTTGGAATGGTTATATTGATGAAACATATAATGATTATATTTCGATTTTTTATGAAAATAGTCTAACAATAAATGATAAGTTATTTTTGAGAAGTATTACGGACAGAAAGACAAAGGGATATGAATACAAAATAGATGATGTAAAATTAGTATTGCAAAATCTTAATGTAACTGCTTTTGCACAGGAAGAAACCAGAAATTTTGCATTATTTCAGGAAATTCTTAAAAACACTGATATGGAATTGTTTTTGCAAGGATTTATGCTTCAAATGCAATCATGTAATTGCTTTGAATTTCTGTATGAATATTTAAATAGAGGACAGGAGATAGATATATTTCTCATAGAGTTATGTAGGCGATGGAATAACTTTTTTGAATGTATGTTAAGGGAGGATGTTTTATCCCAAAATCAAATACATGATTTTTCTGTTCAGCTAGTCAGTATACTGGAATTTAATGATTTAGATATAATAAATATAGCTGGATGTTTAACAGAATATATCTCAGGCAATAAGAATTTTTTGGATATAAAAAATCCAGAGGTTGATTCAATTATTGAAAATATAGATAAACTGGGAGTAAAATTTTTATCTATAGATGAATCCGTTAGTAATGCGGAGTTATTAGAACGTGTATATAAAGGTAACTTATATGTACTTGATTTAGAAAATATTCATTTGTTTATATCTCGTTATTATCATATAAATATAAATGATGAAAACATTGGTAGTATTTTATCAATTATAGAAAAACAAAAGACACAATCATTATGCAAGTATGTGAGAAATAATATATCTGATGTTATTGCCCAGCTGCTAGAGCAGGAGTATCCAATTACAGACGATGAGGATATAAGTATTTATATACTTAATTTGCAAGAAATTGATATAGAATTAAGAAAAAAATATATTGAAAAATTGCAAGGTAAAATTTCCATATTGAGCCAGATTGAGGAAATGGTTTTGCGAGAAAAATTGATTGAGCAGTCTAAGGCAAAATATTCATTGGATAATATTGTTACATATTATTCAGATATTTCTGCTATCAATACCATACTGGTTTCTTTTATTAATGGTTCAGAAATTTTAGATGGCAATATTACAGAAAGCACGCCTTTGGACAAGTTTTGGCTAGCATGTTTGCGGTGTAATGAAATTTTTGATGAAAAATATAGAGAAATAATGCAGACTATTAAGTACCGTTGTGATACGTTTAGTGAGGAGAACTTAAAAAATTCAAAAGTTGAGATTCTTATTGAAGAAAAAATAATCCCGATGAATGAAGATAATTTGATATTTATGAGGGACAATTATCCAGAAGTGGTTAGCATGTTTATAAAAGAAAATTTGTCTGCATATGTTAAATTAGTAGATGAAAAAAAGGTTGCACCAGATGAAGCAGATGAGATGTTGGACTGGCATATATCTGATTCAGACAAGATTTTACTTTTACAAAATGCAACAGGAACAAAAGTTTCTGTACGAGGGAAGAAGATAAGTGATGAAGTGTTTGCTTATATTATGGAACATAATTATGATAGTAATGATTTGCAGTATGTATTGGGAAATTATCAGGAATATAATGATAAAGGAAAAAATATCATTGTAAAGCTAGCATGTGCCAATGCTACTACCGTTATTAGCATGATTGATGAGATTGATTTAAGATTATTAGATGATATTATGCAATCTAATAATATTGGAAAGGACATGAAACTTGAAATCTTATTATCAGCTATGAAAAGATTATCTTCAGAAAAGTGTAAAGAGTATTTGATTTTATTATCATATAGTGAATTTGCAAAGGTTTTTGAACTAAAGCGGAGACCTAATATTGCTGTAACTCCAGAAAATAAGCAGATTTTAGAAAGTATGAGATTGGCTGGTTTTATAAAAAGCTATGAGGAGAATATAGATACAGATATATATAGAATACGTAAAATGGAGGCAAATGATATAGCTGAAAAGTGATTTGTTATATGCTTTTAATGTATAATAATTAAAGTTTGAAATCAATAAGAAAAGATAATGCAATAAAAGCTGGTTCCTTTATGATAATTAAATCTTTATATTCCAAATAATGAAAGAATGCCTTTACTGATGCTATTTTTCGCCTGACTGTTTTTGGCTTGTAGGTCTGGTGTAAAAAAGCAATAAAGGTTTCTATGAAATCCATTGTAATATCGGAGATGTCATGCGATTTAAGACATTCGGAAAATTGTCTTAAATCAATTCGATATGCTTTAATCGTTTTTTCATCCAGACTCTTTTATGTTTTGCAAAAAACTAAATAGTTGGGAATGCTTATTTTTTAAAGTGTTCATAAAACTCTTCTCGTCGTTCTTGCAAGTATTTTACCAAGCAAAATACTGTACTGAAAAGGGAAAATTAGTACATGTTATTACAGATTGGTACAATGAGCTAGGTGACTTTTTGGGAAATATCAAATATAATAGATTCAAAGTCCAAAACAGCAAAGCAGATGGAACTGTAGAAATATAGTTCTATGTTTGGATATATTGTACTAAGAAAACTGAATAGCAGTTACAAATTCTGTGGGAGAAATTGCCACAGCGTATAAGTTAGAGAAAAAACTATACGGGGTAAAATTCCGGTACATTTGTTTGGCAGATTATCAGCTAGAGCATGCGGTGAGAGTTGAGGGACCTAGCGGTGAAGATGGAGCGTGCAGGCAGGATTTCAGTGTGGCGGAAGGATAATAATCCATACGGGTGACCGATTAGGGTTTCCCAATCCTCGAAAATCGGCAGGAGAGGAGATAGTGTCGAAAGATGCGTCGTGAACGCCTTTGAGCGGCTCGTTTGTAATTCCCATGTGTGCGGGGCGATGAGGAAAAACGCACACTTACATAGCAAGGGAGTGATGAATCAGGTCAGAACCGGCTATGTGAAATTGCTGTCCGACACTATGAATTCCAACAGAAGGGAGGCTGTAGAGTTGGTAAAAGCGTGGGAAAAGGAGTGTGATGCCATTATAAATTGAAGGAATCGGAATGAATCCCCAGATAAAGAAATATATTTTATTAGGTCTTTGTTGTAGTAGACTTATAAAAAAAGTTTTGGTATAATGTCACTAATGGGTGACATTTTTTAATATCTGAGTGAGCAGGAAGATTCATGAGAAGGGTAGGTGAAGCTGAATGACAAGGAAGAAAAAAACAGTAATTATCGTGACTGCGGTAATGCTTGTAATTGCTGTATCTGCTACCGTTTTGATTACGGTAATCAGAAACAAAAAGTCCGGGGTAGAAGCGGAAAATGCGGAAACCGCAATGCTTGGCAAAGAGGATTTGTCAAATGTCGCACCTGAGGAGCAGGAGGCTGATGCCAATCTGGAGGGGAACAACCATACGGAAACACAGATAACTACAGAGAAGGAGGAAGAAGACAGCCAATCGGAAACCAAGGCATCCACTGAGGAAGCAGGAAAACCGACCACGGAGTCGGGCAGTACAGCCAATGGTAACAAACCAACGGGAGGAACAACCAACAACAACTCGCCACAGACAACGGCGCAATCCACAACACAAGCACCGAATACAACAGAACAGCCAACAGGTGGAAATCAGGGAGGCGGTAATGGAGGTAATACACACCAGCATACATGGGAAGCACAGTACCGAACCGTCCATCATGACGAGGAAGGACATTATGAAAATGTATGTGTGAAAGAAGCGTATGATGACCCGATTTATGAAAGCCGTTATATATGTCATTATTGTCATCAGGCATTTGGACGAGATGAAATGTCACATTTTGCTATCTGCGGTCCACCGATGTCAGAAGATGATCCATTTTGGGAACCAGGAGCTACATTAGGTTCTAGCTATAGTATAGGTAAAGTGCAGGTTTCTGCTGTTCACCACGAAGCAGTCTATGAGGAAAAATGGATAGTAGACAAGAAAGCATATGACGAGCAGGTATTGGACGGATATAAATGTACGACCTGTGGAGCAACCAAGTAAAATAACAGAAACAGTAGAACAATAGAGCATTTGCCCAAGGGTAAATGCTCTTTCTGCGTCTAGTCCATTGAAAAGGAGGGACGAGAGAAAACAAAAAAGAATAAAACCCTAGGAATGGGATAGTAAGAGCATTCGCCAAAGGCGGGTGCTCTTTTTATGTCCTAATTTAGAAAAATGAAAGGAGAACAAGATATGAGAAAAGTAAAAAAGATGATAGCAGGCGTCATGTCTGCACTCATGCTGCTCACCAACTGTCCGCTGGATGTATTGACAGCCTATGCAGCGGAACCGGAAAGCCCGTCAACAACGGAAACGGACGCGGCAGAAACCGTCACCATATACAAAGGCGGTTCCTATGTATATGGTAGCAGAACAACCAACTGGTATTCCACCGATGAAATGCCGGACAGTACAAATGTAAATGTATATGCCATCGTACCCGATTACGAAATGTCCGAAAGCAGCATTACGGCAGAGCCGGTTCCCGTTACGGAAGAAGCCCTTGCAAAAGCTGTATACTACAGTTATGGGGCACCGGGGTACCAGAACATGCAGACTGACATGGAAGAAACATTCCTGTCTTGTAATGCAGTAACGGAAGAAGAACGGGCAGGCATATCCCATCTGTTGCTTTCAGGCTACGCTGAAGAAATATATCATTGTAACAGGCATGGGGAACTGACGGAAGAGGAGACACAGGCAGTTGAAAGCCTGAAAGCATGTATCAGCACGCTTCCCGACCCGATGAAAAACTTTCAGGTCTTTCTGCTCAGCGATACGGCAACAGAAAATGAATATGACCTGATATTCTGGAGAATGAAAGAAGCAGGAGGAGTAACGGAAACGATACTTCAGGAAGCAGAAATCATGGAAACGCAACTGCAGACTTATGCAGACGGTGTCATTCAGACAAATTCTTACTGGACTAAGATGAAAAATTATATCCAGAACAACAACATGCTCATTTCAGGAGCCGATGGATATGGTGACGGTGGATATGATGCCACCAGCAACTGGTCCTGTGCAGGCTGGACCTCCAGAGTTATACATGAGGGCTTAAAAGAAACAGGAGTAAGCAGTGCACATACACCGGCTGTAGGAGGTCTTCAGGATGGTTTTCTCGAAGTAAATGACAGGTTTGAGAGAATCTACAACATGGTAGGAAATGCATCAGGTACGGGTTGTACGTCATATGATACAGTATATGAGGCAAAGAAGGCGACGGAAAGTACCAATAATACCATGGTGGTAAATGCAGAAAATACATTTATTGCACTGGTAGAGTCAGGTGACATTAAAGCAGGCGACATCATTATTTTTTACGGTTTGGGAAATCGAACCCATGCGGCAATCATGGGAGACACATGGACAAACAGTGTTCCGAATATTTGCAATGCATTAAATGAAAAAGTCGGTAGCACAGATAAAACACCTGTCAGTTGGCTGTTTACCAGAAGTGGGGATACCAGTAAGTCCGCAAGCGGATTTGCCATATACCGCTACAAAGAATATGGGACAATGTCCTTAACGAAGGAAAGCGGGGAACCGAGTATCACAGAGAGCGACAGCCATAGGCAATACTACAATCTGGAAGGAGCCGTATACAAAGTTACCGGAGGAGACAATACCACAGTCGGTCTCTTTGAAACGGATTCCGAGGGTAAAGGGAAGGTGGTTGCTTCAGCGAAAGATGCAGAAGGAAATACGGTCACGGCAACCATGTATAATGCTGATGATGCAGGAAAAGAAACACTGACGCTGCTTCCAGGCAATTACACAGTGACCGAGATAAAGCCACCGTCTGACGGCTCTTATCGGATAAGTCATGAGTCACAGTTTGTAGCCGTAAATTATGACAGTAATACGGAGGTAAATGAGCAGGATTATATCGAGACGGCAAGCGTATGGGTGACGAAGGAGAGCAGTAATCCCGACATGACGAGGGACAATGGATGCTACTCGCTGGAAGGTGCGGAATATACCATATACAAAATGGACAGAGGCAACCTTATTGTTGCAGAGTATATCACGGAAAAGGATGCATCAGGAAAAATCATAAAAATGGAAAAGGCGGAAAATCTGAAAACCAATGTAAATGGAGAACTACCTGTACTGGAGCTTCCGTTCGACACCTATTATGTGAAGGAAACCAAGGCATCCAAAGGTTATAAGTTAGATACCTGCAATGAGGGAACGACGACAACCATGCACAAGGTTACTTTGGAAGAGCCCGACAAAATATATTCTGTTACCTGCAAAGAAGTACCGGTGGATGATCCGATAAATATTATGTTAGTAAAATGGGATGAGGAGACTAACAGGAAATCTGCACTTGGTGGTGCATCTCTGGAAGGTGCCTTGTTTGAAGTGAAGTATTATGATGGATATTATGATAATATTGATCAATTGCCACAAGAAGCTACAAGGGCGTGGGTTATTAAAACGGTTTTAGACGAGGAACAAGAATGCTATATTGCTGCACTTGAGGATAAGTATAAAGTTATGGGCGATGATTTATATTATGATGAGAATAATTATGTGACCCTTCCACTTGGTACTGTTACAGTTGAGGAAATCCAGGCACCTGACGGCTATAAACTTTTAACAGAGGGAGGAGCATTAAGAGATGCAAACGGAATAGTTGATAATGGCATCTTTATTGGTCAGGTAAAAGAAAATGCTACAGCAATCGAAGGTGCCTCCCTCTACGTCGGCGACAAGCTCCAAGGCGCCATCGTCGCTGGCAACCCATTAACTACTACAGCCATCTCCGTATATGAACCCCTTGTCCGTGGAGATTTGGCATTTACCAAGTTGGACTTCGAGACAAGAAAAGAAATGGTAAATATACCATTCAAAATCACATCGGCTACCACGGGAGAAAGCCATATCGTCGTGACAGACAGTGCGGGTTACTACTCCTCCAACAGCTCTCATATCAAGCATACGGAGAATACAAACGGCAATGATAAATATTTGTCACAAGACCTGACAAGCTATGATGACTGCGTGGAAACGGGCATCTGGTTTTACGGAACGGCAGACAAAAGCAAATGGGATACAAACCTGATTGACGATACCAAATTTGCCCTTCCATATGATACCTATATCATTGAAGAACTCCCATGCAGCAAAAATCAGGAAAAACAGCTTGAACTGAGCGTGAAAGCAGTCATAAGTGAGGAAGATGACGGACGAATAGACAACATCGGCATCATCACCGATATCATGGAGCCGCAGATTACCACATATGCCAGAGACACGAAGACAGAAGGTCATTTATCTGTGGCAGAGGCAGACGTTACGATTGTGGACACGGTATCTTATCAGTTCCTCACCGCAGGAGAGACCTACACGGTAAAAGGCATTCTTATGAATCAAAGCACTTCAGCAGATGAAGAAAATGCAAAACCGCTGCTTGATAACAATGGGAATCCGATTGTATCACAGACCACCTTTACAGTGGACAGTGACTATGTAACCAATGAAAAGGAAAAATGTGGAACCGTGGATGTAACCTACCATTTTGACGGAAGGAATCTGGCAGGTGAAACCTATGTTATCTTTGCCTACCTGTTTGAGGGGAACAGTCCTGCACCCCTGTATGAAAACGGAAGCTTAAACCTGACAGGTGCAATGACACGGAGAGACGGGGAAGTAGTCAGACATACGGATCTTACGGACACCAACCAGACAGGAACCTTCCCGAGCATAGATACCGCCGCATGGACAGAAAAGACAGGTTACAATGTATCGCCTGCGGAAGAAAATGTAGTAATCCATGACAAAGTCAGCTATACAGGATTAATCCCAACCTATGAATACCGTTTGGAAGGTACCCTCATGGATAGGGACAGCGGTGAAGAACTGCTGGATGAAAACGGGGAACCAATTAAAGAAATACGGTATTTTGTACCGGAGCAGGCAGATGGAGAATTAGAGATTGTCTTTGATGCCATTGATGCCACGGGCATGGAAGGTGATGCTACTGTTGTATACGAGCGTCTTTATTGGAACAATCGAAACTATGCATCACACGTAAACTTAGATGATGCCGAACAGACCATTTTCTATCCGGTCATCGGCACACAGGCAAAAGACAGTGAAACGGATGAGGACCGTGCATGTGCGGATGACAGTGTTACCATTGTGGACACCGTTATGTATGAAAACCTTATGCCGGGGTACGAATATAAACTGCGGGGAGAACTCATCAGCCAAAAGACAGGAGAGCCGATTACGACATCAAAAGGAACAAAGATAACGGCAGAAACCACATTCATACCAGAGGACTTTTCGGGCAGCATTGATGTGGCATTTACCTTTGATGCCATTGACGCAGAATTAGAGGGAGCAGTTACGGTATGCTACGAAACACTTTTGATAAACGACATTGAACTGGCGTATCATAAGGACAAGAACGACAAGGGGCAGACCATATACTTCCCAAGCCTGAAAACAAGTCTCAGGGATGCGGACACTGGCATACAGAATACGTTTTTGGATGAGGAAATCATACTGGTCGATACCGTAAGCTACGCCAACCTTGTACAGGGAAAGACCTACCACTTAGAGGGCACTCTGATGAACAAAGCAACGGGAAAACCTGTGACCGTAAACGGAGAGGCGGTAACTGCAGAAACCACATTTACGGCGGAGAAGTCGAACGGAACTGTCGAGGTAACCTTCGTCTTTGACGGTATTGCGGCAGGACTTGAAAAGAAAAATGCACTTGTGGCATTTGAAAGATTATATTACGAGAAAGAAATGGAAGGAGAAAAAAGAGACATTATCATTGGCATCCACGAAGATATAAACGACGTGGAGCAGACCGTGACAATCCCTGAGATTGCCACTACGCTGCTTGGAAAAGAGACAGAAGACCATATGGCAAATGCGGGCGGGAAAACAACAATCGTGGACCATGTGGCTTACAGCGGACTGGTTCCGGGCAAAAAGTACACCATGACAGGAACGCTGATGACGGAACCTGAGACAGACGGAACAGAGCAGACAGAAGCAGCACAGCCGCTGTTAATCAACGGGAAGAAGGTAACCGTATCAAAAACCTTTATCCCTGACAAGACGGATGGAATCATAGACATTGAATTTACACTGGATGCTTCTGCACTTACGGGCACCCATGTGGTGGCATTTGAGGAATGCACGTATGAAGGGAAAAAGGTGGCGATACATGCTGACATTGAGGATGAAGACCAGAAAGTTGATTTTCCTGAAATTCATACGAATGCACTGGATTCCGAGACAAAGGACCATGTGGCAAATGCAGACGAAAA
Source organism: Clostridium sp. (assembly GCA_023664775.1). Taxonomy (GTDB): domain Bacteria; phylum Bacillota; class Clostridia; order Lachnospirales; family Lachnospiraceae; genus Coprococcus_C. The sequence goes on along the minus strand of JAMPEW010000002.1, from coordinate 25,642 downwards.
TGTGACGCTGGTTGACACGATAAGCTATGAAAATCTTTTGGCAGACAGAATCTACACCGTAAAGGGCACCCTGATGAACAAAAAGACGGGAGAGCCGGTAAAAGATGCAGAAGGAAAAGTCATTACGGCAGAAACAACATTTAATACGGGAATGCCAGCAGTCGGAAGTGCCATTTCCATTGACGAAAACGGCAATGTGACCGAGACGGAAATCGGAGAGATGAAAAGGCGGACAGTATCAGGCAGCGTAACTGTAACCTTTACCTTTAATGCATCGGTATGTGGACTGGAAGGCATGGAGACGGTTGTATTTGAAGAACTTTACTGTAAGGGCGGTCTTGTGGCAGAGCATAAGGATTTGGACGATAAGGACCAGACGATTACCTTTGGAAAGATAAGGACAACTGCAAAGGATGAGGCAACAGGAATGCACACCTCAGCAGGAGGAATGATCACGATTACGGATACGGTAACCTACAGCGGGCTTCTGGCAGGTAAGGATTATAAGCTTCAAGGTGTGCTGATGGACAAAACGACGGGGAAACCGCTTCTTGTGAACGGTAGGGAACTTCGTGTGGAACAGTCTTTTACTGCGGAAAAATCATACGGTGAGATTACGCTCAATTTTACGCTTGATGCTTCTGCACTAGAGGGAACAACCGTAGTCGTATTTGAGACTGTTTATTATAACGATAAGGAAGTGGCAGTCCATGCGGACATAAATGACCATGACCAGTCGGTTTATTTTCCTGAAATCAAAACGACGGCAAGGGATAAGGCGGACGGTGACAAAAAGCTTGTGACAGAAGGAACCGTTACGGTTGCGGATACGGTAAGCTTTACAAATCTTGCACCGGGTGAAACTTATGTTATAACGGGTGTACTAATGGATAAAACTACAGGAAAACCGCTTTTAGTAAACGGACAGGAAGTGCGGGCAGAGAAGGAATTTACACCTGAGGCATCCGATGGCAGTATTGAAATGGAGTTTACCTTTGCGGCAGATGGTCTGAAGGGAAAGGAGCTTGTGGTATTTGAGAGCTTGTACCTGAAGGCGACAGGGGAACTTGTAACGGAGCATGCGGATTTGAATGATGCGGACCAGACGGTTTCCGTGACGGCAGAACGTCATCCGAAAACAGGTGACGAAACGCCGCTTAAGGTTGTAATTTTAATTGCAGTACTGTCGCTGCTGGCAGGCTGCGGAATGTTTTTTGCGGGAAGGAGGAAAAAGAGAGAATAAGATAAAACAAATAATCAATAAATGAAGTTGTCAGGGCGGTATAGGTTTCATACCTGTATCGCCCTAATTTATATAATGTTTCCGATTAGTGACATTATATTTAATTCATTTGTATATACTAGAAAAGGTCACCAATAAGTCACAAAACTTGAGGTATTATTATGCAATGGATTCTAGCGGATATTCCTTTGGGAAGAAATATCCAGACAATCAGGATGAAGAAAAATATGACACAGGTTGAGGTTGTTGCACAGATGCAGTTAATGGGCAGCAATATGTCAAGAAGTACGTTGGCAAATATTGAAACGGGAAGAAGGAACATCAAGGCAAGTGACTTGAAGCTTTTAAAGACAATTTTTAATGTGTCTTATGAGGAACTTTTTAAAGAATAAGGATAAAATATTTTAATTACATGTAGGGGAGATTGGAATGCTTAATGTTGCAATATGTGATGATGAAATAGAAGAAATCGAAAGATTAGAGAGGATTTTAGAAACTATATCCCTTCAACAAGGTATTCGTGTTGATGTGGAAGACTTCATGAGCGGTGAAGCATTGTTAAAGCAAATGGAAGAAAATAACGTCCGATATGACCTGATTTTTCTGGATATAGAGATGAAACATTTAGACGGTCTGGATACGGCAAAGCAGATTCGTGAAATGGATGAACAGGTTTATTTGATATATGTAACTGGTTTTGAAAGTTATGCATTGGAAGCCTATGAGGTACACCCGTATCATTTTATTTTGAAACCCATATCCGTAAAAACTATCGAGAAATGTTTTTTGAAGATATATAAAAACATTATGTCTGAAACCTGTTATTACGAATTTCAATATAAAAAAGAGTATTACAAACTGCCGATATGTGATATCATGCTGTTTGAAAGTGACAAAAGACGCATTAATATCTATCTTGCCGATGGAACTGTCTGTACATATTATGATAAATTAAGTCTGGTTGAAGAAAAATTGAAAGATAGAAAAGTAGATTTTTGGCGGATACATCAATCATATCTGGTTCATGTAAAATATATTCGGCATAAGGCATTTGATTATGTTGTATTAATGAACGGTCAGAGATATTATATAAGTGAAAATAGAAGAAGAGAGATTAATGAACAATATTCAAAATTGATTGAGGAACAGTTTGTTGGGCGATAGTGTTATGATTGAAATTCTATTTAATATTTTTCTGGCTGTATTATCGGCATACATTGTGTTTGAATATTATAAGACTTTTTTTGAAGAGAAATCAAAACGGATGCAGGTCGTTGTAATCATTCTGATTTATATGGGATGGCAGATAATTTCCATGCCGTCTGTCAGTAACATTCCTGCAATAGTACGACTGCTGCTGAGTGTTCTTTTTGTTGCCTTTGTCGGCTGCGGTTTTGAAGGCTCTTTTATCGGTAAGAATGTATTTGCGATTATATATAATGCAATGTGGATGCTTTGTGAACTGTTGGTTAGCGTATTTTTTTTGAATAACAAAATAGTGTTTGAAGAATATGATTTGTTGGGTTCCTTTTTATGTGAGTGTATCTTGTTAATTTTGGTAAAGCTGCTTGCAATTTTTTTCCGACATGACAGTGTAAGAGATTTTTCATGGAAATATAACGGGATTTTGATGATGATTCCGCTTGGCTGTATGGTTTTCTCATATCATTTATTTATGTTAAGTGCAAAATCAGAGGAAAAGTCAGATTTATGGATATCGGTAATTGTATTCGTGATTCTTTTGGTAGTGGTTTCTTTTATTTTTCTGATGTACATTAAATTGATAGATGCGTATGAATTAAAAAGAAAAAATGATATTTTTAAGCTGGAGTTGGATTTGTACTTGGAACATATGAAGGAGAAAGAAAGTACTATGCTTGAAATTCGAAAAACCAAGCATGATTTAAAGCATAAACTTACATATATGTTAGAGCTTTCAAAAAATAAAGAATATGAAAAATTGGAGACATATATTGCAGAGGTTGCGGATTTAAAATCTTGGGATGAATTGTCAGTTGCAAATACCGGTCATTCATTTATTGATGTATTGATTAATTCAAAATATGTAACGGCCCAAAAGTATGGAATTAAATTCCGAATGGAGCTGGACATACCTTATAATTTGCCCTTTGATAATGCAGATTTATGTGTGATTTTGGGAAATGCATTGGATAATGCAATTGAAGCAAATCAGAAGCAGGGGATAGAAGATGCTTATATCGATTTGAAAATGAAATATGACAGAGGAAATCTTGCCATATTTCTGGAGAATACCTTTGACGGTATTATAAGAAAAGACAGTGAGGGAAGATTGATTACACGAAAAAAAGATAAGGAAAATCATGGTTATCTGGATATCGATATCAAGGATAAGATATATAAGCTGACAATTATTATGTACTTGCCACAGACGGTACAATAAAATTAGATACAGTGAAAAGACCGATGCGTGAGACGCTTTGGTCTTTTTTTTGGGTAAAAATTACACTGGCAATAGGTATTAATTACGACATTCGATTTACGTAGAGAAAATATGTTATAATTTGACAAATATAGTAAGGAGGTGCCATATGTTAAGAAAATTGAGAGCAAATGTTGTATATTCCAAATGGATGATTGGCTTAATCGCAGGGTTCGGAGCTTTTTTTGCCATGATTGGTGCGAATAGCGGATGTTGTCTGTTTTTACATCAGCCTGAAAAGCCGGATTTAAGTAAACTGAGGAAATTCTAATGTATTCACTGGCAGATAAAATAACAAATTACATTGTGGATAAAGGCGTGATAGACAAAGAAGATTACAATATGTATCATTATGGATTTCAAACAGGAATTGAATTGCTGCTCTGTTTGGGTACAGGGCTGGTAATTGCCTGTATTCTGAATATCTTTTGGGAATTTATTGTGGTTTTATCCGTGCTATTACCGCTTAGAGCATATATATGCGGAATTCATATGAAAAAATTTTCCACGTGCTTTTTTTGCTCGGTTGTATTAGTGACATGTGGGCCTTTTCTGGCAAAAGAAATTATGCTTCCTAAGCTGTATATGATACTGTTTGCTGTCGGGATACTGTTTCTGTTACATAAGATTGCTTTTGTAACAACCGCTTATCAAAGCGATTACAATGAAGTGATGTTTTTTGCACGTCAGAGAAGAAAAATTTTGGTGGGAATATTTTTAATGCTTCTACTGTTTGCTATTTTTGATATGACAGGATTCATAAAACAGGTATTTTATGCTTTATCGGTTGCTTTGTTCTCAGTGATTGCAGAAGTGATTGTAATTAAATCTGTAAAATTAAAAAATTGATTAAAATTTGGCGGGGTCTGACAGAACAGAAATCTGTGTGTTTACATTAGATTCAGAAATATGTTTTGTCAGACTTTTGTAATTTAGCGTTCTTTATGTTCGTTGGATATTAAACGGTATTGGTTTCGATTGGTAAGGTCCATGTATATCAGGAATACATTGCGAAGTATCCTTGAGAATCCAGATTCAAATAAAAATTATGAATTTGGAGGAATGTTTATGGAAGTAAATAATATCGGACAAAGATTATCAAAATTAAGAAATAGCAAAAAGGCTTCACAAACTCAAGTCGCACAGCTTATAGGTATCAGTGTGAAAACATATCGTTCAATTGAACAGGGAAGAACATGCGGCAGAATTGATACGCTGACGCTGCTAGCGGAATATTTCAAGGTATCACTTGATTACCTTGTATGCGGGAGGCTGAATATAGAAAATGAAATATTTTTTAAGATTTCAGAATTAAGTGATGAAAATAAGAAGAAAGCATATCGGATTTTGGAGGCGGTGATTGAAATTTTGGAGTGATGTAAAAAGAGGCTTATGACTACTACAAAATTGGGTACATAACTGCCACAATATGGTAGCTGTCAAATCAGGACTAATAATGTAAACTTTTCTAAGAAGGAAGATATAACGGCATGTAGTTTAATGGTTCATCGGAAGTGTTATCTTACATGCCGTATTCCTACAGCTTATAAAAATGGCGGGGATGAAACATGGCTAAAAGAAAAGTTTGGAGATGCATGGCATATATATCTGTTCATACTAAATTTGCAGATATAGAGCGAAGAGAGGAACGACAGCTTCATTATATTAGAGAGTATGCGAAAGCGAATGGAATAGAGATAGCAGGCGTGGCATATAGACATGGACTTGGACAATATGAAGTAAATCGTCATTTTGAAAGCATGGTTAATAGCATAAAGGGCAGAAAGTATGATGGAATTCTCATCGTCAATATGTCATCTGTTTCAATTGATATTGCAGATGCGTATGCAAAGATTGGAAAGGTGATTGAAGCCGGAGGACATATCATAACGGTGGATGAAGGGGATTTGAGACTTTCGCTAAATTTTCGGAGTAATTAATGGTGCAGGAGGAATGACATGAAAGGAATTATGCGTGGAGATATTGTATATGTTAATTTGGGACAGCATCCCAAAAGTTCCGTTCAATCAGGTTTAAGACCATGCATCGTGGTGAGCAATGATAGGAATAACAAATGCTCCGCAGTTGTAAATGTTTGTCCGTTTTCCAGTAAGCAGGATAAGAAATTTATTCCGGTTCATGTTCAGGTAACACCGGAGGATGTAGATGGCTTTTTGGAGACAGTTTCTGTATGCATGCCAGAGCAAATTGTTACGGTAGATAAAAGTAAGATTATCAGCAAATCAGGTCATATTGATTGTAATACTGAGGTTATGAAACAACTGGAAAAAGCTATTATGCAACAGTTTGGAATTGATAAGGAGACGAATATATGTATGACAAGAAAGAGTGTGGAAACCGATTAAGGCAGCTTCGGGAAGCGAAACGAAAAACACAGCGGGAGGTTGCAAAGGAAGTGGGAATATGCGTCGATACTATATGCAAGGTTGAGCAGGGAAAACGGTGTCCGTCTGTTGCTATAGTTGATTTATTGAGTGATTATTATAAAACGACTACCGATTATATTATAAGAGGTTATATTTCCAGGGAACAAAAGGTAGAAGAGTTATTAAAAAATGTACCTGAACAAAAACAGGATGTTGTAGAACGATTTATGGAAGATATCAAAGATTTGTTTACATAAATGTATGTTGAGGGATTTTAATATAAAAAACAAGAAACAGATTGTAGTATAAATAGAATTTAATAATGTGTGTGGTTAAACCGCTAAACTTATTCAGTTAGACCGAATAAGTTTAGCGGTTTTTTTGTTTTGAAGGGTTAATTCCAAATGATAATAATATATAACTGTCGCAGTCCTCCGTTTCATCAATTCATTTGAAGATTTTGATGAAACGGAGGAAGACATATGGCGGAAAGAAAAAAGTATGCCAACAACAAGTGTTTTGTCTTTTCTGCCGACGGTTATGAAGAAATCACCTATATGGAATTATGTTGCCGTCAGGAAAAGGAAGAAGAATATAAAATGAAGCGGTTTATTCCGTTGCATGGAATGCTCATGGAGGTGACGCAGGAGCAATATAGAGAGTTTTATAAGGAGCGGCGCAGACAAAAGTATTTAACGGAGCAATCTATTGAGAATAAAGATGCGTCAATTGATGCTCTGTTGGCGGAAAGCTTGAGCGGAATCAATTTTCTTGAGGATTGGCGTGTGGATGTCGCAGCAGAGGCAGTGAAGAACATTCTGACGGAGAATCTGATGGATGCAATTCAATGTTTGAGTGAAGAAGAACGACTTATGATACACAGACGTTATTATGATGAAATGACGGAAACGGAACTGGCAGGAATTTATGGCATTTCCCAACAGGCGGTAAGTAAGAGACTGAGGAATGTGTTGGAAAAACTCAAAAAGATGTTAGAGCGGTAAGGTTAAAAAACATTTGAGTTGATGTACATTTTATCAGGCAGATAACAAATCCTCCTTTGCCGCAATTGTCATTGCTTTTCAATTGTATCAAAGGAGGATTGTAAATATTTTGGTATATTGTGAAGGGAAAGAAGATTTTACTGGTACAAAACACTTATAACTAGGACAATGAGCTAATATTAAAATATCTAAAACCTCAAATTCCTTAATTGGCTTTTTAAATAGAAAATAGTATTAGAATGTGGTAAAATATAGAAAAACAATTTTGGCACAAGGGGATAAATGTATGCTAGACAATTTTCAGTTAATTCCAAGAGAAGCATTTACGGCTACCGGAAGTTTATTAGAAAAAATCATAGATAAAGTATCCAATGCTATTGGTTGGGTAGCAATTCCAAGGGCAAATAAAAAGTATCATTTGGAAGCAGAAAATTATCTGATAGAACAGATAAAAAATGATGAAAAAATGCCCATGCTTGCAAAAGCTGCAGGTATAAGTAATGCACGCAGACTGATTAAAGAATATGAAAATCAATATAATATTTTATCTATAGCTTTAGATTCACTTAATGAAAATGCTGAACCGGAGAAATTGGATGACAATTGGCTAGCATATTTTTTTGATAAAGCCAGGCATGTCAGTAAAGAAGATATCGCATTAATTTGGGGTAAAATACTTGCTGAAGAAATAAATAACCCTAACAATGTTTCTAAATCTTTGATTCACATTTTGTCGATAATAGATTATAAAGACGCTACTACTTTTTTGAAAATAGCGAATTTTACAGTAAAAATAGGGGAAGAATATTATCCCGTTATTCTATTTGATAAATTTGATATATATTTAAAATGTGGTTTGGGCTATGAAGAAATTAAAGATTTGGCAGATACGGGGTTAGTTCAGAGTTCAGCCATGGTACATAGTGTGAGGTTTAATGAAAAAAAGAAAATAATATATTTTGATTTTGAAATCGAATTGGGTGAAAATAAAGAGTTTTATGTAGGCAATGTACAATTAACAAAGTATGGCAAGGAATTAATTTCGATTATTACGAATAAAAAGAAGATGGCTGGGTTTGATGATTTTTTAAGAAACGCCATAGGGGAAGATGTTTTTGGCTTTACCGATATGAATGCTGGTAATGATGTGTCAGAAGAATAAAATTGAGCGGCGTGCAGGGAGGATTAGACGGCGGATACCTATACCTGTCCGGATGTCCTGAATCACCTTTAATATCCTTGAAAAGTAATAAAAAACGGGATAACCCCTTAAAATATCTAAAAATTCCTTGTTGACAGAATTATAATTTGTGTTACAATGCAATGATTTATATTTAGCACATAATCTTATAATTATAGTTTGGAGGAAACCAGTATGTTTAATTTTGTCTATGTAAGCCCTGAAGAAGTTAAACCTGTTAAAAGTGAATTATATAAAATTATTCATGAAGTACAGGATATAGTAAGAAGTGATTTTACATTTCAATTTAAACCTGTCGGTAGTTCTAGCAGAAATATGATTACATATGATAAAAAATCTAATATTGGATTTGATTTCGATTATGATTTAGAAATTAATGACGATGAAGAAAATTACACGCCGAAAGAAATTCGATGTATTATCAAATCTGCGATAGATCAAGTTGCACGCAAATATGGCTATAGTTACTGCGAAGATTCAACTAGAGTATTGACAATTAAAAAGCTAAATAGATATGACAATAGAATTTTATATAGTTGTGATTTTGTACTTGTACATAACTGCGGAAATGGAAAACAGAAATATATAAGATTTAATAAAAGGAAAAATAACTACACATGGGAATATCAAGGCGGTGGATTTAAATATTTAGATGGTAAAATTAAATGGCTCAAGGACAATGGATGTTGGGCGGAATTAAGGGACTATTATATCTATAAGAAAAACTGCAATAAAAATATACATAAACATTCTCGTTCTGTTTTTGCTGAATCTGTAAATGAAATGTACCATCAAAGGAAATGCGAAGGTTTTTGAATGTTGATTAAAATGGTATATATTTGGAATATTTAATAATAAATGTACGATGTGCTGGCAAAATAATTGAATTGCTGAAAGATTATTTTAATCATAGAGCAGAATGAATTTAGAAAAAATTTAATAATACATGGTTGTACACCCCTCGCTTTTTCGGCATGAAAAGTGAGGGGATTTTTTATCCTCATTGAACCTTGAAAACTAAATACCCAATATATCAGATACATCCCTTCTGCTGTCGTGGAAACATGGCAAGCCACAGAAAATTTTGTTTCGACCTTCGGGTGGTAACCGAAGGATGGCGATGACAGGCAGAGGGCATAATGGTACTTCAGTCTTGAACGCTTCACCGCATTGGGCTGTCCGGCGAGAACCGCGGGAGGGTGGGATTCCCATGAGAGGCATAACCAATGCCCGTCTGATATATTCCGAATCGTCAGGGGTCGGGGACAAAAGGACGAGATAACCATAGATAGATATTACAGGCAGGTGATTTTCTTTTATGATAAGGCACCTGCCTTTTACATACAAAAAATTTTGAAGAATCAAAAACACAATGAATTATGGAGGGTGAAGAGTGAGAAGAACAACAATGGAAATTAAACGGGGTGAAATCTATTATGCCGACCTTTCCCCGGTGCTCGGCAGTGAGCAGGGTGGGGTAAGACCGGTATTGATTCTTCAAAATGATATGGGTAACCAATTTAGTCCGACTACAATTGTAGCGGCGATTACAGGCAGAAAAAAGACGGAGCTGCCCACACATATCTTTCTGTTGTCCAAAGAACTGCCAAAATCATCAATTGTCTTGCTAGAGCAGATTCGGACAATTGATAAATCCCGTATCGGAAAATATATAGGCAAAGCCGATGAAAAACTGATGCTGGAGGTTGACAGGGCTCTGGCAGTCAGTATGGGAATGAAGACAATTAAATGAAATGGAAAGGAGCAGACAGATGACAAGGAATGATATGGAAGCCATAGAAAAGATACTGGACGGAGAGCGTGTGGGATATGCATATCTTTACCCGTCGGATGGAAGTGAAAGACTGGAATATGTATTTGATATGACAGCGGAAAACATGGCAAGTTTTATCGGTCAGCATCAGTTGGGTATAAAGAAAATGGTATTGACAGACATGTGCGACCGCTTGATATTGGATACGGAAGGCGGCTTTTTAAACAACTGTCCGAATCAGGAATTATGCAAGGAGCTTCTTTCTCTGCTGCAACCGATTCGGGTGGGAGAAAAAGCAGCGGAAGAATTTTCGATGGTAACCAGAGAAATATATGACGAGTATTGCCAATTGGAGGATCAGGCAGTAACAGCAGCAGAAATATCCATGTTATAGGTGTGAAATGACTGAGCATCGGTTTCTTTGTCACTTCGGTGCCGGAATCAAAGCATTCGATAATTAATTGGCGAAATCTATCAGCAGATATGAGTAGTTCCACAGGACTATTTTAAACTGAAATTTCATAATATGGACAAAGGGCAAACAGAAGGAGGTGGAGACTTCGCCGTGAAGAAACAGAAATTAAATTATCGGTTTCATAATCCAAATACAGCGTCAGTAACCGCCGACTATTTACTTGAGATATTAATTGAAGCCAACTCAAAAAAGGTAGAGCAGGCAATCCAAAAGGCAGCGGATCAGATTCCTGATCAAGAAGAATATGAAGAGGAGCACATTATGCAGTTATGAAAGCGGTTTGGTGCATACAAGCGTCACTTGCCATGATTTACAGTGCAAAGGGAGAAAAAGCAAAACAAATATCATTTACTTAAGGTAGCGGTTTATCTTAACGGACAAACGGCTGCCTTTTTATTTTTAATAATCGTTGACTTTAAAAATAATAAGGACATTGACGGTTAAACAATTTGCACCCAAATAATTTCAGGTGAAAAATCCTGATGTTTATGTGATACTTTTCTGATACATTTTTGACACTTTTGTGACATTTTCTTTTTACGGCAATATGCTAATATAATTATAGAAATAGAAACTACAACATAGGAGGCATAAAATGGACAAACAGTTAAAAGAGGCAGAGGGAAAGGCAGATAAGATATGCGAGGGAATTGATACTGTCAAGAAAATAGCAAAGCATAAGCAACTATTACAGAGGTGCAATTATTATCTCAGTATAATAGCACAAATCGCATTAAGTCAGCAATTATTTGATGAGGCGAGAAAGTTTGCAAATGACACGTATTCTGAGATTCAAAAGGATGCCTGGATTATTGCAATGTCAAATACCAGTACCAGTGGTCGCATTGTGGATGTTGTTACAAATTTGAAGTTGGATTTGGAAGCCCTGACTAGGATGTTGGTGGAAACCCTGACAAAAGAGGGAGTAGATATCATAAATGATATAAAAGATGCGTATCAAATATAAAGCTATTACAACTATTTCGTTGCTTTCAGGTGCGTTCTTTGATATAGTAAAGTTGTTACGGAATGGTAATATTTTAATAGGGAGGTTTTGGGATGAACATAGCTGCATACTGTCGTGTTTCCACGGATAAGGAGGACCAGCTCAACAGTCTGGAGGCACAGAAAGAGTTTTTTGCAGAATATACCAAACGGACAGGCGATACATTGGTGCGGCTGTACGCGGACGAAGGAATATCAGGTACGAAGATAAAGAACCGTAAGGAATTTCTGCAAATGATGTCCGATGCCGAGCGTGGAATATTCGACATGGTAGTGGTAAAAGATATATCACGTTTTGCCAGAAACACAGTTGATTTACTGCAAAATATACGCAAGCTCAAAGCACTGGGAATTGAAACCCAATTCCTGACTGCCAACATGACCAGCATGGGAAACAGCGAATTTGTCCTTACGATATTCGGCGCCTTGGCACAGGAGGAAAGTGCCAACACATCCAAGCGTGTTAAATTTGGAAAGAAAATGAATGCCGAAAAAGGACGCGTTCCGAACATAGTCTACGGTTATGAAAAAACGATTGGCGATTATTTCAACCTTACTATCAATGAAGAAGAAGCGGTAATTGTAAGACAGATTTACAAATGGTACATAGAGGGCGGTTATGGAACTGCCAGAATTTCTAATATGCTCAACGAGCGGGGGCTAAAAACGAAACGGAATTGTGCGTGGAGCCAGAATGCTGTATCTAGGATTCTGACAAACGAACTGTATACGGGAAAAATCATTAATGGCAAGCAGGAGGTGACAGACTTTCTGACAGGGCAGAGGACAAATAAGGACGAGGCAGAATGGATGATAGTTGAGCGTCCTGACTTGCAGATTATTGACAATGAGCTTTATGAAAAGGCACAGGAAATACTGAAATCACGGCATAATGCATTCAAAATGACCCGTGAACGCCAGAGTAACAGGCACCTGTTCTCCACGCTGATAAAATGCAAGGAATGCGGCTGGTCGTTCCGGCGTTCAGTACGCACCTACAAGAATACATATGTCCGCTGGGTATGCTCAGGACATAATGGCAGAGGGGCGGATAGCTGCCCAAATGCAATCACCTTGGATGAGGACGAGCTTATCTCGGTCATTCAGGATTATTTTGCGGACATGCTGAAGCAAAAAAAGAAGGTCATCAACCATGTGGTTGGAGAATTTCAGCGGGTCTACAGGGCAAAGGATGAGAACATTGAATATGAAAAAGAACTGAATGCACAGTTGAATAAGCTGAAAAAGAGCAGACAGAAATATATGGATATGTATATGGACGACCTCATTACCCGAGAGGATTTGAATGAGAAAATCGGTGGTGCAAGGAAGGAAATTGAACGGCTGGAAAATGAACTGAAAATGGTTGCCTATCACCTGACAAAGGGAGAACAGCTGGAAAAGATACTGAACACGACATTTAAGGAAATCGAGGATGTCACTGATGTGCGTCAGATGTCCAATACACAGCTGAAGAAGATTATTAAAAAGATAGAAGTGGACAAGGAAGGCAACATCGACATTTACCTGAGGCTCTTCGGAGACTTGGGACTGGAGGAGGCTGTGCTGGTTGATGATTACGTTCTAATTAATGACGACCGTGCATATGGACTGCGCTGAACGGCTTGTTTATATTAATGCGGGACTGGCGGAGGAAGTGAGAAAGGTGCTGGATGTAAACAAGGCGGAACGGCATATCAGGGGAGGGCTGGCAACAAAGGAGAAGTATCTTCATATGCAGTAGACGGATTGTAAAGTGAAAATAAAATTAAGTTTACAATAAGAACCGTTCATGGTATCATATGCATAAATGCATATAATACTTTGTGAAAGAACGTCGCAATAGCCCATCGTCAATCTTCGATTGGCGATAAGGTATTACATGCATAAACATAATTTTATTGGCGCTTTACGGAGGATGAAGATGCTTGTATTCGTATTAATCTACATATTTATTTTTACAGCTATTGGCTTTTATGACATGAAAAGGGTAAAAAGCTTTGAGGAATATGCTGTTGCAGGTAAAAAACAGGGGACGTCAAAGGTGCTTCTTTCCATACTTGCAACGGCAATCGGAGCGTCAGCAACCATAGGAATCGTTGATAGGACTGCCAGCATCGGGTTTCCCGCTGTGTGGTGGCTTTTGGTAGGCGCAGTGGGACTTGTTTTGCAGGGCATTTTTCTTTCGGGAAAGGTAAGGGCATTGGATGCCGATACATTGCCTGATGTGGCAGAAAAGACGATAGGAGCGCCTGCAAGAAAATTTATTGCGGCAATCATTGCCGTTTCATGGATTGGAGTGATTGCGGCGCAGTATGTGTCCATGGCTACGGTAATGTCTGCCGTGACAGGCAGTAAAAACAGCAGGACAATCCTTATCATTGTCGTTGCAGTTACAATCCTTTATTCTGTGGTTGGCGGACAGATGTCGGTTGTGAAAACCGATATGATACAGGCGGTTATTATGGCAGTGGGCTTTTTGCTTGTATTTGTCTATCTTTTCTTTGTGAATGGAGACGCAAACAAAGCTGTGTTTGAAAACATTGTGCTTACAAACGAAAGCTTTGGCATAATGGGGTTGTTTAATCTTTTCTTTGTCGTTGGAGGAACCTATTTCCTGGGACCTGACATTTTATCAAGAAACCTTGTGTCAAAGGATGGAAAAACTGCAAAAAAGGCAGCAATTTCTGCAGGTATTGCACTTGCAGTTTTTGCTGTAATTATAGTGCTTATTGGCATGTGGGTGATAAGCAGCGGGGGAGAGCTTGAAGGAACATCGCCCCTCATTTACCTTCTCGATGAAATAATACCGTACCCCCTTGCGGTTCTTTTGTGTTTAGGACTTGTGTCAACCATTCTTTCCTCCTTAGATACCTGTCTTGTAAATGTAGCATCAATCGTTGAGCATGACCTGATAGGCAGAAATAAGGTAAATGAGGTAAGGCTTATTGTTGTGATTGTGGGACTGGCTTCCTTGGGGATTGCCCTATTTAAAACAGACATTATAGGGCTTTTGACAGGAGCATATTCCATATATGCACCGGGAATTGTATTTCCTCTTTTTATAGGCATCATCTGTCATGGAAAAAGAAAAATAAAAAGACCGCTTCTCTACATGGGAATTGTAGCAGGAACGGTCATGGGACTTTTAAATACATATTTGCATATAGGAGGAGAGTACCTTCCGTTAATGGGAATGGGGGTATCTCTCATATTCAGCATTTTGTCGGTATGCATTTTGCCTACCAAAATTTAAAAGTGCGCATCAGCTTTAGCATAACATTATAGTAAAAGGGCTGTAATGCTTTTCTTGCCTTTTTAAGCTCCTTACGGATTTCAATATGCTGCGGGCAGTGCTTTTCGCATTTGCCACACCCCACACAGGACTTAATATCTGCTCTGTCCTTGTTGTATGCGAGACATTGCAGGTACTCAGAACGTCCTGAACCTTTCTTTTCTGTATACATCTGATTGTAGCATCTGAAAGCAGTAGGAATGTCAATTCCCTTTGGACAAGGCATACAGTAGCCACAGGCAGTACAGCCCACTTTTGTTTTCTTTTTTATCTCATCCTTTACCTGCTCAATTAAGGCAAAGTCCTCATCTGTAAAGCTAAGAGCGTTTGTGTCGGAGGCGATACGGCAGTTTTCCTCAACCATGTCAAGGCTGTTCATGCCTGAAAGGACGCAGGTTACCTCAGGCTGGTTGTATAGCCAGCGGAACGCCCATTCGGCAGGCGTGCGTTTTGTTTTATAACCGGCAATTATTTTCTTTGCAGTTTCAGGAAGCATGTTTACAAGCTTGCCGCCGCGCAGGGGCTCCATAATAATGACAGGGATTCCTTTTTCGTGAGCCGCTTTCAGTCCTGTGACGCCTGCCTGACTGTGCTCATCCAAATAGTTATACTGTATCTGACAGAAATCCCAATCATATGCATTTAAAATTTCCAAAAACTTTTCCGTATTGCCATGAAAGGAAAATCCCAGGTTTCTAATTTCTCCCGATGCCTTTTTTTCGGCAATCCAATCCTCTATTCCGAGCCGTTTTAATTTTTCCCATGCACCAATGTCGGTAAGCATATGCATTAAGTAGTAATCGATATAATTTGTTTGCAGTCTCTCGCACTGCTCCTTAAAATACTTGTCTATGCCTGCTTTTGATTTTATAAGATACTGTGGCAGCTTTGTTGCAATGTTAATTTTTTCACGGCAATTGTTTTTTGCAAAAATTTTGCCGAGGGCAACCTCGCTTCCACCATAAATGTATGCCGTATCAAAGTAATTTACGCCAAGCTCCATAGCCCGAAGCAGCTCCTGCTCCGCCTTTTCCATATCAATCGAATTTCCCTTTTTGGTAAAACGCATGCAGCCGTAACCAAGCAGTGATATTGGCTGTCCGTTTCTGTCGTTGCGATATTGCATCATACACCTTCTTTTTTTAAAATTAATTTCTGAGAATTTATCTGACTGTCAAATATACATGTTAATCTACGGTAAATTAATCTGAAAGGTCATCTAAGGTGTTCGTCAGAAACCGTCCGTCATAAAAATATGTTACAGCGACAACTCTATTTGAGTTTCCGTTGACAGTTATGACAAGCAGCTCATTTGTTTTTGTATTTTGATAATAGGTGCTCATGGAACGTGTGTCAACCAAATCGTTTAAAATGCTGAAGTCGCTGTCATATGCAAATGTAATATTGTCGACAGCATCATATTCGGGGTCGCCTATTTTCACGCCGAACATCTGATAGCCCTTGCCATCTATGGCTATACCGAACGGTTTATCATTTTTGTAAATCATGCCTATGCCGCTGTTGGATTTAACTGTAATACCGTTGCTTACATTGCTGAAAATTGGGAGGCGGCCTGCCCATGCGCTGTCGGCTTCAAAGCTTCCACTTAGCTTTAGCTGTCCTATCATTGTTGCCTCATCGGATTTTACATAATCCGTAATATCTGTAGTCGTGAAGTTTGGCTTGATTACATTTTTGTAAACAAATATGAAAACAGCAGCTAAAATAATGAATACAAATAGTTTGATTATTAGTCCTGCATGTGAGCTTTTACGGGATTCGACGGGTGCATGAACCTCGTCAAAGTTAATTACAACGGGGTTTGGAACTACCTGGTCCTGCGTTCTGCTGTAGCTGTCCCCTTGGATAAATTGTGCATCATTTTGGTTATCCCTGCCTTCGTTTTTTGTGTCATCCTTAAGCTTTAATTCCATAAATTCCTGTCCTTTTGTTTTTTTGTTAGAATACCATAGATGCAGCCCATCCTGCAAGCATAAGATTTACGGCTTTATGCGGCAGGCTGGGCTAGGGTAGGCTATTGCCAATTTTTTGGTGTGTCAGCTTTCTTGCGTTGTTCGGCTTTTTCCGGTTCAGTTGTATTTGTCGTGACTGTATTTTCGTTTTGTACAGTCTGAACAGATGCATTTGTATTTTTCAAGGCTTTTTTCTTTCTTTTCTTTTTTACCACCAGTATTATTGCGATTATAATAGCAGCTATTATAATGAGGTAATAGATATTTAAAATGATGAAGAACAGAAGGCGCTCCAATACATTTAAAAATCCCGTCCATGAAGCCTTGCAGGTGTTTTTAAATCTATCTCCGAAGGTGTCGGTCTTTTTCGGTGCGTCCTCGTATTTTGTTACCTCTTTGATTGTTATATCTATATAGGAATATGCTACATCATTTTCAATATTGGTAATGCTTGATTTCAGGGTGGCTATCTGTATCTGAATATTAAACAGCTCATTTTCAATCATAAGCGCATATTCGTCCTCGGTTGCATCCTCCAGCAAGGCAAGGTATCTTTTGTACTCTGTCTCGTAGATTTCGAGCTGTGACTTGTATGTTCCGTACTGTTGTGTAACATTTGTGGCATTGGAGGATTTGTTCCTCACATCGCCAAAGCTGCCTGCTGAGTTCATAACGGCATCATATTCGGAGCTTGGTACTCGTATCATAGCAGAATACACATTATGCTTTTCCTCAGCGTCTATGGCATAGTAGCCGTTTGTGGAACGATTGTCTGTGTATGATTCTGATTCGATAAAGCCGCCTTTTTCATTTATAAGCGCCTTAAAATCATTTACGGAGGTGTTAAAGTCTAAGGTGTCAATGGAAAGCGCCCCGCGGTAAACAAGCATTTCCTTATTTACAACTCCTGTAACCTCCTTGGTTGCCTGTGATGCGTCAGAGCCTGAAGTCATTTCGGCTTGTACTGCCTCCGTAGTGTCCATAGATACATATTCATCAGACATTCCACCATCGTAATAGGCACCCTGCCCGTTTGAATATGTCATGTCAAACCCGCCTTGGGATGCTTCGGTTGTATATGCATAGTTGCTGTAGTCGTTGGCTGTGGTATCGGCTGATTTGGTATTTCCACAGCCTGTGCAGATGAAGGTAACTATCATTGCTGAAATTATAAGCTTCTTTTTCATAAAAATGTCCTCCTGTTAAAAATTTTATAAGTGTTTGTAAAATTATGATTCATATTGAAAATCATAAGTAAGCACTCGGCTTTTCTAGGTTATATTTTATATACGAATACAAATTAGGCTTTTATGGAAGAATTTTAATAAAATGATATGACCGTTTTCATGTGGATAAATCTGACCTGACAGATGCAGAAAAACAAGCATTACAGAAGGAAACCGTAGGTTGCGGAAAGGAAACTACAGGGTGCTTGACTTGTAATGGACAATTTACTATAGTGTACATGTATATATGGGGGATATTTGCATGAATGAGATAAAAAAACTGCGATTTATTTTGCTGTTTGCGGTAATATCTATATGCTGCTTTGGCTGCAACAATAAGGAAGCGGCGGCAGGCGAAGCGGAAGCTGATGTAGAAAACACAGTGGCTGTATCTGAAAATTTGACAAGCTATTTTAATTCCATTACCAATGATGATTTGGATTTGTGTAATACATATCCTGATTTAGATGCTTATTGGGATGATTCCTTAGTATTATTGAATCAATTGAATGATGATGTACGGCTGTACGGCATCACTGAGGATGAAGAATCGGCAATGCTTCTTTATGTTCAGGGAGAAAAGGTATTGATTAACCAAACGTACAAAAATTATTATCAAGAGCTTCCGAAGCTGTCCGGTACAGATATTGATAATGATGGTGTGGCAGAAATAATTATTAGTATCAGGACGGGCACAGATTCGTCGGGTAATTGGTATAAATTGCTGGTATGTGATTATGATACGGCGTGGAATATTTACGAGTATAAGGAGTATCCACAGGATATAGATGCTCTCATTGATTATCGTTATGATGAGGCTTCCCGCAAAATTATTTTTGCAGATAAAGAGGGAATTATTTTAGCAGAAATAGAGCTGCCGAATTGGACGGAGGAATACCCATATGCGGGAACGGTGGATTTTGAGGGCAACATACGGTTTGATGCAGAGACGATGCAGCTGGAAGTAATACCACAGATTATGGTGGAAAACTCATTTCCGTATTCGCCGATTAAGATAGTGTTTTCCGTGAAATATGAAAATGGCAGATTTGAATTGGAATATGATGACTTGTTGTATTTTATTTACACGCACTGAAATCTTGAGGTTAAGCTTGAATCAGAATATAATGACGTGTTGGGGACGGAGCTATCGGAAAAGGAAGAAAATGAATAAATAATAGGAGGGTATTTATATGAATGAGAGAAATGAAAATCAGACACCTTATGGTTATGACCCAAACATGGGACAGCCTATGCAGGGCTATAATCCAAACATGGGACAGCCTGTGCAAGGTTATAATCCAAACATGGGACAGCCTGTGCAGGGTTATAATCCAAATGTGGGACAGCCTGTGCAGGGCTACAATCCAAATGCAGGACAATGGACAAATGGTTATAATCAAAATCCTGTGGGTGGAGCTGCCATGCCGCCGAAGAAGAAAAAGAAGGCAGGAGTCATTATCGGAATTGTTATTGGTGTGTTGCTTCTTGTTGTGGTAGGCGTATTTGGTGCCTTTGTAATTATGGAAAAAATGAACGAAAAGGCAAGCAGGGAGGTTGTGGATAATTTCTTTAAGGGTTATAACGATATGGATTTTGATGCAACTTACGATACGTTTCATCCGCAAATAAGACAGACTGTTAAAGATGGAGCACTTGCCATAAACGGAGTGGAAAACGGAAGCCAGTTTTTTGAACTGTATGACAATTACCTTGGAGGCATGCAGGTTGATTATAAAATTGTAAAGGAAAAAAAGGTTACAGATGATGAGCTTGACCGTATACTTTCTAATATGCATTCTGCCTATGGAGTGGATTTGAATGTAAAAAAAGCATATGCCTATATGGTCGAGGAACGGTACTATGGAAGCTACAATGAAATTAATCAGACAGAGGTCATTGTAATAGGATATGATGATGGTAAGTGGTACGTTGTATATGCAGAAACTGAGTAGGATAATGGGGCTGCCGCAAGGAAGCCCCATTTCATTGCATTTTTCCGTTAATATCCAAGCTCAGCCAATGAATAGTGGTTGAGCTTGTTTTTTGTTTTTGGTATAATTCGGGTACGGACAGCAATTGACAAGGTGTATTAGGAGGTAGCCATGCAGTACAATTTTTACGGCTGGGAGACAGCCACGATTACAACCGAAAATGAAACATATCCTTTTATTCATACGCCAAGGGATTTGTATGACGCATTATCTAAGATATGGTGTGCCGACACATGTGCGCCGAGAATGAGGCATGAGTGGAGTGAGGAAAACAAGACGCTTGGGCAATGCTCAATTACTGCATTTCTTGCACAGGATATTTTCGGCGGAAGGGTTTATGGTATTTTGCGTGACGGCGGCAACTATCACTGCTATAATGTGATTGGCGACTGCTGCTTTGACCTTACAAGCGAGCAGTTTGGCGAGGAGGCAAAAAGCCTTGTTTATGAGGACAATCCCGAACAGCTCAGGGAGGTTCATTTTGCAAAGGAAGAAAAGAGGCTTAGGTACGAAAAATTGAAGCAAATGCTGTTGGATGTACAGGTGTAAATAAAGGAGTCAACCTATGGAAAATATTTATGATAAGTCTGCTGCTAATTACAATAATGCAAGTGCAGTTGAAAGACGGAGAATAGACAGGGCAGGGAAATACTCAGGGGCTGCCATTGTTTTGTCGGTTATAAGCCTGCTTTACATAGCAATTCTTATTTTTATGCCGCCTGTCAGACTGTTCAGCGTACTGCGGATTGTCATGCTTGTGCTGGATAAAATATTTTTGTATGTTTTTCCGATAATCGCTGTTTTGTTTGGCATATTCGGATTTCAGGAGCAGGAAAATAGACTGAGGCTTCCTGCACTTATCCTGAGCATTGCTTCCGTAATTGCAGTAGTTGTTACCGTTATTGTGTTTGTATTGGCTGCGGCAGGCGTGATAATAGAGTTCTTTCAGAATGCTATAGATTGGGTTTCGCAGCAAAAATAATTTTATAAAAATGCGATATGATTTACAACAGAAATTGGAGAAAACATGAAATGGATACTGTAAATGAGCATGAAACGGATAACAAAATAGAGAAGCATAAAATGAGTAAGAAGGAGCTTGCAAAGAGGTACATACTTTTCATCATCAGTCTTTTCGTGGTGGCGCTTGGAGTTGCAGTGACAAAGAAGGCAGAGCTTGGGGTACCGCCCACCTCCTCCGTTTCAAATGTTTTAAGTCTTAAATTTACCTCGTTAAGCCTCGGCAACTGGCTTTTTATATGGAATTTAGTTCTCATTGCAGGGCAGATTTTAATACTGCGCAAGAATTTTCAGCTTATACAGCTGTTGCAGATACCGCTTTCGTTTTTGTTTGGGTATTTCACTGATTTTGGAATGTGGCTTGTGTCGTTTATTGAGGTTGACGCATACATATTAAAAATATTGTTTGTAATTTTGGGTACGGTTATTTTGGCATGGGGCATTGCGCTTGCCGTTATTGCAAATGTTGTTATGAATTCGGCAGAGGCATTTATAAAGGCAATATCAGACACGACGGGAAAGCAGTTTGGAAATATAAAAATAGCCTTTGACTGTGTATGCGTTGTGCTGACAATTCTATTGTCCCTTATATTTTTTGACTTTACCATCAAGGGCACAAGAGAGGGTACAATCATTGCTGCAATATTTACGGGAATGGTTGTAAAGCTTTTCCAAAAATGGATGACTGCACCTGTGGACAGGCTGCTTAGGAAATAAAAACAAATTTACATAGGTGGAGATTTTGGTATGAAGAAAAGGAAAAAAAGGTACATAATAGTAATCTGCGTCATTGTTTTCTTGGCGGCTTTTTGTTATTGGCAGAACAACATGCTCGTGCTGTCGGAGTACGAATATGCTAACAAGGAAATAACAAAGGAACTGGACGGCTTTACAATTGTTCATTTATCCGACCTTCACAATAAGGGCTTTGGCAAAAACCAGAAGCGGCTCATAAAGAAAATTGAGGAATGTGAGCCTGACATGATAGTGATAACAGGGGATTTGGTTGATGAGCGCAGCAAGAATTTTGATCATGCAGCCAGCCTTGTCCGAAATGCAGTTTTGATAGCGCCTGTGTATTACGTTACGGGCAACCATGAAAAATGGCTTTCTGACGATTTATATAATGAGCTTATGGATATGCTTCGGCAGGAGGGCGTTACAATTTTAGACAATACTTACCTTAGTATAGAAAAGGGTGGTTCCGATTTTATTCTTGCGGGGCTTGATGACGGCTCTCTTTTGGATGATACGTTAAAGGAGCTTCGGCTGAACGATAAAAAGGAGCTTGTGGTTCTTCTTACACATGAACCACAGTATATTAAGGATTACAGTATATATGGAGCAGACCTTGTGCTTGCGGGACATGCACATGGCGGACAGTTCAGACTGCCATTTATAGGCGGGGTTTATGCGCCCGACCAAGGGTTTAACCCTGCGTACACAAGTGGAGTATATGAGGAAAATGATACAACCATGGTTGTGAGCCGTGGACTTGGAAACAGTGTTATTCCTGTGCGTCTGTTTAATTTTCCTGATATTGTATGTGTTAGATTTAAGGCAGGACAGTAGAGAAAGAAGGAGGAGCTATGGATAATTTTAATCAGTTACAAACCAGAGAAAACGAAGCTGTGGCTGAGGCACCGAAAAAGCATAAGCTTCCAAGGATAAGCTATAATGCGCCTGTCGTGCTTACCTTTGCCATTGCAGCGCTTATCATACTCGTATTGGATAAAGTGTTTAACGGAAAATTGGTAATGGCAGCTTTTTCCGTATATCGCTCTCCCATATCCTTTGGATTTTTTATAAGGCTGTTCGGACATACCTTAGGACATGCAAATTGGACACATCTTTCGGGAAATATGATGCTGTTTCTGCTGCTTGGACCTATTCTTGAAGAAAAATACGGCAGTGGAAGACTGCTTGGAATGATAGCCATAACGGCAGTTGTGTCGGGACTTGTCAACATATTGTTTTTTCCACATGTTGCATTGCTTGGTGCAAGTGGAATTGTGTTTATGATGATTATACTTACGTCTGCCTCATGCATAAAGGGTGACGGTATACCGTTGACAATGATTTTGATAATCATTATTTACTTAGGAGCAGAGGTTGTAAGTGGAATATTTGAAAATGACAACATTTCTCAGCTTACGCATATTATCGGCGGCATATGTGGCGCTGTTTTTGGAATTGTCTTGAACAAGAATAAGGAATAGGAGAAAAGCCGAATGAAGAAATTTAGTGCAAAGCTGCTGTCAGGACTTCTTGTGCTTGGGCTGCTGACGGGCTGTGGAAGTAATGGGAGCGCTGGAAATACTGATACGGAAGGAAATACAGATGGACAGGTGTTACAGGTCGAGGAGGGAAATACGGATACTGCATTAATAGTGCCAGAGGCAACGGAAGGCTCTCACGAGACAGATGTGGAAATCCTGCAGGGATTGATTGCGGAGCAAAAGGCACTTGGAGCTGATATATCGGAGGATATATATGATGAGGAGCAGTATACTTGGCGCGCAGGAAGGTTGATATCAATTGCATGGAGCGAGAAAAATTTAAGCGGGACAATTTCCTGTAATGGCTTGACTGCTTTGGTAGATTTTTATTGCAGGGATAATTCGCTGACAGAGCTTGATGTAAGCGATTGTTATGCTCTTGAAGCACTTTTTTGTGATTCTAACCAGCTTGTAAGCCTTGATGTGAGCAATTGTCGGACAATGTATGAATTATATTGCTCCCACAATCAACTTGAAAATCTTGATATAAGCGACTGTACGAAATTATCCGAGTTGGCATGTAGCGAGAATCGGCTTACTAGTCTTGATGTTGGTAATTGCCCAAATTTGACGTGGTTCTATTGTCAGAAAAATCAGATTAACTCATTAGATGTCAGTAACTGTCCAAATCTCTACTTGTTTGCATGCTATGATAAT
This sequence comes from Clostridium sp., assembly GCA_023664775.1. GTDB lineage: Bacteria > Bacillota > Clostridia > Lachnospirales > Lachnospiraceae > Coprococcus_C. The sequence goes on along the minus strand of JAMPEW010000002.1, from coordinate 1,648 downwards.
TTGTTGGAAGCATTGGACGTGACGATGTGTGCTAAATTGAGAGAGTTTTACTGTGGAAATAATAATATAAAAGAGCTTGATTTAAGCAGCTGTAACCTATTGACTGATTTAGACTGTTGTAATAATCAAATTGACGCATTGGATGTCAGCAATTGTACAAAGCTTGAAACATTGCAATGCTCGGATAATCCCATCAATATTTTAGATGTACATAACTGTACCGAGCTGCTTCATTTAAGCTGTTGTAATAATCAAATTGATGCATTGGATGTAACGCATTGTACAAAGCTTGACAGGCTGCACTGCTATGATAATCAGATTGATACATTAGATGTGGTGTTTTGTCCTGACCTGGCTATATTGGAATGCTATAATAATCAGATTAGTACGTTGGATGTAAGCAAATGTACAAAGCTTTATAGCCTTATATGTAATGGTAATATGCTGACAGCCTTAGATGTAAGCAATTGTCCTGAGCTTGAAAAACTGGAATGTGATGATGCTGTGTCAGTTACGGGTAGATAAAAACAATTGTCCTGAGCTTAAGATGCTCACATGTGATGATATGGTGTCAGTTATGGGTAGATAACGATGAAAGGATAGGAGCGAAATGTATGTCGGAAAGAAGCTATAAAATTAAAATATGCGGCTTGACGGATGCCTCGGAAGCGGAGTACCTGAACAAAAATAAGGTTGATTTTGCAGGCATCGTCATGTTTTATGAAAAAAGCAGACGTAATACAAGCGTGGAGAATGCTGCAAAAATAATTAAAGCACTTTCTGACGATATAAAGGCGGTTGCCGTTATGGTGTCGCCAACCTTAGAACAGGTGCATCTTGCCAGACAGGTGGGCTTTGACTATGTTCAGATACATGGTGAGCTTGGTGAGGACATTATAAAGGAAGGACACATTCCCATATTAAAGGCATTTAACATAAGCGATATGGATAAGTATGAGGCGTATGGGAAATGTCCGCAGATAGCAGGATACGTTTTTGATGCCCATGAGCCTGGAAGTGGAAAAACCTTTGATTGGAATTTGTTAAAGGAAATACCTCGTGACGGAAAGCTATTCCTGCTTGCAGGAGGTCTTGATGACAGTAATGTGGCTGCTGCGTTACGGTATGTAAAGCCTGACGGCGTGGACGTGTCATCAGGGGTTGAATATAAAGACAGGCAGGGCAAAGACCCTGATAAAATTGACCGTTTTGTGGCGTCAGTCAGAGAGGCAGGTAAGTGAAAAGAAAGGTTACAGTTTTTTTCGTGCATTTAAAATCGCATTTCCTTATAATCGGGATATAAGTTTTACATGTAAATGCTTGATTATTAGAAAAGGAGATGAAGGAAATGCCAAGAACAACAGAGCGGGAGTTTAGGGCTTCCCAAAATGCAATCAGTGAGTATATTGATAACTATGGTAATTATTCCAAAAGAAATGTGGTTGCGGTAAGAGGGACAAGGGTATTATGCAGCGGCAGCTATGACGTCAATGCTAAAATTGAAACAAACCATTCGTTTGTGGAGATTTTTTTTAATGATTCACATATCGAAAGTGTTTTGTATTCAAATTATGATAATCGTTATCAGGTGTTTGACTACGATGACGGATGCCTTACAATTACGGCAATTGATAGAGGCGGAAATGAC